>NZ_CP054916.1:9004790-9619720 GCF_013364155.1 Streptomyces sp. NA02950 | reverse complement strand
CCCCCGCCTCAGCCCACTTCCAGGAGAGACCGCCATGCCCAACTTCACCGCGTACGCCGCTCACGAAGCGCTCGCGTTCGCCCAGCTCACCCCCAGCACAGACCGCCTGGACAATCTCCACCGCCACATGACGGCCCTGGAACCTGATGTGCCCCCCAACATGCGCCTGTTGATGCTCACCGTTGCCTCCGCCCTGGCGGCCGCAAGTGAGGCCACGGCCAAGGCCGGGAGCCTGTCAGGAAGGGACCGCACCCGGGCCTACGCCGAGGCCCGAGAGCTCACGGAGCTTGCTCTACGGGACGCCGAAGAACTCATCTTGGCGATCGAGCCGACCGCCGCACGCTTCCGAGGTATCGACATGCCCGTGACACCGGAGACGATCACCGCTGCCACGTTGGCCTATGCCAAGGTCACTGCCAGCACTGAAGAGGTAGAGGCCATCCGCCGGGGGACACCGGTGGTGCGGGTATGGTGCAGTTCCGACAAGCAGCAGGGCAAGCGGATCACGGCCCGTATCTCCGCTGGAGTGCACACCGACAGCGGATGGCAGGACGCCCATCCCCCCATCCTGTATCACTTCTGGCGAGTCGACGGCCGGAGGGACGCCGCAGCGAACGCACGCCAGCGGCTATGGCGCAGGAACCCTGCGCGGCGATACCTCGCCGTCACTGACGTTGACGTCGAGTTCTGCAACGACCCCCGGGTGTAGATCTCTCCCACGCGTGGGGTTGCCAACCTAGCTGAAAGAGCGTAGATTTATCACTGTCGGAACGGGGAGGGCGGCAACCACCCCGAGCCGGCTCCAACCCACCAACCAAGGAGTGTCGTGGACTACGCGAACACCTTTTACCGGGCCCGCATGGGCGAAAAGGCCCTGACTGCCTTCGGTTTCCTGGCAAGCGAGCACCCGCCCACCAATGAGGTGCTGGAAGCCATCGCGGAGAGGGTGGCCAACGAACACGCGGTGCAGAAGGGCAACAAGGAAAGGAAGTTGCCCGAGGAGGAAGAGATCAACCCCGACGCGACAATGGCAACCCTCATCGACGTTGCCACCGACGTTCTGCACCACATGGATGGAGTTGTGCACGCTGACGCGCTCGTATCCGTCGCGCATCGCGTGTTCAAGGTGAGGACGGGAGAGGACAAGGAGTACGGGGGTGTTGCGCTGGTGGCCGGGCCCATGTCGGAAGTCGAGCACCGGGAGACCAACGACACCGTCGAATTCCTCGTAGCTCTGTGCCATGTCGCCGTCTCGTTCGGATGCGATCCGGTGCAGGTGCTGTTCGATTCCATGTCTTCCTTCGAAGAGACCGTTGAGGCCGAGCGGTTCGAACGCGCGGCGCGGGACCGTGAGAAGCGCCTGAACGGCTGAGTTCAACGGGTGTGGTGCGGGCGCAACCCGCACCACACCCCCGGCCCAACGGTTCTCCAACACCGCATCAACCGCTACGGCCCATCGCCCCATGTCAGGGAGCAAAGATCGTGATCACTCTTGGACTCACCCGCACTGACGCGTCGCTCTCTGTGTGGCAGCGTTCCGAACGATTCGCCACCATGCGCGCGGCCCAGCGCAAGGCGTACAACCTCCGTGGCGACGCGGACCACATGGCGGGGGTACCGGCGATGTTCGGCCCCCAGGAAATCAGCGCCGTGCGCCAGGAGGCAGCCCAGTGGGAGCACCTGGCCACCTGGCTTGGCCAGTCCGTGCGCACTGCCTAGCGCCGCTCCAACACGCACTGAGGCCCAGCCGAGCTCACCGGCCGCGCACCGCATACCACGCGCCACGTTCGGCCCGGGGGGCACCCCCGCCCCCGGGCCCGCCTTCCCTTCCCCAGGACTTGTCTCCAGGAGATCTCCGTGAAGCTCAGCCCCCCTCAGCAGCGGGCCCTCATGACTGCCGTCAACGGCCGGATTCAGGCCCGGCCCAACACCCTCGAGTTCCTGGTCCGTCACGACCTGGCCGAGTGCCGTACCGAGCAGTGCGGCACCACGCGGCGCACCGTGGTGCACCACTACGTCACCGACACCGGTCGTGTCGCGCGTGGTGAGATCATCGCTGCCCGGGCCACGCCCGGAACGCGGATCAGCACCCCGATGGGGAAAGGCACAGTCACGGGGAAGGAAGGGAGAGAGGGTGGGTCGTGGGTCGTTCTGTTCCGGCCGGACGGACAGGCCGAGACGAACATCCACGCTATTCCTGCGATGTCTGTGTACCTTCACCTGCTGTGCGCGCGGTGCGACGCCATCGGCGACAACTCCATGCCTGCCCGTGGCATGCTGTGTGGATTCTGCGCGGCCCAGGAGGACCGCGAGGACTCCCCCGAGACTCGGGGCCGGACCGCCGCCCTCCATGTGCGTTCCGGTCGTCTCAGCCGAGCTTCACGGTCTTTTGCCGACCAGTCCGCTCCGTCATCTGAGGACGGGGCGAGGAGGCCGCTTCCTCGGATTGCCTTCGAGTCGGAGGTCTGTACGCGCTGTAGCGGGACCGGGCGCCGCTCGTTCGGGCGGGTGTGCTTCAAGTGCAACGGCACGAAGCGGTCGCTTACTCGCCGGGGACAGCGAGCGTGCACGGCGTATCAGGCTGCGGTGGCGAAGCGCTGCACCGTAACGATGAGGGAGTTGGAGCCGGGCGACGTCATCTGGCACCTGACATCAGGCAACCGCAGAGGATGGGTGACCGTCCGATTCAAGCGGGAGTACGAAGCTGACCCCGCACGGGGCGTATTGGAGACCAGCGGGAAAGGCTATCTGGGGCCGTTCGGTACCCGGTTCACGATCTACCGCCCGGATGTGCTGCGCGAGATTCGGACCGACATCGCGAAGCGCTTCAAAGGCGCATCGCTGGCAGAGCCGGAACCCGGTGACCCGGAATCCGATGACCGTCGAGCGGCAACGTCCGCCGCCCACCCCTGACCAACTCAGCCCCCCTCTCTCGGAGTGCTGGCTGCAATCTGCCCTATCTACCAGCCAACCCATCCCCTTGGACGAGACAGATGCTCAACGAGCCCATTCCTCCCGACCTGTGCCCATCCCACCGCGATATGGCTCTCAGGTGGAGGGACAACCACTACGACCGGCGCCATCCGGGTGAGTGGCCAGCCGGAATGTCGATTCCGGCTAGGGGCAGAACCGAGTCCGACGACTGGGGCCGGGGTCACGGGATCATGGACAGCCGCACCACACACTCCGAGCGTGACGCCGAGTTCGACCGGAAGAACTGGGCAGAGGTGGAGCGGTCCATAGCCGCCTGCCGGTCGGGGGACTCGCCGCAGTGCACGCCCTACGAGGAGTGGCCCGCCTCTGCCAAGGCCGCCCGCAATGCCCTACGCACACGGTTGCAGTTGCCCACCCCGGCCCGCGCGGTGCCGCGGCCCGGCACCGATGTGCCGCCGATCGCCCCCGTTCCCGATCTGGCCGATCTGACGGGTATGCCCGACGGGGGAGGCTACCGGCGGGAGGAGGCCAACGCGGCAGCTCGCCGAGCCGGGCGGACTCAAGCCACCGGGGAGGGGATGCGTCGATGGCATGCCAGCGTCCACGATGCAGTGATGTCCAACCTCGCAGCCGCCGAGACACTTGCCCCGGCAGAAGACCGGGCGTGGCACGCGGCGCGCCTGGACGCCTACGCGGCCGCCTACGGACTGCGCGGCTGGCACCGGTACGCCGACCGCGCGGGAAAGCACATGGTTCAGTGCAACCGGATCCGGACCCATCTGGAGGGGGATCGTGGCCGTTACTACACGGTGCGCCTCGGGCCGCGGGGGGCCGGGATGGACCCCGGTCCGCGTAGCCACGCGGTGATAGACCGGGACTCCCAACGCACGGTCTACGCAGCAGTTTCACAGGGCATCGCTTGGCAGTGGATCGAAGCACACGAGTGCGGCGCAGCGGTGTTGCACACCACTCTCTGAGGCGTAGAATTATCACTGTTGGACCGATTGGGCGGCAACCCACCGGCCCGGCACAGCTCATCCAACCCACCTCCGCACGGCAGCGGTTGCACGCCAGCCGCCCCGCCGAAACCGAAGGAGCCACATGTTCCACGACGCGGACCCCCCGCAGCACAACGCGCTCCCCGACAACTACCGCCAGCGTCGCGGCCACGACTTCTACCCCGAGCCGGAAGCCATCGCGCAGATTCCGCCGCTGACCGAGACGGAAGGCACGCCCACGCATGAGCTGGTGGTGCACCTGCATTACTTCACCGTCGCCGGTTCGGACTGGTTCGTCACCGAGCTGAACCCGAGGGACGGAATGGCGTTCGGATGGGCGCGGATCAACGTGCCCTACGGGGAATGGGGCCTCTTCCGTCTCCCGGATCTGGCGAACGTCTCCAGCCCGTTCCTCATCCAGCGGGACCTGTACTTCACCCCCACGCGCGTTGGTGACATCCCCCTGATCAACGTCGCGAACCGCGCGAGCTAGCCCCCAGCGCCGGGCCCCGAAACGGGGCCCGGCCACCGGGTGGCCGCTGCGCCCGGCAAGGCACGGTCGGCCACCGTCATCCACCCACCAAGGAAGGGAAGTCCCATGAGCGACACGCTCACCATGTCCCAGGTCACCTCGTTCATCGCGACGCACACGAGCGAGGACGACCTCGCTCGTATCCAGGAGGTCGTTAAGGAGCGCCGGAAGGCACTGGCGAATGCTGCTGCCGCCGCCGTGACCACCGGTGCACTGGTGGAGGTGGTCAACATCCGCCCCGCTGACTTCAAGGGCAAGCGCGGCACCGTCCAGGCGATCATCGGCCGGTCCGCAAGCATCACCTTCGACGAGGAGTCCACCAAAGAGCTGCGCTGGAGTGCCCGCAGCCGGAAGATCAATGTTCCGGACAACGTGGAGCAGTGGACGCCTGAGACCCTCTTCCCCCTGATCTGTCTGCGCGTCATCCGCTGAACCCCTGCTCACCACGGGTTCCGCCGGGCCCGGCAAGGCCCGGCGGACCCCACCGCCCGGCTGCGCACTGGCGCGCATCCCCGGTGCGGCGGCACCCAACCCACCAGGAGGCACCACATGGTCAATCCGGTCCGCACACCGTCCCCGTCCACCGCCGAGCGCCCGGTTCGTTTCAGAGCCCGTCATCAGGACCTCACCACCGCGCTGAAACTCACCGCTCTCGCCGTCCCTGCCCGTCCCGCCGTACCGATCGCCGGGGGCATCGTTGCCCAGGCGCAGGGTCGCGTCGTGAAGCTGCGCGCATCCGATCAGGAAGTCGCGGTCACGGTGAGCGTCCCCGCGGAGCCCGGCCCCTCCGGGTGCAGTGTGCTGGACTACGACGAGTTGAAGAAGGTCGTAGCCGCCGTCGTGAAGGGTGAGCCCAAGGCCGCCGCCGCCGAGACCGTCGTCACCGTCGAAGATGGTCAACTGTCAACGCCGCACGTGTCAGTACCGCTCACCACGTACCCGCTGGAGGAGTACGCCAGCCTGCCGCCCACCGTGCCGCCGACCGTCACCGTCGCCGGGCCGGAGTTCTTCGGCCAGCTGGCCCGTGTGCTCCCCGCCGCGAGCACTGACCCGACCCAGACCACGCTGACCATGACGCACTTCACCTTGTCCGGCGGAGTGCTCGAAGTAGAGGCCACCGACCGGCGCCGTGTCGCACGAGCCGAAGTGGCAGCGCAGCCACGACAGACCATGGCCACCGAGCCGCCCCGCAGCGCCCTCATCCCCGCTCGCGTGCTGACCGCAATCGTCAAGCACATGGGCAAGCACACCGGCCCCATCGGAATCGGCATCCGTGCGGACGACTCGAACGCGTTCATCTCCCTGACCATGGGGACAACAGAAGTCACCATCCACTGCGAAATGCGTGACTTCCTCTTCCTCAATCCCTACTTCCCCCGTGAGAGCCACACCGCCCTAACGGTCAACCGCACCGCCATGGTCAACGCCACCAAGAAGGGTCACGCCCTGGCCACAGCGAAAGGCGTGGCCGCCGAGTACGTCACGGTCACGGCACAGTGGAACGCTGACGGCGAACTGACCCTCGCCCCGTACGTCGGCGACGACGAGGAGCAGGCCAGGGTACGCGGCGTGAAGGTACCCGCCGACATCACCCACGGCCGCGGCGCTCACGTTCCCGGAGCCACCCTGACCCTGGGCACCGGCTACTTGCTGGACGCCCTGAGCGCGTTCAGCAGCGACACCGTCACCCTGCACCTTGGCGAGTCCGAGAACGGCCAGTTCCGCCGGCCCGTACTGTTCACCGAATGTGACGCCATCTCCGGCGAGGGATACCGGCACCTGTTGGTCCCTGTCGAGTTGCACTGAGTGCCTGTGCCATATCCCATGATCTGTCACCTTCTGTGACGGATGGCAGAGTCGTTCAGTTGTGTGCCGGGATCGGTGCTGCGCTCGGGCAGGAGCGGGACGGTTCGCACGTGATGTGGGGTTTTTACGGTCGTTTGTGGTGACCTTGGGGTGGGCGGCGGAGCCTGGCGGGCATATGCGGGCCGGAGTTGCTGCGGCTGGTGAGGGGCCAGCCCTTCCGCCCCGTCCAGGGAGTGGGTTGTCGTGCCCCAGACGATCGGCAGCGTGCCGGGTGAGCGTTTCGAGGATCTGGTGGACCAGTCGGTTCAGCTGGTCCATGTGATGACGGGATGCCAGTTCACGCTGGGTGACATTGCGTTGGAGATCGCACCGCTGCGTACGCACGGCGGGAACATGTCGCTCGAGGACGACGAGCTGGGGGTGGAAGGCTGTCTGCGGCTGTTCGCCGAGGCGATAGGCCTCTCCTTCCATACGGTGCGGACGTATCTGGGTGGCCGCGCGATGGCCGAAGGACCAGCGCCAGAAGGGCGTCTCGTTCGAGGTCCACCGGATCTTGGCGTCGACGCCGGACGCGTACGAGCTGATCCAGCATCCGCCGGCCGACGAGCGCACGGGCGAGTCCCGGTGGAGCGGAGACGCGGCGAAGCGGGCGGCGGGCTGGCCCACCGCGACGCCGGTCACGGTCGCGGAAAAGGTCGAGGCCATCCGGGACCTCGCGCAAGACGAGCAGG
The DNA here is from genome assembly GCF_013364155.1 of Streptomyces sp. NA02950. NCBI lineage: Bacteria > Bacillati > Actinomycetota > Actinomycetes > Kitasatosporales > Streptomycetaceae > Streptomyces > Streptomyces sp. NA02950. The sequence continues at coordinate 9,612,719 of NZ_CP054916.1, read as the reverse complement.
TCGCGGCGCTGGCTGCGTGTGAACTGCTGCACCGGCCGGAGGTCGCTTTCCGCGCAATGCGGGACCGGCAAGCCCGTGAGCTCGTCAATGAAGCCCAGTTCGACCAGGCTGAGCACGACGAGGACGATGATGAAGAGGACTGGTGGGACCAGCCGGAGGCGGACCAGGACGACGGTGTCCTCGATCCCGTCGCGATCGTGCGGGGCTTCCACCGCGCCATGGAGTTCACCGACCTGATCGGGGTGTGCCAGGGCTTCGTGGCCGGGGCGAGCCGGCTGGTTCCGAAACTACGCGGACGCGAGTTCTCCGAGTCACAACTCGATCTGGTGGCACGGAACTTGGAGAAGATCCGGGCGACCGCGGATTGGATCGAGACCGCGGTCTCCACCGGCAAGGTGGACCTGGACGAGGCCTTGGCTGAACTGCTGCGGGACCAGTAGCCATGAAACGGCGGGCGGGGCATCCCGCTCATGTTCATGCCGAAGCGATACGCAAAGCCCTGGAAGAGGCGAAGCCTGCCGGACTGCACGGAAAGCAGCTGGCCAAGGCCACCAAACGGAGTCCAGCACAGGTCTGGACGGCCATCCGGTTTCTGCGCAAGAACGCGGTCAAGGACGGACTTCCGCCGGTGACGCACAACCGCCGGGACGGGTTCCAGCTGTCCGAGGATCCCGAGGTGTGGATCGCTTACGAGAAGGCGGTCTTCAAGGCGGAGTTGAACCGGATGACGAATGTCATCGAGGGGATCGTCGCTCCGCACACCAAACGCAAGCCGAAGGACGAGTGGGCCCGCCTGGTCCTCGACCAGCTCGGCGGCGTCAGAGCGACCCTGGAAGTCCTCTGGCGCATGGAACGGCCATGACCTGCCCTCATACCCAGCAGAGCGCCGTGCGCGAGCGGCACTACCCCAGCGACACCCCGGACGCCGAATGGGCCGTCCTGGAACCTTTACTGCCCCGGCCGGCGTGCTGCCGACCGACGGGCGGGCGCCCCGAGGTGCACCCGCGCCGCAATGTCGTCGACGCGATTCGCTACGTCAACGACAACGGCGTGAAATGGAGATCCGTGCCGGTCGACTTCGGCATCCCCTGGCGCACCCTGTTCGGGTTCTTCCAGCGGTGGAGAGCCAGCGGGGACCTGGCCCGCATCCACGCCGAGCTGCACGAACAGGTCCGTATCCATGACGGACTCAATCCCCGCACCGTCGCGGTGATCCTGGACTCGCAGTCGGTCAAGGGCGCCGAGACGGTGGGAGCGGATACGCGAGGCTTCGACGGGCACAAGATGATCAATGGGAGGAAGCGCCACCTCACGGTGGACATGCGCGGCATGCCGCTGACCGTGATGGTCACCGAGGCCTCCCCGCACGACAGCGTTCCTGCCCGTGACCTGCTCTTCCGGCTCAGCCTCACCCACCCTGAAGTCACGGTCGTCTGGGCTGACTCCGCCTACGGCGGACCTCTCGCCGACTGGGCTCGCACCCGCCTCGGCCTCACCCTCAAGGCGGTGCCCCGCCGAAAAGACCAGGACGGCTTCGCCGTCCTCGCCAAGCGATGGCGAGTGGAACGCGCCATCTCCTGGGTCATGCGAGCCCGCAGAAACGTACGGGACTACGAAAGACTCATCTCACACAGCGAAGCCCACATCACCTGGACCACCATCACCCTCATGACCCGCCGGCTCACCCAGCCACCAAGACGGCCCCGCACCAACTCCCACCCCGTCGAGCCGGAGAAGGAAGCCTGCAAGCCCATGCCCATACGCCTGCGGACAGAGCTGCCCCGGCCGATCCGCCTCGCCCCCGCAGTCCTGCGCTGAAACTCTGAGCAGAGTTGGTGAATGTGGCCATCGAACTGTTGTCTTAAAATTGTTACTTGATGTGAAAGTGGGTGACGCGCAGCCACCGGCTATGACATGGTCGGGTCATGAAGAGGATCGCAACGGGGGCGGCGACCATTGCCGCAACGGCCCTTCTCACCGGAATCATCACTACACCCGCTCAGGCCGGCCCGGCCTGGGACAAGACCGTCAAGTGCCAACAGAAAGACTGGGACGGCCGAGTGGTTCCCACTCGGGTCGGCAACAGCGAGCTGGGATGGAAGCACTTTTCCGGCCGACACAACATCAAGAAGTGCAAGATCGTGAATGCGGCCATCGACGGCAAGCCCGACAAGGTCAGCGGCGCTCGCCTCGAGTACTGGGCATACGCGTGGAACGGCAGCCGCCGGGTGAAGGTCATCGTCATCGCCCAGTACGCCCGCAAGACCAGCGACGGACGTTACGACGCCGGCCGCGGCAAGAAGATCGGCGTCATCACCGCCTACTGCAAGGGCATGACCAAGTGCCCGAACTGGCTCAACCAATGACAGCATCAGCAAGTGACCTTCGAACCCGATGACATCGCGGAGCAGCAGGCGGACATCACCCGCCTGCTGCTCCACCATTTCCACATGCCCCTGCCCGGTGGCCAGTTCATCCGGGGCATCCTTCCTGCGCCTCTTCGGAGCGAGGCCATCCAGGTCGTGACAGGCCCTTTGCCGCGGGATGCAGCGGATGAGTTGACTGCCTGGCAGATCCCGCTGGCCTCCGTGCAGGACCCGGAGTCCTTGCTCAGCGGAGAGGATGTCCTCGCCATCGTGAGAGCCCTGCTCAGCGGAACCCATATCTACTCAAGCAACCGTGTCGACACGGTGATGGGCATGCCCCTGGTCCGCGTGGACGTAGCGTCTCTGAAGCCTGCCCCGGCCTCGTCGCACGACGGCGCCTTCACCATCCTGCGCAGCCTCACCTGCCCGTGGACCGAGGACCAGCCCGAACCACGGCTGCGGGGGTTCCTCCTGCACGCCCCCGACCGTCTGCGGCTCTACCTCGACAGGGAGGACGACACCACCGTCACGGCCGCCGACGTCCGACCATCCGGCGCCGTCACCGCCCTGGTCTCCGCCCTCGGCTCATTGATCACCGAGGAACCCCACGCCACGGACCATGGTGATCCATACTGCGCGACGCTGATGGACCTTACTCACTGGTGACAAGCACGATGGCCCAGACCCGGTCCCTGGCTGCCAGCGCGTGGCGTCAGGGAGCCTCACCGAACCAGTCCCAGCGGCGCGGCGGTGGGCCGCCTCCACACTCCTCACGGTGCGTCACAGATCATGGGATATGGCACAGGCACTGAGGGCATGTACCTGGGGACGGCCCGCCGTGACCGGACCGTCCCCGCCCAGGTCGAAGCGCGGTGGTTGACACCACCCCCCAAGAGCGTAGAATTAGCAATGTCGGAACGAGTTGGGCGGCAACCCACCCGTACCGGCGATCCAACCCTCCAGCACCGGGCAACTGGGCCCGACCGAAGGAGTCAACGTGAGTTCCCCCGAGCCCCCCGCCACTCCCGAACCGATCACCGTCACCGTGCAGCACGAGGGCACGGCGTTCACCCTCACCCTGACCCTGCACAGCATGGAACGCCGCTTGGATCGTGGTGTGCTCGGCGACGTGGACGGCATCGAGGCGCACCTCAAGCTCGCCTCAGCAGCCAGTGAGAAGCCGTCCACGCTGTTCCTCTCGCGGCTCGCGGGGGAGAAGCAGTGGGTCATTGACGCGAAGTTCGGCGCCAACGGCTTTCCCCACTTCTGTCACGGCTTCGGCGCTCGCTACCTGCGGTGCACCGCTGTGGTGGACGAGATCGGCGACGTCCTGGACCAGGCCGCCCGTGATCGTGGCCTTGCCGAGCAGATCGGCCGCGACATCCCGCTCGTCCCCGTGCCGATCAAGCGCTGACCACAGCTCACCGGCTGGCCCGGGACGGCAATCCCGGGCCAGCCACACCCGACCCACCACCTCAGCAGGAGCCCGAGATGATCGCCCCCCTATGGACCTCCTCCACCCGCACCGACCAAGGCCCGCGGTTGTACATGGCCGATGCCGCTCACGACTTTGAGTACCGGGCATGGGCTGTCGCCGACGGGATCGGTGACGACTTCGAGCCCGCCGACGCGGCCGCCACGGCCGCCGACCTCGCCCCCTTCGCGGCAGCTTCCGGCGGCGCCGCCTACGGCTTGGCAGCCGCCCGCAGCGAACTCCAGGACTTCTACCGGGGGTGTCCCAGCGGGCAGGAAGGCGATTGCGTCATGGTCACCGCGGTCCCCATGCCCACCAGCGGCGGATGGGATTTCGCCTGGGTCGGCGACTGCCGCGCCTACGTCGTCCAGCACGGGCAGCTGCGCCAGGTCACCGAGGACCACACCGAAGGCCAGAAGATGAGGAACTGGCAAGACCCCTACTGGGCAACGCTGGCCCCCACCTTTGACCACGTCGTCACGCGCACGGTGCTCCGCGACGATGAGATCGCCTCCGTGCGCGTACCCGGCCCGGTTGAACTCGTCCTGCTGTGCACAGACGGGATCTCCAAGGTCGTACCGCACGAAGTCATCGAGCGGATCGTCACGGCCCCGGTCCGGCCGCGCCACATGACCCGTGCACTGGTCGACGCCGCCCGCTCCCGGAGGAGCACCGACAACATCGCAGTCACCGCCATCGCGCCGCACACCGCGTAACGCTCCCCCATTCTCCTTCGGCCGGTCCGGGCGGTAACCCGGACCGGCCCCCAACCCGCCCAGCCATGGAGGCACCCCCGTGACACGATCCCGCCGGCCCCGCCCCCGCGGACAATGCCAGTACGACCTCAGCCCCAAGACGTCACCGGAGACCTTCGCGGCGGCCGCCGCGGTCCTGGCCGAGCGAGGATGGCGCGATGGTGAGACCTTCCGCATGCGCCCGTCGGCCCTCGGCCCCCATGAACTGCTGATCGCGCCCATCGTGGGCGGAAACGACATGGCGCCCGGGAGCGGCATGTACGAGTGGCAGGAAGGGCAGGGCATGGAGTGGTTCAACGCCGCCCGCCGTCTGGCCCGGGACCTGGCAAAAGAGGGGTGGACCTCCCACGGAGCCACCAACCGGGGGACCTACTTCCAGCGCCCCGCCCGTCCCGGCCTGGACCACACGCCCTACTCCGGAGATGTGGCCACCGCGCCGCCGGGTGCCCCCGTGCGGCTGCTGGCCATCGCGGCCGAAGTCGGCATCACGGACGCCGCCTTGGACGCGGCAGTCTGCGCAGCCGCGCACGAAGTGGCCGCCGACTCCTACAACAGCGGCGCGTACCCGGAGGTGAGCGACGATCGAGCCCACCGGGCGGTGCACGCCGACGCTGACGTCATCGCCAGCAAGATCAATATGGAAGGGCGGTCGGCCCAACTCGCCTACTTGTATGAGGGGTGCGCGAGCGAGGCCGCGTTCCGCTCTCTCCTTCACGAGCTGTGCGACTGATTTGACCACACCCCACCCAAGAGCGTATAGTTATCTATGTCGATAAGGGGTTTGGGCGGCAACCCTTCCCTGACCGACCCATCCAGCCCATCAATCGCAAGGAGCGATCGTGAGCACCACGACAGCCCCCACAGTCACCAGGACCACCCTCCCCATCGACCAGCTGGTGCCCAACGGCGCCCGGGAAGACATCCGGCTCGATGACTGGCTGATCGACTCCATCCAGGCCAACGGCATCAGGGTTCCGCTCACCGTCGTGCCCCTGGGCGGCAAGGACGACCTGTACAAGGTCCTCCAGGGAGACCGTCGGCTCGGCACGGCCAAGCAGCTCAATCACACCGAAGTCCCCGTCTACATCGTGGACCCCGCCCTGCGCGAGGCGGGCGAGGACTACATCGACGCGCTCATCGAGAACGCCGACGAGGGCCGTCTCGCACTCACACCGCTGGAGCAGGCCACCGCGCTGTTCAACGCGGAAGAGGCAGGCATGCCGCGCGCCGTCCTCGCCAAGCGCACCAACCGCTCCGAGCAGGAAGTTGGCCATGCCGTCACGGCAGCGGGGAAGATCGGCAAGCGGACACGATCGGCCCTGGTCCAGGCCGACGACTACGAGTTCACCATGGACGTGCTGGCCGCCCTCGCCGAGTTCGACGATGACCCGGAAGCCGTCGACCGGCTGATCACCGCCCACACCATCGGCTATTTCGCCCACCAGGTCACCCGGGAGCGCGCCGACCGCGAGACGGCCCGCGCACGCGAGGCCAAGCGAGGCGAACTCGCCGCCACAGGAGTGACGCTGATCGAGGAAGACGGCGAGTGGCCGACCGGCGCCGAGTACCTGGCCGACCTCCGCGACGCTGACGGCAACGACCTCGACCCGCAGGCGCACGCCGAGTGCCCTGGGCACGCCGCCATCTGGGATGAGGACCTGGACGATCCGGCAGCGGTCGCCTACCTGTGCGCCGACCCCGCCGCCCACGGGCACACCCCCCGCTGGGCGGTGGACACCGATGCAGAGGAGACGGCACAGAGCGAGGACGGAGCCACCGACGGCGACCGTCCGGCCCCGCCGACCGGGCCCGCCGGGCCCGCGAAGGACGAGATGCCGCACAAGCTCAAGGTCGAGGGCAACGCGGCGTACCGGGCCGCGCTCAAGACCCGGCGCGAGTGGCTGCGCACCGAGTTCCTCTCCCGCAAGACCGCCCCGAAGGTTCTTGCCCGCTTCGTCACCTCCCAGCTGCTCAGCTGCCCCAAGCCCGTCGCGTCCTGGACCGGCGATGTCGCCCGCGTGGCGCTGCTGGCTGAGCTGCTGGGCGAGGAGAAGACCGGGGACGCGGAGGGACGTTGTGAGTGGGCACCGGCCAACGCCACGCCCGGACGCCTGATGCTGATGAACTTCGCCGTTCTGGCCGCCTGCTACGAGAAGCGGATGGACCAGGTGCAGACCTGGCGGCATGACCGGCCCTCGTGGGACACCGACGAGATCCGGGCGGACGCCCGTGTCTACCTGGAGTTCCTGGGCGAGGTGGGGTACCCCCTCGCGCCGATCGAGCAGGCGATCATCAGCGGCGAGCCCTACGCCCCGCAGGAATCCACGGCCCTCGACCAGGACCAGGAGGACGACCCGGACGGCGAGCCCAGCGCCGACCAGGGCGACGCCGACGACGACTGACCCATCACCCCGGCCCCTCCCCCGTTCGGGAGGGGCCGAACCCCGGGCCCGCGGCGCGGCTCGCCGCCGCGCCGCGGGCCCGGCCCACGTCCTTCCACCGCCCATCAGCGAGGTCCTTCCCATGCATGCTCTTCCCGCACCGGTCGGTGAGCGCGCCGCCCGCGCCGCGCTGGCCGCCTTCCACTCCCCTGAATCCATCGCCGCCGAACTGGCCGAACACGGCCCCGAAGCCCTGTGGCACATCCGGGTCCGCCACGACCACACCGGCGCGCTGTCCAGCTACCGCCCCGGCCCCCAGCTCGATGCCGCCCAGCGCACCGCGCAGTTCGTCATCCCCGGGGACGCCTGCTGGCCGGCCGCCCTCGACACCTTGGGCACCTCCACACCGCTGGGACTGTGGGTACGCGGCACCGGCGATCTGGCCACCCTCTCCAGCCGCGCCATCACCGTCACCGGCAACCGGTACGCCACCAGCCGGGGAAAGCAGCGGGCCGCCCTGATGGCAGGCACCCTGGCCCTCGCCGGACACACGGTCACCGCATCCCTGGCCCACGGCATCGACGCCGCCGCGCACTCCGGTGCACACCTGCTGTCCGCGCCCACCCTCGCCGTCGTGCCGTGCGGACTCGACCTGTGCCACCCTCATGATCAGCGCGACTTGCTGCGCGCCACCGCCGAGCGAGGCGGCGCCGTGGTGAGCGTGTACCGGCCGGGCACAACCGCCAGCGAGGTCACGCTGCGCACCACCGCCGCGCTGGCCGCCGCACTGTCGGCCGCCGTGGTCGTGGTCGAATCCATCGCCCATGACCCGGCCATGGACAGCGCGGCCGCTGCCCGCCAGCTCGGGCGCCCGCTGTTCGCCATCCCCCCGGATAACGACCTGTTGGACATGTATGCCACGGGCACGGCCCAGCTGCTCAAGAGCGGTGACGCCCGCCCTGTGCTCACCGCGGAGCAGGCTCTGGCCGCGCTCGCCTGAACCCCCGACGCGGGGTGCCGGGGAGGCAGTGACCGTGGTCGGCGCCGACGCCACCAAGCGGCACCTCAGCGCCGACCACGGGTCCGCCCAATGCCTCGGTTGCGATCAGGGCAGGGTGCCGCTGCGTGCTCCAGCGCCAACAAATCGCAGCCCCTATTTCCGGCGTGCTTATGGGAGTTGACCCGAGCACCTATGCGCGTATAATTACCTGTGTCGTCACACGGCAATGGGGCGACACCATCCAACCCGCACTACGCAACCGAGGAACAGAATATGGCGCGTTCATTTTCAAGGGTGAGTCGCTTTTCAGAGGGAGCCGCGTACAAGCTGCGCAAGCTGCACAGCTTCCGGGAAAAGGGAATTGAGGGTCATTCGTTCGGAGTCTGCGCCTTCCCCCAGGGGCAGGGTCAACTGACCGACGAGGAGTACGCCCAGTACCTCGCGGCAGCCGATGGAAAGCACGACACCTACATGCGCCACGGCGCCCCCTTCGCCCCGGGCGATCTCGTGTACGAGGTCATCGTGAACGGAACGGTCGTCGCCTGGCTCCCCTACGACGGCGTGCTGCGCTCCCCCGATCGCGAATTCCCGGACCCGCTCATGAACGAGGCCCGCGACTTCGCCCGACGCCACCTGGGCGTTGACCAGGAGACACAGCAGAGCCTGGCCGACGAGCGCGGCGACATCGAGCGCATGTCGGCAAGCGGCTTCGTCAGCGTGATCTTCGAACACCTGGAGCGGGCAGAGCGAGGAAGCAAGTTCAACGACTTCCCGACGGATATCCCGGTGCGCGTGTACGACGCGCGGCGCCACCAGGAAGCCAAGGAGAAGGCCGCTGCCACCGGTCGGCCCATCCAATCGTGGCCCAACCCCACCGTGGAGTACCGCGAACAGCAGCGGCGCGAATGGGCACTGGAAGCCGCGCATTACCTGGCTGCCTTCCGGGACCGGTTCCCTGCCGAGTACGTGATGTGGACGACCCTCCGTCATCACGATGCCCACCGCAAGGGGAAGAAGCTCAAGCTGCCGGAGCTCAAGCCCTACGACCGGATCGGGATCAGGGATTACCGGGGTATGACCCCCGTGATCGTCCTGAAAACCGAGATGTGGCATTCGAAATTGTTCGCGAGCCTTCGTTCCGAAGACGAAGAGCGAGACCATCAGCGGATCACTCCGCAGAGCTTCATCCCCGAGGCTGAACTCCTCCCCGAAACTCGCGAACTGTTCAAGCCGGTTTGGGAGCGACTGGCCCGAGCCGAACCGAGCAGCGAAGAAGTCGCCGAATAGGCAGCGACCCGCAGCACTCTCAGTCGACGCGGGCCCGGACAGCAACGCCGGGCCCGCCCGGCCCTCGCCCCGACCAGGCGCGGCAACGCCCGGCCGGTCCACCCAGCCCACCAGCCGAACGAAGCATGGAGAAGTCCTGTGAACCCCACCGAACCTCAGCCCTCAGCTGTCTCCCATCCGGTGAGCCGCGCGGCTTACCTGGCCGACCACCTGGAGCCGACACAGAGCGCTCTCGCCGAAGCGGCGCAGGCCGTCGCCACGACCACCGCCGCCGGATGGCACCCGCTGACCGGCTACCCCGGCCGGGATGAGCCCTGGCAGATGCGGTGCCTGCTGTGCGGCTGGGAGGGACCGCGGACCTACAGCCAGGTGCTCTGCTCACTCCCGAACTTCCGGCATCCGGGCTGCATCCCCCAGAGCCAGTGGACGGACAAGCTCGCCCAGCTGGTGAGCGCGGGATGCCGCTGCGTCATCGCCCATCCCACGACTCCCAGCGAGGCGGCCGACGTCGTGGAGGGCATTCGCTACGCCCGCCAGGTAGGTGACGGCACGGGGCTTCTTCTCGGCCTCGCCCGGTTGCTCGGTCCGTGCCCGGCCTCGGCCAACCGCGCCCACGCGCTCGCCCAGAGCAGCCGCTGAGCGCCCCGTGCGGCTGCCTGGCCAGGAAACACAAGTTCCCGACCAGGCAGCTGCTCCCCACCGACCGCCACGTGGCAACGTCCGGTCGCCCCCCTGCACGCCCCCAGCTCAACAGATCTCGAGGACATCGGCCCATGAACACACTGTTCGATCTGCCGCCGCCCAGGAGCACCGTCACCCGCGCCTGGACCCCGGCCCTGCGCGACTATGACCTGATTGCCTTCAGCGATTCCAGCGGCAAGGACTCCCATGCTGCTCTCGCGGTCACCACCGAGGGGGCCCGGGCCGACGGAGTGCTTGACCGGGTGTTCACCTTCCACGCCAGCCTGGGGCCCCTCGAATGGCCCTCGGTGACATTCCAGGGACGGCGGTACCCCAGCTCCGGCGAACTCGCCGCACTGCACAGCACCGCGTACGGGATCCCGGCCGAACGGCACATCGAGGTGCAGCGCACCGTGAAGGACGCGGCCGGGGAACTCGTGCCGTACAGCCTGCTCACGTTCATCGCTGAGCGCGGCATGTGGCCGGTCCAGGGCGACGCGCAGTTCTGCACGGGCGACTGGAAGACCAAACGGATCTTCGCCGCGTGGACACCGCTGGTGCGCCAGATGCGGCCGGGCCTCGGCCGCCCGGTGCGCATCCTGAACGTCCTCGGGCTGCGCGCCGAGGAGAGTCCCCAGCGGTCCAAGAGGCCGCCCTACCGCAACATCCTGCGCAACGGCAACCGGCACGTGGACGAGTGGCTGCCGATCCGGGACTGGTCCATCCAGGACGTCCGCCGCCTCTGCGACGCCTCCGGCATCCCCCACCACTGGACGTACGACTCGGTGCCCGGAGCGGGAGACTGGGGCGGTTCCTCTCGGTGCAGTTGCTCCTTGTGCATCATGGGCAGCCTCAACGACCTCATCCTGGCCGCACGCAGGCGCCCGCGGCTCACTGCGCTGTATGCCGAGGTCGAGCGGGTCCGCGGGCACCACTTCCGCCGGGATCTGTCCATCGCCGCGCTGGTCGAACTGGCGAAGCGGCCGGGTGGGCCGGCACCCGGGGTCGTCCTCCCCGACGACGGGCCGGAGTTCGACGCCCTGGAAGACACCGTCCGTGCTGCCCTCACCGAGCCGCCCCGCCGGAAGCTCAAGACCATGCCGAACGCCCCCCGACAACTCGACCTGCTGGACTTCGGCACCTGCTCCGGATGCGGACTGTGAACGAGGACAGCCCACCCTCCCACCGCTCTCAAGACACGGACGGATTGCGCACCACAACCCAAGAGCGTATAATTATCTATGCAGGCTGGACGGCAATCCGGCACGCACCCTCCAACCCACCATCACAGGAGTCCCCGTGGCGTTCTTCGTGCCGTGCCTCAGCAGGAGCGATCTGGACTTCACCGATCTGTTCTGCGGAGCCGGTGGCAGCTCCACGGGTTTGGTCGACGCCGGATACATCCTGCGGCTGGCCGCCAACCACGACCCGGTTGCCATCCGCACGCACATGGCCAACCACCCGATGGCCGAGCACATCTGTGAAAACCTCAACACCTACGAAAAGCGCCGCCTCCCGCGCACGCGAGTGCTGTGGGGCTCGCCGATCTGCACGGAGATCGCCCCGTGCGGCGGCCGCAAGCGCACCCGAGGGCAGACCGCCCTCGACATCGACGGTGTAGCCAGGGCCGAGACCTACGAGCGCACCCGGGCCACCGCTCTGGACATCATCGCCGCGGCCGACGTGCACCGCTACGACGCGGTGCTGTGCGAGAACGTCCTGGAGTTCGCGACCGACTGGGAGCTGTTCGACTGGTGGCTGAACGGCATGGCGATCCTGGGCTACAACCACCAGATCGTTTGCGCCTCCTCCGCTCACCTCGGCGGTGTGGACAACCCGCTCGCGCCGCAGCTCCGCGACCGCCTCTACGTCTGCTTCACCCGAGAGGGCATCCCGCTTCCCGACCTCGAGGTCCGCCCGGAGGCCATCTGCCCCGAGTGCGGGCCCGTCCAGGCCCGGCAGGTCTGGCGCAACCCGCGCCGCCGGAAGATCGGCAAGTGGGGCGTTCAGTACGACTACAGGTGCCCCAACCGAGCGTGTGGCCACCTGATCCTGGAGCCGACGACCCGGCCGGTGGCCGAGGTCATCGACTGGAGCCGCCCCGGCCGCCGAGTCGGCGATGGCCGTCCCGACCGCAAGAAGTTCACCCCCTACGCCCCGTCCACCCAAGCCCGCATCGCCCTCGGCCTCCGGATGTTCGGTACGGACCCGCACGTGGCCATGCTCCGGCGCAACGGCACCGCGGTTCCCGTCACCGGCCCCGTGCCGACGCTGAATGCCCAGGGGCGTCACCACGCGTTGGTCATCCCCAACGGCCGCAAAGGGCTCCCGCGTACGACCAGCGAACCGCTCACGACGATCGCCACCAAGCAGCACCACTCCCTGGTGCGTCCCGCCCCGGCCGTCGAAGACTGCACGATCCGCATGTTCATCCCGAGCGAGCTGATGGCCGTGCAGCGATTCCCCAGCGACTACACCGTGCACGGGAATCAGACCGAGCAGATCCTCCAGGCAGGCAACGCCGTCAGTGTCAACGCCGCGCACTGGCTCGGCGAACGCCTTCTTCCCTGCCTCGCCTGACATGCCTCCCCCGCCGGTCTCGGGGCGGCAACCCCGAGACCGGCCGCCATCCAACCCAGCCCCGCCAGCCCCGAAGGAGTTCCACCGTGACACTCGACCCCAGGCGCCCGGACCTGTTCGTCATTCAGGCCACGATCCCCCACCCCAACAGGGAGGGATCCCAACTGCTGTCCCTCTCCACGCCAGCCGCGCCCTTCGGCCGGACCCCCTGGCAGCTGGCTCTGGTCGCCGGGTACATCGGATCCCTGCGCAAGCGAGGCGATGAGCCCACCATCGAGTCGTTCCAGGACTACTTCGTCAGCCGGGCCGCATCTCCGGTGCCCGCCCCGGCAGAGCCGTACCTCTACACCCCCTGGCACGACACGCAGGTGACATGCCTGTTCGACCTGGCTTTCCACCGCCACAGCTTCATGCAGTGGCCCAGCATTTCTCTGGCCGTCCTCGAACAGGAAGCACACTGCGGCCGAGGCAGCTGGAGCCGCCTACAGCGACGGCGCGGCGCTCTCAGCGTCATCGCGTTCGCCGTCGAGGAGATGGCTGCCGAGCGGGACCACTTGGCCGACCAGGCCCGCAGTGGCAGGGGCGACTGCGGCGCTTCCCTCCGCGAACTCGCCGGAGAGGTCACCGACTGGATGCAGCAGCTCCACAAGGCCGCTCGGGCTGACCGCACCCTCGGCCAGGCCGCCACCGTCCGTGACGCGATTCGCTCCCGCTGACCACGTCGCGTCCCACTGCGCCAGCCCCCGCCCCGACGCCGTCGCAGGGGCTGGCGCGCCCACTCCACGGCTTTCGACACGCCCGAGAGGGAATGACAACCATGACCACATGCACCAGCCTTCAGCGTCTGTCCCGACAGCCCTTGCCGCCGAATGGCGAGTACCCCGAGACATGCGCTTGTGGACCCGCTGTCCGTTTCCGGTGTGGCCACTGCTGGCACGACCAGTGCCTTGACTGCGGGTTCTGTGCCGTTGACGGATGCGTCTGCCACTGCATGCTCGGATTCACCCCCGGAGAGGATCCGCCCCACGGGCCGACGATCTGGCTCGGCGCGCACCATGCACGCGCTCTTGCCAGGTGGTGCGTCCCGCTCTGTGTCTCCCGCCGTAACCTCGCCAACCTCCGCGACCTTCCGCGGGCCGCCGCGCCCTGGGTGTGCGACTCCGGCGCCTTCACCGAGCTGTCCCTGCACGGCCGCTGGACCATCACCCCCTACGCCTACGCCCGCGAGCTCCGCCGGTACCGGGACGAGATCGGCTGGTTGAGCTGGGCTGGGCCCCAGGACTGGATGTGCGAGCCGCAGATCATCGCCAAGACCGGACTGAGCGTGGCTGAGCACCTGGCGCGAACGGTCGGCAACTACCTCGACCTGATGGCCATCGACGACACTCTGAAGATCATCCCGTCGGTACAGGGCGATACGGTCGCCGACTACGTACGCTGCCTCAGCCTGTACGACCGTGCGGGGGTCGACCTGAGCGCCCTCCCGCTGGTCGGCGTCGGCTCCATCTGCCGCCGCACATCCCCCCGCGAAGCGGCCGCCATCCTCGGCACGCTGGCCGAGACCGGTCTGCCCCTCCACGGCTTCGGCCTCGCACTCGACGCACTGGACAAATGTGCTGAGTTCCTCGTCTCTGCGGACTCTCTGGCCTGGTCCCGCGAAGCCCGCTGGAACCCGCCACTGCCCGGGCACACCCACGCCTCGTGCTCGAACTGCGTCTACTGGGCCATGCAGTGGCGCGAGCGAGTGCTGAAGGTCCTGCACAAGCCCCGTCAGATGGTGCTCCGCACGACGCGGACCCCTTCCTGACCTTCCGGGCCCCACGACCTCACGCCTGTCCCAGGGCGGCAACCCCGGGACGGCGTCCAACCCACCGAAGGGATCCCCGCCATGTCCACGTTCGTCCAGCAGCAGATCGATCTCAGCAAGGACCAGAAGGGCGGGCGCGCGTGATCTCCGTCGTTCAGCAGGATCTGTTCGGCGAGCCGCCGCGCCTGTTGGGGGCGTCCCGCACGGTGCCCGCCATGTTCGCCGGGCCTTCCGCTGAAGCGCCGGTCGTGGTCAGTTGGGGCCTTGGGGTTGACTCCACGGCGTTCCTGACACTGATCCTGGGCAATTCGCAGACCCAGCCGATGTACCGGGCCCTGGGCTACAGCCCCGACAACCTGATCGTGGTGTACGCGGCGACCGGTGACGAATGGGACGACACCCTGAGGGCCGGGGAGCGGTACGTCTTGCCGCTGCTGCGCAAGCACGGCGTGCGCCTGGTCCAAGTCGCGCGGGGCGGTCCCTTTGAGTCCGACGGGATCGTTGTCCTCGACGACAGCCGCTCGCCGACCCGGCTGCACAAGGCCGGGCCCTGGCGGCTGAGCGACGAGCTGCGGACCACCGGCACCGTGCCCATGGTGGCGCAAGGCCGGAGAACCTGCTCGGTCAAGTTCAAGGGATCCGTGATCGACCGGTTCATCGCCGCAGAACTCCACGGCCGCCCGTACCGGCATGTCCTGGGCTTCAATGCCGAGGAGGGAACGCGCGTACTGCGGGATCAGACGTACACCTCGCTCACCCGCTCCCCGGAGTACCCGTTGATCGAGTGGGGGTACGGTCGCGCGGAGTGCCTCGAGCTGTTGCGGGAGCAGTTCGGCATCACCTGGCGCAAGTCGCATTGTGCGCAATGCCCCTTTCCGGGCAATATTGGTAGCTTGCCTCAGCACCTTGAGCGGCTGCGGTCGTTTCCTGAGCGGGCGGCGGACGTGCTCATGCTGGAGCATTCGGCACTTGCCCTGAACCCGAACAGCCGCCTATTCGGGACCACGACCCTGCACAGTCACGTCGTGGCCGACCGCAACACCGATGCGCTGACCGCCTTCCGGCGCGCCCAGCTCGCCGGCACCTGGTCGGTGTACCGGGTTCAGCGGATCATCTGGGCCCGCGGGGACGAGGGAGCCAAGGGTCCGGCCTGGCGGAGCGTTCAGACTCTGAGTGTGGCCAGCACACGGTCTGGGGCGGTGCAGCAGCTGCGGCGCTTGGCCTCCTCCAAGGGCGGGAGCGTGGAGGTCGACGAATACCGCATCCCTCGTTCCTGGGCGCTGCGGCGCGGGGAGCGGTATCCGGTGCGCGAGTGGTTTGACGTCGTCGCCCCGACGCTGGCCAGGGACAAGGTCCGGCCGGGCTTCCTCGGGGCGTGGCGCACGCTTGGACTGAGGACGAAACAGCTGGAGTTGACCAGCCCGTGAGAGCCGTCGGCCGTCGTGCGGCTGGTCCAGTGCGCGCCGGTCTGCGAGGCGTGTACGGCGGGAACCACCGGGTGCCAGCCGCTCTGCGGGAGTGGCTCACCCGGACTGAGGCCGGTCGGTTCGCAAGCACCCGATGGACTTCCTCGCCGAGGTCCGCAGACGCTGACCCCGGACACGCCTCCGAGCTCTGTCAGCAAGACCCGGCGAGTAACGGGCGGCGGCCCGTCACTCACCGGGTAGCGCTCGCACACGCCCGCGTTCGGCGGGTAGGGGACGCCGAGGGCCTGGTTTCTGGTAGTGAGCGTGAGCACCCGGGAGTGCTGGGGTTGGAGGCTCCGCCTCAGCGGAGCCTGTCGGCGTGGTCACGCTGCTGCCGCGCGTACGAAGGAGAGCCCGTTGCGGCGAGCTATGGACTCGCTTGACTCCCCCAGAGCATGAGTGCATAATTACGACTGTCGGTTAGGTCCGGCGTGTGCACCACATGGCGATGGCCGGCGGAATACACCTCGAAAGGTGTCGGTCCAGAGCGGCAACCCCGACCGAACGTCCCACCGGCCATCAATATCCAACCCACCTTCCGCCCCGAGGAGCAGGAAAGTGAACGATCCCGAGTATAAGAGCAACCCCAGCGCACAGGGAGCCCACCATACAGATCCCTCGGAGGTCCCTTTCGCGACCGAGCTGCCGGAGGGCGAAATCGAGGTCATCGATGGCCGCGCCATGGTCAATGGCCGCGCCGTGGTCAACCGGGACTGGATGGTCAAACGCACCGGGGCCGCGCGCGTCACGGTGAACCTGTGGTACCGCAAGCGCCACGAGGCTCCCGAGTACATGACGGATGACGAGGGTAACGAGGTCAAGGTCCCGCGCCACCCGGAGAAGAAGATGAAGATCAGGCGCGTCGACTTCTACGACGAGCGGGAGTTCGAAGCGTTCTACGCGGCCTTGCAGCTGCGCAAGAAGCAGAAGGTGCTTCCGACGTCGCCGGACCTCTATGAAGGGGACGTCGAGGACCGGATCTCGATCAACCAGGCCGCGGAGTTCTTCCACTTCGCCGGCCCGAACGTCATCCGCAAGTACCTCAAGGACAACCCCGGCTACTTCCCGGACTCGGTCGGGACCGTGGAAGGGCCCAGCGGTCGACAGATCCCCGCCTTCCGCCGTGGCGACCTTCAGGACTTCGACCGCAAGCGCCAGGGCGACAACACCGGCACAGCCGGACGGCCCGAAGGCCACCCCCAGTCTCGAGAGCGCAAGCCGGAAACGGAGGAGCGCATCGCCACCGCACTGGCCTTCATCCGCGAGCAGGGCGGCCACCGCCGCGGCATGGGCGCCCAACTCGCCGCACGGCACAACGAGCCGACGTGGAAGTGGGAGCGGGCGGTCAAGGAAGCTCGCATGAAGCTCATCCGCGAGGGCGAATAGGCACTGCCCCTCCCGGCAGGCACGGCGGGTGACCCAGCCCAGCCGGGCACGGACATGAGGCGCGCGGGCCCCGGTCGACATGACCGGAGCCCGCGCGCCTCATGCTGAGACAGTGCGGGTTACGAGCAGTGCTTCCTCTCGTAGAGGCCGTAGGCTCCGTCAGCGCCGCCGTACATGTAGCTGAAGCCGCCCTCGATGTCGACGCACTTGCCCCGGGCCTTCGCGTAGACCGGCCCGGCGAACTTCTTGTGGTGCTGGCTGGGCCGGTAGCCGTCCTGGTCCCAGCGGCCCGTACCGCTCCTCTGGATCCTGACCATGACGTCCGTCGGGCGGAAGACGCCGTTCTTCGGCCGGGCGATAGCGCAGTTCTTGCCGCTGGAGGGGGACCAGTACACGTCGATGTATCCGACCTTCTTGCCGTAGGGGTCGACTTGCCCCGTGCTCTTGAGCGGCCACGACTTCTTGAAGTGGTAGGACGCCCCGCAACGGTTGACCCGGTTGGTGGCACTCGCGCTGGGCGCGGTGGCGACGACGACCGTGCTGCCGAGCACGGCTACAGCCGAGGCCGCCACGATGGACTTACGGATCATGCTCATGAATCGTTCCTTTTCATCGACTTCGTCTGCTGCTGTTGGGTTTCTTCTGGTGATGGAGCGGGCCGGGCTCCTGCCTGAGGGGGCGCGCGGCTGCGCGGGAGTGCCGCAGGTCGTCCTCGGCGGGCAAACCGTGTTGCGCGGCCCGGGGCCGCGGTGCTGCTGGAGGGTGAGCGCTGCACGGTCGCGTCGCTGTGGTGGAGGGGCGCTTTACGAGGCATGGGAGCCGCCATTCGGTGACGGGTGCTGGTGACGCCAGGCGCGCATGTGGGTCTCGACCTCGTGGTCCAGGAGCGCCCCCCAGTGACCGGCGGCAGCCAGGCGCTCGCGCATCTGGTGTCCTTCGCGGGCGGCCGCCGTTTCGTAGGCGTCGTGCGCGGAGGACAGCTCGGCGTCGCAGGTGAGGCGCTCTTCGAGTTCGGCGCGTGCCTGCTCGGCCTGGCGCTGCTCGGCGCGGCGTGCCTGGCAGGTGGCGCAGAGTCGGCCGGTGTTGATGATCAGTCCGTCTTCGCAGGACGGGTCGGGGCAGTCGTGGGCGGTGAGGAGATCGGCCACGTAGCCGACGGGGCGGCGGATGGGGTCGGGCCCGGTGTAGTGCTCGGCCGTCCGTTCGGGGCCCCGGGCCTGGTGCCAGCGGCGGTTGATGCGGGCGATGAGCTGTTCGGGAGTGCGGGGCGGGATCCGGTAGGTACCGGGCGCGGAGCCGGGGATGCCTGTGAGGGCGTCGCAGATGGCGCGGATGAGGGTCGGGGCGAGACGGCCCCCGGCGCGGGCGGGCTGAACTTCGCGGGGCAGTGCGGCCGCGACCTGCTCCCACCCGGCGGGCCGCTTTCGCGGTCGCGGTGTGACGGCTTTCGGGGACCGGGACTTGGGGGTGGCTCCCGCCGTCCTCGCCGCGGCGCCAGCCGCTGAGGAGGCGGACTCCTTACCACCCGCACCAGTCCTGCGGACGTCCGGAAGGTGGTTCCCCTTGGTGGGTTCTTGTTGATTGGTTATGGAGGGGTTGTGGGTGATACCCGGGGAGGGTGTTGTGGGCGACCCCTGGGAGGGGTTGCCCACAACCCCTGCCCCCGGAGCAGGTGAGCCCTGGTCAGGGCAGGGGTTGTCGGCAACCCCTCCCTTGGCAGGGAGGCGAAGTGTCGGGCGGGGGATGAACTCGCCCTCGCGGATGGCCGCGTACCGGTCGTCGTGATCTTGGTAGTAGCTGATCTCGGCGAAGGGGTGGTTGGTGCCGCCCCACTGGTCCCATGGCCCGTGGACGAAGAAGCGGTTGGTCGTCTTGCTGCCGTTGCTGCGATAGCGCTGCCGAGCGGACAGGTAGCCGTCACGCCGGAGCTCGCGCAGCAGGGTTTTGGTGCGCTCTTCACTCACCAACGCCTCACTGGCGATCAGGGCGCGTCCGGGGAAGGCGGAGTAGTTCTGGTCGCAGCGGGTGGCGACCGCCAGGAGCACCAGCTTGTGCGCCGGGGTGGGCAGGTGCAGCCGCATGACGTACGCGGCAGCGTCGACACCGCTCACGTCTCACCGCCGTGGTCTGTGCTGGGCGGGGTGCGAGGGGTCATGCGTTGTCCCCGTGGATGCGGGTGGATTCGAGGTGCTCGCGCGCTGCGGGGGTGTCGTGATCGGGCGATTGCAGACGGATGCGGCTGTCGGTCAGCAGGTCCTCGATTCGGCCCTCGCCGCCGGTCTGGACCTGCCAGCCGCAGGCGAGATCCGCGATCACGCTGCGGGCGAGCCGCAGGTACTCCTCCGGGTGCGTCTCACGTACCGCGAGCCAGCTGCCGATGTTGCGGGTGTGCGTTCTGACGGCCCGCAGTTCGTGGATCAGCAGGGGGGTCGCCGGCGTGTGCTGCGTGGTGCAGTCGAGCGGGGCGGGCGCCGCATGCGGGATGGCACGGCGGCCACGTGAGCGATGGCGCCAGAGCATCGGGCTCCTCCTTGAGGACGGGTTCTGCATGTCGATCAGCAGACCCGTGTGCTCTGACCAGACCGGTCACCAAATCCGGAGCCGGGAGTCACGCTCGCATCACGCTTGCCGTGGTCGATTCGTGGTCAAGGTTCTGGTCGGGGATTGCGCAGTCGAGAGGCGCCGGGGAGTGCGCAGTTGTGGTCTGCGTGCCCGGGCTGCGCAGCCATGCGATGGGCATCGGCTGGCCCGCGGTCGGCTGCGCAGGGCGCCCCTGCTCCTGCCGGGGGCCTCTCGTCGCTCTGGTTGCGGAGTACGGAAGCGGCGCGTCCCGTATCTCCTCGCGGCGGCACGGCCGCGCAGGGCGAAGGAAGGGTCACCGAGGAGAGGCTGACGAGCGTTCCTGCGATCGCTCTGGCGAAGACCGAGCACCCCCGGCTGATCGGGACACCGCGCTGAGGTGAGGTGCCAGCTGCTCGGCAGCGACTGCAACCGGAGGCGCGGGCGGGTCGGGCCGGATGGTGGGGCCCCAGGTGGGGGGCGTGGTCAGGGTTGACCGGTTGGTTGACCACGGCGTGGCCGGGGGGATGTGACGGGGTCGTGACCGTGGTCAATGGGCGCTGGCCAGCCGACCGGTCAGAGGCGGCGGGTTGTCTCCAGGTATCGATCCGACCGCTTGTGACCTGGAGTTCGTCATGCCTGTATTCCCACGCCGTCAGGCGTCGTTGGAGCCCGGAGGTCCGCCTTCGCAGACGGCGGGTGTCTCGGTGCGGCTGCTGCGCGCCCGTCGGTGGGTCCGGCTGGGCCGGGTGGCCGTCTGGGGGGCGCTGGCAGCGGGACCGGCCGCGCTGGTGATCGCAGCGGCCTCGCCCGAGCCGGGGCCGGTGGTTCAGAAGACTGCGTCGGCACCGCGGCCGGTGCGGTCCACCGCCGACCCCTCGGGGTATGCCGAGCTGTTCGTGACGCTGTGGCTGCGCAGTGACAGCCGCAGCGAGGAGCGGGCGGAGGTGCGCAGGCTTCGTGCGATGGCGCCGGGGGTCGATCTTCCGGAGCCGCGTGAGGGTGCGCAGCCGGATGTGGATCGGGTGGTGGCGGTGCGCAGTGCGCGGCTGTCTGGTGGGGCGTGGTCGGTGACGGTGGCTGCGCAGTCCGGTGGGCAGGTGCGGTACTTCGCGGTGCCGCTGGTGGCCTCGGGCCGCTCGGATGCGGGCGCGTTCGTGGTGACGGCTGGACCGGCTCGGGTCGCCGGGCCGTCGGCGGGGCGGGCGCCGGAGTCTGCGTATCGGGTGACGGTGCCGGAGGGCAGTGCGCTGTCGTCGACGGTGTCGGAGTTCCTCTCGGCGTATCTGGCCGGGGTGGGTGAGACGGAGCGGTATCTGGCGCCCGGGGTGCGGCTGGCACCGGTGAGCGGTCCCGGGTATCAGCGGGTGGAGGTCGAGGAGGTCTCGGCCGATGACGCTGTCGCCAAGGGCCCGGTGGCCAAGGAGGGCACAGTGGTCCGGGTCCAGGTGGGACTTCGGGCCGTGGACGCGTTGGCCAGCTGGCCGCTGGTCTACAGCCTGCGGGTGTCAGCCCGGGACGGCCGCTGGGAGATCGCGTCGCTGGACGCCGAGTCCGCCGGGCGGGGGCACCGCGCTTGGGGCGCCGCATGGGACCAGCCGACGGCGGCGGGCACGGACCAGCGGACCGCTGGGGGTGCGCTGTGAACAGCAGTGTTCTTCTGGCGGGGAAGCTTGACGACTTGGGCACTGGCTGGCTGGACATGCTCGGCCGCTGGGCCGACAAGGGTCTGCCGGTGGCGCTGTCGTGGATCGTGATCACGGAGCTGGTGCGCCGGGGAAGTCTGAAGGCGGGCATCGGAGCCCTTCTGGCGATGGCGATCGCGCTGGGCATCTACGCCTCGAAATTCAGCCTGGCGTCGATCTTCGAGGATGAGGTCAAGAACCCCGCGAAGTCCTCCCCCGCCGTGGTGCGCGTCGTGGATCAGGTGCCCCCGGCAGGGGGCTCGGGATGAGTGCGGCGAAGCGGCGGGTCAGCCGAACGTACACCGCGGCGCGTCGGCATCCGTGGGTGCTGGGACGGGTGGGTGACTGGAAGATCCCGTTGGGCCCGTACACGCCGCCGCAGCTGGCGGTCGCCTTCGTGGGTGCGGTGCTGCTGATCAAGACGTTCAGCTGGTGGTCGTGGCTGGGGCCGGTGCCGGTGGCGGCGTGGGCCGTTGCGGTCTGGATGGCCCGGCGGGCCCGGATCGGGGGCCGATCACCGTGGGCGGCTGTGGCGGGCGTGATCGGTGTGCTGTTCCAGCCGCCCGCAGGGCGCATCGGCGGGCGCCCGGCGCGGGACCGCCGTCCTCAGATGCTGCTGGGGGCGTTCACCGTCGAGCGCGCCGTGGTGGGTGCTGTCGCCGGTGCCGTGCCGCCGGTACCGCCAGCGCCGGTAGTGCGGCGGTCGGCCACGCGGGCGCCGTCGGCCGAGCCGGAACACCGGCGCGGACTTCGGTCCCTGGGCCGGCGCCGGGCGAGCCTCCGGCGGGACCGGGAGCACCTCGCTCCGGTGCCGCAGACGGCGCTTCAGCAGCTGCTGGGCGCCGGTACATCCATCGAATCGGAAGGGAGGGAGAAGTGATGCGCGTGCCGATCCGGCACCTGGCCGGGCACATCCTGTGGTCCACCCACGGCGGCGTCTGGGGAGTCTGGCGCCTGACCCCGATCGGTGGCCGGTACGTCCCGGATCAGGTCCGGGAGGAAGTCCTGGGCCAGGTGACCTCGCTGGTGCGGTCGCTGACCGGCACGCCGCGGCTGTTCGGGCTGTGCGCGCAGGTCGATCCCGCCGAGGTCGCCGAGCGGATGGTCACCGGGGTCGATCTGGAGCGGTCTGCGGAGTGGGCCGAGTCGGTCGAGGCGGGCCTGGATCTGCTGGACGAGCAGGAGATGCACACCCGGACGCTGTGGCTGGTGGTGCCCCTGTCCGCTTCCGGTGGTGGCCGGGCCGCTGTATCGGCGGTGGTCGGCTCCATCTGGGCAGACACCCAGGCCGCTTTCGGTCTGCCGCCGACCCCGGTGCGCCGGGCGGAGGTGGAGGCCTACCAGGAGCAGGCGGACCGGGTGGCGGCCGCGCTGGGCAGTGGGCTGCCGCTGCGTCCGGCCAGCCCGTCGGAGGTCGTGTGGATGGTGCAGCACGCCGTGCACCGCGGCATGGACGAGCCCCTGCTGTCCGACGCCGAGTCCGATGACCTGTACGGCGGCCGGGTGCGCGAGGGCGTGCTGTGCTCCCCCTCCTACGCCGATCTGGGCCAGGTCCGGCTGGCCGAAGGCGGCCGGATGTCCCGTCCTGGCACGGGCGATGACGAGGACGAGTCGGCCGCGGGGCGTCGGGGCCGCCGTGCGGAGGCGGGCAGGAAGCCCTGGTGGAGGGCGGCACTGCCCTCTCCGCTGCGGCGGAACTGGTTGCAGGTGGAGGCCGAGGCGGGCACCGGCTATCAGGCACATCTTGCGCTGGCTGAAGTGCCCTCAGCGGTGTCGGAGGACGTCGCGGATCTGTTCGCGCAGCTGGAGAGCCTGCCGTTCCCTGTGGACTTCCTCATCGAGCTGGAGATTCTCAGCGCGGACCGGGCCATGGAGCAGTTGCGGAAGAAGAAGAACGAGCTGGTCGACCAGGCTGACCAGTGGGATGCCAAGCCCAGTGGGATGCCCAGTTCGCTGCCGAGCGCGGCCCAGGATCTGGGCGAGGAGGATGCGCGGCTGTCGCAGTCCAGTGTGGAGGTCGAGGTCCAGCCGGTCACGGTGCTGACGGTGTGGGGCCGGGACACCGAGACCTGTGATGCGCGGGCGCGCACGCTGACCGGACTGTTGCGGGGAGCGGACTACCGGGCGGTGCGGGCCGTCGGTCTCCAGGAGCGGCTGTTGACCTTCGGTCTGCCGGGCGCGTCCTGGCCGCCGAACATCCGGCGGGAGTTCCGGCAGGTTCAGCTCGCCGAGGACTGGGCGATGAGCGGGGCCTTCGCCGACACCGCGGTGGGCGATCAGCACGGAGCCCTGATCGGGATCGATCTGGACTGCGGCACGGTGCGGCCCGTTCTGGTCGATATCGCAGGCGCGCCCCAGCAGCAGGCCTCCGCCTCCGTGGGAGTCATCGGGGATCTGGGCAGTGGCAAGTCCGTCCTGGAGAAGCTGCTGACCATCTCGGTGGTCGACCGCGGCGGCCGGGCGATCGTCATCGACCGCACGCCGGTGCGCGAGTGGGCCCGCTTCGCCCGGGCCACCGCCCCGGACACCTGCCAGGTCATCGACGCGGCCGCGGCCAAGCTGTCGATCGACCCCTTGAGGATCTTCGCCGGTCCCGTCGGCGCCCACTACGCGATGAGCTACCTGACCTTGCAGCTGGGGATCGGGCCGATGACCACCACAGGAGCCGTGCTGCACCGGGCCATTGAGGAAGCAGCCGCCTCCCCCGACCCGTCCATGGTCACGGTCCTGAAAGCGCTGGGCACCATGGCCGACTCCGAGAACGCCGGCCCGGCACGACGCGAGGCCGCGCAGACCCTCACCGATCTGTTCCAGATCGTCGTGGCCAACCCCCTGGCCGCGATGGTCTTCGACCCCGACCTGCCGCCGCTGCGGCTGGACGACCTCGGCCACGACCTGGTGGTGATCACCACGGCCGGGCTGACCCTGCCGCCCCTGGAGGCTCTGGCGCAGCCGGAGGTGCTGCGGCAGCAGCCGCTGGAAGCGCTCATCGGCCGGGCGGTGATGTATCTGATCGCGGCGATCGCCCGCCAGGCCGCCTTCACCGACCCCTCGCGGTTCTGCCAGATCGTCATGGACGAGTGCTACTGGCTCACCAGCAGCGCCGAAGGCCGGGCCCTGGCCCATGAGATCACCTACGACGGCCGCAAGCACAACGCGGCCGGCATCTTCGGCGCCCCCGACGAGCGGCACCTTCACGACGTCAGCGGGCTGCTGGCGTACAAGGCCCTGGCGCGCACCAGCGATCCGGAACGGGCGCGCCGCGGACTGGAGTTCCTCGGGCTCAATCCGAAGGACGAGGACCTGGTGCGGCAGGTCACCACGGGCCTGTCGCCGGTCGGGAAGCCGGGCCGGGAGGGCGAGATGCTGCTGCGTTTCCCGTCCATGCAGGTGGGCCGGATCAAGGTCATCGTGCCAGCCGTCGCCCGGATCCAGGACCAGATCTTCACCACCCCCGGTGACCTCTCCAAAGGCTCTGCCGAGACAAGTGGACCGGAGTCAACGGCGGCTGCGGCCGGAGGGAGGCAGGCATGACACCCCGCAGGAACCTGCGATCGGCCGCCGATGCCCGGTGGCGTCGCCGACACCACTTGGCGTCCCTGTCGATCTTGGTGATGCTGATCGTGGCGGGAGGAGCTCTGGCCTGGGGGCTGCTGGCCGGGACCGAGGCCGTGCTGGGTGAGGCGCTCCCCCGCACAGGCAAGGCCTTCACCGCCACCGCGACCACGTCCCCCAGCGGAGACCAGACCGGGCCGGAGGGGCCCTGTCCGTCGCCCTCGAGCAGCGGCCGCCCCTCCTGCCACGTGTCGCTTCCCGGGGAGGACACCGGTGCCGAACCCGCCGGGCCGGGGTGGCTGATGCTGCTGGCGCCTCTTGCTCTGGGACTGCTGGCCTTCGCGGCATCCGGTCGGCGGCGGTGATGACCTGTGCGACGGTTTGACCGGGGCACGCTGCGCGCGGCTGGCTTCGTGGCGCTGGCCACCAGTGTCTTCTTGATCGTGAATACGTCCGTCGCCGCGGCCGCGGACGGCAGGGGAGAGGACGGCGGCGGGCTGTTGGCGCCGCTGAACGTCACCACCTCCGAAGGCGCCCCGCTGAACCGGTACGAACTCGGCGCCGACGGCGGCAAGGTGACGAACGTCGGCGGGCAGATCCGCACCCTGATGCTGGGCGGGCTGTTCACGCTGGTGCGGCTGCTGGTGGGCCTGAGCTGCTGGCTGATCAAGACCGCGTTCGACTTCCCGCTGCTCAAACTCCTGATCAAACCCGCGCAGGAGGTGGCCGACGAGTACAACAAGGTCGTCGTCGACGCCCTCGGGCTGAAGGGCCTGCTGCTGTCCTGGGCCTTCGTCTTCGGATTGATCCTTTTCCAGCGGGGCAAGGTCGGCCGCGGGCTCGGCGAGATCGTGCTGACGCTGCTGATCGCGGCCATCGCCGCCAGCAGTCTGATCCGGCCCGATGTCCTGCTGGGGAAGGACGGGCCGCTGGAGCAGACGCATCAGGCGGCCATGGAGGTCAGCCAGATCACGGTGGACAGCCATTGGGGGAAAGGCACCGGGGACGACCCGTGCGACATGATCGTGGGGCCGCTCCAGGACACCTGTGACGACACCGACGTCCACGCCTCCTCGGTATCCCAGCCGATGACTGATGTGCTGACCGACGTCCTGGTGGTCAAGCCGTACCAGCTGCTCCAGTACGGGCGGATCCTCCACCCCAAGGACCCTGATGAAAAGGAGGCGTACCAGGCGCACCTGAAGTGGGTGCGGGGCAAGGAGTACGACACGGCGGCCAAGCGTGCGGAGCGGGAGAAGATCTGCAAGGCGGAGCCCGCGCTGACCGGCAGATCCCTGGAGTACTGCCTGCGGGGCGAGAGCCGCCGGAAGGCGACGCTCCACGAGATCGGCGACACCATCAAGCTCAAGTTCGATCCCTTGAGCGCGCTGAACCCGTCCGAGACGGACTTCGACGACTTCATGGACGACATGAAGGACGCTGGGAAGACAGGGGAAGCAGCGGCCGCGTATGCCGAGAATCCCACCTGGGACCGGGTCGGCGCCGTGGCGCTGCTGTTGATCGCCGTCATCCTGATCGCCGCCCTGGCCAGCACGATGGCCCTGGTCCTGCTCGGCGCCCAGGGCGCCGATGTCGGCGCCGCCGCGGTCGGCGGCGTCGCCCTGGTCTGGGGCATGCTGCCCGGCCCCAACCGCATGGTCGTGTGGCGATGGATGAGCATCTTCTTCGTCTCCGTGCTGCTGATGTTCGCCACCGCCGGCTTCCTGCCTGCCTTCGGCATCGCGGTGGACACGGTGCTGATGAACGGGCCGGACCTGATGGTCGAGCGGCTGCTGCTCGTCGACGCCCTGGCATTGGCCGGTCTGGCCTTCCACCGCCGTCTGCTGCGCGGGGCGAACGAGTTCGGGTCCCGGATGGCGATGCGGATGCGCTACGCCAAGGTCGGCGGTACGCACCTGCCCGGGGACACTTCCGAGATCGGAGCCGCCCTGGCCATGCACGGGGCGGGCAGCATCGGGCGCGCCCCAGGCCTGCTGCCCTTCGGTGGCGGGTCCCCAGCGCACTCCGCGCTGGGCATGCGCCACAAGGTCCTCAACAATCTGGCGGCATTGACCGACGGGACCGGGATGCCCGTCGATTCCGGTCAGTTGCTGGGGGATGCCGCGGCCGAGGCGCGCCGTGGTCTGGCTCCGGGACTCATCGCGGGGCGTCTCGGTGCGGGGGCCGCCTACGGTCTGCTGATCGGCCGCCGCCCGGACGACGTCAAGCTCGACCGGTGGCGCAAGCCGACGGCGGCCTCGGGAAGCAGTGGTGACGACGGCGCTGACGGTGCGGACGGCGGTGAGGGAACGAGCTCCGGGCGGACTGGCGGCGCGCGGATGGTCGCCGACTCGCGTACCGGGGAAGTCCTCTACGACCCCCAGGACGGGCGGACGCTGCTGGGCGCCCGGGTCCACAACCGCATGGTGCGCTTCCGCGGGTACCGGATCGCACGCCGGGCCGGGCGCCTGGGCTACTACTCCACCTACGGACTGCCCACCGCCGCCTCACGCGGCCGCGGCCGCGCCACCCGGGCCGCGCAGGATGCCCGCACGCAGCTGCGCGTCTATCGCAACCGGGGTCGGGAGGAAGCGGCACGATGGGTGACCGGTGCGGATGCGGTGCACCGGGCCGGCCAGCGCACCGCCGCGGCGGTGACCCATGCCGGCCAGCGCACCGCCACAGCTGCGCGGGTGTATGGCCCGCCTGCTGCTGCCGCCGTACGCCGCGGCGTACGGAACACCGCTACGGCGGCTGTCCTTGCCACCTCACCGGACCGTCCGCACTCGCACATCGGAAGCTCGCGGCCCGCAGCCTCCTCCAGCGCCGGTGTTGACCCGCGTCGCGAGGCGCGGCGCCGGATCCTCGACAGCCTCATGGAGGCCCAGCGCGCCACGTGGGAGCGACGGCCGCGATGGGGCGCCCGCGGAGGCGAGGGGGGTGAAGACTCGTGAAGCGGAAGATGGGGTGCCTGGGCCTGGTGCTGTTCTTCGCGCTGGTGTGCTGCGCAGGCCCGATGGCGATATCCATGTCGCAGTCGTCGGGCTCGGGCAGCGCCGCGTCGAACGCGGGAGCCGGGCCAGCAGACATCCCCGCCCGCATGTTCGCCGCCTACGTCGCGGGCGCGGAGAACGTGCGCGCCTACCGGCCGCGGTGCCGGGGGATGACGTGGCCGGTGCTCGCCGGGATCGCCAAGATCGAGTCGGGGCACGCCTCCGGGCGCACAGTCAGCGCCAACGGCGATGTGCGGCCGCGCATCCTCGGCCCGAAGCTCGACGGCTCCGGAGCAGGCGGCAACACCACCGCGGTGCGGGACACCGACCACGGCCGGTGGGACGGTGACGCGGACTTCGAGCGCGCCGTCGGCCCCTTCCAGTTCCTGCCCTCCACCTTCCGCAGCGTCGGCAAGGACGGCAACAAAGACAGGAAGAAGGACCCGAACAACGCGGACGATGCGGCGCTCAGCGCGGCGGTCTACCTGTGCGGGAAGGGCCGTGATCTGACGCAGCTGCGGCAACTGAAGGCAGCCATACGCTCCTACAACCACTCCGACGCCTATGTGTCAGACGTGATGGGCTGGATCAGCCGCTACAAGAGCACGGGGTCGGTCGCATCGGTCAAGGGCGTGAAGGGCAGGGCCCGGCGGGTCGTGGCAGCGGCGCTCAGCCAGCGCGGAGTGCCGTACTCCTGGGGCGGCGGATCCGCCAAAGGCCCCTCCTACGGCATCTGTTGCAGCCCAGGCGGTTCCTCCGGCGAACGCATCCGCGGGTTCGACTGCTCGGGACTGACCACCTACGCCTACGCCAAGGCGGGCATCAGCCTGCCGCGTACCGCGGCAGCACAGGCCGGAGTGGGGCGGCGCATCCCCGCGTCCGCCGGGGTGAAGGCGCTCCAGCCAGGTGACCTGGTGTTCTTCGGCTACGTGCCCACGCAGGACGGGACCATCCACCATGTCGGGATCTACCTCGGTAACGGCAAGATGATCAACGCGCTACGACCGGGCGCGAAGGTACAGGTCGACCCGGTGAGCGTCATGCCGGACTTCGCCGGAGGGGCTCGGCCATGGTGACGTTGTCCAGGAAGTCCTCTCAGCCGCAGAAGCGTCGCAACCCGCGCTCCTCAGCGCGCTCTGGCCGCGCGATACTGGGGGCGGCCGCCGCGCTCGCCCTCGTCGGCGGCATGCTGCTGGTCCAGGGCAGCGAATGGGGCAGCGCATCGTCCGGCCATGCCGACGACGGCTCGTCACCACCGGCTTCTTCCTCGCCATCCTCGCCATCTGTGCGGGATGCGGTCGTGCCATCGCGTTCAGCGGGCCCTACGCACCCTGCGCACGGTCCGCAGGCCCGCGCATCGAAGCCGACCGAGCGCGAGGTGCTGCCGCCGCCCGGCGACGGAGCCGCCGGGGATGCCGCGATCCAGCGGGGTCTCGAGCGTGCGGTCCCTTCTCATCTGGCCCAGGGGAGGGCGCGGCGCCTGGCCCAACTCGGGCGCGCGGTGTGGACAGCGGAGGTCACCGGCCGCGGCCGGGAGCGATGGCCCGGCTACTTCGGAGAGGACACCGGCGATGTGCGTCCCTATCGCCGTTTCCGTATCCAGGCCGCTGTCGCACGACAGGTTTCCGGCCGCCTGGTGGCGGTCCATCTGGTGTGGGCCGGGGCCTCCCCCTCCGGCTCTGGCTATCAGGACAACCGCACAGCACGGGTGTTCCTCACCCGGGATGGAGGTGACAGGTGGAGGCCGTCACGTTGAAGGCGTATGCGATGACCGGCGCATCCTCTGATGGCTGGCAGGCCGGCAGCGTGCTGGAGACCTCGCTGAGCATCGTGAGGTGGGAATGGGATCAGTGGTTGTGGCTGGCGGTGGCCGGTCTGCTGGTCTGTGGCGCAGTGGCCTTCGTCAAGCGGCGGCTGGCCGATCGAGCGGCTCCACGACGCGTGGCGGTCGAGCTCGTGCCGTCCCGGCGCTTCGAGCCCTCTGCTGAGGAGATCTTCCGGTACGGGGCGTTGCTGACCCGTGCGGCGGCGGCCGAGCCGTGGTGGATGCCGAGGCAGGCCAAGGCGGTACGGGTCCGGTTGCGTGCGGATGGGACCCGCCCGCTGTCCTACCGGGTGGAAGGGCCGGGAGCGGCGGTGCATCTGCTGCGGACTTCGCCGTATGGGCAGGTGCGCTGTGAGAGGACCGCTCCGGTCGTGCGGGACAAGCAGCGCAAGTATGTGGTCCGGGCCCAGTTCGAGCTGCGCGGCGGTGCGGGCGACCGGTTGCGAGACGTGCCGTTGGAGCCCGACCCGTTGCAGCCACTGGTGGATGCGGTCGCTGATCTGCGTGTCGAGCTGGGTGATCTGGCGGAGGTGTGTCTGGATTTTCAGCGGGCACCGGGATGGAGGCTGAAGGCTCGCCGGTGGCAGGTGCTCCAGGCCGCCCGGCAGCGCGAGCGGCGCGAGGCGCACCGGGCCGCTCGGTGGGTGCAGCAGGACTACCGCGACGTGGAAGACTCGATCGGCTATCACCTGTCACGTCTGCTGACCCCGGGTGAAGCAGAGCGAAGGCAGCACCCGCACAGGCGCCTGATGGTGCCGCCAGCGCCTCGCCGGGTGGAGCGTGAGAAGGCGCTGGGCAAGTTAGCTGATGATGCGCATCTGGTGTGTGTTCAGCTGATGGTGCGCTGCGCCTCCGATACGGCGGGCCGGGCCGAGCGACGGCTGCGGCACATCGAAACGGCGCTGGATGTGTTCGCGGCTCGGACCCGGTTCGCGTGGATGGGCCGGGTGTGGGGTCCCATCAGGTGGGGCCCTGACCGGCGCCCGTGGCGCAGCGTCTTTGACCACCGCTGGCGCACCGGTCAGATGCGTCCGCCTCGGGCCAACTGGGTTCATCTGGAGGAGCTCGCCGGGCTTCTCAAGCCCCCGACCGTGCACTGCCGTCTGCCTGTGCTGGCCAGTGATGTCCCCACCTTCCGGGTCGGGGATCCCGCCGTGCTGCTCCAGGGCTGGCACCGCGGAGCGGACGGCCGGTGGAGACTGCTGGCAACGCGGGAAGAAGAGACTCTGTATGAGCTCGCCGTCGGCAAGTCGGGCGGTGGGAAGACGGAGCGGGCGCTGTGCCAGGCCGTCGGCGCCGCTCACGCCGGTCACGGTCTGGCGTACGTGGATCCGCACGGTGATTCGTGGAGACGGGCTGCTCCGTATCTCGCCCATGACGCGATCATGGAACGGATTGCTCGGATCGACCTGGCTGTCACCGGCCCGCGCTCACTGGTGGGAACCTGGAATCCGCTGGGGGTGGACCGCGGGCAGCCAGCCCACGAGGTCGTCGGTGCTGTGGTGGACGCTCTTGCTGCCGCGCTGGGCTGGAGCGATATGACCGCACCACGGGCGATCACCATCGCGACGAAGGCCGTCGAGGCCTTGGTCGCGGTCAACATCGCAGCCTGTCGGGCGCAGAGGCCGGACTGCCAGGCCACGATCTTCCACGTGCGGCCGCTGCTGTCCGACCAGGCCTTCCGTGAGGCAGTCGTGGCGCGGCTGGACAGCGAGCAGGCCGCCTGGTGGCAGACGTCGTTCGCTGCGATCCCCGCGGATGCACTGCCGACGGTGCTCAACCCGCTGGACCGGCTGGCCGCGACCCCGGCCGTGCGGGCGATGCTCGGCAGCCCGGTGGGTGCCTACGACATCCGTACAGCCATGGACCAGCGGATGGTGGTGTGGATCTGCCCGGCTGGCAACGGCCCCACCGATCGTCTCGTCGTGGCCTTGCTGGTGCGTGACCTGCTGCGGGCTGGACTGTCGCGGCGGGAACTGGACGAGCGCGTGAGGGTGCCGTTCCGGGCCTACCTGGACGAACTCATTTCCCTGGACGGGGCCGCAGGATCCAGCATCGCGGAGATCCTCGAGCAGCTGCGGAAATTCCGGGTGCGGGTGCACGGCATGACCCAGCTGCTCCAACGGCTCTCGCCGGAGGTGCGGGCCTCCTTGATGCAGAACTCCTCGACCTTGGCCACCACCGCCGGGGCCGTCGACGCGATCCGGCATGTGACCAACGAGTGGGGCGATCAGGTCGACCCCGCGGAGGTCACCGAGCTGGACCTCTACCACCACTACATCAGTCTCACCGTCGACGGGCGTCGGGTCGGCCCGCTGCAACTACGCGGCCCCGACCTTACTGAGACCTTCCGCGAACTGGCCCGCCCCAGAGCAGTCGGCGCCCTCACCCGTGCGGCCGACGCCCAAGCACAGGCGAAGCCCCTACACCAGCTGACGGACATCGCCGACAAGCAGCGGGACAAGGTCCTCGGCTTCCTGACCAGCACCGCACCCCACGTGACGGCGCGGGCTACCACCACTACTTCTTCCGGCCCTGGCGAGGCCGCTTCACGACCCCGGAGGAACCGATGACGACATCCGCGACCGACCGCCACGGGGCACGGCCCTCGCTGAGGGAGACGGTGGCCCATGAGGTCATCGCCGCAATCGCTCAGCACCGCGTGGTGGACACACGGCAGTTGCAGGCCCTGCTGCTCCCCGACGGCAGCCGTCAACACATGTCGGAAGTGCTGACAAAGCTCCGCAAGGAGCACCTGATCGACTGCGTCACCCTGGCAGGAACCCACCGGCTGCGAGCGTGGTTCCTCACCCGGCGCGGCGTGCGGGCTACGGAGTCGTGGCCGGAGGTCCGCAGGCGAGCCCAGTACCCGATCACGGGCAGGACTGTCGCGTCGCTGACTGCCGCTCACGCCCGCGCGGTGGTCGATACCCATCTGGCCTTCGTCCGCGATGCACGCCGGCACGGGGATGAGCACGGGCCCTGGGATTGGATTCCCGAGACCACCCACAACCTGACTGATGGCGAACTCCTCCAGGCCGACGCCCTGTTGCACTACAGCGCAGCCTCGCTTGAAGGTAATCGCGCGCAGCTGCGCGCGTTCATCGAGGTCGATCGGGCGACGACGAGCAGTGGCACGCTCGCGAGCAAGCTCATCCGGTACGCCCGCTTCTACGCTCACACCCATGTGCCGGTCCTCGGGCGCCGCTCGGCGGCAGCCCAGCAGACGGCAGCCCCTGGGTGGCAGCGCTGGTACCCGGTCTTTCCGCGCGTGCTGTTCGTCTTGACCAATGCCAGCCCGGTGACCTACCAGCACCGCATCGAGGACCTTCAGGCCATGGTGGCCGAGCATCCGCTGGTCGCCCGTATGGCCGCGAAGGTGCCCCTCGGAGCGGCGGTGCTGTCCGAACTTGAGGAGCGCGGTCCCCGCGCGCCGGTCTGGACTCCGCTCGGCGGCCTCCCGGAAGCATGGCGTTCGCTGGAGGCCCCCGCAGGGCGCTGTGCGTGGACAGACCTGTAGCCACTTCCTCACAAAGCGAAGCATTTCCAGTCAAATGCCCTTGCCAGTGGGCAAGTTGCGGTACAGCGCAAGCCGTGTGTCGGTATGTCGCTTGCGCTGTGTAGTGGTTCGAGTACTAGCATCGGAAGTCCGAAGCGCGTTTTGCGATTCGCAAAACCATGGTGTCGCCGCGGGCGCGGTTGGCTGGCACGGGACGGGAGCGGCGTGTTCGAGGACAGTCCGGCGATTCTGCGCAAGGTGCTCGCCCGGCACCTCCAGACTCTGCGGGAGCGGGCCGGACGCAGCTTCACCCAGGCGGCCGGCGAGCTTGGACTGCATCACACCACCGTGCGGCGCATGGAGCGTGCGGAGCACCGGCTGCGCATCTCGGACCTTCGAGCCCTTCTCTCCTACTACGGAGCTGACGAGGCTGAGGTCCGCGCCCTGGTGGCGCTGGCCGAGCGGGCGGCGCTGAAGAACTGGTGGGAGCCCTACAGCGATCTGCTGGACGGGCCGATGACCAACTGCCTCACCCTGGAGAGCGGAGCGGCCCGGATCCGGGCGTACGCGCCATGGGAGGTGCCCGCGCTGTTGCAGACAGCGGAGTACGCCCGTGCGATCGCCCCGCGACCGGAGCCCGACCGCTGGATCGAACTCCTCGAACGACGCCAGGCGCTGCTGGACAGCGACGGCAGCCCCATGTTGTGGGCAGTGCTCGACGAATCGGCACTGCGGTGGGAGGTCGGGGATTGCAAGGTCATGACGGGCCAGCTCGCCCACCTGCTGACCATGGCCTCCCGACCGCACATCACTATCCAGGTCGTTCCCTTCTCTGCCGGTCCCGCGCCAGCAGCCCGTGCCGGCGCGTGCTGCGTCTACCGGCTTCGGCCGAAGGAGCTGCCCGACATCGTGTGCGCGGAGCAACTGGAGGGCCTGGTCTTCGTGGACAAACCAGCGGCGGTGGCGGCCTACACCGAGGTCCTGGACCAGACAGCAGGACAGGCCACGCCCCGCGGGGAGCCGACACGCCGGTTACTGGAGGGGATTCATGAAGACTGGAGAAGATCAGCATGACCTCTGATGATGCCCTCCACGCGCACGGCGCGCGGCTCTACGCCGGATTTCTGAGCAAGCGGGGAGAGAAGGACAGCTGGCCGGGAGACATGCAGTTGGCCCAGCGGATCCGGGCGCAGGTGCCCAACGTCGAGCTGATCGCCCGCAACCAGCGCAGCTTCCTGATACGAGCGGTGCGGACCCTGGTCGGCCAGTACGGGCTGCGCCAGGTCCTCGACGTCGGCTCGGGGCTTTCTCACGAGCCCAATGTGCATCAGGTCGCGCAGGAGATCTCTCCTGACTGCCGGGTCGCCTACGTCGACCGGGACGCGGTGATCAGCGCGAACCTGGCGGCCTCCCTGCACCACGACGACCGGGTCGCCCACGTCACCGCTGATGTCCGCGACCCGGATTCCATCCTGGGCTCCCCCGAGGTACGCAGGATCATCAACTTTGAGGAGCCCGTCGCCCTGCTGCTGGCCTCGGTGTTCCTCTTCGTGCAGGACGATGCCGATCCGGCGGGCATCATCAAGCGGTTGGTCGCCGCGCTGCCCTCGGGCAGCTACGTGGCCTTCAGCCAGGGCACCTACGACTACGACGACGACCGGCGCCCGGTCTACAACCTGACGCGGATGTATGGCGAGGGCGGGGTGATCGTCACTCCACGGAGCAAGGCGACCATCGCCGGATTTCTGGACGGGGCGGGCCTGGAGGTCCTGGAGCCCGGCATCGTGGCCACCAACCGGTGGAGACCCGACGACACCGAGACAGGGCTGGAAGCCGACTCCTGCATTCACGCCGCTCTCGCCTACAAGCCGCTTTGACGGTGCATAAGAACGCGATCTCCACCGGTTTGCACCTGATCAATTCCATTGCCAGCGGCCCGGATGGCTTCCGGATCGCGTCGTCAGCACTCAATGAGGGGGTTCTGTGACACCGCCATCTTCATCCGCTCGATCCGCACTCCGTCGCGGCAGGAGGGACCAGGTCACACGGTATTGGGCGGTTGCGGTCGGCGTGGCACTGTCTGTCTCCTCGTGCTCTGGCGGTGACGGGAAGTCGGAGGAGTCCAAGCACCCTTCGAAACCGGCCGCTTCGTCGCCACAGTCCTCGCAGACCACGGCCAGCTCTGACCCACAGGCTCCTGATAAGCGCGACGTACTCACCGCCTACCGGCACTACTGGGACGAACAAGTCAAGGCCTATTCGAAGGTGACCGTCGAGGGCACCGACCTCGACGAATACGCCAGCGCCGACGCTCTGGCCAGGGCAAAGAGCGACGTGATGAGCCTGAAGAAGGCCGGCGTCGTGGCCAAGGGAGCGCCGGTCAACGACGCCAAGGTCTCCGGTCTCGACATGGACCGGAAGGTGCCTCGAGCAACGATCGCCGACTGTCTCGACGTCTCGAAGTGGACACGTGTCGACCGGAAGACCGGGAAGACCGTGCCCTCCCCTAAGGGGCAGCTCAAGCGCTACGCAACCACGATAAATGCTGAGAAGTGGGGGAAGCAGTGGATGATTTTGAAAGTCACGTCAAAACCCCGCACCTGCTGAAGCGACTGGCGCTGGCGGTCGCCGGCGGCGCCGTCTTCGGTGCCGCGCTGCCCGCGACAGCGCATGCAGACGGAAACGGGTTGTGCGGGGGCACGGACTCCTGGGTGAGTGTCTGCGCAACGGATCCTGGATCGCCCGCCTCCAACGGATCGGAAGCTCGGCACAAGCCTGCCCCGAAGGGGAGCAAGGGCGGAAAGCCGAAGGTCCGGTCCTGCACGGTGAGTCGACTCAATCCGCAGCCACCAGCCGGCAGCGCGGTCTGGAAGGGTCACAAGCCAGGTGACGGCGCCATCTACACGCGTTCCTGCATCTTCGACGCGTCCACCGCCGCATCCACCCTCGGTGTTCCGCTACCCCTCCAAACGTTCTGGTCTGCCACACCTCCCGCAGCGACGGGACCGGATCCCGCCCAGCTGGCGCAGCAGGCCGTCGACAAGATGCAGCTGAAGGGGCCGGACATCGTCAGCCCGAGTGCGACGGGCCGGTGGGCGGTGGGTGTTCCGGTGTGGATGCACGTCGGCAAGTCGGCGACCACCTACGGGCCGAACTCGGCCACGGCATCGGCGGGGGCGGTGACGGTGACAGCCACGGCCAAGGTCTCGAAGATCAAGTGGGCAATGGGCGATGGGTCCACGGTGACCTGCACCGGAGCAGGCACGCCGTACCAGAAGGCGTACGGGAAGCGGACCTCGCCAGACTGCGGCCACACCTACGCGCAGACCTCCGCGACGGAGTCCGGCAAGGAGTTCAAGGTGAACGCGACGTCAACGTGGACGGTGAAGTGGACCGGCGGCGGTCAGTCAGGGGAGCTCACGGAAGTCCGGGAGTCCCAGGTGGAGGTGTCGGTCGGCGAGCTTCAGGCTCTCGGCTGACCCCGGTGGAGAAAGGACGAAGTAGTGAGCAAGACCAAGGACCGTAGCGCGCCAGGCGCCGGAGTTCCGGCGCCGGTGGCGGGGCCGGTGACTCCTCCGCGGGTCTCGGCCCGGCGGAGGAGACCAGGGCTGATCGCCTTGGCCGTGGTGCTGATCACCGGCGGGGGCGCCGGTGGGGCGGTGCTGCTGATGGAGAGCGGACACCGTACCGAGGTGGTGACCGTGGTCCGGGCTGTGCCGGTGGGCCAGGTGATCACTGACCGGGATCTGGGCGAGGCGTCGGTCGCGCTGGATCCGGCGGTGAAGGTGGCGGACCGGTCCGATGTGGTGGGCAAGCGGGCTGCTGTGGAGCTCAAACCCGGCTCGCTGCTGTCCAGCGGGCAGGTGACCAGCGGTTCCCTGGTGAGGCCCGGTGAGCAGGTTGTTCCGGTGGGGTTGAAGCCGGAGCAGGTGCCCGCGAGTTCCCTGGCGCCGGGGCAGAAAGTCCAGATCGTCCAGGTGCCCGGTGAGGACGAGGAGGCGAGCAAGGCCCAGGCCGAGCCGATCTCAGCTCGCGTGGTGAGGGTCGGCGACCCCACGCCTGGAACCGGATCGGTGGTCGTCGACGTCGCGGCGGATCGCACCGAGACTCCCCTGCTGGCGGCATGGGTGTCCACGGGGAAGATCCGGCTGCTGATCGATGCGCAGGGCGGTGCGTGATGCCGGTGATCGCTTTGGCGGGCTGTGCGGGCTCGCCAGGTGTGACGACGACGGCGCTGGCGCTGCTGCTGTCCTGGCCCCTGGATCCAGGGCGCCGGGTGGTGCTGGCCGAGTGCGATCCGGACGGCGGATCGGTGCTGTACGGGCTGCTTCAGGGCTCGCTCGGAGACCAGTACGGGCTGAAGAACCTCTCCGTGGCCGCCCGCAAGGGGGAACTGCCCGAGGCCTTCTGGCGGCAGCTGGTGGACATTTCCGGTGACGACCGGACCGCGCAGCCGGAGGGTCATCGTCGAGTGGTGCTGCCCGGGCTCACTGACCCTGCGCAAGCGGCAGCTCTGGCTCCGGCCTGGGATCAGCTGGCTGACCTGTTCGCGGGGATCGAGCGGCACCCTGAGTATCCGCATGACGTGCTCATAGACCTGGGCCGGGGTGGGGCGTTCGGCCCTTCGGCGGCCCTGGCTCAACGGGCCGACCTGCTGGTGATAGTGGCTCGATCGACGATGCGCGCAGTTCAGTCGGTGCAGGTGCGCCTCGAGGCGCTTCGGGGCCGGGTCGGTGAGGTCGGCCTGCTGTTGGTGGACGAGGGCCCGTATTCGGCCGGGGAAGTGCAGAAGCTGCTGAAGACGCCTGTCCTTGGCACGCTGCCCTACCGGCCGTCGCAGGCCCGGGTGTTGTCGGACGGCGCGGAGCAGCCTGCGCGCTTCGCCCGGAGTGAGTTGATGCGGGCTGTGCATGGGGCGACCACGCCGTTGCGGCAGCGGGCCGCGTTGCGGCGTGCTCGCCTGGCTCCCCGCGGTGGGTCGGTTGCCGGGGGCAGGGAGGTGAGGACGAGTGCGTGGTAAGCCCTTGCACCCAGACCCGACGGTTCGGATGCCGCCGCCGTCGACCGCTGACACTCCGGTCTCCGCAGGCACCCTGCGGAGCCCGGGTGTTGCGGCGGGGAGCGCGGGACAGCACCAGGTACTCGGAGCGGCGGTGCCGTCGCTGGTGGTGGATCGGGATGCTGTCGCACTGGTCAAAGACCGCGTGGCCCGGCAGGTGACCGACTTCCGGAAGGCCTCGCCGATGGTGGGCGTGGACACCGTGGAGCAGCGTGCCCGAAACTGGATCAACGAGGCGGTGGCGGAGTGGTCGGACGCCGCCGCGGCCGAGCGCGGAGTGAGTCCTACAGCGGCTGAGGACGCGGCGCTGCGCCGGGCGGTGTTCGACGAGCTCTTCCGGGCCGGCCGTCTCCAGCAGCACCTGGACAACCCCCAGGTCGAGAACGTGTTCATCAACGGGCATGACGAGGTCTGGCTGGACTTGGCCGGTGGACAGCGGGTCCGGGCTGAGCGGGTGGCCGACTCTGAGGAGGAACTTCGGGAATTGCTTCGGCGCCTGGCCAGCGGTGACGGCGGCCAGAGCGAACGCACCTTGACCACGGCCAGCCCGATGCTGGCGCTGCGACTCGCGGACGGATCGCGGTTGCAGGCTGTCACCGAGGTGAGTCCGCGGACCTATGTGACCATCCGTCGGCACAGGGTCCAGGATGCCGATCTCGAGGAGATGATGCGTCTGGGCATGGTCAGCCCCACGCTGTCGGCGTTCTTGTCTGCGTGCGTGAAGGCGGAGAAGAATGTGCTGATCGCGGGCCCGCAGGCAGCCGGTAAGACGTCGCTGATGCGGGCAATGCTCAAGGAGATCGGCCCGGACGAACGGTTCGCGACCATCGAGACCGAGTTCGAACTGTATGCCCACAAGAACGGGTTTCACCGCCAGGTCGTGCCGATGGAGGCGCGGGAGTCCAATGGTGAGCGCGGCCCGGATGGGCGGCTGATCGGCGAGATCACGCTGATGGACCTGATGTACCGGGCGCTGAGGATGTCGCTGTCGCGGATCGTGGTCGGCGAGGTCCGGGGCCCGGAGATCGTGGCGATGCTTCAGGCGATGACCAACGGGCAGGGCGGGAATCTGTGCACCCTACATGCCTCCGATCCCGGGGTGGTCTTCGACCGAATCGCTGAGCTGTATCTGCTGGCGCAGGGCAACATGTCCGAGCAACTGGCGTACCGGCAGGCGGCCAACGGGCTGGACTTCATCGTGTTCGTACGGATGCTGGATGAGTCGAAGATCGGCGGGCAGCGTCACCGGTTCGTCTCCCATGTCCTGGAGGTCACCGGCGTCGGTGAGTACGGCCGCCCCGCTACCAACGCGATCTTCACCCCGGGTGAGGAGTTCGGCGAGGTCAGGGCCGTGCCGAGGATGCCCCCGTCCTGCCTCGCAGACCTCCGCCGCGTCGGGTTCCAGGACCACCTGCTGAACGGCGCATACGACAGCTGGGCTGGGCAGCCGCTGTCGCTGAAGGTGGCCACGGCATGACGAAATTGATCATGATGGCGTGCGGGATGGCCGTCGCCGGAGGTGTGGTGGCCCTGGCACTGGGGGTGGTGGGCACCACCGGCCCTGCGCGGCCGAGTCTACTGGCCCAGTTCAGGGCCCGGAAGGCGGGCCAGCCCGACCCGCTGGAGCTGCGGATGAAGCGACAGGCCCGTCTGATGGCCGGGATCACGCTCGGCCTGGCGGTGTGGCTAGTGACCGGGGTATTCGTGGCCGGGGGCCTGGTGGCACTCACCGTCGTGGGGTTGCCCTGGCTGCTGTCGCCGACCAAGTCCTCCCAGGCCCGGATCATCCAGATGGAGGCTCTGAGCCACTGGGCGCGCCAGGTGGCAGATGGTCTGAGGGTCGGGCGGGGACTGCAACAGGCCCTGACCGCGAGCCGGAAGGGCGCTCCGGCCTCGCTGGAGGAACCAGTGGAGGCCTTGGCGGACCGGCTCCAGCTCGGCTGGAACCCCGAGGACGCCCTGCGCGAGTTCGCCGACGAGCTGGGCGATATCACGGCAGACAAGCTGGTAGCCGCTCTCATTCTGTCCATCGCCGACCGTGGTCCGGGGCTGGCGCAGTCGCTGGAGGACCTGGCCGAGACCATCCGTGAGGAGGTCGGCAAGCGCCGCAAGAGCGAAGCGGACCGAGCCAAGTCACGGCAGACGGTGCGCTGGATGGTGTTCATCACCCTGAGCCTGGTGGGCTTGGGCTTTCTGGTGCCCAGCTACACGGCGCCGTACGGCACGCTGCTCGGCGAGCTGGTCCTGGCCGCGGTGTCCGCAGGTTTCATCGCCGTGCTGACGTGGATGCGGTCGCTGGCCGAGTACCGGCCCATCCCCCGCTTTCTGGCCCCCGATCCGCGCAGCCGTGTCCGCAGCACGGTCGACCCGGCGACGGCCGTCGGACGGGAGACTTCATGAGTACCAGCCTTGCTGTTCTGTCCGGATGCACCACCGGGGCGGGGTTTGCCCTGCTGGTGCGGGAACTGCTGCGTCCGCAACCGTCGTTGGCGGCAGCCCTTCAGCGCACGCCTCCCGGCGGTGCCCAGCAGAGTGAGGCGCCGCGAGACCGGGACGCGGTCTGGGGCCGCTGGCTGGTCGACCGCTTCGGCGACCTGCCCGGGGTGCGGATTCCGACCCAGAACCTCGCCCTGCTTCAGCAGACCCCCGAGCGGTTTGTGCTGACCAAAGTTGCCTTGGCAGCCCTGGGGCTGCTGGCCCCGGCGGTTGCCGCCACACCGTGGCTGCTGCTGGGCGTCGGCATGCCGTTCTACGTGCCGGCCGTGGCCGGGCTCGCCGTCGCAACGCTGCTGTGGATCATGCCGGACCTGTCTGTACGCGACCAGGCCAAGCGGGCCCGGGAAGAGTTCGCCCACGCGCTCACCGCCTACTTGGACCTGGTGGCGCTCAAGCGCTCCGGTGGTTCCGGGCCCACCGAGGCCATGGAGCGGGCGGCCGCCGTCGGCAAAGGGTGGCCGTTCCAGCTCCTTCAGACCGCCCTGCTGCGGGCTCGTGTTGACCGCATTCCCCCGTGGGAGGCGCTGGAGGAACTCCACCGGGAGCACGATCTGCCCGCCTTGGAAGACATCGCCGAGATCATGCGCCGCTCGGCCCATGACGGAGCCGCCGTCTACACCAGCTTGCGGGCCCGCGCCCAGAGCCTGCGCACCGAACTCCTCGAGGCTCAGGCAGCTGAGGCGAACGCCAACAGCGAGCGGATGACCGCCCCCGGTGCCCTGCTCGCGGTGCTGGTCATGCTGCTGATCGCCTTCCCAGCTGTTCTCCGGATCCTCGAGACCTAACTCCCGATCACCAAAGAGGGGAAACCCCTGTCATGCGTTACTTCGCCGCGAAGACCGCTGTTGTGCTGGCCGCCGCTCTGAGTCGGGGGCTGAAGGAGGTCCGGCGCCGTCCCGACCGGGGCGACATCAGCATCACGACCATCATCATCTGGGTGGCGGCCATCGGCGGCGCCATCGCCATCGCCGGGACCATCGCCGCCGTGGTGGCGAAGTACAACGGCAAGCTCTCGGGCATCTGATGCCGTCTGTCACATCGACCGCCCAGCAGAGGTGGAGAAGGCGCCTGGCCAGTGACCGAGGCGACGCGTCGGTGCAGATGGCGATCATTTTCCCGTTCGTCATACTGCTCACGATCGTGGTCGTGCAGGCGAGCATGTGGTACTACGCCCGCCAGATCGCCCTGGCCGCCGCCCGGGAAGGTATTGCCGCGGGCCGCACCTATCAGGCCGGGCCTGGCACGGGAGCGAACCGCGCCCGCGAGGTGCTGGACCGCACGGCCGGCGACAGCCTGCGCCGGGCCACGGTGTCCTCGGCCGGGAGCACGGGAGAGCGGATACGCATCCAGGTCAGTGGCGCGGCACCGTCGCTGCTGCCATTCGTGCCCGACCTGCCGGTCACCCAGTCCGCGTCCGGCGCTGTGGAGCGCTTCACCACGCCGGGGGGATGAGGCGGTTGCGTACTCTCCGGAAGCGCATGCGCGAGGACCGGGGCAGTGAGGCGGTGCAGGCCGCCATCATCACCCCCCTGTTAATCATGCTGGTGTGTCTGGCTCTCGCGGGAGGCCGTCTGGCGATGTCGGGCTCGAAGATCGACGCCGCCGCTGAAGATGCCGCGCGGGAAGCCTCCATCGCGCGAACGTCAACCACCGCCCAACAAGCGGCTACCGCGGCTGCGCGGGAATCCTTGCGCGACCAGGGTCTCAGCTGCGCGAGTACCAGCGTGGACACCAGCGGCCTCAACGCTCCGCTGGGGCAGGCCAGTTCGGTCACCGTGACCGTGCGGTGCACGGTCGACCTCACCGACCTGCTGCTACCCGCCCCGGGGTCCCGCACGCTGACCTCGACCTTCACCTCGGTCATCGACCAGTACCGGCAACGCGAAGGACACTAGATGCGCCTGAACCGAAGCGTGGCCGCGTTCTGCCGCTCCCGCTGTCCCACTGGCGACCGGGGCGGGGTCGCCGTCTACCTGGCCATCTGTGTCCTGCCGCTTCTGGCCATCATCGGTATCGCCGTCGACGGCGGCGGCAAAGCTCGGGCAGTGGAGCGCGCCGATGCCCTGGCCACCGAGGCCGCCCGAGCCGGCGGGCAGGCGATCGACCCCGGCCAGGCCATCCCCGGCCACGCCATCGTCGCCGACCCGCAAGCCGCTCAAGCAGCAGCACGCTCCTATCTGCGCGCCACCGGCACCCACGGCATCGTGCGGGTCTCCCCCGATGGCAAGTCCTTGACCGTGACCACCCACACCACCTACCGCACCAAGTTCCTGGCCGCCGCCGGCGTCGACACCCTCGCCGTGACCGGCCATGGAAAGGCCACCCTTCTCTACGGTGTCGACGCTCCCGAGGAAGGCCCGTAATGCCCCCTCCCCCACTGCCCACGAAACCCCGCCACGCAGTACTGCGCGGCCTGGCCGCCCTCCTGCTCCTGGCCGCCACCATCGCCGGGCTCCCTGTTCTCCTTGCAGTGGTCACCACAGCCCTATGGCACAGCGGCCACGACGACCTCACGCACCTGCTGGACCGCCAGGACACCGGCGGAGCCTTCCTCCTGGCCCTGGTCGCCATCGCCTGGATCGCCTGGGCCCACTTCACCTTCTGCGTGCTCGCCGAGATCCCAGCCCAGCTCCGCGGACGCGCACCGCGGCCCTCCCGCCGGATCAACGTCAGCCGCCACGCCGCTGCTGCCCTGATCAGCAGCGTCCTCGTCCTGCTGCCCACCGGCACCGCACTGGCCACACCCAGCCCGGCGGCCGCAGCCCCCACCGCCGAGTCCACCCCCGGCACCGCCAAGACCCACCACGACCAAGCCCCCTCCCCCACCGCCACCACGGAACGCGGCAAAGGGCAGCACACCTACACCGTGCAGGACACCCGTCCGGCCGAGAGCCTGTGGAGCATCGCGGAGAAGCAACTCGGCGACGGCGAACGGTGGAAGGAGATCGCCGCCCTGAACCAAGGCCGCACGATGACTGATGGCAGCCGCTTCGACGCCGACTCCTTCATCCAGCCCGGCTGGAAACTCCTCATGCCCGGCAGCCCAGGCTCCGGCTCCGGCGACCCTCATCAGGGCGGCTCTGGACGCACGGTCACCGTCGCGCCCGGCGACACACTCTCCACGATCGCCGAGGAGCAACTCGGGGACCCCGAGCGCTACGACGAGATCTTTGACCGGAACAAGGGCCACGCCGGGCCTGACGGCCGCCCCCTCACCGACCCGGACCAGATCCACCCCGGACAGCAACTCCTCCTACCCTCCCCCACCGCCCCGCACGACCGCGACACCC
This sequence comes from Streptomyces sp. NA02950, assembly GCF_013364155.1. Classification (NCBI taxonomy): domain Bacteria; kingdom Bacillati; phylum Actinomycetota; class Actinomycetes; order Kitasatosporales; family Streptomycetaceae; genus Streptomyces; species Streptomyces sp. NA02950. The sequence goes on along the minus strand of NZ_CP054916.1, from coordinate 9,568,575 downwards.
GCCCAGGGACGGATACCGAGCGGCGCCAGTCCGGTGACCACGAGAACAACCACGACAGCACCTCCCCCAGCCCCCGCAAGCCGGACCACGACACCCGCCGGCCGGACGCCAGCCCCCGCCCCCAGAACCCGCGGCATCACCACGACCGGAGCAGGGAGCACACCCCCGGCAGCAAGGACGGCCGTCGCGGCGAGGAGACGACACGACCACCCGCCACCCCGGCCCCCACACAGCAGCACACCGACACTTCGCATCGGTCCACGCCCGAGCCCGCCGCACATTCCGAGGGTGTCTCCGTGCGCACCACCGCGGGGGTTGGTGCCCTGCTGGCCGCCGTCCTGGTCGGCGGCATCGGCCTGCGGAGGCTCATCCAGCAGCGGCGACGCAAGCCCGGCGAGACCATCGCCATGCCCGAGGAGTCCAGCCGGCTGGAGCAGACGCTGACCGCCAGCGCCGCACCCGCCAGCGCCGAACTCCTCGATACCGCGCTGCGCACACTGGCCCACCAGGCCGCCCAAGCAGAGTCCACACTTCCCGTGGTGCGCGGCGCCCGGGTCACCGCGAGAACGGTCGAACTTCTCCCCGACACCCCCGGGGAGCCGATGCCGCCGTTCGCCGCCGGGACTGGCGACTGGTGGGCGCTGGACGCACAGGCCGAACTGCTGGAGCCGGAGCGGGCCCGGCAGGTTCAGGCCCCCTACCCGGGGCTGGCCACACTCGGCACCGATGCCGAGGGCACGCTGTACCTGGCCAACCTGCCCCAGCTTTCGACCCTGCTCATCCAAGGCGATCAGCCGCAGGTGGACGCGGTGTGTACGGCGATCGCGCTGGAAACCGGCATGAGCCCGTGGGCGGACCAGGCCGACATCCTTCTGATCGGCTTCGGACGTGAGCTGCCCCGCCTGCTGCCCACCAGCAGGGCCCGGCACCTCCCCCACGCCGCCGCGGCGATCCGCGACCTGGGCGAGCGGCTTTTGGAAGCGCACCAGGACCCCGAGCTCGGCGCCCAGCTGCCGTGGATGCTGATCTGCGCCAGCCGCATCAGCGAAGAGGAGGCGTGGCAGTTGGCCGACGCCCTCGACAAGGCCCGGGGCCTGAAGGTCGCCGCTGTCCTGCCCGAGAGCGGCATCGGCCATCTCTTCCCCAACGCCGAACAGCTCAACGCGGGAACCGATGAGGAGGCACAGGAACTGGAGGTGCTCGGCGCGCGGATTCAGGTCCAGTCCGTCTCCAGCACGGCCTACGAACAGCTGGTGGCCACCCTCGAAGTCACCGAGCAGCCGTCACGGCCCGCGGACGGCGCATGGGAGAAGGTACCGCCGGAGCCGCCCACGCCCCGCCCCATCCCCGCCCAAGGAGGCGAGGCTCTAGAGGACGCAGGTCCGGGAAACGACGAGCAGGCACCGGAAGGACCTTTCCCCGCCCTGATCGGAGCCGCCAGCGACCCAGCGGGGCTACGGCTCCTCTCCCCCTCCGCGCCTTCCCCCCGTCTCCCGCAGGACAGCGATGACATCGCCGACCCGGTCGAATGCCCCGCTGCTGAGCGAACCGACGTCGAGGCCGCTAAGCCCGAGCTCACCGACGCCGCCGCGGATCCCGGCAGTTCGACGGACCGGAACGCCGGGGACTCCCCCGCTCCGGGCTCTCCCACGGATGACGCGCCGGAGGTACCGACAGCGCGCGATCTACACGCTCCGGAAGTCCGGGTCCTGGGTCCCCTCGAAGTAACCGGCGTCGGGGCCTCCGGGCACGGCCCCAAGCTCACCGAGCTCGCCGTGCTGCTCTACTTCCGGCCCCACCGGGACACCGCGGGAATCTGCGAAGCCATGGACCCGGCCAACCCCTGGTCTACCAGCACCCTCAATTCCCGCATGTACGGGCTGCGCAACAAGTTGGGGGTCGACGCCGACGGCAACCCCTACGTCCCCCGCCGCACCCGCGGAACGGACAGCTACCGCCTGGCCCCCGCCGTTCGCTGTGACTGGACCATCTTCCAGCAACTCGCCGAGAGAGGCCTGACCGCAGCATCACCCACCACCGCGGCAGGCTACCTGGAGCAAGCTCTGAGCCTGGTGCGCGGTCGCCCCCTCGGCGGCCGGGACCTTCCCTGGGCGGCACCGCTACAGCAGGAGATGATCAGCCGGATCATCGATGTCGCTCACACTCTGGCCACCTACCGATCCGACCCCACTCATGGAGAGCTCGACCTCGAGGCAGCCCGCCGCGCCATCGCCGTGGGAATCGACGTCGAGCCCACCGCCGAACTCCTCTACCGCGACTGGATGCGCATCGAGCACGCCGCCGGTAACCGCGGCGGACTCCACACCGCCATCACCACACTCCAGCAGGCCATCCGCACGCTCGACCTCGACCTCGAGCCGGAGACCGAGCAGTTGATCAGTCTCCTGCTCATCAACACTCCGTCCACAAACGCGGTGTAGGAAGAAGGTCAGATGTTGATGAGGCAGCGGCGGCAGGTGGCAACTGACGGAAACGGACACGTGCCTGCAACCTCACCTGGGATCCACAAGGCCTTAATCGCCGTGGTCGTCGCCGGAGCGGTGGTGATCGCCGCGATCGGCTTCGCCGGCTCCTACGCGGCCGTACGCGATCTCGCACATGACAAGGGCTTCGGCGACTTCGCCAACGTCTTTCCCATCGGGATCGACGCCGGGATCGTCGTGCTGCTCGCCCTGGATCTGCTGCTCACCTGGATCCGAATCCCCTTTCCCCTGCTGCGCCAGACGGCCTGGCTGCTGACCGCCGCCACGATCGCCTTCAACGGCGCCGCCGCCTGGCCGGATCCGCTCGGGGTCGGGATGCACGCCGTGATCCCGGTGCTCTTCGTCGTCTCCGTCGAGGCGGCCCGGCACGCGGTCGGCCGGATCGCCGACATCACCGCCGACCGGCATATGGAGTCGGTCCGCATCGCCCGTTGGCTGCTCGCGCCGGTGCCCACCTTCCGGCTCTGGCGCCGGATGAAGCTGTGGGAGCTGCGCAGTTACGACGAGGTCATCAAGCTGGAGCAGGACCGGCTGGTCTACCGCGCCCGGCTGCGGGCCCGCTACGGGCGCGCCTGGCGCCGCAAGGCGCCCGTCGAGTCGCTGATGCCGCTGCGGCTCGCGCGGTACGGGGTACCGCTGAGGGACACCGCCCCGGCGGGGCTGGCCGCGGCCGGACTGGAGACGAACGCGGTCCTGCCGTCCGCGCTTCCGGCCGGCACGAGCACGGGCACGGGGGCGACGGCGGGTGCGGCCGACGCTACCCGGGCCGATGGTGATGACCCGGCTTTCCGGGAAACCCACCCCACACTCAAAGCCGATGGCGCCGGTCCCGCAGCTCCGTCTGCGGCGCCTGCCCCGAGGCTTGCCAACGAGGACGTGGTGCTGCCAGTCGGCGCCCGGGGGCGGCAGCTCGATGGCCACAGCGTGCTGAACGGCCAGGGCGTCCACGTCCCCGAGCAACGCGAGCCAGAGCCGTACCCCGAGCACGAACCGGTAGGGCGACCGTTGGCCGAGACGCCGAACGACATCCCGCTGGACGAGGTGTTCTACGGCGACTTCCGCCACCACCTCGACGACAACGGCACGTTCCCCTCTTCGTTCCAGTTCGGGCAGCTGCGGCAAACTGGTGACGTCACCGAGCTGACAAACCGCGTGCGTCACCCGACAAATGGAGATCACTCCCCCGCTCCCCCGGAGAAGCCGTACGTTCCCTCGGCACCCAGTCAAGAAGCGAACGACGCCCCCACTGGACCTCGCCCTGACACTGCCGAATCACCGAAGAAGCCCGCACCCGAACAGAGACACAGTGATCTACCATCACCCACAGAGACCGTGGCGGACCGCTACTACGACGCCTGGTGCGCCTACCGCGACAAACATGGCGAGCCGCCGAAGGGCGCCCAGCTCTCCCGATGGCTCTACGACCATGGCATAAAGGGACGAAGTAACGGAGCGGTCAGTCCCAGCACCCTGCGCCGTTACATTGCCGCCTTCCCCTGCTTCGAGATCTGGAACGAGCACTGCGACCTCCAGGGCAAAGAGCCGACTGCCGAGCAGCTACTGACAGCCCTGACCGAGCGCGGAGTGAAGCGTAATAACGGGGGCACACCATGGACACTCGAGGACCTTGAGCCCCTACTCCCTGACTTCCATCGGCGGCGCCGACTACGCTCCCCGATCCACCTCCCAATGCGCACCACGACCACTGCGCGATGACAGTTCGCGCTCTGTGCATCAGCCTCAATGCACAGACATCCCGCCTCGAACTCCCTGCTGATCCGACTGCGCAGCACGACGCCTTGCGCGATCTGATCGGGAAAAGCATAGATCGGGCTAAGTACCACCAGCAGGCACTCTTACACGTCCATGGCGATGGAGTCAGGATGCGGCTTCGTCCGACCTGCGTCACCGGCCAGCCCCAAGTCCGTCGATGTGCAGCACCAATGGAAGGTAGCGCTCGTATCTGAGTCAATGTCCCAAGGCACAAGGATCATGCGGCGGCTGCACACGATGGAGGTCTCAGGCACCACCGGAGGTGACGCCGGCGTAAGCGGTCCACTCGGCGGCGAGCCTGACTTGTCATCAGAGGAGCTTCCACTGCTCGAACCTGTCCTGACGACGAAGCCCGTTCACACGTCGCTCAACCTCCTGCAAGCTGCTTGGAGCATGGTTGACCTTCCGGGCATTGGTGGTGACCATCTGCAGCTCACGGATGGCGGCCAACGTACAGTACCCCGACCAGCGTGTGACATCCCAGCCGTAGGCCTCGGCGAAGGCCGCGTAATGCCCTTGTCCGTGGCCGAAACGCCGGCAGTGAACCTCCAGGGTGACCAGATCCCACTCCGGCTGACCGACAGCCACGGTATCCCAGTCGCAGAGGACAGCTTCGCCTTCAACGGTGTGGAGGGCGTTTCGGTGCTGCGGATCGCCCTGTATCACCCCCTCTGGTAGCTCGAACTGCACCGCACCAAGGTCGGCCTCAAGCTGATCGGCATACTCGACCAGAAACGACAGTCCCTCGTCGGGAAGGCAGGTGCTCGCCGCGAGTGACCGTCGGATCGTAGTGAGGTTGTCGTGATTCGGTAGAGCCACGGGTGGCGTGGTGATTGCGTGGAGGGCGCTAAGAGGCTTGGCGAGCTGGGCTGCAGCAACCGGATGATCAGGCTGGGGTAGGTAAGACCAGAAGGTAATGGCGTGCCGGTCAATGACGACGGGCTGGTCGGGGAGAAGCAGCGGGACGGTGGGGAATCCAGTATCCATAAGCCAGCGGACGAATTTGACCGTGCGCGCTACGTCATCGACGCGCGATCCCCTTCGCGCGATCTTGGCGACGACATGTTCCTTTTCGAGAAGGATGACCGCATTGGTGTGCCCTCGAAGGAGGCGTGCGTCGGAGCAGTCAAGGCCGATGGTCGCGCAGCCTCGTTTCAGGACCTGATGCATCTCGGACTCATCGAACCCGCCAGGGGCAGGTGCCGCTTCTGTCATGGGGTCCAGGCTGACCGATGAGAGGCGGTGCTGTCACCTCTGTCCAGGAGGGCGGCCAAGGATCTCGTGGAGCTGTCGTGCAGCTCGACCTCTCTGCGTATCGGAGGGAAGGGCCCCGATGACCTCGCGAGCTCGCTGTTCCACGATCGGAGTGCGGTGCTCCGGGGAGATTCTCAGGAACGTGACGCTAGCCAGTTGGCACGCCTCGACCGGATTGCCCTCGTGAGCCAGGCAGATGGCTGCCTCGAAACCGAGGAGTGCAGGGTCGATTCCAGTCTTGGTCGGGTAGAGCCGAAGGGCGGCCTCCTGAACGCGACGTGCCTGGCCTGTGCGACCCAGAGCTGTCAGGGTCCCACTCTCGTAAAGCCTAAACCTTCTCTCGGGAAAGGCGAATGCGTCGTTCTCTGTTGAGCCTCCGGCCTTGCTTTGCTCGAACGCCGCAGTGGCGTGCCGGAGCGCAGCATCCGCACCCTCGACATCACCCAGCTTCGCCAAGGCGCGTGCCTCAGCCGCTGACGCGAATGCCGCAGTGGCGCTGGGCCGACCGCGGCATATGATCCGAGCCTCCCGGGACAGACTGACCGCTGCCTCCAGCGGACCATAGTAGAAGGGCAGCATCGCGGCCTGTGCCCTCACCCTTGCCCGCACCTCGGTATTGCCGCTGTCATCCGCCGCGTTGCGCGCCGTGGCGTACCAGGACTGCGATCGGGGCAGTTGTCCCAGCTTCATCAGGGCATCAGCAATCAAGGTGGCGAGCATGGCAGTCAACTCCGACAGCCGGACCTGGACGGCAGCTGGCTGCCGGCTCACTGCCAGGTCCTCTACCTCCGACAAGTGGCCGAGGAGCACTGCGATCATCGGCGCAGGTGGCGTGTAGACATATTGCTCGCGTGCCCAGAGCACCTGCTCATCCAACAGATCCAGCTGGGTCGCACTGACAGTACCAACCGCCAGCGTGCGGTCCACCGACCGTCGTGCCGCGTCCACTTGCTGTTCGAAAGACCCGGCCACGAACGGCCCCGGCGAGACCGGGGGTGCAACTAGCGGATCAACAGGAACAGCAGTACTCGACGAATCCTGGACGGCTGCGGCTGCGGGCCCAAACCCCAAATCCTGGGATCCACACCCGTAGTACTCGCAGAGCAGTCCGACGGTGGCAGGGCGCGGTTGGTGCCGACCAGTCTCCCAGTGCCCAAGCTGATCACCATCCACCCTTGGAGCGTCTGCACGCCCCTTGCTCAGGGTATTCAGACCGTCAGCGACTTCCTTCAGGGTCAGCCCCCGGGCCAGGCGCTGGGCACGCAGCGAGGTTACCGAGCAGTGAACCCGGATGGCTTGCGCCACCTGGCGGGGGGACTCGCCACGCCGATAGGCCATCTCCCTTAGCTGCTTGGCGCATGACGGACGGTGCGGCTTCACGTCCACGATTTCCCCCTCAGCTGGCTCTTTACTCAGAAAGGGTAGTGACGTCCTATCGGCTATGCGTTCAAAACAGCGATCTCTTTACAGTGAAGCGCCCGAATCAGTAACTTGACGCCTTCCAAAGTCACTGATCAGTGATGCATCAAGGTTGTCCGCTCGTGGCGCCAGGGGGGAATCTTGCTGAACTCGAACGGCCAACAAGCTTCTCAATGGCTAGAGGCCTGACATCGCGTCACCGAGTCTACGAGTGCCGTGGTTCCGAAGAATGGCATCCGGCGCAGAACAGGAGGTGAATATCGTGACAGCCGCCCTGCAGCGTACAGACACGATGGAACGTCACCGTTCCCAAGCAGCGGGAGAGCTCGAGAGTCTCCCGCAGTCCGTCGTACCAGTCCTCTGCACGGGTGAGATCTCGAGCCGCCAGCGCCGGAATCTAAACGTCGAGCCTGCCCGGCTCGTCCCAGCGGCAACCGTCCATGCGTTGATCACCGCTCTGCACAAGTCGTTCGTCTCCGACGAGGGAATCGACGACGACCTGGACACGGCCATCGGCTTGCAGTCCGCCCTGCTCACCATGGAGGACGTTCAAGGACTGGCACCGCGCATCCACCGCCACCTGCACCAGTTGCTGAACATGCTGGTCCAGCGTGCCGCCAGAGTCCAAAGTCCGGATCTCACGGTGTTCGCGAACCGAGCTCGCCAGCTTGACCTTCACACCCTGCCCGCTAATTTCGCATCAGCCCGAGGATACGTGCGCCGACTGGCACTGCTCACCGAAGACGTCCTCGAGGTGCTGAGAGCCGAGGCAGCAGACACAGCTGGCTCCACCTCGGTCGAGGAATGGTGGTCAGTATGACCATGCCCCGCGGCTACTGGTGCCAGGTCATCTACACGGAACCAGGCCAGCGCGACGCCGTGGCACTGAGCACAACGACGGGCTTCCCCGGCCGCACGATCACCTGGCTCAGGACGAACGTACGGAACATCGCCGTCAATCTGGATCGCGACTCCTTCGGCATCGTCTGGGCATGGCTCGGCGACCACCAAGGCGCGGGCGCCGCCGTCCACAATCTGCACAAGGACATCCCCTACACCGCACGTCTTGGTAGTAACGAGCGCCCTGTGTGGCTCATCGTCCACCCGGTCTCGTGCCTGGACCTCGTCGATACCTGCACTGGCTCCTCCCCACGCGTCTTGTCCGCTCTCAGCCCGGTCCGCGTGCTTCACGGTCAGACGGCGAGCCCTCTGCACTGCCCTGCCCAACGGAGGTCCGCATGAACAGCCTGCCCCCGTCTAATGACCGAGCGGCTCTCGTGATGGCTGCGCACGAGCTACGCTCCGCTCTGCAACAGGCGGGGATCAACGGTCCATGTCCCGCGATCGGACTGCACGGCCCTCTCATCGGGCTCAGTACCGTCACCTCTGCTGAGGCCGTTGAGCTGGCCCGATTGATCCGCAAAGGCATGCGAGAGACCTTCAAGGTTGCCCGGCGACTGCGAAGGGGGTTCCTCGCGCACGACCTGGACGTGCCTGACCTGAAGGTGGACAGCGGTCGCATCATGCTCGGAGAGGTCTCCGTTCCCACCGCCGCGCGACTCGCCATCCTGCTCGGCGCCCCACGGGACGAAGTCGAAGCCGGAGCCGACGCGAGGGAATGCGCGGCCAGGTGGGCCCACCAGGTGCGAGTTCGTGACCTGCTCTCCGACGCGTACAAGGCCGTCACCGGTTGCCTTCTTGTCGATCTGTACGCCCACCCGGACTGCATCCGATGCAATCAAGAGCCTGCCATCCAGCTCGGCACCATCGATATCGATCCCGCCCAGCGTCTGCTGGCAACCCTTCGAGGCACCGTTCCCTGAAGCCGGTCGCCGGTGCGGACCGGAATCGACGCACCGGCGGCCTCTCTACGTGGGTCCTCTCTGTCCCGGTGCGGACGCCATACACCCGCCCCTATGGCAGCCCCGGGACACCCCCGGAAAGGACGGCGCCACTGCCCATCCACCATCGCTGGGAGCTGGTGCCCCGGCCGCCCTCGCCCGCAGTCACCGAGTGGCGGCCGGCCACGGCCATCCCCTAACCCATCCCCTGGACCACATCGAGGAGACATCTGTGTCCGCCGTGCCCACCGCGTAGGCAGGGCGAACCCGAGCCCGGCCGGGGTTCATCCGCGCCCTCAGCGGCTGGCAATGGAGCAGATGCTGTGCCATGTGTGCGAGCTGGAGGCCGAAACCAATGAGCTGGGTGTGCTGTGGATGGAGCCCCATTGACCCTGCAACCCCCATCCGCCCGTCAACGGCCCGCCCACCGGTCTGCGTGTCCTGCGCCATGGATCACGGGACCGGTGCCCGGATCAGGTGAACCGGCGTGCACACCTTCCGTGTTACGCCCCCGATGCCCGAGTACGTCATGGGCACACACCACTACCCGAGCCTCAACGGAGTCCTGGCCGCCCACGGCTCACTGGAGACGAGCTACCAAGACAGCGAAGTGACGTAGATCCTGGCGCACCTGCCCATCTCCCTCGACGACTCCTTCATTGGCAGTACAGCGTCTCCGCGGAGCCCCTCGTCAGCCGATCTCCAACCACCGCACGACGTTCCCCACCCCGCAGGAAGGACCAGCCCCATGTGCCCGCACACCCCAAGGTGCCCTGCGGCCGACGCCACCGACGCGGACGCCGCCCACCCCATCGCCATCCGTTTAGAACAGGGCTGGACACTGCTGTGCAACGGTGTCCTGCTCTTCGACGACACCGGCGAGATCAGGCCTGATCTGGAGGTCGTCCCACCCCGCCGCGTGGCGACCACCGCACATGGGGAGAAGGCGGCAGCATGAGCGGCGAGGTGCAGAGGCAAACAGCAGAATCCAGCTCCACACCCTCGGACTCCGCAGGCACCCGTCGTGCGTTGCGCGCTGACCTGCTGCGCCTGGGGCGGATCGGCGGCGCAAGGTCCGCGAGCTCATCTGCCGCCGTCATCGAAGGCCACGCCCTCATCGACCGACACACCGACCCGTGGGTGCCGCTGGCCGAGTGCCGCCGAGAAGCCGCAGCCGGTTCACCAGCGGACCAGGCCCGATGGTCCCGGCTGATCGAGGCGGTCACCCACCCTCCGAACCCGACCGATGCGTCGTACGAAAAGCTGATCGTACGCGTGGGCAATGCACGAGACCTCCTACGCACACTGGCGGACACCCTGCCTCCGTTCGTGCCGGTCGCAGATGTCGCCCAGCGGATCGAGCAACGGATCAAGGCAGGTACCTACCCTCCCGGTGCGGTCCTGGCACCTGGCCGGATCGCCGCGGACCTGGCCCTCCCTCTCCAAAGCGTCCATCTGGCCCTGGCTGACCTTGCGGACACAAGCGTGATCGAGCAGCAGGCCAACGGTCGCGCCCGAGTCCCCGGTGCACACCCTCTCAACGACCGGCCCCGCCAACTCGCCCAACACCTACGCGAACTGGCAGCGGGCGGCGCCTTCAGTACCGGCACAGCACTGCCGGACCGACGGGAACTGTGCCGCATCCTGGTCACGGGAAAGAAGCCGCTGGCCATCGCACTGCGCCTCCTGCTCGAAGAGGGCTTGCTGGAGCGCGGTACTCACCGGCGGCTGACCGTGCGTCGAGATGCAGTGAAGCAAACCAACCCAGCCCCGCGCCGCCTTCCCGAACCAGCCCCGAACCTGAAGGGCCTTCACACAGACGAGATCCGAGAGGCAGTACGCCAGGCACGCACCTGGTGGAACGCACGACTCTCACCAACGCCTGGCGCACTGGATCAGGTCATCGACCAGCTCAACGCGGCAGCTCATCAACTAGCCGACCGGGCCCAACGTGGGCCCCTCCCGCCATCCACCACGCGCCAGGAGTTGTCCACTCTTATCGCGCGCACGACCATCACAGCCACCGCCGTACACCATCCCCACTACCAGCTCCGGATATGGCACACAGCCTGCCTCGCCACGGCCGTGGGCGACCTGCTGGCGCTCCTCGACGTCATTGACCGCTTCCGCCCGGTCGGCTCCACCACGACCCCCTTACGGCGTGACGTCGAGAGCGCGCTGCTGCATGTGCGGTTACCCGCCGTCGAATCAACCTGACGAAGAGGGAAGCGGCCCGTGTACACGGTCTCGGGCATGGACGTGATCAGGTACCGCTCATTGAGTCGGACCACCACGTCATCCGGCTCACGTCGACAGTGACTGGCTTTCGGACAATCTCAACCACCTGTCCGTCGAGACCTGACGGGGGCGGCCGGTCCGGCGCGTGGAAGCGGAAGGGGCAGGCACCTTGCCTAGACGTTGCGACGCAGCAGCTGACCTGCCCCAATGCCGCTACGACTTCGGTCAGTTGAGCTAACGGAGGAGTACGCGGCAGCGACCGGAACGCGATCGCCAAGGTCGGCTGCTGAACGTCAGACCTTGTGAACTGATACCTCGAACCACCGGAAGGAGGACCGTCCCATGGCTGAGTGGCTGCCCGAACACGATGAGGCGACACGTCTGCGTAATACCGGATGGTGGGGCGTTCCCAGCCATGTCATCCGAGCCCACTCGCTGGCCGTCCCGGACGACCAGCTCCCCGGGGGCGAGGCATCTCCGAGCGGCATGTCCTAATTCTCATCTCCTGGCCTTGAACGCACCACCCATCGGGGGCCAGGTCGGCAAGAGCACATCCATTCCCTACTGGAGGAACAGAGATGGCAACGACGACGAGCAGTACATCGCCGCGCGACCTCGCTTTGACCCAGACAGCGGACGAGCCGGACGGCTTCGTCCTCGACATCACCCTGCTGGAGATCGCGGACCCCGCCGGTCTGGTCAACATGACCGACGACAACTGCGGTTCCACTTGCCAGAAGACGACCTGCATCAGCGCCGTCTGACCCTCGGTCGGCCGGGCGCTTCCTGGCGGGGTATCACCGCCAGGTGGCGTCCGGCTGTCAGCACCGAACTACGACTCCGGGAAGGCCACGTGAGGTCAACAGATATCGCCGCGAGGGGCTATCGCGCGATGGACTGGGCGTTGATCCGGTCGGTCCCCCACGGCTCGCTGTCCCTGCCAGCGTGGCCGAACCTGAGCGGCACCGCTGACGGCCAGGTCTATCAGCAGGTGGAATGGCTGCGACGGGTCTGGGCGACCGCCGCCGTCTCCGAGGCGATCAGCTACGCCAGCCCAGGACTCGCCCGGCAAGTCCAGCACCTGCGGGCCTCAGATGCCCCGGAGCCGCGGCAGACCCGCCGTGCGGCACTTTCTGTGGCCCGCTACCTGCTGCGGATGACCGGGCGTCCCACCCCGTCCGGCCTGTTCGCCGGAGTAGCACACGCTTCGTTCGGAGACCGACCCGACCTGCGGTGGGGCACAAACCATCGGGCGGTGGCCCGAGCCGACGCCGAGTGGAACCGGTCCCCCACCATGCTCTGGAACGGCGGAGTAACCTTCCCCAAGTCATGCAAACAAGCCCAACAACCCACCAACCGCCGCGACGCACCCTCATCCAACTCCAGGCACTCAGCGATCCGCCGCCGGGACCGATGCCCCAGCATCACATCCCACAACCGACCAGCCATAGCCGCCGTATCGAGCAGATGACACACCAACGGATAAGGCCACGGCAGACCCCGTGCCTTCCCCCACAACCGCGCATCAAGGAAACTCCCGGCAGCGGCGCACGCGGCTCGTCGGGCAGCCCCGGGCCCCGCGCCAGGACCGGTGGCGTAACGGCCTCACGCCCGTCGCGGCTCATGGCCGCGTGTTGTAGTGCTGGACCATCTGTAGACGGACCGCGCGGTTGCCGACCATAGCGGTGAGCGGGGAGTGGCCGGTGCCGCCTGGGCTGAAGTCCTGGCGGCATGGGACCGCTCCGCGATGAGCTGTCAGGTGGGTGTCCAGCCTCGCACTTCGAGGTGGGTGATCTGCGCACCGGGTGCGAGGCGGCCGGTCTCCACCATCCAGGCGCGTACCGCGGCGGCGACGTCGCCGCCGTGCGCGTCGACCCGGGCCTTCCACTCCCGTGCGTCGAACCCGGCTTCGCCCAGGCCGGGGCCGGCGCTGTTGCCGTACGCGCGCTCTTCGGTGCTGTCCTTGCGCTGGACGACGTTGCGGCGCACGCCCGGTGAGTCGGCCCAGCGGCCGGAGTCGATGAGGAAGTACTTCTTCTTCGCCCGGACGGTGAACGCGATCCGGCCCTGGGCCGCGGCGGTGTTCTCCACCACCGGCCGTAGCCGGGACGCGCCGGAGGCGATGTGCTGCTTGGCGGCGCGGGCCATCGTGGAGTGGCCCGGAGTGGCGACGACGTCTTTGGTGCGCACCCGGGCCGTCTTCCCAGCCTTGGTCCGGCGGCGGTGAACGTACGGCTGCGCCACCGCCTTGAGTTCCGCGACCGTGGTGGCGGTCCCGACCTGCAGTTCCTGGACTGCGTACCGCAGAGCCTCCTCGTAGGAGGCTCCTTTGCCCTTGGTGAAGAACTGGGAGACCAGGGATGGGTTGCGGCCGATGATTTCGCCGACGTCGCGCTTGGTGAAACCGGCGCTCAGCAACTCCCGGGTGAGCCGAGCCGCCTCATTCAGCTGTGGCTGACCAGCACGGCCACGGCGGCCGGTCGCTTGGCGTCTGCGTGGTGTCACGCCGCCTCCTCGAGGTCGTTGCGGCAGGCGTGATCGGAGTAGGTGACGGTGTCGTCGCGGAGCAGGCCATCGCCCGTCGCACCGCATGCATGGCGGTGCCATTCTGCGTGCCAGGTCACCTCGGTGTTGCAGCCCCAATCCTGCTGAGAGAGCACGGTGGCTTCGTCCGCCGACATCTGCTCACCGGTGGTGTCACCCGCCAGGTGTTCCCGCTGGCCGCCCCACTGCACTCTGTTGCTCATAGCCCGGCCTCTTGCTCCTCGGCGAGGTGGGCGCGGCCGAGGGTTTGCAGCGACAGCAGTTCCTCCTCCGTACGCGGGCCGGTGAACGGCCCGGGCAGGTGGCCCTTCTTGAGGTAATCGCCCGGCTGTCCGTGATACGGCCAGGCCGCGTCGTGGGTGGTGTAGATGGCGTCGGTGCGGAACGCCACGATGGAGTCGGGTGGCAGGTGCAGTGCGCCGACGTAGGCGTTGTCCTCGCGCATCTTCGTCGACAGCAGCGCAGCCCGGGCACCGGACCATACTCCGGCGGCCCACTCCGGGTGCGTGTACGGGTCGCGGGAGAACCCGGCGCTGCGCTGCCAGGTGATCGTCTCACCGTCGGAGCCGATGATCTGCGCACCGGCCGGGATCTCGTGCTCATGACCGACCGGCACCGAGCGGGTAATGATCCTGGGGCGCTGGGCAAAGCCACCAATGCCATACAGCAGGATGCTGCGTACCGCCCGCGAGGCGAGGTGGGCGGCGGTGCGCTGTCGCTCATCCCCGTGGTTGGCTGCGAGGGCCTGGAGGGATGCCCAGGCGTCTTTCAGCTTGGTCGACCAGTCGCGCAGCGGGGTGCTGGATTCCCAGAGCAGGCCGTCGAGGATCTCGATCCGCCAGGGGGTGATCGGGTTGCGCAGGGCGAGGTTGACTTCCGCGCCCCCGGCCCAGGTGGTGAAGGTCTGGCCGGGCTCGGCTGGGTAGTACCAGGCCCGGTCTCCCGCGGCTGGCGCCGGGAGGATCCCGACGTGGTCCCAGCGGTCGGGCACGGTGACCCGGATCTGCCAGTGTGAGGGGGCGAAGAGTGCGTTGGTCTGCTCTTTTTCGGTCATCGCGGCGAAGGCGGCCGCGGTGATGCGGCGGGGTGCGCCGACGCCGGAGGCCCAGGTGTGCTTGGCGTAGGCGAAGGTGCGGTCGTACTCCACCAGCTGCGGGAGTTTGTCCGGCACGCGTGGCGGGGTGATGAGCTCGGTGCGACCCTGTCCGGCGGTGGCGTGCAGCAGTCCGCGGATCTCCTCCGACATCACCGGGTAGCCCTCGGCCCACCGCGACCCAGCCTTCGCCGGGATGGTGCGCGACCACAGGTCGCGGCCGGTCTGCGAGGGCGAGCCCATCAACGTCACATCCGGCCAGTGCCGGTGCAGTGCCCTCCACAGCATCACGAAGGCGTCCCGCACAGTTGCGGGGTCAGCGCCGTCGGAGTCGAACCACTCCCCCACCGAGCGGATTTCGGTGTGTTGGTCGCCGCGCTGCCAGCGGCCCACCGGGTTACGCGGGTGGACCAGGTGTCCTGCCAGGCGGTCCTTGCCGCGTGAGGACTCCACCTGCCAGCCGGGTACTGGGGCGTTGAGCCAGGCGGCGACGGCATCACGCAGGAAGGGGTACCGGTCGGTGTCGCGGTGCCACGGGTCGCCGGCGGTGATGTAGATCCGCTCCACGCTGTCGGGAACGGTGGCGTACACAGCGGTGAGGATCTCGGACACGCTGGCGGTGCCCAAATCCAGGCGCACGGTCTGGTCGCGGTGAACGAGAACACCGGTGTTCGTGTCGAGGAATGCCATCTGGCGCGGTTGCTGAGTGAAGGTGGGCCGCTTTGAGGCGAGGTTCGGCGCCGGTGCACACCAGGCGTCACCGCGTTCCCCGGGCGGGATCGACGGCAGCTCCCGTACCTGCGGCTCAGGCGCAGAAGCGGCGACTGCCGGCCCGGGCTGGTCCAGCGCGCCTTCCACAGCCTCCGGCACGCCGTCGTCCGCTGCTCGCAGGTCCGTGTCGAGGGCGGCACCGTTGTCGGCGGCTGCAGGCCCCTGTTGACGGCGCAGGTCCGGGGCAGGAGCGCCGGCAGGGCCCGGCGCCGGGGCAGCGGGGGCGGCTGGCGTCGGCTGCGCGGAAGGCGGCTGCTGGGGGCCGAGATGCGGGACCAGGGCGACGACGTCGACGACGCTCAGTCCAGCCGCCGGGGCGATCCGTTCGGCCTTAGCCTTCTCAAACGTCCCCAAGGCCACGATCCGCTTGTCCCGGTCCGACTCCAGACGCTGCAGCTCCTTGCGCACTGCCTTGATGTCGTCGCGAACTCGACGCAGCTCGCCAAGAGCTGCGGTGAATTCTTTGCTGTCCATCACGGTCTCTTCCCGGCGTTGCGGTGAGTACGGGGCGGTCGTGGATTTATACGGGCGTGGATTGTGTGGTGACGTAGGCGATGGTGCCGCCCGAGTGGGAGGCCAGGTGTGTGCCCAGCAGAGAGTCGGCCACTTCCCGGTCAGCCGCATCGGGTGCCGTCAGTTCCTTCACCGGTCGCACCAGGTCGGTGACGTAGCCAGCCAGGACGGCGTGCGGGAATCCGTGCCGGCCACGGTTGTCCTTCTCCCAGCGTGTCAGCTGGGTCAGCACCGCGACGACGTAGCCGGAGAGTGTCACAGGGAGGACTTCTCCAGCGGCAACACTCGCCGCATCACAGCGCCACCAGCCCTGCAGCGCCTTCAGGAGGTCACTAGGAGGCAGCGTCGCAGAGAATCCGAGCCATTGGCGGTCCTCTTCCTGTACCGGCTTGGCCACGTCGGCGCGCAGCACCGCGATTTCCCGGACTTGGAGTCGTTCCAGCGGGGCAACGGCACGATCCCGGAGAGCTTGCACTACCTCCAGAGGAACCATCACACGCACCCCACGGCGTGACAAGCCAGGCAGCACTCCGGCCTGAATGAGGCGTCGGAAGGTCGTAACCGCGCAGCCCAACTCATCGGCAGCCTGCCCCGTTGTCAGCAACACTTCACTCCTCCCTAACGTCGATCCCAACTTCGATATCTAATGAGGCATCGAAACTATCGAGGCGCGCCACTGGTGTCAACGTAAGAGGGCGGACCACTCCACCCGGTGGATTCGGACGGCCGGTTCCAACCGAAGACACGGCAAGCCAGCGTCGTTCCGCACCCAGGGCCTCGTTCAGTGGGGTCGCTCACTGAAGGTGTCGAAACGAAAGCGCGAACGTCCCGCCCAGCTCTCGACGTCCAGCGGACATGCCAAGAAGCGGAGAATGGCAGGATTCATCCGCCCAACGCATTCCGGACGGGCCCCCGGGTCCTAGGCACCGGCCGTACCACCCCTCCTCCAGAGAGCGACAAGGGGCGATCGGACCCGGTCAGTCGAGCCAGTCGGTGGGAATCAAAGCGGCGGGGGCAAGCTCTTGTGCGGGCCGGGTACGTCCAGCCCAAGTGTCCGCGCGTGGCGCGCTCGACCTAGCTATTGCCTGCACGCCTCCCCCATTCAAGGCTGAGCAGAGCCCTGCAGCTGATGCGCTTGCGGGAGTACCCACCTGGGGAACGGCCGCCTAAAAAATCTTGGCCTCTTCAGACACCGTTTCCTTTGGTGTGATCGTTCGTTGAGCCGTGCATGACGGATCTGGTTGAGCGGTTGGTACCGGACGAGTTATGGATGCTGTTCCGGCGGGTGGTGCCGCCGACGGAGGTGAAGCGCCCGCAGGGCGGGGGCCGGCGACGGGCTGGTGACCGCGAGACCCTGGCAGCGATCATCTTCGTGGCCACCTCGGGCTGCACGTGGCGGCAGTTGCCGCCGGTGTTCGGCCCGGCCTGGCCCACGGTTCACCGGCGCTTCGCCCAGTGGAGCCGGGCCAGGGTGTGGGCCAGGCTCCATCGAGTCGTCCTCGATGAACTCGGCGCCCGCGGTGAGCTGGACTGGTCGCGGTGTGCCATCGACTCGGTCAGCGTGCGGGCGGCAAAAGGGGGCCACTGACGGGACCGAATCCGACCGACCGCGGCAAGAGCGGATCGAAAATCCACCTCATCACGGATCGGAACGGACTGCCCCTGTCGCTGGGTATCTCCGGCGCCAACATGCACGACAGCCTCGGTCTGAAGCCGCTCGTGCGTGGAATCCCACCCTTCCGCTCCCGGCGTGGCCCGCGTCGTCGGCGCCCGGCCAAGCTCCATGCCGACAAGGGCTACGACTACGAGCACCTACGCAGATGGCTTCGCCAGCGGCGCATCCGTCATCGCATCGCCCGCAAGGGCATCGAGTCCTCGCAGCGTCTTGGCCGACACCGCTGGGTTGTTGAAAGGACAGTGTCCTGGCTCGCTGGATGCCGTCGCCTGCACCGCCGCTACGAGCGCAAGGCCGAGCACTTCCTGGCCTTCGTCGGCATAGCCGCAGCTCTGATCGGCTACCGCCGCCTCACCAACTGAAACGGCGTCTCAGTACCCGTCATGGGCTGCTCGTGCGATGAACCTGGTGACAGGCAAGGGAGCCCGAGGAACGGGGCGGTGGAGGTAGTGCAGGAGATGCTGGTGCCCGAGGGGGTGATCGCCCTCCTGGCCACGCTGGTGGCTGTCGGGGCGCGCGAGTGGCGGCGCGTGCAGCTGGCACGTGAAAAGCGCCGCATGCGCGAGCAGGAACTGCTGGCCAAGATGGTGGCCGAGGTCGCCGACGGCGGCCGGGAGGTCCAGGTGCATCACGGTGGTGTGGTGGGCACGTGGTCGCTCACGGGCACTGTGTCCGCGTCCGCTGGGCGTGGGCCGACGGATAGGGGGCGTACGGGCGCTGTGAGGCGGCGCCGGTGACCGTGCAGGACGACTCAGGGGCGGGGATCGGTCGCGACGCGGCCGAGCGCGGCGGGCAGCTCGCCGGTGCGCCGGTTGTCGACGAGGCAATGTTCGCCGCCTTCTACGAAGCCCAGGTCGAGGGGGTCTTCAGCTTTCTGGCCCGCAAGGCCGGGCGGGATGACGGCGGGGAGATCCTCAGTCAGGTGTTCGAGGAGTTCTTCACGTGGTGGCCGAAGAATCCCGAGCATTCCAAGCCGGTGGGGACGCTCTATCAGATCGCGCGCTGTCGTCTGAACGATCATTTTCGTCGCAGCGGGCGGGTCCTGACCGTTGAGGCTGATGACCTTGCCAAGGCTGCGGCCCGCGAGACCCACCGCGACGAGCTCGCGGCCGTCGTCCAGCGTGTCGATCTCGGCACGGCCTTGGCCGAGCTGACCGAACGTGAGGTGCAGGCCCTGTCGCTGCGGTACCTGGCCGATCTGCCGGTGAAGGACTGTGCTGACGTCCTGGGGGTCGGTATCGACAACATGAAGAAGATCCTCAAGACGGCGTTGCGGAAGCTGCGGCAGTCATCCCGTATGGACGGCTACGAGACCGCCGGGACAGCGAAGGAGGCGCACCGGTGAACCCCGAACTGCACCAGGACATCACACTGAGCCCGGACGAGAAGTCGGCCGGTTTCGCCGCGGTCATGCAGCGGCTGAAGAGCCGCAGCTCGGATGAGAGGGCCCGGCTGCGGGCGCACGCCGATGCCGCGGTGCTGGGACATGAGGCTTACGCGTTGGGACACGAGTACCTCAGGCGTGGCGACTACGTCGCTGCGAAGCGGTGGCTGCGCGTGGCCGCAGACCACAGCGTCCCCGGCACGGAGCAGGCCCTTGAAGAGATCGAGATGAGGCAGCCGCGCGAGGGCCTGGCCGACATGGCCGCCGTCGGCATCTGTGCAGATGACGCGTCATGCACGACAAACCCGTCGCGTCCTGTCGCTTTTGTGGATGCCGAGGCCATCAAGGGTGTGCAGACGTGGATGTCAGTCAAGGATCATCCGGCCGCTCGTCAAGTGACAGTGGCTGCACAGGCAGAGGCCAAGCAGATCACCGAGCAGGCTCACGGCGCAGCCGATGCTCTCCTGAGCGAGGCGCAGCAGCAGGCCCAGGCGGTCATCGACGAGGCACGCCAGCAAGCTCAGACGCTGATCGAGGAGGCTCAGGCGCGGGCCGCCCAGATCGGTGCTGAGGTACGTCAGCAGGGCGGCGCCTCGGAGTGGAAGCCGGTGCGTGTGTTGGAAGCTGGCCTGGACGAGGCGTGCGCGGGGAGCTGGCAGGCACTGATGTATGCCGCCCAAGAGGCCTGCAGCAGGGCTTCGGACGACTTGTGGGAGTGTTCTGCCGCCGAGAGCACCGAGTGCGCGGGCGCTGATCCAGAGCCGGGTCGGCGTCTGGTGTGGGCGCCCAGCACGCGAAGGGAAATCGCAGCCGCCTTGTGGGTTGCCTCCATCGGCGAGGCCGGAACAGTGAGGCGCCGGGATGACCGGCGTTCGTGGCAGGGTGACATTCCCGAAGCGCTCTACGTGGCCGTTCGACTGGGGCGTGATCTGCATACTTTGGAAAGGAACGAGTGGTGGGCGAGACTCAAGAGGATCACAAGGTGGTGTTATGAGAGCCGTGGGAATGAGGCTTCCTCGGCAATTGCTGCCTCTGAGATGAACTGGGGCGACCGTGTCCTGACGGTCCTTTGGGTGGACGCTGACTGTGACGGGGATGAAGAGGAAAACAGCGCATCAGGCACGCTGGACGCTGAGGGGGCGGCGCATGCGACAGGCCGGTGAATGCTTACGTCCGTTGCCACGGGGTGGGCAAGGTCTTCGAAGTGGTAGGCCCGGGTGGGCGACAGGACCTGAGGCGAAGCGCCCTGTTTCATGTGAGGGAAGCATCACGGTGTAGCACGCCGGGGGTAGAGGCCGTGGTCAGGGCAGGACCGCAAGGCGCGGGGCCCTGGTAGACCATCGTGATCGACAGCAGCCCTCGCCGTGCCCAATCCATGGGAGGGGTGGGGACTTTCGCTGAGATCAACCGGGATGGTTTCTTGGGGTCTCTCACACCTAAGGAGAAGCGGGGAAGCGCCAGCAGGCATCTTTGTCACTACATCGTGTTACCGACATCCGCCAGAATCGGGCATGAGAAGGGCCCGCTCGCTGAGGACTTGGTAGGTGCACGGCGAGCGGGCCGTGGGGTCTGGATGACCGGGAGGTTCCTTTGACCCTTCGCTTATATTGTCGTGCTCGCACTGGGGGCCGGCGCAAGCTACTTCGCGTTCAAAAACGAAAAGGGCGGTACGGCGCTGCTCGTCGGGGTCGCCGTTGTTGTTCTGCTGATACAGGTGCTGGAGCTGGATGCCGAGTCCGAGCAGAAACAGGGCGATCCCTCGCCCTCGTCTACCAGTTCATCTACAGCAGGAAGCCCACCCGCCCGTGGCTCGCACGGTGACGTCCCTCCGTCGTATGGCGAGTCAGAGAGCGATCACGAGGCGGACGGCGGTCTTGTCGATGACCTGCCCTGGGGGGAGTTTGGCATCGGGGGTGCCCGTGGGATGGGCGGTGATGGCGGGCTGGGGGGTGCGGTCGTGTTCCCAGGCGCGGATCTGTTCGCACAGCCGGTCGGCAAGCTGTTGCCCGGTGGGGCCGTGGCCGGTGGCGCCGAGTTCTGAGCGGCGCTCGGTGCCCTCGGCGGCTTCGAGGCGGCGCACGGTGAAGTAGGCCAGCGAGTCGCCTTCGACCAGGGCGGGGCTGCGGGTGGGGATGGCGGGCGTGCACAGGCCGGTTTGTACGGCGGTGGGGTCGGCGGCGATGCGGCATGTGCCGGGTTCGGTGGCGGTCATGCGGAGCCAGACGCCGTGGAAGGAGTCGTACGGACCGACCGTCGCCCCGGACCAGACTTCCGTCTTGGGCTGGTCGAGGACGCCTGTGAGAGCGGCCGGGGTGATGGCCTGGTCGGCGTCCCAGTGCATGGTGACGTGGCCGCCGGGGTCGATGGTGCCCTGGTGTTCGCCGTCCTGGCCGACCATGGGCACGAAGCCGCACAGCTCGACATCCTGGGAGCGCAGGTGGTCGGCTTCGCGGACGAAGGCGACGGAGCGGGTCTGGCCGCGCCAGCGCAGCGGGACCACGAGCCGTCCGCCGACCGACAGCTGATCCCACCAGGCTGGGGGGAGGTCCCAGGCGCCGACGGTGAGGATCAGCCGGTCGTAGGGGGCGTCGTCCGGGTCTCCGAGGGCTCCGTCGCGGGTGGCGACGTGGACGTGGCCGTAGCCGGTGGTCTGAAGGGCCTTGGCGGCCTGGTCGGTGACTTCCGGGTCGATGTCGACGGTGGTGACCCGGCCGTCGTCGCCGGTCAGGTGTGCCAGGAGGGCGGCGTTGTAGCCGGTGCCCGCGCCGATCTCCAGGATGCGCTGGCCGGGTCGGATGTCGAGCTGCTGGAGCATCATGGCGACGACGGAGGGCACCGACGCACACGACAGGGCGGCGCCGTCCTGGGCGCGCTTGGTGATGACGGCCAGGTCCGGGTCGTAGGCCTCCTCGAGGCTGGCGTTGGGCACGAACGCGTGGCGGGGCACCTCGCGCATCGCCTGCTCGACGCGTCCGGGGGCGAGGGTGCCCTCGGCGGCGAGCTGGTCGACCATGGCTGAGCGTAGGGCCTCGGGTGAGGTGGGGGTGGTGGTGTTCATCGGCGTGGGGAGGTGTCCTTCCGTGAGGTGCCCGCCGGACCAAGCGGAGAGCAGATGCTAGTGAGTGGAGCGGGGTCGTGCGGTGCGGCTGGCCGTCATCCGGCCAGCAGCAGACAGGTGTCCCAGGCGACCGCGGTGGTGGCGCGGGTCAGCTGGATGCCGGCTGTGCCCTCCAGCAGCCCGTGGTCGTCGGGTATCCGGTCCTCCAGGTGGTGGTCGAGGTACTGCCGCAGGTCCGGCAGACGGTCTGCAATCGAGCTGATGTGCGCGTCGGCTGCTGCCCGGCGTGCGGTCTGGAGGAGCCCGGCCCAGCCGTGGCACAGGGAGGCGTCGGTGAGCTGGCCGAGCTGGTGGGGGTCGGCGAGGCATGCGGCCAGGGCGTGCTCGGCGTGTCGCTGCCGGGCGGTGTCGCCGAGGGCGACGGCGGCCAGTTGCTGCGCTCTCGTCAGGCCGGGGTTGCCGTAGCACCATGAGGGCCGCCCCGGCCCTCTCTGGCGGGTGGCTCCGGCTCGGTGTTCGGTGCGGGAGACCGTCTCCGGCCACCACGGGATGCCCTCGGTGCCCCGGCGCCAGGAGTCCAGCCAGGTGCACATCAGTTTGATCGCGTGCATCTGGCCGGGGATGGTGATGCCGTGCCGCATCGCGGTGGCTGCCAGGGCGAGCGGACCGCTCACACCATGTGCCATCCCGAGGTTGCCGTGCCCTCCATCAGCAGAGGGGCGGCCGTCGGTGCCGTCGGAGGTCCACCAGCCCGGCAGCATCTCGCCGTTGCTGGTGAGCGGCTCGGCCAGCCGCACCAGGTAGGCCAGCACCTGTTTGAGCAGGTCGCTGTCGCTGTGCCGGTGCATCAGGTAGGCGCCGATGCCGGTCAGTCCGCTGATCAGGTCGTACTCGCTCATCCGGGGTAGCTCGCCGCGGTCGATGCGCTCGTGTGCGGCCGCGAGGCGGGTATGGGTGAGGCGGATGACATGGCGGTCAAGGGTGTCCAACGCGCCTTGGTAGGCGGGCTGGTTGGCGGTGTGGAGGGTGAAGGCGACGGCGGGGGCGCCGTGGAAGAGGCCGCAGGTGTCAGGGTGGGCCAGGACAGGTTCGCGGGTCATGGCCGCGGCCCAGGAGTGGGCGGTCGCCGGGTCGCCGGTGCTGGTGCGGGCGGCGATCATGTGGGCGAGGGCGATTCCGGCGGCCCCGGTGGATAAGGACTGTGCCCATCCCGGGGGCGGATCGTTCGGCGGTGTCAGCGGGATCACCGGGCACCGCCGTCCTTGCGGTGCTTCCAGGCGAGGGCGGCTTGCCGGGCCAAGCGGCGGCAGACGGCCTCGCCGTCGCGGTCGATCCCGCGAGCGCGGTTGTGGTGCATGTGCAGCAGCGACTCCAGGACCGCGTCGGTGTCCATGTCCTCGGGCAGCACCGCCGCGTACGCCGTCAAGGAGGCGGTGCGGGCGCGCCACGCTGCTGCGACCGGGCTGGGCAGAGCTTCGGGGGTGGTGTGCTGGGCGAGGCGGATCGCCTCGTCGGCCGTCGCACGGTCGGCCGGCTTCCCTTTCGGCGCGTGTCGGTTCGCCAGCCACTGCATCGCCTTGTCCGGGCCGAGGAAGCCTCGGACGGTGTCGGTCATGCCCCAGGTGGTGAAGGCGATGGGGTCCATGGTGGTGGCGGGCAGGTGGCGTAGCTGGGCGGCCACGGCGGCCGAGTCGGCTGCGAAGACCGCCTCAGCGGCCTCCAGCGCAGCTCCGGTGCCATAGCGGCCGGTCTCAGGCCGATATGGCTCCAACGTCAGCGGCCCTGCCCAGTGGTCGGCTCGTAGCTGGTCAGACCACTGTGCGAGTGCCTGTGCGTACGCCGCGGTGTCGCTGCCGTCTCGGGTGCGGATACGCAGGCGCAGGTGGTCGGGTTCGTGGGCGGAGCGGTAGCGCACGAACCAGTACGCGGTCTCCTCCCCCAGTACATCGAGGAGGTCCGGGAGGCGGTGGGCGATGATCTCGCCCATTTGTTCGGGGTGGGTGGGGATCTTTGCGTTCAGCCAGCGCGAGCCCGCCGACATCGGAGTCTTCCCCTGTCGTTGGTTGGTCACCAGCGGCAGCGGGCCGGTGAGCGGGTCCGGTGCGGGCGGTCGGGCCGCGACCAGGGGCAGGGCGATCTCGTGGGTGTGTCCGTCGATCCATCCCAACGTGTCGGCGTTGTCGGCGGATTCGGTCAGGATGGCGGTGCCGTGCCTCTTCAGGTGGGTGTGTATGAGGGCGGTGTGCAGTGGAACGTCGAGGTCGAGGCGGAGATGACGGTCGTCGTCGCGCAGCTCCACGTGTGCCGGGCAGTGCCATTGCGCTCGCCAGGCGGTCAGGGTCTGGTGCCAGTCTTCTGGCCCGCTGGTGGCGAGGTCGTCGGTGGTGAGCCGCCACTGGGCCGGGGAGAGGATGCTGCGGTGGTAGTGCACGCGTGGCAGGAACGGTAACCGGGCGTGGGGGCCCCAGTCGAACTCCGTCCAAGAGGCCAGGCCGGCGCGCGGGACCTGGGTGAGGAAGCGGGCCAGCGGGACCAGCTGCTTTTCGATCGCCAGTGCGTGGAAGGTCTGCGGCTCGATCACACGGCGGCGGGAGACGCTGACCAGGTGGAGCCGTTCCCGGGTGGCGGTCAGCGCCAGGTCTTCCAGTTCGATCACTTCGGCGTCGTCGGTGGGGTCCCGGTGTTCGCCGAGCGGGATGACGTGCGGGAGGAAGGCGGGAGTGCGGCAGATGTTCTGCGCGTGCGGGTAGACGGGCGGGGTGGACAGCTGCGCGGGCAGAGCCCCGTCGGTGATGGTCGGCACCGTGGCATAGACCTGGGCGAGCTCGGAAGAGGCGTCGGCGAAGCGGGCGGTGAACGTCCCGGCCGACCGGCCGGGGGCGACGGTGAGGGTGAAATCGCCCCGGTCGACGGCGTTGGCAGTGGTGGCGTGGATGCGGGCGGAGATCTCGACGTGCGGCGGGATGTACTGCTCATCGAGCAGGCCCCCGGCCAGGGTGTCGACTTCCTCGTCGGTGAGTGTGATCTGGCGGCTGCCGTCGGCCATCGCACGCCAGGCCAGTGCGGCCAGCCGCTCGTCCCGCGCGGTGAACACGGGCCGGGGCCGGGGGTGGGTGCTGCCGGGGTACCCAGCCGGGAAGCCCAGGCCTGCGTCCGGGTGGACGGCTTCGGTGACCGGGACCTGGGTGCCGGTGCCGTACCGTTCGCAAAAGGCGGTGTACCAGTCGCCCCAGGCGGCCGTGCCGGTCGGCTCGCGGGTCAGTCGCAGCAACGCCGATGCGGCTCGCTCCGCCTCATGGGCGACGCGGCGGGGAATGTGCACCTCGCACCCGAGGCGGAGGCCGACCCCCACCGGGGTGCGTCCGGCCTTTGAGACCCGGCGCATCCGGCCGGTCAGGTCCGCGCGGATGCGGTGCTGTTCTCCGGCTGGTGCGTGGTCGTGGCGGTGGACCGCGGCGCGGACGGCCTCCAGCTCGTCGAGCAGCCCGACGGCCTCCGGCAGAGCGTCGGCCCCTGCCTCGTACAGGCGGCCGATCAGGTGGGCCAGCGGGTCGGCGACGGTGAGAGGGGCTCGCAGGCTGGTGATCAAAAAACCCTGGCGGACCAGTTCGGTGAGCATCGTGTGCACCGTGCCGGGCGAGACGGTGGAGAAGAGGCTGCCGAGTTTGTCTGCCAGTGTGCGCAGCGGGAGCGGGGATGCTGCCGCTTCCTGCACTGCGGCGACGGCGCTGGTGTGGCGGATCGCTACTCGGTTGGGCCCGTGCGGCGCCTGCAGATGGTGGCCGCGGCGGATGGCCAGATTGGTGAAAACGACCGGGAGGCGATCGAGGAGTGCGGGGATCGTCTCCAGCTGTGTGGTGATGTCGGCCAGCCACTGGGCGTCTACGTGGGCCGTGCTGCAGTGTCGGTCGGTGAAGGCTACCTGTGTCGTGTCGGCCACGGTCACCGGGGCGATCCCGGCGAACAGGCCGAACGGGGTCGGGCGACCGGTGGCCCGGAGTAGGTAGCGGGCGGTGGACTGTGCCAGGCGGCGCAGCTGTTTCGCCGTCAGTTCGCCACTCGTTCTCATCGTGGCGTCGAGGCGGTCGGCGAGGGCGGGGCTGGCCACGCGGATGGCCTCGGCGGTATCCGGATCTGTCCAGGTCCGCACCAACCAAGCCCGCACAGCGCGACTGTCGGATGGGTCGGGCCAGATGGCAGGGGCTTGTGTGAGCGGGGCGGATGCGGCTCGGAGCAGAGCGGTGGGGGTGTGCTGGTAAAGCGGCGTGCGGGTGGACCTGCGCACGGGGTCATCCTTTCCGACAGTCTGTGGGGCGTTAAGGGGCCGGAGGAGGCCATCGCTCCTTGGGCCCGTTGAGCCGCTGTTGTCTGTCAGGTGCTGGTGCAGGCTGACGCGCAGGTCTTCTTGCAGCCGTCGTTGGTGTCGCACGCCGTGGGCATTAAGTCGGGGCGGACGTCGGAGATGACGTGGATGTCGAGGACGAAGGCATCGTCGACGCTCTCGCCTCCGTGCTCCGTGACGGCGGTGTGCTCGGTGGCGGGCTTCCTTACGGGTGTTGCGGTGGTCATCAGACCTCCTTGAGAGCTTTCTCGTGTACCCCGGCCGGTTGGACGGGGTGGTCCGGCGTGGCACCAGTGGGAGGGCCGGGGGCGGCGTGGAGGCGCAGCGAGGGTGGCGGAGTCAGCTGCCCTGTATGCGGAGGGTTCTTTCAGGGGATGGCGTCGAGTGGCAGGCGTATCTCGACGGACTTGCCGCCGCCGTCTGCGTCGACGGATATATCGGTCGACCCGCCCGCCTCGGCGGTCAGGGTCTCAACCAGCCACAGGCCGCGCCCGCTGACCTGGTAGGCGTCCACGGTCGCGGACGGCTTCGGCAGGGCGGGGTGCCGGTCGTGGACGGTCAGTGTCAGCTCGTCATCTTCGAGAGTCAGCGTGACATCCGCCGTGGTGGTCGAACTGGTCGTGTGTTGGGCGACGTTGGTGACCAGCTCGCTTGCCGCGAGGACGGCAGTTGCAACAATCTCCGCCTCGTGCGGCAGGCCCCACATCTGAAGGTGGGCTGCGGCCTCCCCTGCGGGCTACGGGCACGGCTTCTTTTTCTGCTTGCACGATGAAGGACAGGCGTCGTCCGGTCACCAGTGCTGCTATCGGATGGGCTGCGCCGGCGTTCGCGTTGTGCTCCTGCACCGGGCTGGGCACTGCGTGCATCACCGGGGGCTCCCTTCGGGCGGGCGATACCTGCTCGCACCACGACGCAAACGATCAGCGACAGCAGCGCTACGGATCGTGAAGTCCCCTCAGAATGGCGTCACGAACTTCTCTCACGCAAGTGCGTCAGGGAAATGGCATATGCAGTGGTGACGTTCAATGCTGGAGGGACGGTGCGTGGAAGGGTGATGCGGCACAATTGCGTGCAGCAACACGCGGGCAGTGCTGTCAGGAGGGGTGTCATGCCACCAGCCAGCGGACCGACGGTGCGCAAGCGCCAGCTCGGTGCCGAGCTGCGCCGTCTGCGCGAGGCGGCAGGCAAGAAGATCGAGGACGCGGCGGCCTACTTGGAGTGCTCGATGTCCAAGGTCTCCCGGGTGGAAACCGGACAGGCTCCGATCAAGGCCCGGGACGTTCGCGACCTTCTGGACTGGTACGAGGTCACCGACTCCGCACAGGTGGAGACCGTGATGCAGATCCACAAGGACGCGCAGAAGCAGGGTTGGTGGGCCCACTATGAGGAGATCCTGCCGTCGGGCATGGCCACCTACGCAGGTCTGGAATCCGACGCCCGGACGGTCCGCGCCTACGAGCCGATCTTCGTGCACGGGCTGCTGCAGAGCGAGGACTACGCCCGTGCGGTCATCGCTGCGGTTCGCCCCAATGAGCCCGACGAGGTCGAACGGCTGGTCCGCTTCCGCATGGAGCGTCAAAAGCTGCTGACTCGCAGCTCCCACCCGTTGGAGCTGTGGGCAGTCATCGAGGAGTCCGCGCTGCGGCGCCCGGTAGGCGGCAAGGAAGTGATGGCCGCACAGATCAACCAGCTCATCCGAGCATCCGCCCTGCCGAACGTCACCGTGCAGGTCATGCCGAACGCCAAGGGCGCCCACATGGCCATGGCCGGAACGTTCGCCCTGCTGGACTTCGAACCGACCACCCCAAGCGTCGTCTACGTCGACTCCATCGCCGGGAATGTGTACCTGGAGAAGGAGCGCGACGTACGCAAGTTCACCCAGACCTTCGACATGGTCCGCGCAGCCGGCCCCGACCCCCAAGAGACCCCGAGCATCCTGGAAAACCTCGCGAAGGAGATGCAGCAGCCATGACCAACCAGCACAGGCGACCGGCCCCAGAGGTCGATCTGACCGGCGCTGCCTGGCGTAAGAGCAGCTACAGCTCCGGCACCGGGGCCTGCGTCGAGATCGCCGTCACCGGCGGCATCGTGGCCCTGCGCGACTCCAACGACATCAGCAGGCCCGCGATGCTCTTCTCCGCCGACGCATGGGCCGCCTTCGTCCGTGGTGCCGTCGAGGGCGAGTTCATCCAGTCCTGAAGCGAGCACACAAAGAGCCGGCCGGGACGCGAGTCAGACACCCGGGGCGGCCTCAGCACAGAGCCGTTCCCCACGTCCCCGCCGAGCAGTCCCTGTCAGGGTGCGGCGGGGCGTCTCCTGTCACGGCACCTCACCATCATGTCACGCGCGACCGCGGCGGCCACGACGGCGGAACTGATGCAAACTCGTCCAGCGAGATCCCACCTGGGTCTGTGCCGCGCCGCATCCGTGCCGCTGCGGTACTCCTGGAGCGCCTTTGGGTCGTAGCGGCCGTCGGCAGCTTGAAGCGCTGACGTGAGCTCAGGTTCGGAGTGCCGTGGTCCGACATGCCATGCATGTTTGAGTTCGCCGGGCTCGCTTGAGCGGTGCCTGGCATGCTGGTGGAGCGACGCGCGCGGCACTTCCCCTGCTTACGCCGGTTTGGGATGAATTTTCGGCCCCCTTCAGTGCGAGAGCCTGACCCGAAGGCTTCGGAATTTTTGCACCTGCACGTGCAGTACGTAACCCACACGGGTGAATTGGCATCTCTACGCCATCGCATACCTGATCGGCGGTAGCGTCACCAACAGAAGGCCTATTCCTGTGTGAAACTTTACCCTTTGCGGATCACCTTGATCGCAAGTGATCGCCGCTATGGAGCACCTTGCCATTCTTTGACAGCAGGCGATCAGGTTCCCTCTGCAGTAGTTAAAGGCCTGAAGCATATCGCCGATTGCACGGATTCCAAGGGGTTGTGCGACCGGCTGTACGTTGATGCCTTGAGCGGGGAGTACCCCCCGCATGAAGTCGCCCCAGGGTGGATTGCGCCCACCCCGGGGCTTGTCCGATCGAACATAGGATTCAGCTGGTGCTCGACCGAATCACGCGAGGGGCGTTCACGCCAACCTCGGCGAAAAGCGAACTTAGCAGGCCGTCGATTCTGCCCCGTCAAAACCGCATGCTGATTGCCAGCGATGTCACGGTGCGGCTGCGCAGCGTCATCTGGGTGGTCATCGTGATCTGGGTTGCCCTGGCGGGATCCAGCCACCTTCCTCCGTGGGTCATCCCGTTGGGGGTGCTGACGGCCGCTGCTGGCCGTTCAAGTGTCCGCCACCTGCGGATTCGCTTCCTCTAGAGATGCCGAGCGCCTGTTCCGGAGGGTGTGTCCCTCCGGAACAGGCGTCCGGTGCCACCGACGGCTCAGTGCCGGGTTCGTCGGGGATTTTCTGCTCCGGGGCGAACGAAGAGTGTCCCGGAGGGAGGGGAGAAACGGCATATGAGTGCGCCTTCCTATACGCAGTGCGCGCACTGCGGAGGCCCGTTCCGGCAACGGTCAGGACCGGGCCGCAAGCGGGACTACTGCAACAAGTCCTGCCGACGGCAGGCTCAGCGTTTGCGTGACAGCGAGCCGGCAGCGCGCGGGGAGACAACTCCGTCTGACTGGGGGCGACAGGTCGCGGACGACACGCTCGTCCTGGCGGCCCGGTTGGCCGAGGCGGAGAGAAAGAAGGAAGCCCTGCCTGACCTCCTGTCACATGCCGACCGGCTGGCGAGAAATGTGGGCTGCTACATGGCGGCGGCAGTGCAGGACGCACGGTCCCGCGGGACAGGCTGGGGCGTGGTGGCGCAGGCCGCGGGGGTGAGCGTGGAGACAGCGCGGGCCAGGTGGAGCGACCTCAAGGTCAAGCGGCTGCTGGCCCGGCGTGATCAGCAGTGGTCCGCACCGCCGGAGCCAGCAGCAGGGAAGTGGGCATCTGCCATGGGCGACGATGAGACTCCGCCGGGACGTGACGGCGGAGGAGCTGAACAGGCGCGTCAGAAACTGGCAGCCGCTCTCTCCCACCTGCAGCGCCAGAGCTCGATGACCCTTCAGGATGCCGCTCAGGAGGCGGTGTTGTCTCCCTCCTCGGTGTCGCGCGTGCTGGCCGGAGCCCGTTTGCCTGCCTGGCCGACCGTGCACATGCTGGCGACAATCTTTGGAGGGCAGGCCGGGGAACTGCGGTTCCTCTGGGAGCGGGCTCAAGGGATGTCTTTCCCGGTGCGGCGGTCAGTGACCGGTGCCGCATCGCAGCTACAGGCCGCACTGCGGGGGCTGTATCTGGCGGCGGGCAGCCCCGAGTTGCGGCGCCTGTGCAAAGGCGGCGGACCTGCCCTGACTCCCGAGGTGGTCCAGGAGGTGTTCGGCGGTGGTCTCATCCCGGACTGGCCTACGGTCGAGGACCTGGTGGTGCGCCTGGGCGGAGAGGCGTCGGCCATCCGTCCCTTGTGGGAGGACATGCATTACGCATTTCTCGCCTCTCGTGATGTCTTCCCTGCGGGCGGGCTGCCACGCTCCGGGCTGCCCGGCACAGAGGGCAGCGCTGGCCCCGGGACCGCAGGCCCGTGAATCGCCCGGTGGGTCAGGAGTGTCAGAAGTCGATGTCTCAGGAGGGAGGCTGTCGTGGCCTGTGGTGGACCGTCCGCGACTGCGCTACTGGGCTACCGCGCCTTCAGGCAGATGCACCGTGACAGCTACCTCCGCTACGCCCGGGTCCGGGTCGGGGACAGAGGAACTGCTGTGGTGGGAGCAGCGTTTGACTCCCTGGGGTGCCGGTGGCCCGAAGCGTTGAGCAGCGCGTGCCCGGCAGCGTTTTCGTGGCGGCTGCTGGGCCGGTGCGTATCGGAAGCCGACCGGGCGGAGGGTGCGGCGGACGAGAGCCTGGGGGGTCTGTACGGTGTGCTGCCGGCAGAGCAGGCTGATGCGGTGTTGCTGCACTACCGGCTGGGGATGACGCTGACCGCGGGTGCGGATCTCATGGGGATCAGCTCGTCGGTCATGGCGGCCCATCTGCTCATGGCGGAGCGGAGTCTGCCGCGGTGGCTTTCCACTGCCCTGCGTCCGCCCGAGGCAGGGACGCTGTGGGGGCGGAGATGAGGAATGCTGCGCGCGTGATTTCTCCACCGGTCGTCTAGTTCGCGTCAGCCGTCCGGGGGTCCTTCCCAGGATGCCTGGGCATTGCCCCGTTGCCCTCTCTAGCATGGGCCTCCCTGCTGCTGAGGAGCCTCCCGGGTGAGGGAGGCAAGGGGGGTCGGATGGATCGCGGGGAGAATCCCATTGCTCATGCTATCGACGTTAATACACCGAGTGTCGCCCGCATGTACGACTGGTACCTGGGGGGCACGGACAACTTCGCCTCGGATCGCAAGGCCTGTCAGGAGCTGTTAGAGATTGCGCCGAGCACTGCTGCTCTGGCGCGGAACAACAGGCTTTTCCTCCAGCGCGTGGTACGCGTCCTGGCCCGGGACTACGGGGTACGCCAGTTTCTGGATCATGGTTCCGGGCTCCCCACACAGAACAACGTTCATCAGGTTGCCCAGGCTGTCGACCGGAGTTCGCGCGTCGTCTACATCGACAACGATCCGATCGTGCTGGCCCACGGGCGCACGCTGCTCGACGAGAACGACGAGACCGCCTTCATCCAGGCGGAGATGACAGACACCGAGGGCATCTTCAATCATCCGGATGTCGACGGCTTCATCGACTTCGCCCAGCCGGTGGCTGCGCTGTTCGTCTCGGTCCTGCACTGCCTCCCCGACTCAGAGCAGCCCGGGCGAGTGGTGCGCGAGGTGGCCGACCGCCTGGCTCCCGGCAGCTTCATGGTGATCTGCCAGCTTGTCAGTGATGATGCGGCCACGCGGCAAGCGGCAACCGACTTCATGCTGCGAGTGACTGGCAACAAGTGGGGCAGAGTCAGGGAGAAGAGCGAGGTGCGGGACTACTTCGAAGGCATGGAGCTTCTCCAGCCGTACCTTGTCGAGGTCTCCACGTGGCGTCCGGATTCAGAGGTCGCTCCCCGGCAGCGCACGTTCGAGTGGGAAGAGTACGGCGGGGTGGCCCGACTCTCCTGACCTGCGCACAGGTCGTGTCAGCAGTGCCGGAAGGGGTGAGCTGAGTAGCCTTTTCGGGCTTCACGGAGAAGCCGCATGGTGACCTTCCGGGACTCAGCCACCCCCCACAGCTCGGACAGGAGGTGGCGATACCGCTCGACGTCACTGTGGTTGGTGACGTACGTCGCGCCGATGGCGTTCTCCAGGTAGATCAGTTCCGTGGGGCCGCCGTGGGCAAATTTCAGATACGTTATCGGAGTCGTAGGGGCGATTTGCGCGCTTTTGGTGAACCGCACGATGCGGATGGCGATGCGGCTACGCTCTGCCGCGTGCAGCAGGTACTGGAGCTGTTCGGCCATCACCTCAGGACCGCCGACCGGCCGGCGGAGGATGCCCTCGTCCAGCAGGGCCACCAGCTGGGGACTGCCGGCGGCGTGGAGCAGCTTCTGCCGGGCAATTCGGAGTGCAACACGCCGCTTGATCTCGGTTTCACTGTCGTGCGGCCGTCCGCTCTTGACGACGGCCCTTGCGTAGCCCGGGGTCTGCAACAGCCCTGGCACGACATTGACTTCGTAGGCGCGGATCTCGGTGGCCGAGTCCTCAAGTCCGATCAGACGCTTGAGCCAGCCTGGAGTCACATCGCTGTACTCGTCGTACCACGCCGCGGCAGTCGCATGCCGGAGCAGATCACGGATGGCCTGGACCTGCTGGTCGTCCTTGACGCCGTAGTGGTTGAGGAGGTCGAGCACATCCCGCTCCCGAGGGGGATTCTCACCGCGCTCCATGCGGCTGATCTTGGAAACGGATGCCCGGATGACCGGCGCAGCGTCCTTGATGGCCATGCCCCGCTCTTTGCGGAGCCTTCGCAGATAGGCGCCCAGGACCTTGCCGGCAGCGACCGGCTTCTCGCCGCGGCGGGGCAGGGGGACCGCCGTGGCGGTCAACGCCCCTCTGTCGGGGTGGTCGGCGGACATGCAGGCTCCTGATGGGCTGGCGGCGTCCACCACTATCCCAGGATGGAGCCTGCCTGTCCGCCTCAACCGCTTTTGCCCGGGCCCGGATTCAGGCCGTCATATGATCGAAGTCTCCGCTCTTTGCGCCAGCCACGAACGCAGCGAGTTCAGCGCGTGTATAGACAAGGGCGGGCCCGTCGGGATGACGGGAGTTCCGCATCGCTACTCCCCCGCCCGGAAGTTCCGCCACTTCCACGCAGGCCCCTTCCGCGTTGCTCTTCCGGCTCTTGATCCACTTCACGCAAGTGATCGAGCTGGCAGGGACGCCGTTGACGAAGTGTTCCACCGTGACCTCTTTCGCCATGCCGTTCGAATATCACCCTCCGGGGCCGGTGCCAGAGCTGACGAAATGCCGTCATCCGCAAGCGCTCCCCGCATGCGTGAGATTTCACCTGCAATTGCACGGAGGGTGGGGTAGTCGGAATACTAGCCTCACCAGCCCGCTTCTGAAGTCCCCCGAAAGAGTGTTCACGTCACCGCCAGGGAAGCTGGCCGAGCATCGCTTGAGAGGACACGGTGGCCCCCCGCAGCGACTCCCCTCGCTCTCCGCAGACTCGACCCGCTCCCTTCGACTGGGGACTGGCCATGGGACTCGGAGTCCCTCACTTCTCCGCCTGCCGCTTCACCGGAGATCCCCAGTGCCTGTACCGGGTCCGCCGCTTCACCCACCGCACACTCAAACTCTGGGGGCGTCGCTCGTGCGCTGAGGACACCACCACCGTCGCCAGCGAGCTCGTCACCAACGCACTGCGCCACGCCCTCAAAAACCGGCCCGACGGCAACGGATGGCTCGGCCTGATGAACCACCCCGACGCCATCATCTGCGCCGTACACGACCCCAGCCTCGACCGGCCCGTCTCACACCCAGCAACACTCCACGACACCAAAGGCCGCGGACTGATCATCATCGACATCCTCAGCCACGACTGGGGATACGCACTCCACGGCGACTCCGGCAAAACAGTCTGGGCACTCCTCCCGACCTGAACCACCACCAGGAGGACAGCCCGGCAGAGGAGCCAATCACCGCCCGACCGACAGGTACCGTCAGCTGCCAGGCACGCTGACGGGGAAGAGCCTCGGCGCCGCTGAGCTTCCTGCGGCGAATAGTGCCGCATCAGGCAATGTTCACCCTCCGCCTTGCAAGCCAATGCAATTGGGGGCTTGACGTACGGCGACATGCCCCACGACGAGACGGCGGCCTGCCATGCGCTCTTGACAGTCGCTTCACAGTCGGGCGGGATGGTAAGTGGGCACGTGGCGCGGCTGTCGAGTCGGGGGGCACGTGGTGGAAGATGGCGGTGCTCCGGACCACGTTGACATACTGGAGCGTTGGGCCCGGGGCTTAGAAGCTGTTTCAGAACCGGAGATCTGTCACGTTCCGTGACTGGCGCCTGATATAGGACCTGGTCTGGCGCCTGCGGCTCACCGAAGAGGACAAGGCCCCCCGCCTGATCACGCGACGGGGAGCACCGACGTCAAGTGTTTGTGAGCAGCGCCGAAACGGCCATCAGCGTGACTACACCCGCTTCGACCCCGAACTCTGCGGCAGCGAGCCCTCCGCCCTGTCGTGGGGAGAGCCGGTACTGTCCATTTGTCTCCAGGCCGGGAAGATCACCGGGCACAGCGTGGCGAGCAGGTACACACCCCCGATCGTCAGCAGCGTGGAGGGCAGGCCGACCGAGTCCACGAGGAAGCCCGCAGCCAGTCCGCCCAGCGGAGTGACCAGCTGGACCGAGGCTGTCGTCGCACTCAGCACCCGGCTGCGCAGTGCCTCCGGCACCGTCTCATACGTCACGGTGGCCATGATGGGGTTGAGCACACCGCAAGCGAGGCCCTCAACCGCCATGATCACGGCCAGTGGCCCGAAGGTGTCGGTGAAGGCGGCCACCACGAAGCGCGGCAGGCCTACGATGAGAAACGCAACCGTGAACACCGGCCACCGCCGAAACCGGCTGCCCACCGCACCGTAGACCAGCGCCCCCGTGAGTGCGCAGATACCAAACGCCGCGTTCAGCAGACCGAGATCGATGGAACCATCAAGCTTCTCACGGGCATGCACCGGGAGGAGCACGGCGCTCCATCCCTGATCGAGCCCCCGGGTGACCAGCGTCATCAGGCACAGGCCCAACAGCAACGGCGTGGCCGCCACGAAGCGATACCCTTCCGCGAGTTCACGACGGTAGGCACGCAACGACGCGGGCTCGACCCGCCGTCGGGCCTGCGCCTCAGGCAGACCGCGCACCCCGAACGCGAACAGCGGCGCGGCCACAGCGAAGGTCGCGGCATCCACCAACAGGACATTCTCGGCACCGAGTACGGCGATCAGCACACCTCCGAGAGCGGATCCAGTCAGCGCCGCACAGCGTGCCGCACCGTCGTACAACCCGGCGGCCCTGGTCAGCGGCATTGCGGCGCGTTCGGCGAGCGTGGGCAACAGCACTCCGCGGGCAGTCTCACCCGGCGAACGGAACAGCCCGGTCATCGCCATCAGCACGCACAGCATCCAGAAATGCAGGATGCCGGCGAACTGCAGCAGCGGGATCGCCGCAACGGCAACCCCGCAGGCGAGATCCGAGGCGACACTCACCCGCCGTCGCCCGATCCGGTCGATGACCGGACCACCGACGAGCGCAGCAAGCACTACGGGCAGCAGTGTGCAGAACGCGACGATCCCCACCTTGGCGGCACTGTCCGTGCTCTGCAGCACAAACCACGGCACGCCCATGTACGTGAGGCAATTCCCAGTGATCGAAACGAAGTTGGCGCCAAGAACCGTTGTCAGAGGACGGCGATCACCCGTCAAGAAGTCTTCGGGCACTACGGTGGTCTCCCATAAGAGGAAGCGCCCACCGCGAACGAAGCAGGTCAGCCGGTGGGCGAAGCGAAGTGGTCAGCGTCTGGCGCGCACAGCGAGGCGCACCGCGATGCGGTGTTCACAAGCAGCGCCTCCAACACTTCGCCGGGATGACCACCCGGCACCTCCACGCATTGTCCCCTCGGGTACCGGTCCTCCGCAACGGCGACCCGTTGGCAGTGGGTTTGCGCGCACACGGAATTGCCCCGAGTGGCACCGATGAAGACAGATCTGCTAGCCACCCGGATCTCGGAGTGACACCGGCCGCAAGATGTGTCAGCTCAGAGCAGCTGGGGCGAGGCGGATGGTGTTCGACGGCTTCCGCAGGCGTATGGGCTTGGGCTTGTCGGCGCTCGTCTCGACCGGTTCGACGGGGTGTGGTGACGTGCGGGGTGGCCGGGGAGGGTGGGTGAGGCGGCGGACCATGAGGGTGATGAAGGTCCAGGTGATGTGGGCCTCGCTGTGGGAGATGAGCCGCTCGTAGTCGCGGACGTTTCTCCTGGCTCTCATGATCCACGAGATGGCCCGCTCGACGCGCCACCTCTTCGCGAGGACGGCGAAGCCGTCCTGGTCTTTGCGGCGGGGCACCGTCTTGAGGGTGATGCCGAGGAAGGAGTGAGACCAGTCGATGAGGGTTCCGCCGTAGGCGGAGTCCGCCCAGGCGACGGCGAGTTCGGGATGGGTCAGGCGCAGGCGGAAGAGCTGGTCGCGGGCGGGGATACTGTCGTGCGGGGCGGCAGGGGTGACCATGACGGCGAGCGCCATGCCGCGCATGTCTACGGCCAGGTGCCGCTTCCTGCCATTGATGAGCTTTCCGCCGTCGAAGCCGCGGGTGTCCTGGCTCACCGTCTCGGCGCCCTTGACGGACTGGGAGTCCAGGATCACCGCGACGGTGTGGGGATTGAGGCCGTCGTGAACGCGGACTTTCTGGTGCAGTTCGGCGTGGATGCGGGCCAGGTCTCCGCTCGCCCGCCATCGCTGGAAAAACCCGTAGACCGTGCGCCAGGGGATCCCGAAGTCGACGGGAACGGCCCTCCACTTGCACCCATTGTCGTTCACATACCGTATGGCATCGACCACGTTGCGGCGCGAATGCTTCTCCGGGCGCCCGCCCGCGGGAAGCCGGCAGGCCGGGACGGGCAGCAGCGGTTCGAGGACGGCCCATTCGGCGTCCGTAGTGTCGCTGGGGTAGCGCCGCTCGCGCACGGCTGGCGGTCGGGTCTCGTTCGGGCAGGTCATCTCAGCGTTCCATGCGGGTGAGGACTTCCAGGGTGGCCTTGACCCCGCCGAGCTGTTCCAGGACCAGGCGGGCCCACTCGTCCTCGGGGGTGCGCTTGGCGTGCGGGGCGACGATCCCGGTGATGAAATTCGTGATGCGATGCAGCTCGGCCCCGAAGATCGCGCGTTCGTAAGCGATCCACACCTCGGGCTCCTCGGACAGCTGGAACCCGTCCCGGCGGTTGAAGGTCACCGGCGGCAGTCCTTCCTTGACCGCGATCTTCCGCAGGAACCGGATGCCCGTCCAGACCTGGGCGGGGGTGCACTTGGTAGCTTTGACCAGCTGTTTCAGGTGCAGCCCGGCAGGACGTGCCTCTTGCAGGGCTTTGCGTACGGCTTCGCCGTGAACATGAGCGGGCAGTCCCGCCCGCCGTTTCATGGCTACCTGTCCCTCAGCAGCTCGGCCAGGGCCTCATCCAGGTCCACCTTCCCGGTGGACACCGCCGTCTCGATCCAGTCCGCCGTCGCCCGGATCTTCTCTAAATGCCGTGCGACCAGCGCGAGTTGGGATTCGGAGAACTCCCGTCCCCGCAGTCGGGGAACCAGCCGGCTCGCCCCGGCGACGAAGCCCTGACAGACACCGATCAAGTCGGTGAACTCCATAGCCCGGTGGAAACCCCGCACGATCGCGACGGGATCAACAACGCCGTCCTCCTCCCCAGCGTCGTTCTCGTCCCACCATGCCTCCTCCTCGTCTCCTTCCTCGACGAGTTCGGCCTGATCGAACTGGGCCTGATTGACCAGCTCACGGGCCTGCCGGTCCCGCATCGCCTTGAAGGCCACCTCAGGCCGGTGCAGCAGGTCACATGCCGCCTGGGCAGCCACCGCCTCGTCCTGCGCAAGGTCCCGGATGGCCTCGACCTTCTCCGCCGCCGTCACCGGTGTCGCGGTCGCCCATCCCGCCGCTCGCTTCGCCGCGTCCCCGCTCCACTCGGAGTGGCCCGTCCGTTCATTGACTGGAGGATGCTGGATCAACTCGTACGCGTCCGGCGCCGACGCCAAGATCCGGTGCACCTCGAAGGAGACGCCCTCCTGGCGCTGATTCTTCGGCCACCGCGCGGCCACCCACCGATACGTCCGCACCGTGTGGAAGGACAGTCCTATCTCCTCGGCGAAGAGGCGTAAGGAGTCCTCCACCCCCTGCTCCTCGCCCTCCCCCAGCGCCATGTTCCCGCCGTGCGTACGCAGCGGCGCGATCTCCAGCGCGAAGTCTCCGAGTGCGAATTGGCAGCCCGTCATCACTCGGACCAGCTTCACTGACTGGTCCACCAGATCATCGAAACGCTCGCACGGCACACTGCCGACGGTCTGGACCATGGCACACGCTCCCAGGGGCCCGAAAAGGCCGGCACTTCACCGGCCACCACCGCTCCGGCCCGCGTAGACCTTCCACGCTCCGCCGCCCGCCCCCAGGTCACCACAAACGACAGAAAATACCCCGCTTCGTGTGCGGGCTTGCCCGCTTATGCGCGAACACGCCCCCATACCCGACACACAGCGGAACGACTCTGCCATCCGTTACAGAACGTCACGGATCTCCGGTTCTGAAACAGCTTCTGAGCGAGGGGCCCGCTGCTGCGAGGGCGGGCCCTTCGCGCTTGCACCAGCCGTTTACTGCTTGTGCCAGTTGCACAGGTGATCGGGGACCAGGACCGGGTTCAGGGCGTAGTCCCACGACACATCCGGCGCCCACCCCTCCAGATCCCACGTCTGGAACCGCCCGTGGCCGCTGGACTGGCAGCAGCACTACCGCGTGCTCGCCGACCTCGCCGATACCGAAGCCGACGGTGTGCTGCCCGACATCCAGCCGGGCGTGCGGTTCGACGGCGACGACCTCGGACGGTGGCTCAAGCAGCAGAAGAAGCCGGGCACCTGGGCACAGCTGTCGACCGAACAGCAGGAGCGTCCAGGCTGGGCGTACAGCCTGCTGAGGCGCCGTCTCCCGCCCTGACGGCCGCGCGAGCGAAGGAGGGGCCCGAGCAAGGCGCAGCAGGCGTTCCAACAAGACCTGACAGCCCTCACGCAGTGGGTCGACCGAGAAGTCGTCCACCGGCCCGTACCACGAGGGCACGCTGAGAAGATCGCTGTCAACGGCGAGAACCGGTGCTCGTGAAGCTGGATGTGTGGGTCTCCAACACCAAATCGAGGCGCAACAAGCTCACCCGAGAGCAGTTGGACGCCCTGCGGGAGCTGGGCATCGAATGGGCGGCATGACGTCATCATGCGGGTGCGGCCACTGAGCGCCACAGTTGGCCATTTTGTACATCGCAGTTCGCCACTAAACACACAGCCTAGGAACGCCACCGCCTCGCCCTGACAACGGCCGTCCCGATCCCCGCCATCGCCAGCCCGACCCCACCGAAGACCAGCGGCAGCAGCCACAGCGAGGCGAACCCGTTGATCCGCGCGTCCTCGGGGGAATCGGCGCGGTACAGCACCTCGACCCGGTCACCCTCCTCGTACGAGGGGGGATTGGAACCCGTCGAACTCCGGAACGTCCTCCGCGCGCCGTCCGCCGACGTGAACTCGACCACCGGGTATGCCGCGGGCTTGTCGTTCTCCCGCTCCTTGCCGGATGCGCCGTGGTCGTCGTTGCGCCAATCCAGCGCTACCACCGTGCCCCGGGCACGCTCCGCATCCGCCAGGAACGAGACCGACACCCCCGCCAGGATCAACCCGACGACCAAGAACACCGTCCCGAACGCGATCGCCCCGAACCCGATCCACCGGCGGACGACACGCCCACGTCCCTGAACCTGCACCACTTCCCCCTCACTCGCCCGGAGTGAAAGGAACGCTATCCCAGGTGCCCGGCCGCCATGCTCCCGCCTCGGGCGGTTGGGCGACTACGAAGCTCAGTATCGACCACTCCTGGAGTCATACCCAGCGACCCGCTGTCCCAGCCTCGGCCTCGTGACCGCGGCGCGAGGTCCCGCGGCAGTTCGCAGGCGACACCGACGATGCTGGCCATCGCGTGCACCGGTCCTTGTCGTATCCGTGCTCGTGCTCGGGGAGGCTGCCGACATCACCGGTGAGCCCCGGGGGTGAAAGCGAGCTGCTTCACCGACACCCCCGGCTGTAGACGGAGATCGTGCAGAACATCGGACGGGCACTGCGGCTCAACCACGACGGGCAGCACGAAGGTGGCCGCGATCACGCCCGTGGTCCCTGGAGCCGACGAGGATCCGACCAACATGGACGCAAGCGCGAGCTTCAAGCCCCTCGTAGCCGCACACGTCAGAGCCCCCTCTTCACACGTCGTGTTGACGGCAGTCGGCCCCCAGGCAGTTGTGGTCGACTGCGCGCAGTGGCCCCTCCACACGGCCACATCACACACCCTCAGCACGCTCACCAGCTCCAGCAGCCCGTGGCCTCTCTCAGGTCGAGCAACCGGCGATGCAGGAAGCCGTCATCCTCGCGCAGCGCGGCATGGAGTAGGAGCCAGAACGGGCGCGGACGGCCTAGCCTCGCGCTTTCACGAGGCGGGCTGTCCGACTGGTGATCAAGAAAGCAGAAAGTGCCTCTGACCAGCGAGAATGAGGATTGCTGAGGTCCTTGTTCCCGCCACCGCCGGAGGCACTTTCCAGGTGAAGAAGCGTATCGGGTCCTACCCGCGTGTCCGCGTCGAGGGCGGCGGTCGTGGGGTCGTCTCGCAGGCCGGGGCCGTGCTGCTGGTCGAGACGATCCGCAAGTCCGGTCTCGACACGGCGATATCGGCGGCGCTTGAGCCGTGGCGGAAGGCCCGGGCGGTGCACGATCCGGGCAAGATCCTGCTGGATGTCGCGCTCGCGGTGGCACTCGGCGGGGACTGCCTGGCCGACGTGGGCTTGCTGCGGGCTGAGCCGGCCGTGTTCGGGCCGGTAGCCTCCGACCCCACGGTCTCCCGGCTGATCAACACGCTGGCGTCGGGCGGACAGCGGGTCCTGGCAGCACTGCGCACCGCCCGTGCTGAAGTACGCGAACGCGTATGGCGGTTGGCCGGTGAAGCAGCGCCGGACACGGGCGGGCAGGTGATCGTGGACATCGACGGCGTCCTCGTCCTGGCCCACTCCGAGAAGCAGGACGCAGCCGCGACCTGGAAGAAGACGTTCGGCCACCACCCGCTGATGGGATTCGTCGACCACGGCCGCAGCGGGTCCGGCGAGCCGGTCGTGGGCCTGCTGCGGCCCGGCAACGCGGGCTCCAACACCGCCGCCGACCACATCGAGGCCACCAGACTGGCCCTGGCCCAGTTGCCGAAACGGCTCCGGCGCGGCCGGCAGACGCTGATCCGTACCGACTCCGGCGGAGGCACCCACGAGTTCGTCGCCTGGCTCGCCCGGCGCGGAAGGTGGCTGTCGTACTCGGTCGGCATGACCATCACCGACGCCATCCACCAGGCCGTCCTGAAGGTCCCGGCCTCGGCCTGGACACCGGCCGTCGAACCCGACGGCGACATCCGCGACGGCGCCTGGGTTGCCGAACTCGGCGGCGACTGCCTGACCGGCTGGCCCAACGGGCTGCGGCTGATCGTGCGGAAGGAACGGCCGCACCCCGGTGCCCAGTTGCGCTTC
Source organism: Streptomyces sp. NA02950 (assembly GCF_013364155.1). NCBI lineage: Bacteria > Bacillati > Actinomycetota > Actinomycetes > Kitasatosporales > Streptomycetaceae > Streptomyces > Streptomyces sp. NA02950. Next base: position 9,526,420 of record NZ_CP054916.1, on the reverse strand, counting down.
ACCGACGCCGACGGCATGCGGTTGACCTGCTTTGCCACCAACACAGCGGGCGAGGCGATCGCCGCCCTTGAACTGCGCCACCGCCAGCGTGCCCGTGCTGAGGACCGCATCCGCGCCGCCCGCGCCACCGGCCTGCGCAACCTTCCCCACCACGGCGCCGCACAGAACCAGATCTGGCTGGAGATCGTCCAGATCGCCCTGGACCTGCTGGCCTGGATGCCCCTGCTCGCTCTCACCGGCAAGGCCCGCCTGTGGGAGCCCCGCCGCCTTCGGCTTCGGCTGTTCTCCGCCGCCGCGCAGCTCATCACCACCGGCCGCCGCCGCTACCTCCGCCTGGCCAGGCACTGGCCCTGGGCCGACGTGATCAGCGATGCCCTGGACCGGCTCCGCGTCCTCCCGAACCCCGGCTGACCGGCACGTTCCCGTCCCTGCGAGCAGCACCACCCCCGACCGGAGCCGTGGAACCCGGCGCCCACCCGACGCGACAACCGGGCCGTCAGCCTGCCCAGACGCCGAAACCCCCACCCCAAAGAGTCCGCCAGCAAACTGACGACCCCTCATGAACGATCGAGGCTAAACGGGTCAGAACCTCGGCTCTTCCTGGAACGCCGACGCCGCCGACGCCGTGCGAGAGGACGTCGGCTCATCCCCGCTCACCGCCCGGGTGGAACTTGATCGGATAGGACACGGTCGAGCGCGGCTTCGGCGGCTTCGGGTCCTCGCCGCCGCGGTGGAACTTGATCGGATAGCGCGCCGCTTCCCGCGACTCTCGCGGTTTGGGATCCTTGCCACGGTCAGCACCGGAGTCGGAACCGGTGCCACCATTCGCTCCGAGCACGACCAGGACGACGACACCGAATAATGCCGTCTGAGTTTTCGCCCCCGCTGGAGAGCGCCAGTGAGCCGAAACCTTCGTGCCGTCCTTCTTGAAGTACTTGCCGATCCTGGGCATCGGTTCCCCCCTCAGCCTGCAAGACATCCCCGCAACGCTCATGCTCGCATCCACCACCGACAACAGGTCACCTAAAGATCACTCCCGGTGAACAATGGCGGCGGATGGCTGGTGGCCGACCAGCGTCGCCTCTGCGCGCCACGCCCTCGGCGCTCGGCGTTGAGCGCGACCTGCTCACAGCTCAGACACCGGCCGTGTGGCAGAAGCCACCGCCCCTCCCCACCACAGTCGACGCAGCCGGGCCCCGCGTCCGGCCGGGTCTCCGTCGCGGAGGTGGCCTCGTCAGCAGACTCGGCGGCGGCGCGCAGCTGGTCGACGTAGCGCGTCAGCAGGTACTCGGCAGCCCTGTGCTGTGCATCGAGCCCTGCCTGAGTCGAACCCCGCCTGAAGCGCCAGAGCCCGCGCCTTCTCCGGCGGGTGGTGGTGGTTGCTGCGCAGAGCCGCGTCCCGCGCCTGCCGGGCTGCGGAACGGATGCTGTACTACGTGAGCTCTTTCGGGCCGTAGAGGGCTGCCGCGGATCCCGTAGCCAGGGCCCAGTACCGGTCCCCGAACGACCAGTGCCACCACTCCGTGGGGTAGTTCACCAGACCGGCAGAAGCCAAGGCGGTTCCCAGAAGCTGGCGGTGACCACGAGCCTCATCGCTGATGTTGTCGGCGTGGGTGTAGCAGCCGCCTGCGCTCTCTTCCGGACTCGCGTTCAACCGAGTGCCCAGGTCAAGCTCACGGCCTTCAGTATCAGCAAGCGTCAGATCGACAGCTGCCCCGGCGCTGTGAGGCGCAATCTCAGGCGGCGACACGTATCGGCTTGCTGCCGATCGGACCTGCTCGGCCGACCAGTCGGGATGGGCGGCGCTCAGTTCGGCGGCGTATCCGTCGAAGTAGTGCCGTTGCAGAGCTGGCGGACGGTATCCCTCGACGAAGAGCAGCCGCAGGCCCTCGGGCAGCGTCTCCTGGGCTTGCAGGAGACGCTCGAGTACGCCCTCCCGCAAATAGGCGAACGCCCCGGACGCGTCCTGCTTCCGCTCGTCGATGAGTATCTGACTGCAGTGGCGCATGCCCATGAGCCGCTCGCCGCACTCGCGCACGGGTACAGCGGCAACCTCTGGATCAGACATCAAGATGATCTCCTTCATAAGGCGATCATCTCGAAGACATTCACTCTCTGGGCGGCAGCTTCGTGCCCATCATGTCGTCGCACACGAGGCCAGCCACTACAAAGCGCTTTCCCTTGAAGTCATCGTCATCCAGAGTGTCGCGATACACCTTGTTCTTGCTCACCCAGAACGTCGTCCAACAACCGTGCTGCACGTTCGGGCGGCCAATGCCACTGCACGGAGTGATCCGAACCAGTATGGCTATTCGGAAGAGGGGGTCTTTGATCCCTGCCGCATGTGGAAGTCAGGTCCCCTGGCCTCGATCCGGTGGATCAGTGCCGCCGACGACTGGATTCAAAGCCGTTCGACATGGCGCGCACCGACTCAGAGGGCTGTTCAGGCGGGGCTGGTTCGGCGGCACGGCCGTAGACGCGCTGGTCCCGGGCGAGCCGTGCCGCTTCTGATTTGGCTGCTTCGCCACGCACGATGCGTTCTTTCACCCACCAATGACGGGGGCGCTTCCGCTTCTTCGCCATGAGTAGATAGTCCTCTCGCAGGCGACTTCGGGGTAGTCCTACACCCCGCCGAACGACGCTGGGTATCCACCGGGGCAAGAGCCTCGGAAGCCCAAGAAGCGTGTCCAGGCCGCGATCGACGCCCAGGTCGGAAAGAGCTGGGCGGCACCACGTCGTTCAAGCCCAGCAGCACTTCGCCAACCCCGATCGCCACGGCGAAACTCGGCGGGACTCTGACCAGCACCAAGGCGGTACAGCGCCGCATCGGCCCGACCGGCTCATCTCAGTTGCTCAGCAGAACGAGCGGGCCCGGCTATGACAGCTCCGACACACAAGGGGGTGAGTCACGGATGTGACGGCGAAAAGTGCCAGAGGTGTATCGCCGACGCGGGATGCTGTGGGCCGTGAGCGATGGACTGATCAATGCGTTGATGGGTGGCGGCTTCGCTGGGCGACTTGCCCCAGCCCGCTGGAAGCGCCATACGGTGGCTCGACGACGAAACCGCCGTGCGGACCCGCTGGCGCGCCCTGGTCACCGCCCGCCAAGACCACTTGCGCGACGCCCAGTAACGGTGAGTCCTGGTGCTGCGGGGTGTCAGTCGTCGGTGGGGTGCTCGTGCAGGCGCCGGGTGAGGTCGTCGCACCAGCCTCGGGCCCAGGCGCGCAGGGTGGCCGTGTCCGCATCACTGAGGCCGTAGGCGGTGAACTCCTCGTCCTCGTACCACTCGGCGCCAGCCAGGCGGGCTTGGAGGTCCTCGAGGCAGAACTCGTCTCGGGCGTGGCGGCGGCCGAGGGTTTCCAGGTCAGCTGTGGTGTGGTGGCGGGAGGCGGCGTGGACGTCGATGAGGTCGCGGACGGCGCCGCGGTCGGCCAGGGCTCGCACCTTGGTGCCGATGACGTCGTCAAGAGCGAGGACGGGGCCGTACTCGGTAGCTGTGGGTGGCCGCCAGAAGGCCTCTTTGAGGATGTCGACCTCGCAGTCCTGACCACTGGCGGGGTCCGTGACGACGAGGCGGCCGGAGAGCGGGTCGACGCCGATCTCCCGCACCCGCCAGCCGCGCTCGGTCGGCCCGGTGGTGAGGGTGCGGGTGATCTCCGTCATGGGTGCGGGGTTCTCCGTGGCGACGTCGAGATCTTGGCTGAGGCGGTCGACCAGGCCGTGGGCTTGCACGGCGTAGCCGCCGGTGATGACCAGCGGGTAGGGGGTGCCGATGGCCAGGACGTCGGAGAGGAGCCGGCGGTGCAGGTCGCTGAGGTTCACGCTGCGGCTGCCGGGCGGGCGGCGGCCAGCTCGGGGAACGCGGCTTCCCATACGTCTCGGACAGCGCGGCTGATCAGCGTGCGCAGCACGGGCCACTGGGCGACCAGGAGGTCCCGGTTCAGCAGTGTGATGAGGTCGTCGTGCTGTCCTTCGGCCAGCACGGTGCGGTACATGCTCATCCGCGACCGTGGCCGGTCAAGGTCGAACCGTGTCAGTCCCGACCAGGCCACGTGCAGCGGCAGCTGCACGGTGCCGTGCGCCGGCCCGGCCAGCTCACTGAGCGAGGCGGGCAGCCTGCGGGCGTACCGCTCCCGCAGCACCTCGGCAGCGGACGGCGACGGCTCGGCGGCAGGCATGGCGGACATGCAGACAAGTATGGCAAAGCAGTCGGGCAAGCGTGCCGCCACCCGTGGCTCAATGACGACCGGGTTTGGCTTGGTCAGGGAGCGGTGTCGGGGGCGATGCGCTGTGCACAGGCGAGGGCGAACAGGACTCATTCGACCGTGTCAAGACGATCAGTGATTGACCGGTCCCCCGGCGCGCCGACGGCGCTGGCGAGGGCGTCCAGGTCCCGGGGCCGCTCATCATGCGTCGCCGTCTCATTCGCCATACCCGCCATCCTGACAAGGCTCCCCGCCCCGCATCAGTCAGCAGCTCGGGCGTCCGACAGACGGAATACAGGGGCGACAGCCGGACGGACAACATGCGCGACCCCGGCCGCCGCGGCTTTCCCACCCAACGTCTTGATCTCAGAACAGCGTGAGGCTCACAGCCCGACTCTGCGCCGGGCGAGTTCCTTGAGCTCCATGCGTGTGGCGGGTGTGCCTGATGATCCGCGCCAGTACGGGTGACCGGCGATCTGTGCTGACAGCTCCTGCAAGCGTCGGCGGTCCGTGGTCGTGCTGGTCCCCGGACCGGATTCCGCGAGCTGCCAGTACGTGCGGTACCAGGCGGTCTGCGCCTCCGTGAGTGTCCTGTCTCACCGAAGGTTGAGCGATGGGTGTTCCCTCCCCAGCGGAGCGCGGGGCACGAGGCGATCGGGAATACCGGGTGTACTCACCGGGTCAACGCGAGTAGTTCATCGATCACCGGTTTCTCACTACCGTCACTGAAATGGGCCATGGCCGCAAACGGCGCGATCACCCGGCTCCAGGCGTGGAGCCGGTCGCCATCGAGCCCGCACGCCGCCGCCACGCGCGCGCAGCGGGTCTCGACGCCCTCCAGCCCGGCGCCGGCTACGACGTAGTCCACAGCGTCGAAGCACGGATCACCCACACAGGCTTTCGGATCGATGGCCATCAGACCGCGCTCCGCGCCGCCGTCGAGCGCGTTGCCCAGGTGCAGGTCACCGTGGAGCAACACGGTGGTCGTTTCCGTGTCCAGCAGCCGCTCGCACCGCTGGGTGGCCCTGTCCCACGCGGTGACGTCCATCCGTGCACTGATCGCAGGCTCGGACAGCCGCCTACCGACCCGGGTGAAGGCCTCCTCGCACCGGCCGCGCAGCAGACGCGTCGGCCGCGGAGGTGGAGCGACCCCGTGCAAGGCGGCGAGCAGATCCGACCACTGCCCCGGAAGCGACGCAGCAGGCATGTCCTCCGCCGGCGTCCCGGGCACGATCTCCTCCAACACCATGGCGCCCGCCTCCTCGTCGACGGCCAGCACAGAGGGCACCCGGCCCGAGGCAGCGAACCTGCTCGGCCAGAAGGGCCCGCTCCGGACTGAGCTTCAGCACCGCGGGCGTGCCGTCGGGCCAACGGCACCGCAACGCGACCGACGAAGCACCGTCCGGGAGAAACTCACCGAGCGAAAGTCCCCACTGGGACGTCAGCCGAGCGATGAGATCCGGCGTGTCAGCGCACCATTCGGCAACCTGGGGACCGAATCGACGTACCAACCGCGTAGTGACGCTCTCCACATCCACCAGCAGTCGTTTCACACGGGTCAGTCTGCCGCTCGCGCGATCTTTGTCCACCGCTTTTCCCACCGCTCGCTGTGAACGCGAGCCGACGAGCAAATCGGACCAGAGCAGTCACCCAACGTTCGGTGAGAATCGCTGGGTGTGTCAATTTAACGGCTGATCTTGGTTGTTGAGTGGTCAGTTGTTGGTCGGGGTCAGGCGGCCTTCGAAGGCGATCTGGAACGCGTTCAGGGGTGCCTTCCAGCGCATGGTCCACCTCTTGCGGCCCTTCCCTGTCGGGTCCAGGCTCATCAGCGCCATGTAGACGCACTTAAGGGCGGCGGCCTCGTTGGGGAAGTGTCCGCGAGCGCGGACGGCCTTGCGGATGCGGGCGTTGACGCTCTCGATGGCGTTCGTGCTGCAGATGACCTTGCGTATCTCGACGTCGAAGGAAAGGAAGGGCACGAACTCGACCCAGGCATCCGACCACAGCTTCACGATCGCTGGGTACTTCTGGCCCCAGGACTCCTGGAACTCCAGGAACCGCTCCGTGGCCGCGTCCTCGCTGGGTGCGGTGTAAACGGGCTTGAGGGCCTTGGCGACTTTGTCCCAGTCCTGACGGGCGGCGTAACGGAACGAGTTGCGCAGGAGGTGAACCACGCACGTCTGGACAATTGTGTGAGGCCAGACGGCCTCCACGGCCTCGGGGAGGCCCTTGAGTCCGTCGCAGACCAGCATCAGCACGTCGCCCAGGCCGCGGTTCTTCAGCTCGGTGACCACGTGCAGCCAGTACTTCGCGCCCTCGCCGCCGTCGCCGGCCCAGATGCCGAGGATGTCCCGGGTGCCATCGACGGTCACGGCCATCACGACGTAGACCGGGCGGTTGGCGACCTGGCCGCCCCGGATCTTGACGTTGATGGCGTCCACGAACAGGACCGGGTAGACGCGGTCGAGGGGGCGGTTCTGCCATTCGGCCATGCCGTCCATGACCTTGTCGGTGATGGTGGAGATGGTCTGCTTGGACACCTCCGCGCCGTAGACCTCGGCCAGGTGAGCGGAGATCTCCCCGTGCGTGAGCCCCTTCGCAGACAGGGAGAGCACCATCTCGTCCACGCCGGTCAGGCGGCGCTGCCGCTTCTTGACGATCTGCGGCTCGAAGGTGCCGGCGGTGTCGCGAGGCACCCTCACCTCTACCGGGCCGACGTCCGTCAGTACGCTCTTGGCCCGGGTGCCGTTGCGGCTGTTGCCGCTGTTCCGGCCGTCGGCTCGTGCTTCTCGTAGCCGACATGGTCGGTGATCTCGCCCTCCAGGGCGGACTCCAGCACCCGCTTGGTCAGCTGCTGCAACAGCCCGCCCTCGCCGGTCAGCTGCAGTCCCTCGTTCCGGGCTCGGTCAACCAGCATCGCAACGAGCTGCTCGTCCGACACCGCACTCGACGATGCCTGAACCACCTGCTCGGCCTGCTCGTTCTCCACGGCGGTCTCCGTCATCAGACGCATCTCCTTGATCATCAGATCCGCCGTTGATTAGACACTCCCGGTGGCGTCTGCGCCAGATGGACCAGTGCACCAGCCCGGCTGCTGACGGGGCCGGTGAGCCGAAGATGACGGCGAGTAGACGGCGGATCTCCGGCACGGTCAGTGCTCCGTGTCGATTGCTCAGAGCATGGCTCGCCCGTGCGAAACTGCTGTCATGTTCAGGGGAGGGGACATCTTGTGTTCGCAAGGGCGCGACGGCAGGCCAAGGCTGGCCGACTTTGTGCGGCAGGAAGTCACAGGGCAGATGTCGGAAGGCGAGAAGCTCGCCGCGTTGGGCTCCGCGCGTCTGTACTTCCAACGGCCGGACGAACCAGGCTTTCTGGTCTCGGAGACAGAGTGCGGCCCGGTGGTGCCGGTCTTCACTTCTGTGGAGCGGCTGGCTCTCTTCGCAGGTGTGTGCTCCTGGGCGTCGACGACGGTCGAGGACCTGGTGGAGCTACTGCCTAAGACACCGTTTCCTTTGGTGTGATCGTTCGTTGAGCCGTGCATGACGGATCTGGTTGAGCGGTTGGTACCGGACGAGTTATGGATGCTGTTCCGGCGGGTGGTGCCGCCGACGGAGGTGAAGCGCCCGCAGGGCGGGGGCCGGCGACGGGCTGGTGACCGCGAGACCCTGGCAGCGATCATCTTCGTGGCCACCTCGGGCTGCACGTGGCGGCAGTTGCCGCCGGTGTTCGGCCCGGCCTGGCCCACGGTTCACCGGCGCTTCGCCCAGTGGAGCCGGGCCAGGGTGTGGGCCAGGCTCCATCGAGTCGTCCTCGATGAACTCGGCGCCCGCGGTGATCTGGACTGGTCGCCGTGTGCCATCGACTCGGTCAGCGTGCGGGCGGCAAAAGGGGGCCACTGACGGGACCGAATCCGACCGACCGCGGCAAGAGCGGATCGAAAATCCACCTCATCACGGATCGGAACGGACTGCCCCTGTCGCTGGGTATCTCCGGCGCCAACATGCACGACAGCCTCGGTCTGAAGCCGCTCGTGCGTGGAATCCCACCCTTCCGCTCCCGGCGTGGCCCGCGTCGTCGGCGCCCGGCCAAGCTCCATGCCGACAAGGGCTACGACTACGAGCACCTACGCAGATGGCTTCGCCAGCGGCGCATCCGTCATCGCATCGCCCGCAAGGGCATCGAGTCCTCGCAGCGTCTTGGCCGACACCGCTGGGTTGTTGAAAGGACAGTGTCCTGGCTCGCTGGATGCCGTCGCCTGCACCGCCGCTACGAGCGCAAGGCCGAGCACTTCCTGGCCTTCGTCGGCATAGCCGCAGCTCTGATCGGCTACCGCCGCCTCACCAACTGAAACGGCGTCTAAGGGGACGCGGGCGGTGGTGGATCCGCTGGGGCCGCGGACGTTCGTCCTGGATGTGGAGTTCTTGCGGGTGAACGGGGAGCGGGGGGAGCAATCCGATGTCGGGGCATGACAAGGGTGGTTCGGGGGCGGATGGTCCGAAGCCGGGTGAAGGCTATCGGGTTGAGATCGCTTCGGTGCGTAAGGTGCTGGCGCCGCTGGAGGAGTCGGTCGTCGCCGCGCGGAAGATCAAGAAGGATTGGATGGCACTGGCCGATGGCATCGGGAACTCGGCCGACTTCGACATCTGTGACTCCTCGGAGAAGATGCTCCATTCCTGGGGCTTCGGTATGGGCCGGGTGGCCGAACACGCGGACACTGTGGTGCAGACCCTCCGGCAGGTGATCGCCGCCTACATGCTGGCCGACCTGCTGCGTATCAAGGACTTCGCGCCGACCGAGGACAACATGGCCAAACTCCCCTTCGGTGAAAGGGGCATGAAGGCATGGAAGGACGGCTACCGGCCCAAGTTCGACCCGCCACCGGAGATCTACAAGGAGCCGTGGCTCGACGACGATGACGACGGCACCTACACCGGAGACGTGCCCACCAACCCGCGGCTGCGCTACGACGGCGGCTGGGAAGTCGACGGCGGATCCAAGGGAGTGACCGCGTGACCCAGAAGGACGCGACCGAGGGCGGCACGACCGAGCGCATACCCCTCAACGCCAAACCCTCCGACGTCATCCCCGGCAGCCCTCGCAAAGTCGAGGACTTGGCGGTCAAACTCCGCGCCTATGCGGGCGCGTTCCAGGACGGGGTGGATCAGCTCGATGTCCTGTCCCTGATGAACTGGACCGGCGCGGCGTCGGAGAACTTCCAGGGTGCGACGGAGAAGCTGCCCAAAGAACTGGGCTCGGCCAAGAAGTACTTCACCTCCGCCGCGAGTGCGCTGGACTCCTACGCGGCGAAGCTGCGGTCGGTGCAGAAGCGCGTCAAGCCGATCATCGACGACGCTGATGATGCGCGGGCGGCGTCGAAGCGCCACTGGCAGAGTTGGAAGGATTACAGCGAGGCGTCAGACCGTAAGGACGATCCCCTGCCGGAGAAGCCACCGGAGGACGATCCGGGGATGGCTGCGCTGGAGGGCTGCTACAAGCGCCTGGACAAGCTGGAGGCGGAGCTCAAGCTCGTCGTCGACGCGGCCAAGCGCAAACTCGACACCGCCAAGGAGAAGGCCCCGGACAAGCCCCCGGCCCCCGAGGGCCTGGACTGGTTCAAGCAAAAGCTCGGGGATTTCGGCGACGGAGCCGGCGACTTCCTCTACGACCGGTACGAAGGCCTCGACGACCTCCTGCACGATGGCGTCGGAGGCGCGGGGCTGCAGCTGGCCAACACTGTTGATGGGGCCGCCTACGCCGCCGCCCATCCCAAGGAGTTCGCCAAGGCCGCCCTCGACTGGGAGGAATGGCAGCGCAACCCCGCCCGCGCCTCCGGACAGCTCACGGCCGGGCTGCTGCTGGCGCTGGCCACCGGCGGCGCCACCGGCACCTTCCGGTACGGCAGCAAAGTGGCAAAGACCGCCGCACAACGCCTCCTCAACCGTGAACGCGCCCTCGGCCGCGACGGCAGCGCCCGCAAGCGGAAGAACAGCGACCCGGACGACAAGAACAACCCCAACGGCGAGCGGCCCAAGAAGGGTGAGCCGATCGATGTGGCCACCGGCGAGATGGTCATGTCCGCCACTGACGTCACCCTGCCCGGTGTGCTGCCTCTGGTGCTGGAGCGGCACTACGTTTCCGGGCACCCGTGTGGCGGCTGGTTCGGCCGCACCTGGGCGGGCACCCTCGACCAGCGCCTGGAGATCGACGACGAGGGCGTCGTCTACATCACCGACGACGGCATGATCCTGGCCTACCCGGTCCCCGAGCCCGACGTCCCCACCCTTCCCGTCGCCGGTCCTCGCTGGCCGCTGTGCTGGGACGGGAAACCGGACGGCACGTTCACCATCACCGCCCCCGAGCACAACCGCAGTCTCCACTTCGCACCACTCCCGGCAGCCGGCCGCGAGCTCGCCCTCACGGCGATCACCGACCGCACCGGCGACGGCGACCGCATCACCATCACCTACGACGAGCAGGGCGCGCCGACGGAGATCAACCACTCCGGCGGCTACCGCATCGCCATCGACACCGACCCGCAGCTGCTGCGCATCACCGCCCTACGGTTGCTCCATGGTGCAGAGCATCAGCGCAGCACCACGCTGATCTCATACGGCTACAGCGAGGCCGGAGACCTGAGCGAGGTCATCAACTCCACCGGACTTCCGCTGCGTTTCCAGTACGACGACGCGCGTCGCATCACCTCGTGGACGGACCGCAACGGCACGACCTATGCGTATGTCTACGACCATCGCGGCCGTGTCCTGCGGGGCATCGGCCCGGACGGCATCCTCTCCGGCCGTATGCACTACGACCCCCATAGCCGCACCAACCGCTACACCGACTCCCTCGGTAATACGACCACCTATGTCTGCAACGAGGCATACCGGGTCATCGCGGAGACCGACCCGCTGGGCAACACCACCCACACCGAGTGGGACGCCAACAACCGCCATCGCGTCGCGGTCACCGACCCGTTGGGGCACACCACCCGCTACCGTTACGACGACCTCGACCGCCTGATCGCCGTCGAACGCCCCGACGGCACCGTGACGGAGGCCGCCTACGGCGGCCAGGACCTCCCCGCGGAGATCCGCGAGCCCGGCGGTGCGACCTGGCGCTACACCTACAACGACCGTGGGGGCTGCACTTCCGTTACCGATCCCACCGGCGCCACCACCCACTACAGCGACAACGAGTCCGGGCACCTGTCAGAGATCACCGACGCTCTCGGCCACACCACCCAGGTCACCACCAACGCCGCTGGCCTCCCCATGGCCGTTACCGACCCCTTGGGCAACACCACCCGCGTCCGCAGAGGCCCACACGGGCTGGTCACCGCCGTCACCGACCCCCTGGGCAACACCACCCGGCACGGCTGGACCGTCGAGGGCGAGCCCGCCTGGCACGAGGGGCCGGACGGCAGCCGCGAGGTGTGGAAGTGGGACACCGAAGGCAACCTCGCCCGCCACACCGACCAGGCAGGACACACCACCACCTACACCCACACCCACTTCGACCGGCCCGCCACCCATACCGGCCCCGACGGCGCGCAGTACGCCTTTGGCTACGACACCGAACTGCGGCTGACCACCGTCACCAACCCTCAGGGCCTGACCTGGACCTACACCTACGACGGGGCCGGACGGCTCACCTCCGAAACCGACTTCAACGGTTGCACCCGCACCTACGAACACGACGCCGCGGGCCACCTCACAGCCCAATCCAACCCACTCGGCCAAACCATCCGCTACACCCTCGACTCAGCGGGACAGCCCATCACCCAGCGGGACGAGACCACCGGTGAAGAAACGACCTACGCCTACGACGCCCACGGCGCCCTCATCCGCGCCACAAACGCGGATGCCGAACTGGTAGTGGAACGCGACCAGTTGGGCCGCCTGATCGCGGAGACCGTGAACGGCCGCACCACGACCTACGGCTACGACGCGGCGGGCCACCAGACCCACCGTTCCATGCCCTCCGGCCTGATCTCCACTTGGACCTACGACCCCACAGGCCGCCCCGCAACCCTCACCACCGCCGACAACACCCTCACCTTCACCCACGACGCGGCGGGCCGCGAAACTCAGCGGGCCATGGGAGCTGCCACCCTCACCCAGGCGTGGGATTCAACGGAACGCCTGGCGGCCCAGTCAATCTCCTCCCCGGATCACCTTCTCCAACACCGCACCTACACCTACCGTCCCGACGGCTACGTCACCAAGATTCGCGAGCTGACCACCGGCACCCGGCACTTCGCCCTCGGACCGACAGGTCGCGTCACCGGCGTGCAAGCTCACGGATGGTCCGAGACCTACACCTACGACACAGCCGGCAACCAAACCCACGCCACAGCCCCAGCACATCACTCAGAGGGCGACCGGGCATACAGCGGCACCCTCATCCGCCGTGCGGGCCGCACCACCTACGAACACGACGCCGCCGGTCGCCTCATCCGCAAAGCCCGCAAACTCCCCAGCGGTCAAACTCGCTCCTGGACCTACACCTGGAACGCACAGGACCAGCTCACCAAGACCACCACTCCGCTCGGCGAGGAGTGGACGTACACCTACGACCCCCTGGGGCGCCGCCTCACGAAAACCAGCCCGGACGGAACACCCCTGACCTTCACCTGGGACGGCACCCGCCTCGCCGAGCAGGCCACCCGCGATGGTGCCACCACCACCTGGAACTACAGCCCCGACAGCCACAGCCCTCTGACCCAAACTCACCGCGACCTGGGCACCACCCGCCACTACGCCGTCGTCACCGACACAGTCGGCACACCCACCGAACTCCTCACCCCCGACGGCCGTTTGGCCTGGCAACACCGCACCACCCTCTGGGGCACCCCCCTCCCCGCCCCACCCGTCGGTGAGGGGAGCGTCGACTGCCCCCTACGCTTCCCCGGCCAATACGCCGACCCCGAAACCGGCCTAAACTACAACCACTTCCGCTACTACGATCCCGAAACCGCCCGCTACCTCACCTCAGTAGCTGTTGTCGTATCGATCTTGAGACTTGTCGATCGAACGGGAGTCCCGATTTCTGGGCGAGAGTGATCACCTTCTCGTTGTCGGGCCTCGCGCCCGCGCCGAGACGTCCCTCCGAGACCTCCGGCCGACTCTCGGCAGCCTCACGCGAACGCTGACGATGAGTGAGCAGTTCCACCGAGAGCATCAGTGCGACCGGCGGCCAGCCCGCCACCACGATCGGTTGCCAGTCCAGCGACGGGGGCAGCGGCGAAATTGGCCGCCAGCGAGACCGCGATCCCCAGCAGGAAGCCCAGCCACACCGCGACCCGCGTCCGGCGGCTAGGAGCTGTCCGGGCGATCATGTGCGGAGCCAGCCGGATGACGGTGGGTGGCTGCGGCGGTGATGGTGCCGAGACAGACATAGCCGCGCTTGTCGTATCGGCTGGCCACGGCTCGGGACTGTTTCAGTTTGTGGATCGCCCGCTCGACGGTGTTGTGCTTCTTGTACCGCTCCTTGTCGAAGCCGGGTGGCCGTCCGCCGCGTGAGCCTTTGCGTAGGCGGCCTGGCTGTCAGTCTTCTCGGGGATGACGTGGCGGATGCCGCGCCGACGCAGGTACTGGCGGCACGGACCGTTGCTGTACGCCTTGTCCGCGGCCAGGCTGTCGGGCTTCTTGCGCGTCTGCCCGGCCCCACCGGCCGCGTCGGCAGCGGCCTGGACCTGCTGCAGCAGGCGTTCCCAGATGCCGTCAGCCGACGACAGCCGGTGGCGTTCGTAGACCGTCTTCCGCGGACCGAACCGTTCAGGCAGGTCCCGCCACCGTACTCCGGTCCGCACCCGGTGCAAGATCCCGTCGATCACCTGCCGGTGATGCCGCCACCGGCCACAACGCCCGTCACTGACCGGCAGGAACGGCCGCAGATACGACCAGCTCACGGGGGGCACGTCTTCCTGTAGGCGCCGTCAGAGCCGCGCCGGGGGCACCAGTCTGTGACGGCGCATGTGCAAGTCAGCGGCGTGCGCGGTAGTCCGCGACGCCAGCCCGGCCCGGCGCGGCCACCCGATGCAGGCGACAATCACCTAGGGGAACGGGAGTCGCGTAGTCCTTCTTTGGAGGCCGAGCGGGAGATGGACGCAGAAGAGGCATCAGCCCGGCCGGGCGTCAGCCGGCGCCCACGGGAGAATCAAGCGGTGCTGCTGGGCCGGCAGGCCGAGCGTCAGGCGATCGAAGGGCTGCTCGCACAGGCACGGGCGGGGCGCAGCGGCGTTCTGGTGGTTGTTGGTGAGGCCGGCATCGGTAAGACCGCGCTGTTGGAGGCTGCCCGCGGCGCCGCGTGGGGGTTCCGGGTGGAGCGGGCGGTCGGTGTGGAGTCCGAGATGGAGTTCGCGTTCGCGGGCTTGCACCAGTTATGCGCGCCGCTGGTGGACCACATGGGTGCGCTCCCTGATCCGCAGCAGGCCGCTTTGGGTGTGGCGTTCGGGCTGCGTGCTGGGGATCCGCCGGATCGGTTCCTCGTCGGGTTAGCCGTGTTGAGTCTGCTGGCCGAGGTCGCCGAGGAACGGCCGCTGTTGTGTCTGGTGGACGATGCGCAGTGGCTGGACGAAGCATCTGCGCAGACTCTTGCCTTCGTGGCGCTTCGGGTGGACGCGGAGCGGGTGGCGCTGGTGTTCGCGCTGCGCGACCCGGGCTCCGGCCCGAGCGACGCTCATCCGTTCGCTGGGCTGCCGGGGCTGGGCTTGGAAGGGCTCGGTGAGGTGGACGCGCAGGTGTTGCTCGCCAGAGGGGTCGGGACGCCGCTGGATGAGCGGGTACGCGACCGGATCCTCGCCGAAGCGCGCGGCAACCCGCTGGCGCTGCTGGAGCTGCCCCGAAGCGCAGAGCAGGCGAAGCTGGCGGGTGGATTTGGGCTGCCGGACGCACTGAGCGTGCCGCGCAGGATCGAGGAGAGCTTCCAGCGCCGGTCGGCCAGCCTGCCGCCCGAGACGCAGTTGCTGCTGCTGGTCGCAGCGGCAGAGCCGCTCGGCGATGTGACGCTGCTGTGGGGTGCGGCCGAGCATCTGGGCATCGGCGCCGAGGCGGCCGTACCGGCGGAGGCGGGGGGGTTGCTGGAGATCGGCGTCAGGGTGCGGTTCTTGCATCCGCTGGTGCGCTCGGCGGTCTACCGGGCCGCCGCCCTGCCCGACCGGCGCCGGGTGCACGGCGCGCTGGCCGCTGCGACCGACCCGCAGGCCGGCCCCGACCACCGCGCCTGGCACCGCGCGCAGGCCGTGCTCGGGGCCGAGGAGACGGTCGCGGTGGAGCTGGAGCGCTCCGCCAGTCGGGCACGGGCCCGCGGCGGGCTGGCCGCCGCGGCCGCGTTCTTGGAACGGGCGGTGGTGCTGACGCCCGAGCCTGCCGACCGGGCGCGCCGGGCGCTGGCCGCGGCGCACGCCAAGCACCAGGCCGGCGTGCCCGACGCTGCCTTTGAGCTGCTGACCCTCGCGGCGGCCGGACCGCTGGACGCGCTGCAACGCGCCCGGGCGGAGCTGCTGCGCGCCCAGATCGCGTTCCACGCCACAAGAGGCAACGACGTGCCCGCAATGCTGCTGGAGGCGGCCAAGGCGCTCGCCCCGCTGGATGCCCCGCTGGCCCGCCAGACCTACCTGCAAGCCCTTGAGGCGGCCATCGTCGCTGTTCCCCTCGGCCGTGGTCGCCGAGTGCTCAAGGTGGCCGAAGCCGCCCAGGCCGCGCCCGAACCGCCACACCCGCCAGGGGTGGCGGACCTGCTGCTCGCCGGGCTGGTGACCAGGTCCATACATGGGTACGAGGTGAGCCTGCCCACTCTGCGGCGGGCCTTGGATGCGCTCCGTGGCCATGAGCCCCGCGCTGACGACGACAGCAGCCGTTGGCTGTGGCTGGGCAGCCGTGTCGCGGTGGCGCTGTTCGACGACGAGTCGGTGTACGAGCTGGCCAGCCGCCGTGTCCGCCTCGCCCGCGAAGTCGGCGCACTGGCCGAGCTGCCCGTCGCGCTTGACTACCTCGCGGCCGTGCTTGTGCACACCGGCGAGCTCGCCCACGCTGCCGAGCTGACCGCCGAGGCCACCGCGATCAGGCAGGCACCGGTGACCAGGATCCTGCTCGCCGCCTGGCGTGGCCGGCAGGCCGAAACCTCTGAGCTGTACGCGACGATGGTCCAGGACGCGACCGAGCGGGGCGAGGGCGCGGTGGTCACCCTGACCCAGTACGCGATGGCCGTGCTGTTCAACGGCATGGGCAGTTACGACGCCGCGCTCGCCGCCGCAGCGGGCCCGTGCGATTCCGACGAGTTGGAGCACGGCAACCTGGCCCTGCCCGAGCTCATCGAGGCGGCCGTCCGCGCCGGCCAGCCGGCCCGCGCGGCTCCCGCGCTGGAGCGGCTCAGTTCGCGAGCCCGCGCCAGCGGCACCTCGTGGGCGCTCGGGCTGGCGGCGCGTTCGCGGGCGCTGGCCAGTACCGGGCCGGCGGCCGAGGCGCTCTATCGCGAGGCGATCGATCGGCTCGGCCGCTGCCGAATGGCGGTCCATCTCGCCCGCACCCACCTGGTCTACGGGGAGTGGCTGCGCCGCGAACGTCGGCGGCAGGCCGCGCGCGAGCAGCTTCGCACCGCCCACGAAATGCTGTCCGGCATAGGCGCGGAGGCATTCGCCGCCCGCGCCGCCCGCGAGCTGCGCGCCACCGGCGAGCGGCCACGCAAGCGGACGGCCGAGCCGACCGATGCGCTCACCGCCCACGAGTTGCACGTCGCACGGCTGGTGGCCACCGGGGCCACCTCCAAGGAGGTCGGCGCGCAGCTCTACTTGAGCCCGCGCACCATCGACGCACATCTGCGCAACATCTTCCGCAAGCTCGGCATCACCTCCCGCCGCCAGCTTCGGACACTGCCGCTCCCCTGACCCCTCAACCATTGAGCGCCCGGGATGCCGGGAGGTATAGGCGATTTTCGCCGATGCGACCGCGGTGCGGCAGCGGGGAGCATGGACACGCGTCCGGGACACCCGCTCCGGACGCAGCGCGGACGGGGGTACCGGCGGAGACGCCCTGTACTTCGGGGCTGCGTCTCTGCCTCCGACGGTGACTGACGCGCACTCATGAGCGATGTAAACGGCCGGAGCAGAAACGGCCGGACCGAACTGCCCAACCACCGAGCAAAGGGGTCACACGTGAACCAGAAATTCAAGCGGACATCTTTCGTCGCGCTAGCGGCGGTCGCCGCCTCAGTCGTCAATGCGGCACTACTCGCGCCGAGCGCGAGTGCCGCCGAAAACACCTGGATCAGGACGACGGAGGAGATTTCGGGCGATCATGTGTGTGTCTCCGCCATCAACTTAGAGCTCTCCCCTGGCAGGTGGGCGGCGGATGCACGCTACTGCAGTGATGGTGCGCGGAGTCAGCTGTGGGACCGGCGAGGGGACAACATCAAGTTGATTGACACGAATCAGTGCCTCGACAGCAACGAGGATGGCGAGGTGTACTACACGGAGTGCAATGGTGGCAGCTACCAGAAATGGGACTACCATTCGAGCGGGCAGGTGACGAACAGGGCCACCGGCCGGTATCTGGAGGCCCGGGCGTGGCTCGAGCCGGACTGGTTCGACTACACCCTGGGAACCACTTCCACCCCGGGTAGCTGGGGGGATGCTGTCAGCAGTAACAAGTGGGAATTTTCCGGCGGCCAGTAGTCGTCCCGTAGGGCTTGCAGTCCGATCAGGCTCGGCGCGTCATCCTCACGTCCAGGTGATTTTCTCCGGAGCCCGGACCGCCGCGCCACCGGAAGCGGTCTTCTTCCTCTTCCTCCGTGTCGCCATCGGCGACACGGAGGAAGAGGAACCGCGGATGCGCGGTGCCGCGCTGCTGCGTGCGGAGGTGGCCATCAGCTGCGTCTTAAGCCCCCAGCCGCCTCACAGGAGTGCTGGGAGACTGGGGGATTGCCCTCGGTGATCAGTTCCGGAGCGGCGGCCAGACGCGCGGACCCGTGCACTGCCCGCATGCTGCGCAACCGGCGCACTCCATACAGAACTGCTGCGGGGTGAGCGGGCAGCGGCAGATCGGGTTGTAGTCGGGGTCGTCGGGGTGGGCCGTCCCGCCGAACGGCGGCTCGGTCCAGGAGATGACCCGGCCGGTGGCGAGCAGGTCCTCGTAGTGGTGCCCGATGTCACTGTGCTCGCTCCAGGTGGCCATCACCGTGTCGTCGGCCGCGCTCACCGCGCGCCGTCCTCGCCCGCTTTCGCTTCCGCTTCCGCCGGTGGCTCGGTGGGAACGAGGACGCGGTCCAGCCAGATGGCGAGCGCGGTGGTGGCGGCCGGGTCGGCCTGGGCGAGGCGGGCGGCGAGGACGTAGGCGAGGCGGGTGACGTCGTAGCCGGTGTCCATGACGACGAGGATGTCCGCGTCGCCCGGCCGCCACTGCCCGGCGTGCACCAGTCGGGTGACCACCTCGCGCATCTGGGTGGCGGTCACCGCGGTGGCGTCGTCGGACGGCCCGAGCCGGATCGCGTCCAGCACGGCTGTCCACGTGCGTCCCGTCTCCAGCGCGGCGACGAAGGAGTAGGGCCAGCCGGGGATGAACTGATCGGCGCTGCCGCCCCGCCCGTAGACGTGGCAGAACAGCAAGCCAGGACTGGTGGGGCGTCGGGGCGCAGCCAGTTGCTCACATCCACCGCGAGCACGATCCGCCCGTCGGCGGCACGTGGCAGCGGCGTGGCGGCCAGCAGCCTGCGCAGGCGGCGCGGCTCCAGCCAGCCGTGATTGACTGCGTCGTACATTGCCCCGTGCCCACGCCGGTGCTCGGGCGTGAGCGTCAACTCGGCCAGCGACGTCACCGGCCCATCGGAGCACAGCACCGGTCGGTGAGCTCGAAGAGCGCATCCGCCCGGGTGTAGAGGCAGTCGTAGAACTCGACACGAAAGTGGGACAGGACACCCAACGCGGCGTCAGCGGACTGTTCAGCGGCGAGACTCTTCATCAGCGGCCGTTCCTTCACGCGACGTTGCTCGACACCTCGAAGTGTGAAGAACGGCCGCCCTGCTGTCCCAGGAAAGAACCAAGATCAGCAAGTCAGGTGAACGGTCGAGGTTAAACGCCAAGCTTAGTGGCTGTTGTCGTTCCGATCTTGAGGGGTGCGTCGAACGGGAGTCTCGATCGGGTGATCGCCGCTGGCCACGGGGCAGGGCCTCTTGGTAGCTCGGGGTTGCGAAGCCAACCGAGATCCAGGAGACCCTGTTGCCGCAGTTGTACGTGCTCGCGCCGGTGAAGTTCAACTCGGTTGCACCGACGTGTGATTGTGTCGCTCACCGGTTCGGGAATGCCGCCGATCATCCAGAACGTGTTCGGCGGTATCCGTCGGACATGACGGACGCGGAGTGGGCCCGGGTCCGGCCGCTGCTGCCGGTGCCGGCCTGGCTGCGCGGCCGGGGCGGGCAGCCGGAGGCGTACTGCCACCGCGCGATGCTGGACGCGATCCGGTATCTCGTGGACAACGGGATCAAGTGGCGGGCGATGCCAGTGGACTTCCCGCCGTGGGACCGGGTGTATGCGTTCTTCCGCCGCTGGCGTGACCATGGTCTGGTCAAGGAGTTCCACGACCGGCTGCGCGGACAGGTCCGCGCAACGCTGGGCCGCGACACGGCACCGACGGCCGGTGTGATCGACTCGCAGTCGGTCAAGGCAGACGCCGTCGTCGGCGCCGACAGCCGTGGCTTCGACGGCGGCAAACTGGTCAACGGGCGCAAGCGGCACGTCGTGGTCGACACGCTCGGCCTGCTGCTGGGCGTGATGGTCACTGCCGCGGACACCGGCGACCGCACCGCCGCTCACGTGCTGCTCGGGCAGGTCGCCGACATACACCACCGGCTGGAACTGGTCTGGGCCGACGGCGGCTACACCGGCAGCCTCGTCGAGCACTGCCTCGCCGCGTTCTCGCTGGTCCTGGCGATCGTGAAACGCAGCGACGACATGCGCGGCTTCGTGGTGCTGCCCAAGCGGTGGATCGTCGAGCGGTTCTTCGCCCACCTGATGCGCACCCGCCGTCTGGTGCGCGACTTCGAACGCCGCACCACCAGCGCCGAGGCGATGGTCTACTGGTCGATGACCCTGCTCATGACGCGCCGACTTGTCCAGCCGGGCCCTGGGCCAGGGTGAACCGGCCCGGCTGCCGCTCGGCCAGCCAGCCCCGCGCGACCAGGCGCTTCGCCTTCGACCGCAGCGCCTCCACCTTGGTCGGCACCGCGTCCAGACCGAACATCACGGCCAATTCCTGGCAGGTCAGCGGCCCTTGATGGAGCCGGTGCCGGTTCGCGAGGGCCTCGAGGATACGCTGATAGTCCACCGACAGCACCGACCACGCCAGCCCCTCACACCACACCGGCACCCGCGACTTCGGTTTCGCCGCCTGTCTGGGCGCCGAGCGCGTGTCCGCGTCCCGTGAGCCCGGGGGCGGCCTCCTCATCAGCGATGTTGCCGTCGTCCGGAGCCAGGACGGTGCCCACTCGTCTGCGGGCGATCGCCCACTCCTGCCATTCCTGCTCGGCCTGGGCCAGCTCGGCCTGGATGCGATCGGCTTCCTCACGCAACCCGTCGACTCGACGGCGAGCGGCGAGTTCGTGCTGTTCCAGCAGTCCGACGACCGACGGCATCCGCAACCTCCCGGGGAACGACGACATGACACGCCACCACTCCCACCGAGTCACCCACGCTATGCCTGACCAGCGAAAACGCAGCCCTCAGATTCGGAACGACAACAGCCACTTAGGTCAGGTTGCCCCTCGGCGAAACGGTCAATCGCGGCTGGGAAGAGCGGATAGTCAATCTTCGGCGGCAGAGTGACGATGAGCAGCCTCCCCCCGGGTGCCAGGAGCCCGGCGAGCCCGTTGAGCGTCTTCTCCAAGTCTGTGAAGTGGTGGACTGCCTCTTTGATAAGGACGGCATCAAGTGCCCTGGGAGCGATCTTCACGCGGCCAGCCGCCGACCGTGGCGATCCTGAACAGGGGGCACGGATGGGCGTCTTATGGAAGCTGGAGCCGGCGACCGCGGCCAAGCACCGGTTGTACCAGCGATACCTGGACGCCTGGTGGCCGATTTTGCTGCAGACTTCCCAGAGCACCGGCTACTCCCGGCCCCGGGTCACGCTCCTGGACGCGTTCGCCGGCCCGGGCCGCTACGAGGACGGCGAGCCGGGCTCGCCGGTGTTCATCCTGGACCGCCTGCTCGGTCATCACCCGGTCGACCGCATGCACCTCAGCCCCAGGCGGGTGCATTTGATATTCATCGAGAAGGACCGCGCGCGCCACGAGCACCTCGTGACGGAACTCGTCTCCCGCTTCGGGCCGCTCAAGGATCTGCCGGTACGGGTGGAGGTCCGGCGCGGTGAAGCGGGCCGCGACAGCCCCGCAGTTCTCGACGAGCTCGGAGCCTGGGGCCACCCAATCCTGGGGATCTTCGACAGCTGGGGCAGCGTCAACGTGCCGTTGCACGTGATGTCCAGCATCGCCCGCAACCGCTCCAGCGACGTCATCACCACCTTCGGACCCAACTGGTTCAGCCGCCGCGAGGAGCTCAACGCCGACATCCTCGACACGGTCTTCGGCGGCCGCGGCTTCTGGACCGCGGCCGCCGACGAGCTGGGACCCGACGAGAAGTGGCTCGTGTGGCTGCGCACCTACCGGGACGCGCTGCGCCGGGCCGGATTCGGCTACCAGCTGCAGTTCGAACTCGTCCCTCGCACCGGGCAGCCCCTCTACCTCGTTTTCGGCACCGGCAGCACCGCGGGCCTGAAAGCGATGAAGGACGCCATGTGGAAGGTCGACGACCTCGATGGCGAGAGCTTTCGCGACCCCCGTACCCGAGGTGCCAAAGCAGACGGCCAGCTCGACCTGTTCCAGGCGGCGGGTCTGATCGACGACGAGCTGGCCGAACTGGTCGCCCAGCGCTTGAGCGCCGGGGCCACCACCGTGGAGGCAATCGGCGAGTGGCTGCTGACGGAGACCGCCCGCTGGATGCCGAAGCATGCCTTGAAGGCGGCCCGGCAGATGCGGCAGGACGGCGTGATCGCCGTCCAGTCGCCGGGCAAGCTCACGACGAAAAGCCGGATCAGCCTGCAGGCACAGGTTCGGGCATAGGCATCTGGTCCCAGGTGCGGCCCTGAAGGTGCCGACCGGATGCCTTCGGGGTCCGACCGCCCCACTGCTCCGTTGACTGCACTTTCTGGTGGATCTGCTGGCGATCAGTTGGCACGGGCATGAAGCATCTGTCCTTATGTTTGGGAATGCTGAGTTCACTGGTGCGCATCGGGATTTGATGGACGGCCGGACGGATCTGCCGCGGGTCGGCGCCGTGGTTGAAGGCACGGTGACGTCGCTGCCGTACGTGGTGGTCGATGGAGCGAGTCGGGAGATCGAGCCGGTCAGCCGGTACCTGCGGGATCTGCTGCTGGGCGATGTGAGACCGCTGACCTGTCGGAGCTACGGTCACGACCTGCTGCGGTGGTTCCGGTTGCTGTGGGCGGTCGACGTCGGGTGGGAGCAGGCCACCGAGGCCGAGACCGCCACGCTGGTGGGGTGGCTGCGGTCGGCGCCGAACCCGCAGCGGCAACGCCGCCGCGTGGATGCCTTGGCAGCGGGGACGGTCAATCCGAAGACCGGCAAGCCGAATCTGGGGTCCGGGTATGCGCCGCGCACTATTGCGCACAACTTGTCGGTGGTGCACGGCTTCTACTCCTTCCACCTGCACTTCGGGCGGGGACCTGTCGTCAATCCGGTGCCGGACAGCAGATCCCGCCGACGGGCCTTGGCGCACGTGTCGCCGATCGAGTCCGCCAGGCCGCATCGGCGGGCACGGCTGCGGCCGAAGGTCCCGGCCCGTCAGCCGCGGGCGATCCCCGACTCGCAGTGGGAGGAGTTGTTCGCCGCGATGCGCTGTAGCCGTGACCGGGCCCTGCTGGCGTGCTACGTCTCTTCCGGTGCCCGGGCCTCGGAACTTCTGGGTGTCCAGCTCAGCGACGTCGAATGGACCAAGGGCCAGCTGTGGGTGATCTCCAAGGGGACCCGGCTGCGGCAGGCGGTCCCCGTCTCCCCGGAAGCCCTGGCCTACCTGGCCGGCTACCTCGAGGAAGCGGGCCTGCCCGCGGGTGGCGATCCCGTCTGGCGTACCCGGCGAGGCGAGCCGAGGCCGTTGAGCTACTGGGCGACGCGACGGATCCTTCAGCGCGCCGACGAACAGCTGGGCACGAACTGGACGCTGCACGATCTTCGGCACACCGCGGCGACACGGATGGCACGTGACCCGGCGCTGACGCTGGTGGAGGTGCAGACCATCTTGCGGCACGCGCATATCAGCACCACGGCCCTCTACACGGCAGTGCGCCTGGACGACCTGCTCGATCAGCTTGCCGAGCACTACCAGCGGCCGACAGAGCCGGTCCGGTGGTCAGCGAAGTACGACGCCGACGATATTGCGGCGGTATTCGGTGACCGATAGCGCTGTCGGGCCGAACATGCGCCCGCACCTGACCTCGAACCGGATCCGCCGTCATGCTGCCGAGCCCGGCACGTCGCTGCCGGACGGGCATCTCCCCCAGATCGCGCCGGAACCGCCGCCGGTCCCGGACCGGCCTCCACGGCCGCTCGGGGAGCTGTCGTCCGCCACGATCGACCAGATCGTGGTCCTCGTCGCCGATGAGTTCACCGACGTCAGCCGCAACGCCCGGGCCGACTACAAGCACGGGATGCGCCGCCTGCTGCACCTGCTGACCGCCGAGCCGGGGCAGACCTGGCAGGAACGATGGGAGGCGGCCGGTCGCAACCAGCCCGGCCGGGCCGTCGCCGACCTCGCCGACGGCGACCCCAAGTGGCGCAGCCGGCTCACTCGGGCTGCCGGGATCGCCTTCGCCATGCGGCTGATCCAGCCAACCGAGGACGCATTCCGGGCGACCAACCCTCCGCAGTACACCGAGAAGTTCCTGGCCATCAGCCGTGATCCGCTCCTGGAGGAGTTCCGCACTCGGATGCAACGGCGCCCGGTCAGCGCCGACGGACGCAAGAGCGCGATCCGGCATCTGTGCAGGGCGCTGACCGTCTACGGGGTCGTCCTGGCCGATCTGACCCCGGGCGCGCTCGTGCACTACGCCGACGCCCGCCCCGGATGCCGGATCGCCGCCGCCTGGCCGGTGTTGCGCGACATGGGTGTTCTGCCGGCCTGGGTTCCGCAGACTTTGCAGGACGCCAGGATCCGCGGCCGCCAGTCCGTCGATGACCTGGTCGACCGCCACCAGCTACGCAACCGCGAAGTCCGCGACCTGCTGGTTGACTACATTCGCCGCCGTGCCGTCGAGGTCGACTACGGCACGCTGGACAACCTGGTGCGCAACCTGGTCCGGTACTTCTGGAAGAGCGTGGAAGAGATCAACCCGGACCAGGCCGACCTGCGGCTGAGCGAAGAGATCGTCCAAGCCTGGAAGGAGCGACTGCTCGTCCGCCAGGACGGCAAGCCCCGCCAGCACATCGACGGCCCGTTCCTCGCTGTCCGCGCCTTCTACCTGGACCTGCAGACCTGGTCGGCGGCCGAGCCCGAACGCTGGAGCCGCTGGGTGGCTCCCTGCCCGATCCGGGACGCCGATCTGCGCTGGTTCCACATCCGCCGGCGCCGCCTGCAGGAGCGGATGGCCAACCGCACCCGCGAGCGTCAGCCGCTACTGGCGATCCTTTCCGAGCACGTCACCACCGAATGGCAGCGCCTGCGGACTCTGTTGGACGCGGCGAAGCAAGCCGGGCTGGGGGAGCAGTTCGTCGTCGACGGCGTTACCTGGCAGCGCGCCGCCAGCAAGGCCACCGCGCGCCAGCCCGAACTTCTCGGCTCCGAACCGATCCGGGTGATCAACAGGGACACCGGCGAACTGATACGCCTGGCCTACGAGGAGAACAGCGCTTTCTGGCAATGGGCCGTGGTGGAGACCCTGCGCCTGGCCGGCCTGCGTCGCGAGGAACTCGTCGAGCTGACCCACCTGAGCGTCCGTCAATACCAGCGCCCTAACGGCGAGGTCGTCGCCCTGCTGGTGATCAGCCCGTCCAAGAGCGATCGCGAGCGCGTCATCCCCATGTCTGCGGAGTTGTTCCACGTCACCGCGCAGATCATCCGTCGGCACCGTGAGGAGCACGGGACCGTCCCGGTCTGCCCCCGCTACGACCAGAGTGAACGCACCTGGTGCGAACCGCTGCCCTACCTCTTCCAGCGGGTGCAAAGCGGCACCCCGCGGGCGCTGTCGGTCAGCGGGGTGCGCCAGATTGTCCTTAACGCCGCCAAGGCCCTGATCCCCACACACCCGGAGTTCGCCGAGATCCGATTCGCCCCGCACGACTTCCGAAGGCTGTTCGCCACCGACCTGGTCAACAACGGTTTGCCCATTCACATCGGCGCGGCCCTGCTAGGCCACCTCGATATCCAGACCACCCGCGGCTATGTTGCCGTCTTCGACGACGACGTCATCGCCCACTACACCGAATTCCTCGACCGTCGACGGGCCAAGCGGCCGCCGACGGAGTACCGCCGGCCGACCGATGGGGAGTGGAGCGACTTCCAGGAGCATTTTGACAAGCGCAAGGTCGAGCTCGGCTCCTGCGGACGCCCCTACGGGACCCCCTGCGCGCACGAGCACGCCTGCATCCGCTGCCCGATGCTGTCGATCAACCCCAAGATGCTGCCCCGCCTGGACGAGCTGGAGGCCGATCTGCTGGCCCGCCGCCAACGTGCGACTGACGAAGGCTGGCGCGGTGAGGTAGAAGGACTCGACCTCACCCTGAGGTTCCTGCGCAGCAAGCGCGCGCAGGCGCACCGGAGCTCCGTGATGAGCAGGGTGGACCTAGGCATGCCCGCCCTGACCCGGTAGCACTCCAGCTGCGGCGTATGACTCCGGCGGCTCCCAGATCAGCAGCACGCGCGGCTCATGAAGGGCCAGTTCTGGGTGGAGCAGGGGTAGCAGCAGGAGAGGGCCGGTTCGAAGGCATAGGCACGGGCCCGGCGTCCCTCCCGAAGGCTAGATCGTTGTCCGGGAGGGACGCCGGGCTGGGAGAGCCTGGCCAAGCGCGAGGGACGACGCGGAGGGCCGACCAAGTAATCCGTGGGCGCCCCGGCCCATCCCGGCCCGGGGCGCGCACGGAGCCGGAATCAGCTCGGCTGGTCGCCGGTGTACCGGTAGATCTCGCCGGCGCTGGTGACGTGCCACACGGTGCCGTCGGCGCCCGCGGCGATGTCGGTGGCGGATCCGGGGATCTTGACCCACGGGTTGCCGCCGCTGGAGTCGTTGTTGGTGTACCGGTAGATGCTGCCGGCGGGATCGACGCCCCACACGTTCGTCCTGGAGCCCACCGCGATGCGCTTGAGGCTGCCGGGGACGCTCTTCCACGTGGTCGAGCTGTCCTGGTCCCCGATGTACCGGTAGATCTGGTTGCCGGCGTTGACGTGCCACACGGTGCCGTCGGCTCCTGCGCCGATGTCGGTGGCGACGCCAGAGATCTTGAGCCACGGGTTGGCGTCGTTGTTGGTGTACCGGTAGATGGCGCCGGCGGTGTCCACTCCCCACACGTTCGTCCGGGAGCCCGCGTCGATGCGGACCAGGCTCCCGTTGATGCCCACCCAGTTCGTGGTCCCCTGGTCTCCGGTGTACCGGTAGATCTGGTTGCTGCCGTTGACTCCCCACACGGTGCCGTCTGCCGCGGCACCGATGTCACTCAGCCCCCCCGGGGATGTTGATGAAAGGACCGGCGTCGTAGTTGGTGTACCGGTGGACAGCGCTCGCCCGGTCGACGCCCCACACCGTCGTCCTGGACCCCGCGGAGATGGCGCTGAGACTGCCCGCGACCTTCACCCAATCCGCCATGCCGAGTGCACCCCTTTCTCGAACCGGTAGTGGCTGCCGTCCTCCCCACCGGGATGAGCGATAATGCACGCGAACATCTGTCTTGACATCAAATAAGTCAGTACATACGCGTTTAGTCTCCTATCTCGTTGCAGAGACGGAGGCCGGAGCGCCTCGGCCGCCAGCGCTTTGACCGGAAGCGCTGTCCCACCCTGAGGGGATCGACACGAGCGCTGGTCCGTGCCTCCCGCCGGGCCGGCCCTACCAACCGAAGGTAGGCGGGGCCTGCTCCTCCCGGACGGCCAGGCGTTTCTCAGGGGCGTGATGCAGCTAAATATCGCCCTTCCAGGGGGTTTGATGCAGTTAGGTCACCGCGGATCGGCTGTCGGCCACTATCCATGAGACATGACACTTCTCGAAGGAAGACGGCTCTCAGCCGCACTGGCCAGCGTTCTGCTGGCAGGTCTCTTCGTGCTCGTGGCAGGCCCTGTCCCTGCTCAGGCCGCCGCCAGTTCCCGTCTCGCAGCAGAGGGATGCAGCCAGAAGACCGACAACCGTAGTTCAGACAATTGGACAGCGGCCGAATGGAAAATCTGTGTGGGCAACTACGGGGGCCCCAACGGCGAAGCTGACGCGAAGTGCTGGGCTGGCCAGACGATCGGCTGGAGCGCGAGCCCGTGTTGGATCTCAGGCCAATTCGAGATCCTCAAGGGGGGCGACGTCATCAAGTCGGGGCCGTTCTTCCTCGATGTTCCTTTGGACGGGGTAGTCACCTCACGTCCATTCCGCTTCACCTGCCAGGGCTACGGCGAGTACACCTTCCGCACCAGCGGCGCCCAAGCCACGCTCTACGTGACGGACAAGAACGGGAACTCCTACGCCAGGCCCGGGTACCAGTCCGCGCGCATCGCGGATGCCACGGCCACGGTCACCATGTGCTGAGTTGAGTGACTTCGTTCCCTTGAACAGAGAGGGCCCCAGCCCATGCTTGGGTTCTAGGAGTCGTTGCAACACCCCAGCTCAAGGGGTGGCATGGACTTCGAGATCCGTGAGGACCGGCAGCCGCAGGGACCCAGGAAGCTCACTCGTGAGCGGGAGGCATACTTCCGGCTCATGCAGCAGGGCGTGAGCAACACGGAAGCGTGCCGGATTGTCGGGATCAACCGGCGGACCGGGAAACGCTGGCGCTACGGACGCGGCGTGTCCGGCAGCAACAAGGCGGCCCCACCGATCAACTCGGTGGGGCCGCCTTCTGCGCCGTCGCGGTACCTGTGCGAGGCCGACCGGATCCACATCGCCGACCGGCTGCGTGAGAAGGCGACGGTCCGGGCGATCGCGGCCGAGCTGGGCCGCAGTCCGTCCACGATCAGCCGGGAGATCCGCCGCAACCGGCACCCGGGCAGCGGTCAGTACCGGCCCTACGCGGCCCAGGCCCGCGCGGATGCCCGCCGGCCCCGCCCCAAGCGCCGGAAGATCAGCGAGAACCCCGAGCTGCGGGCCGCCGTCCAGGCGATGCTGGACGAGAAGTGGAGCCCGGAGCAGGTATGCCACGCTCTGCGGGCACAGTTCCCCGACCGGCCGGAGATGCACGTGGTCCACGAGACCGTCTACCAGGCCCTTTACGTCCAGGGCAGAGGCCGGCTACGGCGCGAGCTCGCCGGCACCCTGCGCTCGGGGCGGGCCCGCCGCAAGCCGCAGAAGCAGGCCAACTGCCGCCAGCCGCGGTTCACCACCCCGATGGTGATGATCAGCGAACGGCCCGCCGAGGCCGAGGACCGGGCCCTGCCCGGCCACTGGGAAGGCGACCTGATCATCGGCAAGGACGGGAAGTCCGCGATCGGCACCCTGGTGGAACGCGCGACCCGCTACGCCATGCTCCTGCATCTGCCCGGCGACCACGGCGCCGAGGCCGTCCTGGGAGCGCTGACAACCACAGTCCAGACCCTGCCCGCCCAGCTGAAACGGTCCCTGACCTGGGACCAGGGCAGCGAGATGGCCCGCCACGGCGAGTTCACCCTCGCCACCGACATCCCGGTCTACTTCTGCGACCCCGCCAGCCCCTGGCAGCGCGGCTCGAACGAGAACACCAACGGACTGCTCCGTCAGTACTTCCCCAAGGGCACCGACCTGTCCGCCCACGGCCCCGAGCACCTGGCCGCCGTCGCCGACCAGCTCAACCGCCGCCCACGCAAAACGCTCGGCTGGGAAACCCCAGCCGAGCGCCTGCATAAACTGCTCGCGGCCTGATCAACACGACCACGTGTTACAACGACCCCTAGAAACCGCCATGTGCTGCGGGCCCTCCGCCTTCAAGATCAACCTTGCCGATAACCGCTGTACCGTCGGCATATCACGAAGGGCAAGGCCCGAGAGTCACTCAGCGCCACATCCGGGTCACCCCACCACGGCCGCCGCGGCGGGATACTCATCCCAGGTCCGGCCATCGAGCAGACGACCGCCGGCCTTCGGCGTCAGCCCACCGACCTGCTTGAAGAACAGAGCCACCCGAAGCTCGACACACCGGTCTCGAATGTCGCGGACCCAGGCCAAGTCCAGCGGCCGGTGAGCCGAGCCGCTCTCGCCGCCGACGATCACCCAGTCGATCCCCGACAGCTCCAGGGACGGCACCGGCCCCAGCAACGGCTCCAGCGACAAGAACCGGACAGCAGCCGGGATACCCCGCAGCTCGTCAGCCCGCCAGCAGTACTCATCCGACTCGATCGAGGTGCCAACCCACACGTTGGACAACGGCCACGGACTCAAGGCGCCCCAATTGGCGACACGCTTGCGCACGTCCTCACGCACGGGCCTCGGCAGCGGAACAGCACCGTCCGTCGACAATCGCTCCATCTCGACCCAGACCGCGTCCACGAACTTCTGCGATTCCAGCAGGTAACGCAGACGCCGTGGCCTCTTGGTGAGCACCTGGAACTGGTGCTGCGGCGCCAGCGCCATCGTCGCGAAGATCCTGGCCACGAATTCCCTGGGGACACGAGCGTGGCCGATATCGCTCATGGAGTTCACAAACACCTTGCGCGGCCGACGCCACCGCAGCGGATCGAACAAGGAGTCCTCGTGCACCGTGACCCCGAACCCAGGGCCGCTGGTCCGCGGATCACCGTCGCGCTGGTATTTTTCCTGGCCCATTGCCTTCAGCCGCTTCGCCAGGGTCAGCGCATAGCAGTGATCGCAGCCCGGCGAGATGCGATCGCACCCGGTCGCCGGATTCCAGGTGACCTCGGTCCACTCGATAGCCGTTCCGGTACTCACCGCGCACCACCGACAGCGACCGTGCCCATCGGCTTGGTGCAGAGAAGTTTGAAGAAGAAGGCCACGTCGGCCTGCAGGCAGGCGTCCCGGATCCCCGTGACCCACTCCTGCTCCATGGGGCGGAAGCGGGGGCCGGACTCGCCTCCGGCGATCACCCAGTGAATGCCCGTCAGGTCCAGCCCGTCCAAGGGCCCGACGATCTGCGGCTCGAAGGCGCCGGCCACATCGCGGGGCACCCTTCACCTCGACCGGGCCGACGTCGGTCAGCACGGTCTTCGAGCGGGTGCCGTTACGGGAGTTGCCGCTGCTCCGGCCCGCCACGTCGTGCTTGTCACAGCCGAGGTGGCCGGTGATCTCGCCCTCCAGGGCGGACTCCAGGACCCGCTTGGCCAGCTGCTGCAGCAGCCCACCCGCCCCGGTCAACTGCAGCCCGTCAGTACAGGCGCGGTCGACCAGCATCGCGATCAACCGCTCGTCCGACACGGCCTCCGCAGCCGACTCGGCGATCGGCTCGTCCACAACCTCGTGCTCGGTGATGGCCTCGCTCATCAGGCGCCTCCTTGATCATCGGATCCGCCGTCTCTTGGACACTCCCCATGGGTCCCCTTGCTGAGGCAGTTTCAGGGGTGAGGTCGTCAGGAGGTTGAGGAGGGCCGCGTCCATGCCTCGAGATCATTCAGGGCCGCTGTGAAGTTGCCGAGCATCGGGCGCAGGTGGTCCTGGTCGAGCGCAACTAGGCCGTCGGTGTGCGCACCGCCGGGGACCATGACGCAGCGGTGCAGGCCGGCGCGTCCCGCGTGGGCGACCATGCGGTGGTAGACGTCGCCGAAGGCGGCCGGCGGGGTAAGGGCGTCGAGGCTGCCCTGGATGCTGATGAGCGGGCGCCGGATGCTGCCGGTGAGCGCGATCCGTTTCACGGCCTTGTGCACCGCCCGCGGGCGGGACGCGAAGTCGTAGTCGGTGTCGCAGCCGGCACCGGTTCCTTCGGGGCAGAACGGGGTGCCTGCCTGGGCGGGCCCGTCGTAGTCGGGGTCGAGCTCCTCGCGGACCACCCGCTGGAGGAGGTCCCATTGATTCTTGTGGTGCCATTCCCACTGACGCTCGGAGCCCTCGGGATAGCCGGCGGCGAGCATTTCGGCGTGGGCGGAGCGGTCACCCTCCTTGGAACGGGGGTAGGCGCGCAGGGCCGGGGGGAGGGTGGCGAGCAGACCTCCGTCGGTGGTGAAGGTGAGGGAGTTCCAGTCGAGGCCGCCGGTGTAGAGGCCGGGCCGGTGTTCGAGCTGCCAGCGCACGAGGTAGCCGCCCGCGGAGAGGCCGGCGGCGTAGGTGTGGCGCGGAGTACGGCCGTAGTGCTGGCCCGTCACCTGCTTGGCGGCGAGGGTGAGTTCGGTGACCCTGCGGTGCCATTCCATGATGGCGTCGCCGGGGCGGTCCCCGTCCTTGTAGATCTCGGGGCCGGTGTTCCCCTTGTCGGTGGCCGCGTAGGCGTAGCCCTTCGCGAGGATCTGGTCACTGATGATTCGGTCGTTGGCGTACTGCTCACGCAGCCCCGGCGGCCCTGCGACGACGAGCCCGCCGTTCCACTGGTCAGGCAGCCGGATGACGAACTGGCTGTCGTGTTTCCAGCCGTGGTTGGTGTTGGTCTTGGAGCTGTCGGGGAAGTAGCCGTCGATCTGGACGCCGGGGACTCCGGATGGGGTCGTGGTCCCGGGGGCTTCCAGGCCCGCCCAGTCGGCGGGATCGGTGTGCCCGGTGAGCTTTGTGCCCGTGGTGGTCAGATCGGCGAGGCGGGCGGAGACGGTGTACTCGGCCCCGGGTACCCGTATGTCGGCGGGGCCGGTCCGGCCGGCCGCCGGGACGGCCAGGACGGTTGCCATCAGCAGGGGTGCGATGGCCACGGAACGTAGGTACATGGGTCCTCATCTCGTACGTGGTGACGCTGAGAAATCTAGGAATGACAGGTCATCGGGGGTAAGTACGAAAAGGCAGGGGCGGCGGGACCGGAGGGCACATGACCTTCGGCCACACTTCGTAAGCCGGCCGGCCGCCTGGTGCAGATACGTCGCGCGCCCGCGTACGCTGCTGGGACCGTGCGTGCGCATGGGATTGCCGAGGAGGCCCGATGCCGCGTCCCGCGCCCTGGATACCCGCCGTCCTGTACGGGGTGGTGTTCGCAGGGGGGCTCTACTACGCCGCGATCGGTCCTGGCTTCGACGCGCGCACGGCCGCGTTCGCGGCGCTGCTGGGCGCGCTGGCGGCCCTCGACGGGCGGGAGTGGCGGATGCCGGCGGGCGTCGTGTTCGCCCTCAGGACTGCGCTGCTCTGCGCGGTGGCGGCTTTCGACACCTCTGGGCTGTCGCGGGTGCTGTTCGTGCTGATCCCGTTCCTGGGGTTCTTCGCGTTCGGGCCGACCGCCGGGATCGCGCTGGGGGCGGGCTGTGTGGTCCTGTTGGCGGGCGCGTTCACCCTGTGGGTGCCGGGCTGGCAGGTACGCGTCGAGTACATCTCGGACCTGCTGATGTTCGCCCTGGGCGTCGTCCTCGCGCTGGCGACGGCGGCGGTGGTCGTGCGGGAGCAGCAGGCCCGCGACCGGCTGGAGGGCACCCTCGCGCAGGTGGCGCAACTGTCGGCGGCCCGCGAGCGCAACCGGCTGGCCCGCGAGATCCACGACAGTCTCGGGCACCATCTGACGGCGATCGGCATCCAGTTGGAGAAGGCAGAGGCGTTCGCCGCGCTCGATCCGGCAGGCTCCGCACAGGCCGTGTCACACGCCCGCTGGTCCGCGAACCGGGCGCTGGACGAGGTACGGGCCTCCGTGCGGACCCTGGGCCCCGAGGCGGAGTCCGAGCCGGTCGGCCTCTCCTGGGCGCTGGCCGACCTCGTCCATCACCTGGACGTCGGCGGCGGCCGGATCTCCCTGGATGTGTCGGGCACCGAGCGGCGGCCGCTGCTGGTGCTGTACCGGGCGGCACAGGAGGGCCTCACCAACGCCTGCCGGCATTCCGGCGCAACCGAGATCGCTGTGACGGTCCGCTACGACGACCAGGGCGCGCGCCTGTGCGTCACGGACAACGGCAACGGACTGGGCAAAGCCGAGGAGGGCTTCGGTCTGACCGGGCTGCGAGAGCGGGTCCGCCTGGCCGGCGGGGCGGTGGACCTGCGCAGTTCAGACCGGGGCACCACCCTTACGGTGGAGGTGCCGTGGTGAACGGGCCCGTCGCGCAGGAGGCGCCGGAGGTACGCGTCCTCGTGGTCGACGACCAGGACCTCGTCCGCGAGGGCATCGCCGCGTTGCTCGGCATCCAGCCCGGCATCGAGGTGGTGGGCAGTGCACGCGACGGTGCCGAGGCCGTGCAGGAGGCCCAGCAGTGCCGCCCCGACGTGGTGCTGATGGACATCCGGATGCCCGGCATGGACGGCATAGCCGCCGCGGGGCTGCTCCGCTGCCGACTGCCCCAGTGCCGGATCGTGATGCTGACGACCTTCAACGACGACGAGTACGTGGGACAGGCGCTGAAGGCCGGTGCGGTCGGCTACCTGCTGAAGAACCTGCCCGCGGCGGAACTCGCCCAGGCGGTACGTCTGGCGCACGCGGGCGTCGCCCAGTTCGACCAGGGGGTCGTGGCCGCGCTGGCGGCCGGCATCCCCGCGCCCGACCTGCTGACACCCCGTGAGACGGAGGTGCTCCGGCTCATTTCCGCAGGCTCCACGAACAAGGAGATCGCCGCCCGCCTCTACCTGAGCGAGGGCACCGTCAAGAACCACATCTCCCGCGTGCTCAGCCGACTGGGCCTGCGCGACCGCACCCAGGCCGCCCTGTACGCCCGCGAGCACGGGCTCATCTGAGCCGCTTCGTCCGAGCCCCTCGGCGCAGGACAGCATGTCCCCCAAGCGGGGAAAGGGCCAACTGAAGCTTCCCCTTG
The DNA here is from genome assembly GCF_013364155.1 of Streptomyces sp. NA02950. Lineage (NCBI taxonomy): Bacteria > Bacillati > Actinomycetota > Actinomycetes > Kitasatosporales > Streptomycetaceae > Streptomyces > Streptomyces sp. NA02950. Next base: position 9,492,186 of record NZ_CP054916.1, on the reverse strand, counting down.
TCACTGGACACCTGGAGACTGGAACGTGAGGTTCCAGAGGAAGTAGTGCCAGGTGGGTCGTCAGTACTCGAAGCGGTATTCGGAGGAGTTCAAGCGGGACGCGATCGCGTTGGCCCGCTCCTCCGACAAGACGATCACGGAGGTCGCGCGGGATCCGGGCGTGAGTGCGGAGAGCCTGCGCGGCTGGGTCGAGCGTGACCGGATCGACCGCGGGCAGGGCGGGGCAGGCGAGCTGACCAGCGCCGAGCGCGAGGAGCTCAGGCAGCTGCGCAGGCAGAACGCCGAGCAGCAGAAGACAATCGAGATTCTGAAAAAGCCGCGGCCTTCTTCGCCAAGGACAGCGACCGGTGAACGAGGTCTACCGGTTCGTCGCCGCGGAGAAGGCCGTCCACCCGGTGGCCCTGCTGTGCCGCGTCCTGGGCGTGGTCCGCTCCTCGTTCTCCGCCTGGCTGGAGGCCGAGCAGGCCCGGTCGGCGCGAGAGCGGGCCGATGAGGCTCTGGCCCACGAGATCACCGTGATCCATCTGGCTTCGAAGGGCGCCTACGGTGTCCCGCGCGTGCACGCCGAACTGCGGCGACTGGGACGGGCGGTCAACCGCAAGCGGGTGGAGCGGATCATGCGGAAACGCGGCATCGCCGGCGTCACGCGCCGAAGACGCCGCGCGCCGACCCGCCCCGACAAGCAGGCACGGCCGGCCCCGGACCTGATCGGCCGCGACTTCACCGCCGACCGGCCGGGCACGCGGCTGGTCGGGGACATCACTTACCTGCCCACTAGGGAAGGCTGATTGTATCTGGCCTGCTGGCTGGATCCGGCTACCCGCGAGGTCGTCGGCTACGCGATGGCCGACCACCACCGCGCCGAGCTCGTGGTCGACGCGCTGCGGATGGCTCACGGCCGCGGCGGCCTGCAACCGGGCTGCATCACACACAGCGATGGCGAGGACGCCCAGGGCTTCCTTCTCGGGGCCGTAGATGCGGCGGATGTTCGTCAGCTGCTGCTCGCGCGGGGAGTCGGGGTTGACGTTCTCGGGCCCTTCGGTGTCGAGCATCTCCTTGAAAGAAGTGTAGCGGGCGACGCGGACCAGGCATTCGTCCTGGGCGCACTCGCGGGCCGTCCGGGCACCCGTCGAGCACGGCTTCGCCCACCTCAAGAACTGGCGCGTCCTCGGCAAGGTACGCACCGACCCCGCCTGGGCGACCGCCCTGGTCAGGGCCTTGCTGGTCCTCACGAACCGCGAAGTCGCCCGATGACCGACGATCTTCACCAAAGTCACCTGCCGGCGACCAGCACGAGCATCCCGATACCCACGCACACCACCCCCGTAACCAGCAACTTCAGCTTGCACTCCTCTCACTGCCGTGACCCGGCCGGTCGGCGAGTGCCTGCGGCACGGCTGGTTCCGAACGGTGCGGCGCGCGGAGCCCTTGCCCGTCCGCGATGGCGCTGTGAGACTCCCGCCGTACGCTGTGTGGCGGCAGGGGCACGGTATAGACCCCGGCCCAGGCCCCACGCACCGGTTCTGTCCCGTGGACGACCACCCATCAGGAGTGGAATCCCATGCTGCGAGCGAAACGCCGGTTACTGCTGCTCGGCTTAGGCACCGTGGCCGTCATGCTGGGCACCGCCCAGGCACCCGCTACGGCGGCTGGAGTGCCGGCTTGGCCTTCGTCGGACGTGTCCCCCGCCTACTTGTCCTGTACGGTTCCGCCCGGCTACACCTACACCTCGGTTACGAACACCACGACCTGCTCCACCAGCGGTTTTGCCCCGCTCTATAACGTGGTGCAGCCCAGGACAGGCCTGTGGGCCTGTACCGTCCCACGGGGCTTCACGTACACCGCAACCTCGAGCACCATCGTCTGCTCCACCAGCGGACTGAGCACCAGTTACCTCCTCCGGGCAATCTGAGGCCAACCCACTCTGACCTGCGGTGGTCGGGACCATGGTCGGGGGTGGAGCGCCGGGCCTTTCACCGGCCGCACGACCCCAGCCGGGGACAGCACGGCCCCTGCAAGACGCGCTGTGCCCCGCACTGCGGAGTGCGGGGTACATCAGCATTCTTCGGCCGTCGTTTACCAGCGCATGCCCAACTCGTCGAGGTGGGCGCGGCGCTCCGCGCTCAGCTCGGCTGCGCGTCGGCGGGTGTTGTCGAGCCAGCTGCCGAGTTTGACTCTGTCCCGTTCGCGTGTTCGACGTGCTTGCGGGGCACCCTCAGGTGGCCCTCACGGGCATGGAACTGCCGGGCCGCGGCCAGGTTAATCGCCCACTTGTCGCCCTGGGTGCGTTTGGCGGGCTGTTCGTCCTCGCATGCCGGTTCCAGCCCGAGCGCGCTCTCGACCAACCATTGAGAGGTGTGCAAGCTGAAGTTGCTGGTTACGGGGGTGGTGTGCGTGGGTATCGGGATGCTCGTGCTGGTCGTCGGCAGGTTGAACCGCCCCGGGTTCGGTAGAGATCTCAGTTTGTGGTTATGACCTGCGGTTTTGTGGGTTTCATGTAGTGGTTGGCTCGTACTCGACGGGCGGGACGTGGCCTATCTCACCGTGGAGTCTTCGGTGGTTGTACCAGTCGACCCACTCGGCGGTGGCCAGTTCGACCTGGGAGAGCGTCTTCCAGGGCCGTTGGGCTTGATCAACTCGGTTTTGTACAGGCCGATCGTCGACTCCATCAGGGCGTTGTCGTAGGCGTCGCCGACCGAGCCGATGGAAGCCGCGATGCCGGCGGCGTCCAGATGCTCGGCGAGCTTGAACGACGTGTACTGCGACCCGGCGTCCGAGTGACGGATCAACTCGCCCGGCTGAACAGGCGGTTGGTCACGGTCGCGTTGCCAGACGGCCATGTCCAGAGCGTCCAGGACGAAGACGGTCTCCTTCACGGTGGCACATGTCCCTGCCGGTTCAGCTCGCGCCAGACCTTCCGGGCCCCATAGACACGGTAGTGAGACGTGTAGACGTCCTGGATCCGCTCCTTGAGTTCCTCGTCGCGCACGCGGCGGGCGGAGGGAGCATGGAGGCGCTTCTTGTGGGCGTAATACGTGGAAGGGGCGATCTTGCAGTCGTGCTCGGGGAGCGTCCTGCAGATCGGCTCGACCCCGCCGAAGCGGTCCCGGTACTCGTCGATGAACGCTACGAGCGCGTGTGTGGCCGGTCGAGCTCGGCCGCGAAGAAACTCGCCGCGGCCTTCAGAATCTCGTTCGCCCGCTTCAACTCGGCGTTCTCCTTCTTCAGCGCCTTGAGCTGGGCGGACTCCTCCGTCGTCGTCCCCGGCCGCTGCCCGCGTCGATCTCGTGCTGCTTCACCCAGTTCCGCAGCGTCTCGCGGGAACCGATGCCGAGCTTGTCCGCGACCGCCTGTAAGGCGGCCGTCTCGTTCGGGTAGTCGCCGCGGACTTCGGCAACCGTGCGCACCGCGCGACTGCGCAGCTCAAGCGGGTAACGGGAGGGTCATGCCATGACTCAATCCTTACATGAAATCGAGTCTCCACCTCACCCGGGGCGGTTCAGTCTCCGCCCAGCGCGAGGGCGGGCGGGCGCCACATCCAGCAGCACCTTGCCCGGATCATGCACCGCCCGCGGCTTGCGCCACGGCGCCAACGCCGCCGAGATCGCCTGATCCAGACCGGTCTTGCGGACCGTCTCCACCAGCAGCACACCGCCGGCCCGGGAGACCACCCCGCGGCCACCGCCTTCGGTACGAACACGCGGGTAGGACCCGATACGCTTCTTCACCTGGAAAGTGCTTCTTCCACGCGACGACCTGGACCCGAGACAGGTCCCATCGTTGCAGGTCAGGAGCACTCTCCGCGTTTCTGATCATCCACCGGACGCCCTGCCCCGTGAAAGCGCGAGGTTAGTGGCGGCCGAGGGTCGGAGGCCGTCGGCGAGGGTGGCGGGTCCGGATCAGATGCCTCGTTCAATCGAGTCCATGAGCCGTTGTCCGGCTTCGTGGGCTTGTACGGGAAGCAGGCCGCGCAGGGGGCCGTCGATGAGGAGTACGGCCAGGCCGTGCACGGCGGACCAGACGAAGTATTCGGCGCCGGGGCGACGGTCGGGGGGCAGGGCACCGGTCTCGACGAGGTCATCCAGAGCCGCGCTCAGAAGCTGGAACGCGGTCAGGCCGCCGGGGCCGTTGGCGGATTCGTTCTCGGTGTCGTCCATGTCGGTGGTGGAGAACGCCGCGCGAAACAGCCCCGGTTCGGCCTGGGCGAAGGCCAGATAGCTGGTGGCGAGGGTGCGGATCCGGCCGCGGGCGGACTCGACCGGGTTGTTGGCCGGCGGCAGGGCCGCCAGCTCCGTCTCCATGGCGGTGGCCAGTTGGGCCAGCGCGGCCTGGCGGATGGCACGCAGAAGGGCGTTGCGGTCGGCGAAGTGGCGGTAGGCGGCGTTGGGGGCCACGCCCACCCGCCGGGTGGCTTCGCGCAGGACCACCGCGTCCGGCCCGCCGTCGCGGACCAGTTCGAGGCCGGCCTCGATCAGCGCGTTCCGCAGATTGCCGTGCCGGTAGGTGTCGCGCTTCCCTGCGCCGGCCCTGGAAGTCATCGCCACTCCTTTTGTGGACGGCGTCCACATCTCTGTGTAGCCTACGGAACACCCGCACGCCCCATGCTGGCGCCATCATGGCGCATCAATGTGGACATCGCACACAAGTGGCATTGAGCGGCCTGATCAGCCGTCCCGCAGCACTGCGCGGACCGACAGCAGACCGACAGCGGACCGACCATCACCCTTCGATGACGAGGAATCCATGGACGATGCAGTACGGCTTGAGTCGCTGGCCAAGACCTACGGATCAGGCGACGGCACGGTGACCGCACTTCGCGATATCCACGCCTCCTTTCCGAAGGGGAGCTTCACCGCCGTCATGGGGCCTTCGGGCTCAGGAAAGTCAACGCTACTGCATTGTGCCGCTGCCCTGGACCGGCCCTCGTCGGGCCGGGTGTTCATCAACGGGACGGATATCACGGGGCTGGGCGAGACCCAACTCACCACGTTCCGGCGGGAGTCGACCGGCTTTGTGTTCCAGGCGTTCAACCTGCTGCCCTCGCTGACTGCCGAGCAGAATGTGGCGCTGCCGGTACGGCTGGCCGGGCGCAAGCCCGATCGGTGGACGGTCAAGGAGGCGCTCGCCCGGGTGGGGCTGGAGAAGAAGGCGGGGAACCGTCCCAGTCAGCTCTCCGGCGGCCAGCAGCAGCGCGTCGCCATCGCCCGCGCTCTGGTGACCCGCCCTACTGTGCTCTTCGCCGACGAACCCACCGGTGCACTCGACCTCACCGCAGGACGTGAACTGCTGGATGTACTGCGGAAACTGGTCGACGGTCCGGCAGGCGACGGACCGACCACAGTGGTGATGGTCACGCACGATCCGAACGTGGCCTCGTTTGCGGACCGGGTGCTGTTCCTCGCCGACAGCAGCCTGGTCGGCGAACTGATCTCTCCCGCGCCCGAAGCGGTCGCCGCGCGGATGACCGAGCTGGGGGCGCCGAAGTGCTAGGAGTGGCTCTCCAGACCCTGCGGGGTCGCTGGGTGTCGTTCCTCGGCACCGCGGTGGCGTTGGTACTCGGGGTCGCCCAGGTCGCGGCCATGGGCCTCCTGCTGATGACCCTGCTCGATCTGCCGGACCGGCCCGTGGAGCGGTTCGCCAAGGCCCCGGCCGTCGTGATGCCCTCCGACCCGACGTGGGATCCCGCCCACCGCGACCTCGGCGTCCGCTCGTTGCCGGAGGCCAGGGGCGTATCACAGGATCTGCTGCGGAAGGTCTCCGGCACCGGCGGCACCGTGGTGGACCGGGCCTTCTACGCCCAGCTCGAGGGCGGCCCCCGGGAGCAGATCGGGCATCCCTGGCCGGTGGCACGGTTCGGCGGGTACACGGTGAAGGACGGTCGTGCACCCGCCTCCGACAAGGAGATCGTCATCGCCTCCGGCCGGGCACAAACCGGCGACAAGGTGACCGTGCTGACCGCCGCGGGCGTCGGATCGTACACGGTCAGCGGCACCGTCTCTCCGGTCGACTGGGAGGACGCGGTCTTCTTCACCGACGCCGAAGCGGCCCGCCTCGCCCCACGGATCCAGGCTCTGGTGGCACTCGGCGCGACCGACAAGGTGCGCGAGGCTGTCGGTGAGGACGCCGAGGTACTCACCGGGCAGGACCGGCACAAGGCCGACACCAGCGAGGACCGCGACCGCGAGGCGGTGGACAACACCATCACCCTGGTGCCGGTGATGGCCAGTGTGGCAGGCACCACCGCGGTGTTCGTGGTAGCCTCCACCTTCGCCTTCGCAGTGATCCAGCGCCGCCGCGAGGTCGCCCTGCTCCGCACTGTGGGTGCCACCCCCCGACAGGTGCGCCGGATGATACGGAACGAGGCGCTACTGGTCAGTGGCTTCGCGTCGGCCGTGGGTGCGGTACTCGGCCTGTTCGGTGCCCAGTTGCTCGCCGAGATGCTGATCGGGATGGGTGTCTCCCCGCCCTGGTTCCGTATCGAACCGTCGCTGCACTGGACAGTGCTGGCGCCACTCGCGGCCGCCTTTCTGGTCGGCATCCTGGTGGCTCTCTGCGGCGTGGCCGTCTCCGCACGGCGGGCAGGCAACATCCGTCCCATCGAGGCGCTGCGCGAGGCGGCGGTCGATCACTCCGGGATGACCCCGGGGCGACTGCTGCTCGGTGCCATGGGCCTGGTGTGCGGAGTCGGGCTGACTGTCTGGATCGCGCTCGGCGACCCGGCCATGGTCCTCTCGCCCAGCGCCTACGCTCTCTCGCTGCTGGTTCCGGTACTGGCCGCCGCCGTACTCGCGCCCCTCGCCGTCGGACCGTTCACCCGGCTGCTGATGTGGCCACTGCGCCGCTGCCCGGGACCCACCGCCATACTCGTACGGGAGAGCGTGCTGACCTCGCGGCGGCGCACCGCTGCTACGGCCGCGCCGGTCCTGCTCACCATCGGCCTGACATTCTCGCTGCTGGCCACCACCGACACACTCGGTGCGGCACGCGAGAACGGATCGCACGAGCAGGTGAGATCGGACTATGCGCTCACCCCCGATGGCACGCCGGGCATCAGCCCGCAGGTCGTCGAGCAGGTCACCCGTATCGACGGCGTGCAGGTCGCGGCCCCCATCCCCACCACCATCTACACCCACGACGAGGACCGGCTGGAAGTGAACGACGGGCTCGTCGTGGACAGTGCCGCGCTGAAGCGGATGATGCACCTGACGGTGGTCGACGGCTCGTTGGACGCCCTGGACGACAACAGCACGGTCGTGGCGGATCTGTGGGGCATGGACGCCGGCTCGACGCTCAAGGTCTCGATGGCCGACGGCGAAGAGGTGAACCTGCGCATCGCGGCCACCTACCATGCGCAACGCGGCGAAGACGTCGCCTACTTGCCCCAGCGGTTCGCCAAGACCGCCGTCTACGCCCGTGACGGACTCGCGCGACACGCCTACATCGCACTGACGCCCGGCACCCACCGCGCCACCGCGACCACGGCAATCCGCAAGGCGGTCGCCGGAACCGGAGCACGCCTCATCACCAGGGACCAGCTGGTCGCCTCGGAGAGCGCGTACGCACACCACCTGACCGAGGTGCGGCAGCGCTCCGTCACCGTGATCATCGTGATGTTCTGCTTCATCGCGATCCTCAACACCCTGCTGATGGCGACCGCCGACCGGCGACGTGATCTGGCGGTGCTGCGGATGGCCGGAGCAACCCCGAAACAGGTCATGGGGTTCTTCATCACCGAATCCCTCCTGGTGGCCGCCATCGGGGTGGCACTGGCACTGATCGCGACCTCGCTCAACCTCATCGGCCTGTGGGGCGCACTGCATCAGCTGTTCGGCACAGCACCCATCACGGTGCCATACGCGACGATCACCGGCATCACCGTCATGTCGACGCTGCTCGCCGTGGCCGGGACCGTGCTGCCCGTCAGCACGGCACTGCGCGCCAGGACGGTGCGGCTCGTCGGCACCCGCGAATAGCCGCACACAGCACCGTGGCCGCAACAACCCTCCCCCGGTCCGCGCGGGACGGACGGCAGCTCATGAACGGGAGACGGAGCGGGCATGGCGAGAGGACGGCCGCCATCCGCGCGGATGCGACCGTCCACCGCACGATGCGGAGCCCACCGCCCCGCAGGAGCCGGTGACGTCCGCAACCCCTGGTGCCGTGACCGGGACAAGCCGGTCCTCAATGGCCGCGCACGCGCGAGGCCACGGGCGGCAGGCCTTCGCCCAGACGGCAGAGGGTCGGGCAGACACCGCCCGCCACAGCCCGCACCGACTGGAGGGGACCAGGGCAAGCTGGTGGCGGCCCTCGCGCTGCAGGCGTTCTTCTCCCCGGTGGAGAACCCGCAGGTGGTGACGGAGTCCCTGGAGTACCGCCCGCACGTGATCCTCCGGGGCCCGGAATGGATGCGGGTGTCGTTCTCGGGGGTCCGGTAAGGCCTGACATCCCGGTGTCTGTGGAAGCGGCCCGGGCCGCGGAGACCGGGCAGGCGCTCGGTGAAACCCCGCGAGCAGGAAAACCCCTCGCGTCAGCCGCCGCGGCGGCTGACGTCAGTGGGCGTGCCCGCGCAGTTCCACCGAGTGGACCTTCGCGGCCTCCGTTCCCCCGTTCAGCGACTCCACCAGCCGGCTGAAGCCGGGGCACTCGGTGAAGTCGTGCGCGCGGCAGCTCATCGCGTGCTCGATCAGCGTGCGCGACTCCTCGATCTCCCGAATGCGCCGCTCCAGATCCTCGTAGTGGGCGCGCAGCAGGGCCTGGCGGGCGTCAGCGTTCCGTGCGTCGAGGACGTCGCGAAGCTGTTCGAGGCTGAAGCCCGCGGCCTTGCCCCGAACGATCATGGCGACACGGGCGATATGGCGCTTGGTGTACCGGCGCCTGCCGTTCACCCGCTCAGCGGGGGACAGCAGCCCGCTGGACTCCCAGTGCCTCAGCACGTGGGTGCGCAGATCGAACCGTTCGGCGAGTTCACCGATGGTCATCGTCGGCTCCGCGTCACTTGACTTCATGTTGACATTAACTTGCAGAGTTGGGCCCAGGTCAAGCCGATCAGACACGTCACACGACACGACGGGAGCGGACACAGGACATGGACATGGGCATGGACATGAAGAATGTCATCATTATCGGCGGAGGCCCTGCCGGGATGTCGGCGGCATTGACCCTGGGCCGGACTCATCACACGGTGTTGCTGGCCGACAGTGATGACGGACGCAACGCTCCGGCCGAGGCGATGCACAACTTCCTTACCCACGAGGGCACTTCGCCCGCCGCCCTGCGTGAACTGGGCCGGGAGAACCTGACCGCCTATCCACACGTGGAAGTGCGCTCCGTGATGGTGGACTCCGTGCGCCGACTGACCGATGAGCACTTCGAGGCGACCTTGGCCGACGGCACCGTGGTGGAGTCCCGCCGGCTGCTGCTCGCCACCGGGCTGCGGGACGAGATGCCCCCCGTGTCCGGTGCCGCCGAGCTGTGGGGCAAGTCGGCCTTCCACTGCCCGTACTGCCATGGATACGAGGTCACGGGTAAGAACGTCGCGGTGCTCGGCACCGGCGGAGAACGAGTCAGGCTCGCCCTCCAACTCAGCCGCTTCGCCACCGACACGGTGCTGTGCACAGGCGGCGAGCCGCTGGAGCCGACGCTCCAGAACGTGCTGGAGACCAATGACGTCACGGTACGGCCGGAGCCGGTGACCGAGCTGGTCAGTGAGACGGGCCAACTGCGCCACATCGCCTTCGAGGGCGGCGCAACGCTGGAGCGGGACGCCGTCTTCATCAAGACCGTGCTGCACCAGCGTGCCCCCTTCGCCCAGCTCCTGGGCTGTGCCATGTTCCCCGACGCCAGCGTCGAGGTGAACGAGTTCGCCCAGACGAGCGTGCCCGGCGTCTACGCCGCCGGCGACATGGCGCGCCGCGCAACGGTACCCGCGCCCATGGCCGCGGTGATCGCGGCGGCCGCCAGCGGCACCGTGGCCGGAGCGATCATCGACCAAGACCTGCTCAGCGCCGAGTTCAAGCTGCCCAACCCGTTCGTGTCCGGGAGGGTGTGAGAGCGCATGACCGAGAGCATTCCCGCTGGGCCGGAAGAGTCCACCCGCGACACCTCCGGCCAGGAACAGACCCACCGCAGCAACGTACCGCTCGCCTCGATCGCCCTGGTCCTCGGCATGCTGCTGTCCGTGCTCGACCAGACCGTCGTGGCCATCGCGCTGCCGGAGATCACCGCTGACATCGGCGGTGCCGGAAGCTTCAGCTGGGTTGTCACCGCGTACGTGCTGGCGTCCACAGCGACCGGCACCTTCTACGGCCGGATCAGCGACCGCTACGGACGGCGTGAGGTGTTCATCGCCGCCGTCGTGCTGTTCACCGTCTCCTCGCTGCTGTGCGGCGTGGCGCAGTCGATGCCGCAACTGATCGCCGCCCGCGTGGTTCAGGGAATCGGCGCCGGCGCGCTGTTCGTGATCCCCACCGTCACCCTGTCGGAGCTGTACCCGCAGCATCTGCGCGGTAAGGTCCAGGGGCTCACGGGCGCGGTGTTCGCGCTCGCCAGCATCGGCGGGCCGCTGGTCGGCGGCGCCATCACCGACGGGTCCGGCTGGCGCTGGATTTTCTACGTCAACGTACCCATCGGCGTACTGTCCGTCGCGCTGTGCGCCATCGCGCTGCGGCTGCCGCGGGCCGGCGCCACAGACCGTGTCGACTACCCCGGAGCGGTCCTGGTGGTCGCCGCCGTGGTCAGTCTGCTGCTGGTCACCGAGTGGGGCGGTCGCGAGTACGACTGGGCCTCCGTCCAGATCATCGGTCTCGCTGTGGCGTGCGTCGCGCTGTTCACAGCGTTCGTCCAGTGGGAGAAGCGTGCCGCCAACCCGCTGCTGCCGATGCGGCTGTTCGCCAATCCCGCGCTGCGCCTGATCCTGCCCGCCACGGCCGTCCTCGGCATGCTGCTGTACGGGTCGGTGGTGTTCATGCCGACTTTCCTGCAGACCGCGTACGACTGGAGTGCCACCCGAGCCGGGCTCGCCCTGATCCCGTACTTCATCCCGTTCATCGTCGTGTCGGCGATCGCGGGCGGCAAGGCCGGCAAGAGCGGGCGGTTCAAGCCGTACCTGCTGGCCGGCGCGGTGGTGCTGATCGGGGCGTTCGTGCTGCTGGCCATGATCGACCCGGACCGGGACTACCTCTACGCGGCGGGGGCCATGGTGGTTCTCGGTGCCGGATTCGGGCTGCTGATGCAGAACTTCGTGGTGGTATCACAGAACGCGGCCGCACCGCCCGACCTCGCGGCGACCACGGCGGCCAACCTCTCCATCCGGGGACTCGGCATGGCCGTGGGCGTGGCGCTCTTCGGGAACCTGCTGGCCCGCGAGGTCGGCAATAGCCCGGTCTCCCCCGCCGCCACCGCCGAAGCGATTCCGGACGTGTTCGTCTGGGGTGTGCCGCTGGCCGTGCTGCTGCTACTGCTGCTGGTCCTGATGCCCCGCGTCGGGCCGACTCCCGCCCAGGAGAAGACGAACACCGAGGCCGAGCCCTCCACCGCCTGAACCCCTTTCGGAAAACCGACCGTTGCCCACAGGTGAGGAGAGGCCGCACGACGGCCTCCCTTCACCGCCACCACGCACCGGAGACACCCCGTCACCGTGCATCTCGGCGACGCGGCGCACCTGCCGTTGGAAGACCGCACGATGAACCTGGTCGTCACGACCCTCAGCCTGCACCACTGGAACGACGTCCCCGGCGCCGTCAGCGAGGTGGCCCGGGTGCTGAGGCCCGGGGGCCGGTTCGTGGTCTACGACTTCCGCTCGGTGACGGCCACCCTGCCGACTGAAGCCGTGGCCACGTCCCCTCAGTTCGCTGGCGCCGCGGTGGAACACGAGCTGGTCCGGGCCTTCGCCTGGGTCCCCATCCGGCCGTTCGCCCGGCTCGCCGTCCGCCTGTCGGCGGACTGACCGCCCCACCCGCCCTTGATTGCACATGTCGCAGCCGAGATGAGGGTGTCCCGGGCATGCGCTTCGAAGTGGGTCAATCGATATCTGAGCCACGGCGAACTCGAACTGGAAGACCGCTCGTCCACACCGCACCACCAGCCGACCGCGACACCGTCCGAAGTCCTCGCACTCGTAGAAGAGCTGCGCCGGATCCACAAGGTCGTCCCGCTGCCAGGATCACCTTCGAGCTGGCCCAGGCCGGAACACCAATCAGTCGAAGGACCGTGAACAGGCACTTGGCTGATACGAGCATCAACCGGCGCCGGTTCATCGACCCCAATGGCGAGTCCAACCGCCAGCCTCGGAAGATCCATGCCCGACGGCCCGGCCACATGATCCACGTCGATGTGAAGTAGGTGGGCCGCATCCCTGACAGCGGAGGCTGGTGCGCACACGGAGGCGGCAGTGACCAGGCCAAAGCCGTCAACCGGAGAAAGAAGACTGAGCGTGGTGGCTACGTCTATCTGCACTCGGCCATAGACGGGTACAAGCCGTCTCACCTACACCGAAGCACTGCCTGACGAGAAGGCCATCACCGCGATCGCCTTCCTGCACCGTGCCCGCGCCTGGCTGGCCGCCCAGCGGGAGCGAACAGTCAGTCCGGGAGGCGGTCCACGAGCCACCAGGCCGCGCTGCTGGCGGCGAGTTTACCGTCATCGCAAGGGAGGCTGGACAGCAGTGGTTTTCGGGGAACCGGTGCGGCGACAGGTGCGTTGGTGAAGGTCACGGCCCACACGAAGCCTGGCCCCCGGCCGAAGACCACTGTGTCCGAGTGGCCCGGCAGCCAGCGCAACGTGGCGTCGCGGAGCGAGGTGAGGCTGCGGCGCAGGAGGCGTCGCTTGTCGTGGTGTAGCCGATCAAGGTGAGGGGGTGCGCCGGGGGGCGTGTGCCGATGTGGCTTTCGCTCTCTGCCCGCAGGAACGCCCCACCGTGCAACTCTCCGTTGTGAACGGTCAGTTCAACGTGGGAGGTGCAGGGCGGCCCTGTCCCAGCATGACCTACTCCGGCCGCTTGAGTCACTACGTTCGGCGGACGGGCCCTAACTCGTCCGCGGTGTCGCCGAGCGGATGCTCCAGGAGCTGATCGAGGCCGAGGCCACGGCCCGGATCGGCGCGGAGTGGAACGAGCACACCCAGACGCGCACCGCGCTTCGCAGCGGCCACCGCGACAAGACGCTCAGCACCCAGGCCGGCGACCTGGACCTGGCGATCCCCAAGCTGCGGTCGGGGAGCTTCTTCCCCGCGCTGCTGGAGCGACGTCGCCGCATCGACCAGGCCCTGTACGCCGTCATCATGGAGGCCTACGACCACGGCGTGTCCACACGGTCAGTCGACGACCTGGTCAAAAGCCCTCGGCGCGGACACAGGGATATCCAAGAGCGAGTGACCCCGGTTTCGTGGAGTCCCTGAAGCCAGGCTTATGATCCTGGCGCGAAGGAGAACCACGAGCAGTGCCAGCACCACGTAAGTACCCGAACGAGCTCCCGTTTGGGCAGCACGACGAAGCCCTTGTGGCCGTCGCTGCGGCGGATGATGGTCAGTATCAGGTTCAAGGCCCTCGCGCACCAGATGACCAGCATGCCGGTGTATCCGCTGTCCGCCCACACGCGCTTGAGCCGATGATGCCGCCTGGCGGCCCGGGAGAGGAGGTCCTGGGCGGCGTCGCGGTCTGCTGTCGAGGCGGGGGTGACCATGACCGCCAGGATCAGGCCGAGGGTGTCCACCATGATGTGCCGCTTTCGGCCCTTGATCTTCTTCCCGCTGTCATAGCCGCTGGTCGCGGCCTCGACCGTCGAAGTGCCTTTCGCGGACTGTGAGTCGATCACCCCGGCCGTCGGCTCCGTATCCCGGCCCTGGGCTTCACGCATCGCGGCGCGGAGCCGGTCGTGGAACTCGCCGATCAGCCCCTGCTTCCGCCAGCGGGTGAAGAACCGGTACACCGCCTTCCACGGCGGGTAGTCCCCAGGCAGCGCGGGCCACTTCACGCCGTTGTCCACCACATATTGGATCGCGTCGAGTATGTCCCGGTGGCAGTACTCCTCCGGCCTACCGCCCCGGCCATCTGGGTCGCCCATGCTGCCGAGTCGGGGCGCAGCACGAGGGCGCTGGTGTCCGTGTCGAGGTGCCGCGGCTGTTCGCCCGCTACAGCGACGGTACGGGCCTGCTTGGCTGACTGCCCCCAGCCGTCGGGGTGCGGGCGGCGAACGGGCCCGGCGGGCTGCGCCGGTTCTTGAGGCGGCGTGTGCGCAGGCTGGCTTCAGCTACCGGCGTCTTGAGGCGCTGGAGAAGGTGCGGGCGGCGAACCTGAAGTGGCTGGCCGGCTACCGCCACCCCCGCCACCAGGGCCGTCCCGGCCTCTCGGCCTCCGTGCGCGAGGCGTTTGCGCGGCCGCTGATCGAGGGCACCGAAGCGGTCGGCGACCCGAGCGAGGTGATCCCCGCCGTCTTCCATGCCCTGTGGCACGGACAGCTCTTTGCGCCTCTGGATGTCCCGCTCAACGAATGGGTCCTCGTCAGCCCCGGGACAGGCGGTGCGGACGGCCACCGTGGCAGTGCCGGTGGCCCGGGCAACGAGGGCGGGCGGTGAGCGGGCGGCGTGGCGGGCGGCCGGTGCTGAAGGTCGGAGCCCATGTCCGCTTCCGTGAGAGCACCTGGCAGGGCATCGCTCTGGCAGGGCAGCAGATCCACCTGGCCGGTGAGACGAAAACGGACGAGACGGTCGTGGCCGGGCATCTGTTCGCCGATCGGTCCTTCGCCCTGGCGGGTGCCGAGATGCCCCAGGCGGTCACGCAGTGGGGGCTGTTCGAGACCGCACCCGAGAGCGCGCGCCGCAAGGCGCTGGCGTGGCAGCGGCACATCCGCGAGGTGGAGTCCGGCCTGCCCGAGGGGCCCGGCAACGGCGGGGTGCCCGGGCGGAATACGACCCCGGGCGGTTCACGCTCGCGCAGCGTGAGGAGGCCAAGGCCGCCGAGCTGACCGCGATCGGGTTCGGACCGGTCTCCCGCACGACGGTGCAGCGCATGCGCCTGGCCTACCGCGAACAGGGGCTGTGGGGCCTGGTCGACCGCCGCACCACCCGCCGCCCCAGCCCTACCGGGCGCACCGACGAACGCGTCATCGCCGCTGTCGAGGAAGTCCTGCGCCGCCAGCGCGGCCGCTCCAAGGGCACCATCAAAGGCCTGAAGCCCCTGGTCACGCAGATCCTGGAGGACAGGTACGGGCGCGGCACGGTGCCTGTACCGTCCCAGGCCACCTTCTACCGGCTCGTCCACCAGCTCGCCGACCCCGCCGAACATCCCCACCGCCCCGCCCGCACCCTGCCCTCCCCCGCCGACGGGCGGGCATTCACCCCGACCGTGGCGCTGCGCCCCGGCGAACAGGTACAGGTCGACACCACCCGCCTGGATGTCCTGGGCGTCTTCGACGACGGCACCACCGGCCGCCCCGAACTCACGATCGCCGTAGATGTCGCCACCCGCGCCATCCTCGCCGCCGTCCTGCGCCCGGCCGGCACCAAGACCGTGGATGCGGCCCTGCTGCTGGCGGAGGTGGCCGTCCCCCACCCGGCCCGCCCCACCTGGCCCGACGCCCTGCGACTGGCCCACGCCCAACTCCCCCAGCTTCAACGGCTGCTGACCCTGGACGAACGGCTCGAGGGCGCGGCGGCCCGGCCAGAGGTCGTGCCCGAGACGATCGTCGTGGACCGGGGCAAGGTCTACCTGTCCGCGGCGTTCACCGCCGCCTGCGAAACCCTCGGCATCAGCGTCCAGCCCACCCCGCCCCACGCCCCCGCCGCCAAAGGCATCGTGGAGCGCACCTTCGGCACCATCAACGCGCTGCTGTGCCAGCACCTGCCCGGCTACACCGGCTCGGACGTCACCCGCCGCGGGCCGGGCGCCGAAACTGAGGCCTGTTTCAGCGTCGCCCAGCTGCAGGCTCCCGCGGCGGCAAGTGGGAGATCCACACCAACCCCCACGACGCCCGCCAGGTCTGGATCCGCCTGCCCGACGGCCACCTGGCAGAGATCCCGTGGATCCACCGCGACCACATCCACAAGCCGTTCAACAGCGCCACCTGGGAGCACCTCAAGACCGTCACCGCCCGCCACGGCGACCGCGACGCCCACGAAGCCGACCTCGCCGACGCCCTCGACCAGCTCATGCGCGGCGCCCACACCGGCACCGCCAGCCCCGGCGAGCAGCGCCTGATCAGCCGTACCGCACCGCTGAAGACACCCCCGTGGCGTCGGTGTCGGACCACCACAGCCAGACCGGCTTGGGGCTGGCACCGCTGGGCAGGTGGCCAGGCGGATCACCGTCCCCTCGATGATCGGGAGAGTGCCGTCGGCCGCGGCCCAGGAAAAGCGATGGGTCAGTTTGGGATGGAGCCGGTCCCAGGAACGGGCGGTGGCGGTGCTGCCGTAGAGGCGAGTGTCGGTGACGGTCTCGGTGTCCGAGGTGCCCGAGGTGTCGGGCTGGCTGAAGACGAACTCGCCGCCGTGCCGGGGCGGGCGGCCCAGGGTCCCGGGTTGGCGGGGCGGGACGGCCCTGCGCAGGACGCGGTCGGAACGCATCCGGGCGAGCACCTGCACGGGCTGGTCGCCCAGGAGGCAGGCGAGGCGGGGTGCGTCGTACCCGGCATCCGCGATGACGAGGATGTCCGGGTCGCCGCCTGCCACTGCCCGGCGATGATCAGCCGCTCAAGCAGATCGCGCAGCTGCCGGGCGGTGGCAGTCGCGGTATCGTCCCCGGGCGTGAGGCGGAGCGCGTCCAGTGGCGTGGTCCACGAGCTGCGGCCGGGCTCGAGCGCGCAGATGATCGCGTAAGGCCAGCCGGGGACGGGGATGTGCTGGTCCTTGCCCCGCCCGTAGGTGGGGCACAGGATCCGCTGTGGTGAGGTGTGGGCGTCGGGCCGGAGCCAGCAGGTGACGTCGACGGCGAGGACCAGCCGGCCGTCTGCGGCTCGCGGCAAGGGCACCGCGGCCAAGGCCCGCCGGAGCCGGCCGGTGTCGGTACCTCCGCGAGCCACCGCCCCGTAGAGCCCTCCGTGGCCGCGGCGGCGTTCGCCCACCAGCGACAGTTCAGCCAGTGATCTCACCCGTCGCCGCACAGGACAGCATCAGCCGGCTCGAGCAGCGCGTCCGAACGAGCGGTGAGGGAGGAGTAGAACTCGCCCACCTGGCGACCGTCAGCTCTGCCACGCATCGCCGGTCACAAACTTCCATCACATGACGGAAAGTCAGCTCGCTACACCCGGAAACAGACCCCTGACCAGCGGCGATAGCGAACTGCGACTGGAGTACTAAGTCGTGGTTCCGTCATCGGAACAAGGCATGTGTCAAGCCGCACACAAGGCGCGTCCTCATGCTGGTGTCATGCGTGGCGACTCGCAGCACTGAAGAACTCAACTCCACCATTGTTCCCGGTGATTCAGGGCGGCGGGAGCACCCGTACTGCGTTCCCGCGACTCGAGCCCATGGAGACACATATGACACAGGGAGCCGAGCGTTACCCGTGGGGCCGTCGGGCAGCGCGGCTGAAGCTCGGCCGGATCGACGCCCTTCCTCGGACTGCTCGGCGCCGAGAACGCCGAACCGTCGGTCATGTCCACGGCCTTCGACAAGGCCTGCAGCTCCGTTGCCTTGGTCGCCGTACGCCCATCGACACCGCGCAACGCGGGCGAAGCGGCCGACACGCGCTGAAGACGCCTTCGGCTGAGTCGGCGAGCCGTCGGCACGACAGTGCTTCCAGGCTGCTCGTGGACGGCGTGGGCAACCAGGGCCCGGCGGCCGGAAGGATACCGGTGAGGGAGTGGCCCGGCAGAGGGTACCGATGGGGCGCTGTTTCCCGCCCGTCCGCTGCCGACGCCAGATCCGGGGATTCACAAGACCAGCGACCGTCCCACCTCTGCCCTGAAACATCTGTACACCCGCCTTCAGGAGACTGATGTGACCCAAGACCTCGCGATGTCGCCGTCCGACCGCCCGCGGAACGTACCGGCCGCGGTGGCGACGGACGTGGACGGGACCCGTTTCGACTACTCGCCCTACGCGACGAGCTACCGGCAGCGCGCCGACTACGTGCCCGCCGTCGTCACCAGCGTGCTGCGCACCGCCGGGGTGGGGCCGGGCGACCTGGTGTGCGACATCGGCGCCGGCTCGGGACACCTGACCGTTCCGCTGCTCGAAGCCGAACTCCGGGTCGACGCAGTCGAGCCGACCGCCTCCATGCGCGCGGTGGGACAGTCGCGCACCGAAGGCTACGCCGACGTGTCCTGGTACGAGGGCACCGGGGAGGAGTCCGCACGTCCTGCGGGGGTCTACCCCCTGGTGACCTTCGGCTCGTCGTTCGACCGCACGGACCGTCCCGCCGCGCTGCGCGAGACCGCACGCATCCTCGAACCCTCCGGCCACTTCGCCTGTCTGTGGAACCACCGGAACCTGGAGGACCCGCTGCAGGCACGGATCGAGGAAGAGATCCATGAGAGGGTGCCGGGTTTCACGTACGGGATCCGGCGCACCGACCAGACCGGCCTCATCGTGGCGAGCGGTCTGTTCGAGACACCGGTGACGATCACAGGCGAGCAGGTCTTTCGGCTGCCCGCCGAAGCCTGGTGCGAGGCCTGGACCTCCCACGCCACCCTGGGCCAGCAGGCCGGAGCCGGCTTCGGCGACGTGCTGGACGCCATCCGTGAGTTGGTGCGCAAGGAGGCCGGCACGTGGATCGACGTACCTTATGTGACGCGGGCGTGGATCGCGCAGCGGAAAGCGCCGGGCGGGAAGGCCCCGCGATGAGCCAGACCCGCGTCCGCCTCGGCACCAAGGCTGAGTCACTCGCACGCATGACACCACTTCTCACCACGGGCCGGATCCTGCCCCTGCTGTACGCGTCGCTGCGCGACTGGCGTGCCGATCCGGAACGGCTGCTGGACGAGCTGGCCGAGCAGGACTGGGGCGCGGACCCGGTGATCGTACGCAGCAGCGCGGTGACGGAGGACAGCGCGACGGGATCGCAGGCCGGGCGGTTCCGTTCCCTGCCCGGACGGCGGGGTCGACGGGCCGTAGCAGCGGCTGTCGAGGAGGTGTTCGCGTCGTACGACGAGGAACGCGAACTCGATCAGGTGCTGATCCAGCCGCAGTTGACGGACGTCCACGCCAGCGGGGTGGCGTTCTCGTGCGACGCCAGCAGCGGCGCCCCGTACCGTGTGGTGAACTGGAGCGAGAGCGACCGCGTCGACGCCGTGACCGGCGGCCGGGAGAACGGACTGCGCATCGCGTACGGCTCAGCCTCGGTGCCGCCCGCGCTGGCGCCGTCGCCCCTCGTGGGGTCGGTGTGGCGGCTGCTGGACGAGCTGATCGACCTGACGGGCGAGGATTTCCTCGAAGCGGAGTTCGCGGTGTCCGCGACGGGTGTCCTGGTCCTGCTCCAGGTGCGGCGGCTGACCTCGGTCGCCACGCCGGTAGGCGCGGACCGGCACCGCACCGTCTTGGCCGAGACGGCGCGGCTGGTCGCTCAATCGGCCACCGACCGCCCCAGGCTGCTCTCGGGCCGCGCGGTGTTCGGCGTGATGCCCGACTGGAACCCAGCCGAGTTGATCGGGCTGCGTCCCCGGGCGCTGTCCCTCTCCCTGTACCGTTACCTGATCACCGATCAGGTCTGGGCCAGGGCGCGAGCGCGGTACGGCTACCGGGATGTGCGCGGGGTCCCGCTGCTCGTGGACTTCTCGGGGCTTCCCTACGTGGACGTCGCGGCGAGTGTGACGTCCTTCGTCCCGCGTGACGTACCATGCCCTCTCGCCCGGCGGCTGGTCGAGCACAGGCTCGAACGCCTCGTCGCGCAGCCCCATCTGCACGACAAACTGGAATCGCGGATCGTCGTGTCCGCCCACTGCTTCCGCACACGCGAACGGCTGGCCGAGCTGGCCGACGCGGGAATCGGCCGGGCGGAGCGGGACCTGCTGGCCGACAGCCTGAGGCGGCTCACCGACCGAATGGTGAAGGGTCCCCTGTGGGAGGAGGACCTGGCCCGTCTGGATCGGCTCCGCTCCGGGGGCGTCGCACGTGTCCATGCGCCGGGCTGCGGCGGGGCCGTACCCGGCTGCTGCGGACCGGCCCTGTCCGACCAGCTGCAGAGGTGCCGGGAGTACGGCACGTACCCGTTCGCCGCGCTCGCGCGTGCCGCCTTCGTCGCCATGGACATGCTGAACGATTTGGTGGCCGAGGGCGTCCTCTCGGCCAACGACCGCGCCGCCTACGTCAGTGGCCTCGCCCTGGTCACCAGCGAGCTGCGCCGGGACTTCACCCACTTGGGCCGGGACGCCTTCCTCAAACGCTACGGCCATCTGCGGCCGGGTACCTACGACATCCTGTCACCGCGCTACGACGAGGTGCCGGAGGTCTACTTCGACTGGTCGGCGCCGCCCCCGACGGGCGGTGAGCCGGTGGAGACCGAGCCGTTCCGGATGGGCCCACGGCAGATGAGACGACTGGACGAGATCATCACACGTGAGGGCTTCACCTTCGACGCCGCCAGGCTGCTGGATTTTATATCCGCCGCCATCCGGGGCCGCGAGCGGTGCAAGTTCGAGTTCACCTCGCCTCTCAGCGACGTTCTCACCGGTGTGAAGCTGCTCGGCGAGCGGTACGGCTGCGACGCGGACGACATGTCGCACGTCCCCCTCGAGACCGTCGCCAGCCTGTCCGGCCGTCCGGAGCGGGACGCCGGCGTCCTGCACGAGGCGGTGGCTCGCGGTCATGCGGAGTATGACGTGACCCGCTCCCTCACGCTCCCCCCGCTGCTCACCGGAGAGCAGGACGTGTGGAGCTTCGAGATCCCGCAGACCCAACCCAACTTCGTCACCCGGGGCCGCGTGACCGCGCCCGTCGCCGACCTCGACGCAGGAGCCCTGCCGGACGGCTCGATTGCCGCGATCGCCAGCGCCGACCCGGGGTATGACTGGGTGTTCACTCGGGGCATAGTCGGTCTGGTGACCGCGTTCGGCGGGGCCAACTCCCACATGGCCATCCGTGCCCTGGAACTGGGCATTCCCGCCGTGATCGGCGCCGGGGAGGCTCTGTTCCGGCAGTGGTCGCGGGCGCGGGCTCTGGAGATCGACGCGGCGGCCGGTCTGGTGAGGGTACTGCCGTGACCAGGACCATGCCCCTGGTGGGCGTCACTCAACGCAGCCTGCCCGCCAACGAGTTCGGCGAACACCGCTATGCGCTCGACGCCCGCTGGTTCCCCTTCCTGGAGCGGTGCGGGGTCGTGCCCGTGCCGCTGCCCAACTCCGCGGTTCTGGCCGCGCGCACTACCGTCGGCTTCGGACTCGACGGACTCGTGCTCACCGGCGGCGACGACCTGGCCGCGTACGGCGGTCCCTCACCCGACCGGGACAGGACCGAACTGGCTCTTCTGAGCTGGGCCCTGCGTACGGGCCACCCCGTGCTGGGTGTGTGCCGGGGCATGCAGCTCATGGTGCACGCCTTCGGCGGCCAGCTGGCCCGGGTCGATGGACACGTCGCCACCCGCCATGAGGTCCGTGTCGCAGACGGCGGCCCACGGACCGTCAACAGCTACCACCGTTGGGCGGCGTACGTGGCTCCGGCACCACTGGCTCCCACTGCCCGCTGCGGGCCGGTGATCGAAGCCGTTCATCACCAAAGGGCACCAGTCGAGGGAATCATGTGGCATCCCGAGCGGGAGGAGCCCTTCGCCCCCGACGACGTCTGCGCCGTGCGGCGGCTCCTGCGGGGTGAAGACCGATGAGGGCGGTGGTGCTCGCTGCGGGCCGCGGCTCCCGCATGGGCCCGGCCACCGCCGACCGGCCGAAGTGTCTGATGGAGATCAGGGGTCGGACGCTGCTGGAGCGTCAGGTGGCGGCACTGCGCGAAGCCGGTGTCGTGGATACGTCCGTAGTCGCGGGCTGGCGAGCCGAGGCGTTCGCCGAGATCGGTCTGCCGGTCTTCCGCAACGACCGCTGGGCCGAGACGACGATGGTCGAGTCGCTCGCGGCGGCTGAGCCATGGCTGTCCCGCGGCACGGTACTCGTCGTCTACGGCGACATCGTGTTCTCCCCCGCCACCGTGCGCCGTCTCCGCGAGTGCCACGCCGACCTCGCGATCGCCTATGAGCCCGACTGGCAGGCCTTGTGGAGCCGGCGGTTCGCCGACCCCCTCGACGACGCCGAGACCTTCGTTCGTGACGCGACCGGTGCGCTGGTGGACATAGGCGACCGGCCCGCCACCACCGCGGAGGTCCAGGGCCAGTACATGGGCCTGCTGCGGATCAGTCCGGTGGGGTGGGCTGTGATGAGCCGGGCTCGCGACGCCGACCCGGCGGTGCGGGGGCTGGACATGACGGGCCTGCTGCGTCACCTCGTACGACGACGCCTGCTGCCGGTGGCGACGGTGGCCGTCGAAGGGCCCTGGTACGAGTTCGACCACCCGTCGGACGCCGAAACCGGCCTGGAGGTCATCGGTCGGCTCGATGCCGCGTCCCGCCTGCCGCTCCCCGCTCACCGCAGGGAACGCATCGGAAGCGACGCGCTGGAAGAGGGGAGATGGAGCCGGTGACCGAAGCCCATTGCGGGGCCGTATGGATCACGGGTATGTCCGGTGTGGGAAAGAGCACGGTGGCCCGCTTGGTGGCGGACCGTCTCACCGCCATGGGACGGTGCCCCATCCTGCTCGACGGCGACCGGTTGCGTGCGATCGTGCCCGTGCCCATGGGCTACGAGCCACGGGATCGGCTGCGCATGGCGCGGTTCTATGCCCAGCTCACCCATGAACTGGTCACCCAGGGACATCTCGTGCTGTGCGCCACGGTGTCCCTGTTCCACGAGGTGCATGGGTGGAACCGTGCCAACATTCCGGGCTACCTCGAGGTATGGATGCGGGCTCCGATCGAGGAACTGAGGGGCAGGGCCGGGAAGGCGGACTTCTACCCGGATCCCACCACAGGACGACGCGCACTGCCGCACGTAGTGGGCGTGCACACCACGGCCGAGTTCCCCCGCAGCTCCGACTTGGTGATCGACAACCACGGAGCGACCACCGCAGATCTGGCGGCCGACCGAATCGTCGAAGTCCTCACCGCACGCGGTGCGCACCCCGCCGAGCGATGAAACCCCGGCGTCCGCCCGCCAGGCCGGGCGGACGCCCCGAGCGGCATGCCCCATGCCGAGTACACCGACACAAAACCGAGTTGGAGATGAGCAAAGTGAGATCAGCATCGCATGCGACGACCACGGCCAAGCCACTGCTGTCCATGCTCGACGGTTTCCGGCGCACGATGGTGCTGGCCACAGCGGTACGGCTAGGTCTGTTCGATGTGCTGGCCCAACGCGGGCCGATGAGTGCCAAGGAGCTGGGAGCCGCTCTCGTCCTTCGGAAGCGACCCGCGCTCATGCTGGTGACGGCGTGCGTCTCGCTTGGGTTACTGATCCCCGAGGAGGACGGCGAGCGGTTCGGCAACAGCCCTATCAGCTCCAGGTACTTGGTCTCCTCGGAGCCCTTCTGGCTGGGCGGCTTCGTCAGGCTGATCGAGGAACAGCAGTACCCCGCGTGGGGCGAACTGTTCACCGCTCTGCGCGAGAACCGGCCGACCGTGTGGAGCGTACGCGAGAGGTCCGCCAAGTTCGCCACCGCGGGCGTCGACGAGATCGAGTTGTTCTGGAAGGCGATGCGCTCATTGTCGAGGCCCGTCGCCGACACGGTCGCACGGTCTTTCGACTTCGCTCCCCATCGCGGCCTGCTCGACGTCGGCGGCGGCCCCGGAGAACTGGCCGTGCGGCTGTGCCGACTCCACCCCGCCCTGCGCGCCACGGTCTTCGACCTGCCACCGGTGTGTGCCCTCACGGCCGGCACCCTCAAGCAGGCCGGACTGGACGACCGCATCGCCGTACACCCCGGCGACCTGATCGCCGACGAGACCCTTCCCGGCGGCTATGACGTGATCACCTTGAGCAACGTCCTCCACATGTTCGACCGGGACACTAACGAGCGGATCCTCCGCAAGTGCCATGCCGCGCTGGACGGTGGAGGAACTCTGATCATCGTGGAGGCGTTCGTCGAGGACGACGGGACGGGCCCCGCGGATGCCGCGCTGATGTGCCTCAACATGCTGGTGGACACGGTCGGGGGCGGTAACCACACGCGCGCCGAGTACGAGTCCATGCTGGCCGGTGCCGGGTTCACGTTCACGGAGCGGTTGCCGCTGGATCAGCCCGTTCCGTCAGCGGCCAGCGGCCTGCTCGTCGCCCGCAAGGCGGAGGACCGCTCATGACCGCCCGGGCCGTGGACGTCCTCGGCGTCGGCGCGGTCACGGGCTACGGCTGGGGGATGGACCCGCTGTGGGCCGGACTGCTCTCCGGCCGGACCAGCGCGCGGCCGCACACCGGACTGGGTGGTCGTTTTCCCGATCCGTGCTGGATCGCGCGCGTACCCGAACACGCCGCCCCGGAGCCGGCGGGTACCCGCTACACGCGGGCCGTGACCGCCGCCGCCGATGAAGCTATCGTCGACGCGCTCGCCAGGGGATGGCGCCCGGGCGAGCGGGTGGCGGTGGTGCACGCCACCACAGGGGCCGACCGGGAGCGCTTGCGCGCGCGGTACCTGGCTTGGGGAGAGGGCAGCGCCCGGCGCATGTTCGTCGAGCAGACGTGGACGACGAGCGGCAGCGAGGTGATGCGGCGCCACGGCTACCACGGCCCCTTCGTCATCGTAAGCACCGCGTGTTCCTCCGGCTTGCACGCACTGGCCGTCGCACACCGGCTGCTGCTCATGGGGGACGCCACGGACGCGGTGGTCGTCTCCGCTGACATCGGTGCCGACGGCGAGGAGATACGTCTGTTCTCCGAGCTCGGGGCGCTCGTGTACGACAAGTCTCCGGACGACGTCTGCCGTCCCCTGCAGTCGGGAACCAGCGGATTCGTCATGGGGGAAGGAGCCGGCGCGCTGGTCCTGTCCCGGTCCGCACGCTCCTCCAAAGAGGCGTATGCACGGCTGCTGGGCACCGCCATGAGTAATGACGCCTATCACCCGACCAGCATCGAGCCGTCCTTCACCCATGTGCTGCGGGCCTTGGACGCGTCCCTGCGCATGGCCGACGTCTCCCCGGGGGATGCCGGCTACTACGCGGCACACGCCACGGGCACCCGGGAATGTGACAACACGGACCGGGCCGCCCTGGCCCATCTGGGCGACCAAGCCGTCGCCTTCGGCTTCAAGCCCCTGCTCGGCCACACCATGGGCACCGCGCCGATGCTGGAGGCCGTCATCACCGCCAACGCATACCGCGAGGGCTTTCTGCCCGCCGTCACACCGCTGACGCAGCCGCATGCGCAGCTCGCGCCGCGGCCCGGACCACACAAGGGCGGCGTCACCGCCCAGCTGGCCCTTGGATTCGGCGGAAACATAGCGACGGCCGTCTGGGCGGAGGCGCAGAACCGGCCGCACGGCGTGCCGATGGAACGCCGCGACAAGGGACAAGGAACATCCGTGACAACAGCCCATGGGCCCATGCCCGACCCCGTGAAGCTACACAAGGAAAATGTCAGGATGCTGGGAGAGCAGGACGTGGTGGTCGCCGCCTACCCCGGCTCTGGGAACGCGCTGCTCGGCAACATCCTGATGGAACTCGGCTTCGCCCACCTCGACCCCTACACCGAACGGGTCGCCGAGAGCGGTGACGCACAGGTCATCACCGAAACGGTGGACTACCGCCGCAGGCTGTCGGCCGTGGACGCCCATGACCGTCGGACGAACAGCGTCCGGCCGAAGGCCGGCGAACTGCGGTTCTGCAAGAATCACCTGCCACCTCAGGATTTCACCGACGTACCGCTTGCCGGGGCGGTCCTGCTGGTGCGTGATCCGCGTGACGCGATCCACTCCTCCTACCACTGGTTCCGCAGCTTCGTCTCGATGTGGCTGCCGGGCAGCGACAAGGGAAAGGGAGCCTTCGAAGAGTTCCTCGACGGTCTCGGCATCAACGATGAGCCGCCCATTCAGGGCTGGGTCGACCTCTACCGGTCCTGGCACGACGCCCTGCCGGGACTGCGCCGGTCCGCGGTCGTACGGTTCGAGGATCTGAAGGCGGATCCGACGGCGGTCACACTGCGACTGCTGAGCGCCTTCGGCCTGACGCGGTCGCCGGAGGCGGTCGCGCGGGCGGTGGAACGCAGTGACTACGTGCGGATGCGGGCGCACGAGGACCGCGTTGCCGCGCAGGGCGTCCAGGACCGTGGATCAGCCGGGTGCCCGCCGCGCATCATGCGGCGCGGCAAGGTCGGCGAGTGGCGGGAGTGGTACGGCGACGAAACGCTCGCCGCACGGTTCCGGCACCCGGAACTCGTCACGGTCGCGAGCCGGTTCGGATACCAGCTCGCCGACGCGAGCGGGTGAGGGCCCCACCGGGTCACCGCATCCGGCTCAGTGCGCGGACTGGACGACGTCCTCAATGGCCTTGCCGCGCGGACGGGAGATGCCGTGCTTCTCGAAGAGCTCCGGCACACCTGCCAGCGCGGCATGGTGAAGGCGCTCTTCTGGACTCGCCAAGGCATCCGAGCCGAGGGTTGTTCAAATCTGCCCCAGCCTCCCGCTGACCATCACCGACGGCTGACCTACAGCAGACCGGGGCCTGCCCGACCGCGCCTGTCAGGGACACAGTCCGGAGACCCCGGAACCCCCAATCTATCTACCTGTGTCGATCTCATCGGCGCGGACACTCACGACAAACGGGCTGGCAGACACCACCGCCGCCACCCCGATACACAACACGCTGCACCTCGACCCCACCCCGAGGCTCTTTTTATGGACATGCCACACTGCCCACCTCGATCACACCGAACTCAAAAGAATTACCAGTTGAGTTGCAACACTTCCCATCTGAACTGCCGCATCCCAGATCAACAGCATGATGAAGTCAGAGGTGTTCACATAACCGCAGGTCACAGGACTACCTCAGACGCCATCCGCTTTCCGAACGTGATCGTTTGGTTCGGGCTGGGTGGGCATGAACTCCGGCTGGCGGCGACAGAGATGGGCGTGGTTCGTCCGTTCGTCTTGCTTGTGGAGGTGGCTCGTGCCGTCGGTGCTCGGTCTGCTGGAGGCCCGGGAGAAGAAGGTCCGGGAAGAGGTGGCACGGCTGCGGGAGGAGGCCGAGCGGGTGCAGTCTGCGCTCGGCGAGGCGGAGCGGGCACTTCAGCGTCTGGCGGATGCCCGGGTGACGGTGGCCGAGGTGCTGGCGGAGCCGCCTGTCGCGGTCGCGGAGCCGGTGGTGAGTGCGGTGGCGGGGTCGGTGGTGCCCAGACGGGTCGAGGGCATGACAGCGACGGCCCTGCCTCCGGACTACCAGCGGATCATGTCCGTGCTGGAGCCGGATGCGGCCCGGGAGGGTATGCGGTGCCAGCAGCTGGCCGCAGCCCTGGGCCTTCAGGCGGTTCCAGCGAAGGTCGAGGGGCTGCGGTCGAAGACGAAACGCCTGGTGGAGCGGGGGTGGGCACTCCAGGTGCGGGCGGGGGTGTTCACCCCGCTCGGGGCGCCGGCCGACTGAAGGCGCCCGGCCGGCGCCCGGCCAGGCGGCTCCTCATGAGCATGGTCATGGACCACAGCACCATGGCCTCGTGCATGGCGGGCAGCGTCTCGTAGTCGCGCACCAGGCGGCGCGAGCGCATCAGCCAGCTCAGCGTTCTTTCCACCACCCACCTGCGCGGCAGCACCACGAACCCGCTGGTGTCGTCGGTGCGTTTGACGATCTCAAGGGTGATCTGGAGCTTGTCGGCCGCCCAGTCGACGAGCCGACCCGCATAGCCACCGTCCGCCCAGACGAGGCGGATGGAGACGTACATGGTGCGCAGCCGCTCCAGCAAGGGCAGTGCGGCGTGGCGGTCCTGCACGCTCGCCGCGCTCACCACGACGGCCAAGACCAGGCCGAGGCAGTCCACCACCAGGTGCCGCTTGCGGCCGCCCACCTTCTTCCCGCCGTCCCACCCGGACGTCGAGCGCGGAATGTTCGCCGCTGCCCGCAGTGACTGCGAGTCCACGATGGCGGCCGTCGGGTCCGGCGAACGGCCTTCCTTCTGGCGCACCTTGTCGCGCAGCCGGTCGTGGAGCTCGGCAAGCAAGCCCGTCACCTGCCAGCGGCGGGCGAACGCGTGCACCCGCCGGTACGGCGGGAAGTCACAGGGCAGGTCGACCCACTTGACGCCGTTGTCGACTACATAGCGGACCGCATCCGACATCACGCGGTGGCAATAGCCCTCCGGCCGCCCACCCCGCCCCTGAAACCACGCGGGGACCGGCAGCAGCGGCCGGATGACCTGCCACTCCGCCTCCGTCAGGCCGGAGCCGTAACACCGCACGCGGTCCGGCCCGTCCGCCGCGTTGCCGAACCTGTGCGCGAGACAGTCACACGCCAGAGACGGCGCGTTGGACTCCAAAGACGCCAGCACGAAAGACTGCGACACAGGGTGCCTCCTGGTGCTGCTCGGTTGGGATCGCAACCCCGAGCTACCAGGAGGCCCTGCCGCTATGTCCCGACTGCCGAGAGATCACCCGAACAAAAACCGTGTTCGACTGATCAAGCCTGCCGAGCGGTAAGCGGATGGCTTCTGAGGCCGTTTCTTTCGGATCATCGTGCGGACCAGAGGAAGATGCCTGCGACGAGGAGCCCGGCCCGGTAGACGGTGGCGGTCTTCTCGTAGCGCACAGCCGCTTCACGCCGTAGCGGCGGTGGTGGTCGGCGACGAACTGGAAGCGGTTCACCAGCGCGTCTCCCCGGCGAAGTACTTCGCCGCCTTGCGCAGGATCTCGCGTTCCTCCTCCAGCTCGCGGACCTTCTTGCGCAGGGCCGCGTTCTCCGCCTCCAACGGCGTCGGCGGTTCGGCCGGCACTTCCGCCCGGCGTCCCCGCGGTCGGCTCGCACCAGCTGCCCGGACCCAGTTCCGCAAGGTCTCGGGGTTGATCCCCAGATCGGCAGCAACCTGCCTGATCGTCGCCTCGGGCCGCGACTCGTACAGCGCGACCGCGTCCGCCTTGAACTCCGGCGGATAGTTCTTCATGACCACGAGATGTCCGTTCCCAGATCCTCAGGATCCAGTGTCTCGTGTGTCCAGGATCAAGGGTCAAGGCCCGGCGCGGGAGGAATAGGCCTTGCCCTCAGGACCGCAGCGGCCCGGGTGCGTGGAAGCTGCGCCGCATTCGCGGAGCCAGCTCCGGGGGGTGCGGAGCTGGCTCCCTTGTGCTGGACCAGAACGGTGGGTGCCGAGGCAGGCTTCACACTGGGGGTGTGGTGTACCACAGCTGTTGGGCGACACCCGTTTTCTCCTGGTATTCGATGCGGTCGAAATTCTGGGTGGCGGCAAGAACATGGTGCGGGGCCGAAGCCTGCGCGATGAAAACCTGGTCACCGACCGATTCCATCAGCCACTGTTCGGTGGGGTCGAGCGCGTCGCAGGTCACCATGTCCGGGTTCTCACTGACCTGCGCCGGTGCTTGGACACACATCCCGTTGCCGACGTTGACAAGGAGGAGCCCCTGACTGGCGGGTACGAGCCTCCACTGCTGGCAGGAGCCCCCGCCGACGGGTGCCCAGGTGACAGGACCGGCGCCGGAACAGTTGGCGTCCAGCATTCCATGTACCGCCGGGTTGTAGAAAGACAGTACCTGGGTCTGCTGCGCCTGCGCTGCGGGCGCCAGTGCACCCGCGAGGGCAGCCACTGCACTCCACACGAGTACCGCTTTCTTGATGAACGACACGTTTCCCTCCTCGTGCTGAAAACATGGAAATCTTCTGTTAAGTTGCGGCGCCCAAAGGGATCGGGCCTCGTCCGGAGGGCGCGGCGTCGCGCGGCGGACGGATACCTGATCCGCGCTCCGCCCCTTCGGAGGGCGGCGTGGGCCGCGTTGCAGCGCGATCCGGAGGCCAACACGACAGACGCGGCAACAGCAGCCACACACGTCCGGATAGAAAGTCCGCCGTCGTTCACAGCGCCCAAATGGCGCGCTCACGACCAAGTGAAGCGGATTCCAGAGAACCAAAGAATCCCCCATAAGAGGGACATATAATAATATCTATTTCTCTGGGACAGAATCGCACGGAATAGCCTAGCCCCGCCGCGGTGTACAGACCCTGCGGCCGGAGACCAAGCCCATCCACTTAGCTTGTTCTTTATCTACAAGCTCAAGTTGATGTCGTGAGAGCCAGGATGCCGGTGTGGTCGTTAATGGCTTGCTGCGTTGGTCGGCGATCGGAAGACTTCCGCCCATGCCTTCGACTGCACGTGACCTGATGCTTGAACACTTCCGGTGGATCGGTGGTCACGCGAATGTGTGGGCGATCTTTCGGGATGCCAAGGCACTGGCCGCGGTGGTCGCCGCTCTCGTTGAACCGTTCCGGGATGCCCAGATCACGGCAGTCTGTGGGATCGAGTCACGGGGATTCCTTCTGGGCGGTGCCGCGGCCGTCGAGCTCGGCGTCGGTTTCGTTCCCATCCGCAAGGGCGAGGGCCTCTTCCCAGGCGACAAAGTTGTGCGTCAGTCGTCTGCCGACTACCGACGCCTTCGTCACACGCTGCGACTCCAGCGATCGTCGCTGGGGCCGGGAGACCGTGTGCTGCTGGTTGATGACTGGATTGAGACCGGTAGCCAGGCTGCGGCCGCCCAGAGCATGGTCGAGGAGTGCGGGTCCACCTGGGTGGGATGCAGTGTCATCGTCGATCAGCTCACCGGTGCGCCGAAGAACGCCCTCGGCACTATTCGAGGGCTGTTGACTGCGCAAGAACTCCCACCGTACCGATAAAGAACAAGCTGAGCTCAGCTTGATCTACCAAGATCTTCCGGGTTTGCCGATGGCCTTGAGGGTCTCGGGGCGTTTGACGGTCTTGCCGACGTCGTAGCGGGGTGCCCGGTGTTTGTTCTTGGCGCCGGGTGACCGTCCAGGGCCAGCGCCTCGGGGTTTGGGAACATGGGCCGGGCAGGCGAGGTGAGCGCGGATGTTCCTGAACCCGCGGCGGACTCGGGCCGGGGTGAGCCGGTCGGAGGTGGTGGGTTTCTCCCAGGGCCGGCAGAGATCGCTGGCCAGCGGCCGGGCGAGCCGGAGCTGGGTGTGAGCGACGATCAGGAGCCAGGTCCAGCGGTCCGCCGCCTCGGGAGTACGGAGTTTCGGAGCGGTCCAGCCCAGGGTCTGCTTCGCGAAGCGGAAGGTGTGCTCCAGATCGAAGCGGCGGAGAAATGCCTGCCAGAAGCGGTCCACGTCGTCCGGGGTGGCGCCGGTCTTGGAGGACCACAACCACACCGGCGGGGCATCCCGGTCCTTCGACAGATGCTCGACCTTCAATCGCATCAACGTCCCTTCGACCAACGGCAGTTCACCGTCGTGGTCGAGCCAGGAGGAGCGGTGGGTGAGCCGTGGATGGACCCGGGCCCATGCCTGGGTCTCAGCCTTGCCATAGTTGGCGGTGCCGGTGACCGTGGTGATCGCGGGCTCGGGCCAGGTCTCCGGCCTGGTGAAGCGGAACTCCGGACCATGCTTGGGCGGCCTGCCTTGACGCCGTGCATCCTCGGTGGCTTCGGCAAACGCATCACGCGGTCGGAGCGGACCCGGCCGACGAGCTCGACCGGCAGGTCACGCAGGACCCAGGCCAAGCGCGTGACGTCGTAACCGGCGTCGCTGACGATCACGATATGCGGGTCCCCGGTCTGCCACTGGCCTGCGGCGATGAGCCGTTCAACGACTCCTCGGAGCTGGGCGGCGGTGACCGCGGTCGCGTCGTCCGCAGGGCCGAGCCGGACCGCGTCCAGGATCGCGGTCCAGGACGTGGCGCCAGGCTCCAACGCGGCCACGAAGGAGTAGGGCCAGCCCGGAATGAACTGCGACGCCGTCTTCGCCCTGCCGTAGACGTGGCAGAACAGCCGCTCCGCAGAGCACGGCGCATCCGAGCGAAGCCACGGCGACACATCGACCGCCAGGACCAGACGCCCGCCGTCGAAACGCGGCAGCTGGAGCCCGGCCAGCGCCGCCCGCAGCCGGCCGAGGTCGATCCGGCCGTGGTTCAGGCCGCCGTACATCGCTCCGTGCCCACGCCGATGCTCGGGCAGCAGCGTCAAGTCCACCGGGGACTTCACCGCACCGTCCGCACACAGCACCGCGTCCACCAACTCGAACAACTCGTCGCGCCGGGCGGTCAGACACTCGTAGAACTCGCCCCGGAAGCATGACGCCTCCGCGAACGCTTCCCTCCGGACAGCACCAGGCAGCAGACTCACCCTCACGGCCTTCGTCGTGGTCACGTGCACCTTGATCGGAGCACAGGATCAGACGAAGGCCGCCCCCACGTCCGGCGAATCCCCAGGTGAGCGACTCAGTTCGAGACACCATTCGAGGCCGGAAGAAAAAGAACAAGTCGAGTGCGTGTCCTACGTTTCAGGGGCGGGCTCGGGCCGGTCATTCGTAGGATCGGTGGGCCCGGGGCTCCGGGTATGGCTCAGTGCGTGTCGCCGTCGGATGGCTTCAGAAACTTGGCCGCCCGGAGCCCGCGACGACTCGACCGCTGATTGGGATACGCGACTCCATCGCTTCGTAGGACAGTGCCGGCGAGGTCGTCTGCAGGGTGAACGTGACGACGAGCTGGCGGAGGTGACCGTGCCCGAGATCTGGGCCGGGTTAGACATCGGCAAGGAACATCACCACTGCGTGGTGATCGACGAGAAGGGCGAGCGACTCCTCTCCCGGCGGGTCCTCAACGACGAATCCCAGCTCCTGGAGCTGATCATCGCTGTCCTGTCCCTCTCCGAGGACGTGCTCTGGGCAGTCGACATTAACCGCGGCGGCGCCGCCTTGGTCATCGGTCTGCTGCTCGACCACGGCCAGCCGATGGTCTATCTGCCGGGCCTGGCCGTGCACCACGCCTCCGCCGCCTACCGGGGCCAGGGCAAGACCGACGCGAAGGACGCACACGTCATCGCCGACCAGGCCCGGATGCGCCGCGACCTCGGCATCCTGCGGCCCGGTGACGAGGTGGCCGTTGACTTGCGGCTCCTCATCGCCCGCCGCACCGATCTGGTCTGCGACCGCACCCGGCAGATCAACCGGCTCCGGGCCCAGCTGCTGGAGATCTTCCCCGCACTCGAACGCGCCCTGACCTTGACCAACCATGGGCCGGTCATGCTGCTGACCGGCTATCAGGCTCCGGCGGCGATCCGCCGCACCGGCGCCAAGCGCATCGAGACCTGGTTGAAGAATCGCAAGGTCAGAGGCGCCGCCGAACTGGCCCGGACAGCGGTCGAAGCGGCCCAGGCCCAGCACACCGCCCTGCCCGGTGAGAAGGTGGCCGGGAGCCTCGTGGCCCGCCTGGCGAAGGGGGTGATTGCCCTCAACACGGAGATCGCCGAAGTCGACGCCCTCATCGAGGCCCGGTTTCACCAGCACCAGCACGCAGAGGTGATCAACAACCTGCCCGGCATGGGGCCCCGGCTCGGTGCTGAGTTCATCGCCGCCACCGGCGGTGACCTGGCGCCCTTCGGCACCGCCGACCGCCTGGCCACCTTCGCCGGCCTGGCACCTGTTCCACGCGACTCCGGCCGCGTCAACGGCAACATGCGTCGACCCAGCCGTTTCCACCGTGGGCTCCTGAGAGCCTTCTACCTCTCCTCACTGGCCAGCCTCAGGGTCTGTCCGGCCTCGCGGACGTACTACGAACGCAAGCGCAAGGAAGGCAAGAACCACCAGCAGGCCCTGCTGTCCCTCGCCCGCCGACGAGTCAACGTCCTATGGGCCATGATCCGCGACGGAACGTGCTACCAAGAGGCACCTGCGGCTGTCGCAGCGGCTTGACAACGGCATTGGGAAGTCTCTGATCCTCGCGGCCTCTGATCGCTCGGCCTGTACGTGGCCCAAGCGAACTGCCTGGGTCCGGACTTCTCCACCCCTGTCGGCACCCTCCAGGTAGCCGGTGCGCTGGGTGCCCCTCAGCTGGCCGCACCAGCTAACTCTCCCCCAGCTACGGTAGGTTGGCGTGCGGTAGTTCGGACCGCGGCCGCGATCATCCCGTCTTCCCCGACGGAGGATGATGGGCCCTTAAGCATGGCTAAAGGAGACAGGTAAGAGTGATCACTGTAGATCTGCATCCGATTTTCCAGAACAACCGTGATATCGAGCTGACGCTGCGACAGACGATCTTCAAAGCGGTGCATACGGGCGAGGATGCCGTTCAGTTCATTCCGGGCAAAGGATCGGGGCAGCTTAAGCAGCGAGTACTGACGTTCCTTGCGCAGAAGCACATCAAGAAGCTGTACCACGCTGTTGAAACCCTTCCAGGCAACAGCGGCCGAGTCATCGTTCGCATGGCTCCGCCCGGGTCACGCTCCGCTGCCCCCGCGGGCGACGAGGAAGACCATGACTGGGGCATGTGATAAGGGAGTCGGCAAACAGTGAGGCCGCAGCCCGACCCCGCGCGCGCCCTCCGCGATGCGTTACGGCCATATCACCCGTCCCGTCCATGGCGTGAACCAGTACGGGTGAATCTGTATCGATGCCGGCACGACGCCTTCCCCTCGGCGGTCTGCACTCGACGCCCCGTCCCAAAAAAGCCGGACGACGGCGGGAACGGGCCAGGCCCCGCCCTGAGGACCGCGTCCGTCCGAGGTAACCGGCCTTCGAACAGGGCACGCCGTGCTGATCGCAGGCCCGCCGCCGGGCCATCGTGGTGCAGCAAGCTGGAGCTACGGATGGGATACCCGGATGCCGGAATCAACCGAGGCCATGAGTCGGCGCAGTCTGCTGATCACCGGTGGTGCGGTGGCGACCGCCGTCGCCGCGACGGGCGGGGCCAGTGCGCTGGCCAGGGAGGAAGCGGTGCCGCAGGGCTCGCAGAGCGGTGACAACGCCGGCCGGGCAAGGATTGACGTCCACCACCATTTCACCGCTCCGGCCTGGGTCGACTGGGCCGAGCGTGAGGGCCTGCTGCGGCGGCAGGAACTGCCGTGGTGGGCGCGCTGGGATCTGGACTCCACTCTGGCGCTGATGGACCGGGTGGGCATCGCAACCGCGGTCCTCAACCCGACCATGCAGGACCGGTACCGCTCCGCCGCGCAGGCCAGGGAAGGCCTCACTGTCGTCTTCGAGGCACTGGCCGAGCTGGTGGCCGCACACCCGGGCCGTTTCGCGATCCTCGGCCCTGCTGTCCTGGACCATCCCGACGTGACCACGTGGGCTCTCCAACACGCTTTCGACAAGCTCGGTGCCGTTGGAGTCAGCGTGAAAGCCAACTACAACGGTATCTACCTCGGTGATCCCTCCTACGACCGCTTCCTCGCGGAACTCGACGAACGCGCCACGGTCCTATTCACCCACCCGCTCGACCTCCCGGGCGGACCACCCGGCGTGCCCACCGTCCCCGGAATCCCGAACTTCATGTGCGATTTCCTGCTGGATTCCACGCGTGCCGCCGTGAACCTGATCCGTACCAGGACACTCGACCGCTACCCGCACCTGTCAGTCGTCCTGCCACACGCCGGCGGGTTCCTCCCTCAGATCGCCACCCGCATGAAGGCCTTCGGCAGCTTCTGCACCCCACCCCTCGATGCTGCCCGTGTACAGGACTATCTCCACCGCTTCTACTACGACACAGCGGGCCCGCTGGCCCCCTCGGCCACGCTGGTGGCCACCGCCGGTGCCGACCGGATCCTCTTCGGCACCGACTGGCCGGCGGCCTCCGCCGACATCATCACCAGCTACACGGTGCCAGCCATCGAGACCGACCCCGTCCTCACCAACCGCCAACGCCGCGGCATCAACCGTGACAACGCCCTCCGCCTCATGCCCACGCTCAAGCGCACCTAGGGCGTAACGTTTGGATCATCGGATCGTTGGCCTGATGTGTCGTTGACTGATGCGCAGTTGGGCACGGATCGAGCCGTTGCTCCCGGACCGGACGCCGATGCGGGGCGGTCGCATTCAACCCACCTCCGCCGCGTGTCACTTCTACGGCATCGATCGTCTTGTGCATCATTGCCGCAGCTTCGTCAAGTTTACGTTGACGTATGTAGGAAAGAGTCAGGCTTCCGAGAGTAAGGGCTTGACTCTTCTTCTTGCGGGCCAAAAAGTCGACGGTTGCTTCCAAAGAGTTTTGCGCACGGGTCGGCAAGCCCAAGAAGAGATAGCAGGATCCAGCCATTCGATCGTATTCACCGCCGGAGTGATATTCGGCGCCGATGTCATCTGCGTCGATGCGACGAAACTGCTGCTCCGCATTTTTCAAGGCGGCTTGGCAGCGAGCGAGGTCTCGCATCATGGCACACCCTTCCGCGACATGCAGGAGGGCCAGGCCAGACAGAGAGGGGCTGCAGCCTCTTGCCACAGTGGCCGATTCCTGAGCAAGGCCAGGCCTTTTCCAGGATCCTTCTCTCCATATAGGGCCACGTATCCCTTCCGGAGAATTGCGTAGGATTCAGCGCATAGGTCTCGCGAGTTGCGTGCCGCATGAACAGCTTCGTCGAAGTAGGCCATCGGCCCAGCAGTGTCTCGCCGTTGGCTCACATCCCAAACGAGTTGCCCCATGAAGATCGCTGATTCATCCTCAACTTCGTAAAGGGATCGCCTGGCGGGAAAACTCCTCGCGCGCTCTCTCAGATATGCAACCTGTCCATGGAGTTGCCCCGTTGTCCCAAGAAGTGCAGTTGAGGGTGATTGATCATAGGCCGCATCAAGCTGACGGAGTCTTTCACGGATACCTGCAACAGCCACAGCGTCGACATTGGCAGGGTTTTCCAGCACGTAGTCCATGCGTTCACAGGATTCTTCCGGAGGGCGGCCTGGGTGTTCTGCGTGGGCGGCGTGTCCCTCACAGGCGGCGATCCGGTGCCCCCCTACGTACCGGACACCGGCCCGCCGGTGCGGGTCAACCAGGTCGGTTATCTGCCGTTCGGACCGAAACACGCGACGGTCGTGACCGACGCGCCCGGATCGATCCCCTGGCAGGTGAACAACAGCGCCGGCGTCACCGTCACCTCCGGCACCACAACGCCGGCCGCCGGGCTGGACACATCCTCCGGGCAGCAGGTGCACACGCTGGACTTCAGCGCGGTGACGCAGGCCGGCACCGGATACACGCTGATCGTCGACGGGCAGACCAGCTACCCGTTCGACATCTCCCCCACCGTCTATGACCAGCTGCGCTCCGACGCCCTGCACTTCTTCTACCTCCAGCGCAGTGGCATCCCCATCACCGACGCGCTGGCGCCCGGATACGCACGTCCGGCCGGACACATCGGAGTCGCCCCCAACCAGGGCGACACCAGCGTGCCCTGCCAGCCGGGTGCCGGCGATTATCAGCTGGACGTGAGCGGCGGCTGGTACGACGCCGGGGACGAGGGCAAGTACGTGGTCAACGGCGGCATCGCCACCTACCAACTCCTCAGCCTGTACGAGCGGACGCTGACCGCGCCCCGCAGGCGCCAGGGTCCGCCGGGCGACGGCGACCTGCGCGTTCCCGAGCACGGCAACGGCGTTCCGGACATCCTCGACGAGGCGCGCTGGGAGCTGGAGTTCCTGCTGCGCATGCAGGTACCCGCAGGTCAGCCCCTCGCGGGAATGGCGCACCACAAAGTGCACGACGACAGCTGGACCGGACTGCCGATGGCTCCGGACCAGGATCCGCAGCCGCGTCATCTGCACCCGCCGTCCACGGCGGCGACGCTCAACCTGGCCGCGGCCGCCGCACAGGGCGCCCGGCTGTACGTGCCCTTCGATCCCGGCTTCGCCCAGCGCTGCCTGACCGCCGCCCGTACCGCCGCGCAGGCCCACCGGGAGGTCTACGCCAGCAAGGACGACACGACCGGCGGTGGCCCGTACGACGACCGCGACGTCACCGACGAGTTCTACTGGGCAGCCGCTGAGCTGTTCATCACCACCGGCGAGCAGGCGTTTCTGGACGAACCGCGGGCCTCGCCGTATGCGACCGCTGACCCGTTCCCGCCCTCAGGGTTCGGCTGGCAGCAGGTCGCCGCGCTCGGCCGGCTCGACCTGGCGACCGTGCCCAGCCCGCTGCCGGACGGCGACCGGAACGCCGCCCGTGCCTCGGTGGTGGCCGCCGCCGACCGGTACCTCCAGACGGCACAAGGCCAGGCGTACGGGATGCCGCTTGCGGACCACGAGTATGGCTGGGGCTCCAACAGTGTGGTCCTCAACAAGCTCGCCGTCATCGCGACCGCCTTCGACTTGACCGGCAACCGGCGCTACCGCGACGGGGTGCTGGAAGGACTGGACTACATCCTCGGCCGCAACGCCCTCAACGAGTCCTATGTGACCGGCCACGGCCGACACAACTCCCACAACCAGCACAGCCGCCTCTACGGTCACGCGATCGATCCGGCACTGCCGGAGCCGCCGGCCGGTTCGATCGCCGGCGGCCCGAACGTCGGTCTGGAAGATCCGAAGGCGAGCAGGTTGCTGATCGACCGCACGGTCGATCCACCCCGGAAGCCAGCGCCGCAGTTCTGCTACATCGACGACATCCAGTCGTGGTCGACCAACGAGGTCGCCATCAACTGGAACTCGGCGCTGTCGTGGGTCGTCTCATTCGCGGCCGACCAGAAGAACATCGACGTCCAGTGAACCGCCCCCGCGCGGCCAGCATGTTGTCCACGTAGCGCGTCCTCCACGCACCCATCAGCTCCGGAAGCCGCATCGTGCCACCGGCACCGAGCGTGTTCCATATACGTATCCAGATCCTGCCCGATCCGATGCACACCACACGGTGACCAGCGGCAAGTCGCTGTCCTGTCCTCTTCACCACGGATCCGGAGGCGGAAACCCCTATGAGCATAGGCATTCTGGGCACGGACGGGATGGCCACGACTTTGGGCGGCGTGTGGGTCCGCGCCAGGACACGACGTCCTCGTAGGCGGGCGCGACCGCGACCACCGCGCGGATCGGCGTGGTTCCGTCCACCTCCTGTTCGCCCGCCGCCTACGCGTATCGCCCGAAGAACCCGACGGCCCCGCTGCGGCTCATCCAGCCATATGATCATCCCCATACCTCAGCACCCTAGAAGCGCGCGCAAGCGCCACCCTACAAGTCGGCTGGCGGCACACGGAGTTGACATGCAGCCGCTGGAGGTGTTCACGGTGAAGGTCCTGGACGGCTGATGCGGAGCGGAAGCCAGCGGGTCACTCGGACTCCTGCGCGACCTCGGATGCGAGGGCCTGGCGGGACTCCGGACACGCTTTAGTTGCCCAGGCGCGCCACGCGGGCCACCTCGTGACCCTGTTACGAGCTCTGAGTCCTGAACGTTAGTCAACCCTGAAGTAGGGGCCAGGGTCCGGCGCCTGAGCGCCCGGACTCTGGTGTTTAAGCGTTCGTGCTCCGCTAATCGCGCGGGTCCGGGCCCTTTCCTGGCAACACCAGCCCATGGCCAACATGCACATACACGGGGGTCGAGTACCGACACGGTCCGGGAAACGGAAGACGGCGCACGACCGGCATCGCAGGTGCTCAGCAGATGGGATGTGGGACAGAATTCAGCGGACCTTCCAGGCCGACGCTGACGCGGAGGCCCGCATCGACTGACCGACGGTGAGCGTGGACTCCACCGTGTCGGCGAGCTCACCAGCACGCTGCCGGAGCCCGGCGACGGCCGGCACGGATACCGAGCCGACACCGTTCTGCTGCCTGGCATCGGGACGATGAGGCGATCGGCCGTTCACCGGGCGGACTCACAACGAAGATCCACCTGGCGAGTGACGGCGGCTGCCGATCGCTGGATTCTGATCACACAGGGACAGTGAGGTGGACGCTCCTCAACCGATCCCAGTCCTGGACCGCGTCCGCGCCCCGCGACCGGCCGGTGGACATCCGCGGACGCGCCCGGACCACCCTGCGGGGACAAGACACCCCCTGCAGCCATCGGGTCAAGCAGCTGTTGCGAGTGGGGAAGGTTCAGGCCGGCTGAAGGCGATCGCTTCGTCGAAGTTCTGGCGGCTGGCCAGGCAGTGGTGGAGCTGTCCGAGCATGCTGTTGAACAGATGGCGGAGGGCCGCGTGGTAGCGGTCGCCGTTGTTGCGTCGGCGGTTGTAGTGGGCGTGGGCCCCGGGGGAGGCGGTCAGCGCGGCAAATGCCCAGTGCCGCCCGGTCGCGGCCAGGCGACTGTTCTTGATCCGGCGGTGGGTGACCCGGCGGCTCTTGCCGGATTCACGAGTGACCGGGGCGCTTCCGGCATAGGCCTTCAGGCCTCGAGCCTGGCCGAACCGGGTTCGGTCGTCGCCGATCTCGGCGAGTATGCGGGCCCCGGTGAGCGTGGCCAGGCCGGGGAAGCTCGTGATGATCTCCGCGTCGGGGTGCTGCAGGAACAGGTCCTCAGTGTCGTGTGCGAGGTCGTCGCATGCCCGGCAGGCCGCGTCCAGCTGGGCGAGGAGGGCGAGCGTCTGCCGTCCCATGGCCTTCTCAACAAGAGGCGGCTGGCGGGGCCAGGTCCGGCGGAACACCTCCAGGAGCCGGTCGGTCTCCGCCTCGACGCGGCGCTGACGGCCGGCCCTTATGACGGCGGCCTTGAGGCGGCTGCGGGACAGCCGGCCCGCCTCGGCCGGGGTGGGCGCGACCGCCAGGATCGCGCGGGCTTCCCGGGACAGCAGCCGCTCGCGTTTGCCTGCGAACGCCTCGAGGATCGCGGGGTAGTACTCACGCAGGTGTGATCGGAGCCGGTTGTGGGCGCGGGTGCGGTCCCGACCGCGTCCTGCTGGGCCCGCGCGAGCACGGCGATTGCTCTGACCAGGTCGGAGTCGCCTGGCAGTGGGCGGTGGAGTTCGGCATCGGTCCGCAGGATGTTCGCCAGGACGACCGCGTCCTGGCGGTCGGACTTCTTGCGGGAGAGGATGTGCCTATCAGTGACGTGGAATCTGATCGGAGGGGCGATGCTGCTCCTCTCGATCTCACCCCCCTCGCCGAGTGCCGAGGCTGCCACTGCGGCAACCCGCGCAAGCACCTCGACACCGACCACGCCTGGCAACTGGACCGGCTGCGCGCCGGCGCGGCCGAGCACCTTCCAGGGCGTACGACGGACTGCCTCGGCTCCTGCAGCCAGGCCAACGTCACCGTCGTCCAGCCCTCCGGTGCCGGCCGTCGGGTCGGCGGCCGTGCGGTCTGAGTCGGCTTCGCCGTGGGCGACGACCGCACTGACGACCTGCTGCACTGGGCGCAGACGGGCGGGTTCGGCCTCGCCGAACCACCCGCCGCTCTTGCGCGCCCCAGCTCATCCGGCCGCCGCGCGAGGCATGCAGCCGTGAACGCACGCTGGTGAAGCCGGAGTTGACCGTCGTCAGGGCTGTGCGACTCGCCGCGGCCGGCCGTTTGGTGCAGATGTGCCGCACCACGGGCGCGAGCGGGATCCACACGCAAGGATCCCGCACACGACGGGCCGAGCCTGTCGGGTGCAGGATCAGGT
Organism: Streptomyces sp. NA02950; assembly: GCF_013364155.1. Lineage (NCBI taxonomy): Bacteria > Bacillati > Actinomycetota > Actinomycetes > Kitasatosporales > Streptomycetaceae > Streptomyces > Streptomyces sp. NA02950. The sequence continues at coordinate 9,450,775 of NZ_CP054916.1, read as the reverse complement.
GCTGCAGGGGTCAGCTGGTCGTCAGGGCGGTGTCGTCCACGACGAAGCTGGTCTGCAGGGAGGAGTCCTCGACTGAACTTCAGGGTGACCGTCTGGCCCGCCAGCACGGACAGGTCGAAGGTCTTTTGCGCGTACCCGAAGTTGTGGTTGAGGTTCGAGTACGTCGCCAGGGTGATCGAACCGGCGGTCACCGTCAGCTTGTCGTACTGGGTGCTGGAGGTGGTCTCCGAGGTGTCGATGTGCAGGTAGAAGGTGAGTGTGGCCTTGCAGCCGGCCGGGATCGTCACCGACGGGGACAGGGTGTCGGTGTGCGAGGAGCCGTAGCCGTCGAGCCAGGCGTAGTACGAGCCACTGTGGGCGGCCTCACTGGTGTCGTTGGTGATGACGCCGCTGCTCGCGCTCCAGCCGGTGCTGCCCGACTCGAAGCCTGGATTGGCCAGCAGCTGGGAGGAGGTGCAGCCACCGCAGCCGGAGCCGACGGTCCAGGTGACGGACGTCGATCCGGAGGCGCCGGCGGAGTCCTTCGCGGTGACCGTGACCTGGTAGGTGCCCGCGGTGGAGGCCGTACCGGAGATCAGGCCGGTGGAGCTGTTGATGGACAGACCGGTGGGCAGGCCCCAGGCGCTGTAGGTGGTGAGGGAACGGTGGCCACCGGCGGCGCGCCCAACGCGTTCAGTGCCACGTTCCCGACAGGTGCCGGGTGACGACGGCGCTGAGTGTGCGCACGCCCCGTGTCGAGCCGGGGGCGATCCCCGTGAGCTCGCGGACCCGACGCAGGCGGTAGTCCAGGGTGCGGGAGTGGACGTTGAGGGCGGTCGCCGTGGCACCGCGGTGCATGTCGTGGCGGTAGTACGCGTCGAGGGTGGCGAGGAGGTCGGGGCCGGTCTCCAGGCGACGGGCCACCGTGCGGAGCCAGTCGTCGACGAACGGCAGGTCCGTGACGGCGAGTTCGATGAACACATCCGCCAGGGTGTGCTGCGGCAGCCGGGCGGACGCCCGGCGCAGCGGGGCTGCCCGGCTGATCCGCCGGGCGCGGTCCAGAGCCTCGGTCAGCTCCGGCAGCGGTGCGGTGGCCGTGCCGACGGCGCAGGGGCGGCCAAGGGCGCGGGTGAAGTCCCGTACGAGATCCGGCAGGTGGTCGGGGGTGAGGTCGGGTAAGAGGCTGGGAACAATGTGCGGCGGTGCATTTTCCGCTGCCGCGGCGTCGGAGAACAAGGGAAGCAGGGCGATCAGCTCACCGCTCCCGTCGCGGCCCTCCGGTCCCCACATGACCGGTGCCTGGTGGCTCTTCACCAGCGCCTCGATCTCGTTTTCCAGGAAGCGATCGACCGTGGGCCGGTCCGGAAACCGGAACACCGTCACCGCGCAGTGCTCCGGCAGTTCTATGTCGACGGCCTCGGCGAGTTCTGCCGAAATTGGATCTCCATTGAGCAATGATCGGGTCAGCAGGGCGAGCTGTTTGGTATACGGAATACGGCGGCGCAGTACGCGCAGGAATCCCTGGCGGTAGGCAGCGATGCCGCGTTCGCCCTGCGGGGCGAACCAGCCCATCATGCGCATGAGTTCGTCGACATCGCCGCCGCGCTGGGCGTCGATCGCCTCGTTGATCTCACGCAGCATGAGCACGGTGTGCACGCGCAGTACCCGCTGCCGCGCGTCGAGCGACATCCCGGCACCCGCCCGCAGTTCCCCCATCGACGCGATGTAGTCGAGATCGTCTTCCTTCAACTCGCTGTTGTCCATGGAAAGTTCGACAGTACGGCGCCGGAACCACATCGAGTGTTCCAGCGTCTCGGCCCGTGCCTGGGAGTCCTTGTCCAGGAACCCGAACTCCGGGATCTCACGTGTGTATGTCTCGACCTCACGGCGGGCGTTGGTCGACGCCTGCCGGGCCAGCTCGGTGAAGAGGCTCCCCATGAACGCGAGCATGCCATTGCGGACGAACGGCCGACAGACGAGATCCGGACGGTGTTCATCACTCCGCACAAAACGGCGGCAAGTATATCGGCGGGGCTTTTGTCACAGTGCACAAAATTCCCGGATCGGGGCGTTCGCGTCAACCCTTCCGCTTGTGGGGGAGCTGTGAAACGGCCTTAATGAGAACCGCGTGCACGCCCGTAGGAGGAACACCGCCGGAATCATTCCGGCGCGACTCCGATATGACTGCGGTAATCAGTACGGGCGGGAGCATGGGAATTCTCAGCCAGGCGCCTCGCATGGCGCTCGCCCACACGGGAGGGAAACTCCGATGAAAGCAGGTATGAGAAGGAGAATCATGGCGGCGGTCGCGGTCGTGGTCACGTCGACGGCGCTCATGCTCGGTACACCGGGCACCGGCTCGGCCGCCCCCGTCGCCACGCCCAGCCTGCGCGCGTTCGGGATCAGCGGCGATGGCACCCTGATGGCCACGTTCACGACCGACCGGCCGCAGGTCCTCGACTGGGTCAGGGTCGTCACCGGCCTCAGCGGCGACACAGGCCTGATCGGGATCGACTTCCGGGTGCAGGACGGCCTGATGTACGGCGTCGGCAACAAGGGCGGCATCTACACGATCAAGACCCCGTCGACCACCACGGACGTCGTGGTCAGCAAGGTGTCCCAGCTCCAGTACGCGCTGAACGGCGCGAACTTCGGCGTCGACTTCAACCCGGCGGCCGACCGCCTGCGCGTGATCAGCGACTACGGCCAGAACCTGCGGCACAACCTCAACGACCACAAGACCATCCTGGACCTGAACCTCAACACCCCGCCGATCGAGGGCACGACCAAGGGTGTCTCGGCCGCCGCCTACACGAACAACGACCTCGACGCGGCCACCGTGACCACGCTGGTCGAGATCAACACGACCACCGACCAGGTCGTCCTCCAGTCCCCGGCGAACAACGGCACGCTCGCCCCGACCGGCAGCCTCGGCATCGACGCCGGAACCAACGTCGGCATGGACATCTACAGCACCCTGTCCGGCGGGAAAACGGTCGACAACGCCGCCTTCGCCTCCCTCACCCCGAACGGCGCCAGCACCCCCTCGCTGTACAGCATCAACGTCTTCACCGGCCAGGCCACATCCATCGGTCAGTTCCCGCTGAACATCACGGACCTAGCCATCTCCCTCACCGGATCCTGATCCCCGGCCGTCGGCCCACCCTCGCCGCGGCCGGCCACCGCCGGACCGCGGCGAACCGGCGTCGGCGCCGCCAAGAGGCCCGCGTCGAGCACCTACCTCTACGCGATCGCCGACGGCGAGGGCACAGGGGGACCAGTCATGCCAGTTCCAGAGGCCGGGAGCCCCCTTGCAGGGCCACGAAGAAGGTAATGGGGGCGCACCGTCTGAACGTTCAAGGTCACTCAGCGAGGGTGAGTGAACGAAGATCAGTGTCCAGCATGCGGATCAACTCACCAACCCATCCGCCGCCACTCGGCGCCGTCGGGAACCGTTTGAGCACGTCAACGACAACCGGTGTCGCACGATGCCGCGTTTGCTCAAGGTGTTCGGCATCAACGCTCCGACCGTCGTCGGTGACGAGTTCGGCCGCTCTGGCCGCGTAAGCGTCAGCTGCGAGAATGTGCTTTGACCTGGGTGGCCTTGGCCAGCGGATGCAGGTAGGCGGCGCCTGCCGCAGGCATCGCTGCCCGAGCCGCCTCGCGTGCAGCCGCAGTGTCCGCGCTCTTGGCTGCCTTGAGTGCCGCCCACGCTCTGTCGCGCAGAGCCTTCCCTCGCTCACCGCCTCGAGCGAATTCCCACGCGGCGCCGATAGCGTCTCGAGGTCGCACGTCGTCCGGCTGATCGCCCTCGAATACCTCGAGCACCACTTCCGCGCACGCTGCAGCGAACGCGGTGACCTCACGAAGATCTTGCTTACTCAGAGCGATCTCACCCACTTCCCCTGTCATGACTCCGTCCTCGACCATTGCGCTGGACAGCCAGGCGGCTGGGGCGGCTCCGGGCCGGCCCCATGCCGACTGGCCCCCGAGCAGACCGGATCGTGGAAGGCCACCCCGGCCACAACAGGCAGGACCAGTGGACCGACCGCTCTGCCAGATGACCTACTCCGCAGACTGTCGGCCTCGACCAGCGTGAGCACCCCGGAGGACTGTCACACCAGCCCTTCGACCTGCGATTTCAAGTGGGCGGAGGCTCACTGCACGCAGAAAGTGCCTTCCAGCTGGGATGGACAGAGCCTTCGGCAAGCCTCATCGTCCCAGTTCAGAAGGCACTCTCGCGTTCTCGTTCTCGGCCGGCACCCGGACCAACCTCAACCGAGAAGCTGGGTCAGCAGGGCTTGACGTACCCGACCCCGCGCCACTGGCCGTACTTGGTGCCATAGGGGGCCGGAGGCGTGGAGCCCAACCACCTCTTGTTGGCGTCGTACCAGTTCCCCACCCGACCGCGGGTCTGGTTGTTGTACCAGGATCCCCCACTGGTCCAGCCACTTGGCTTCTTATGGAAGGCGCACGAGAACCACTCGCGCTCCGCGCCTGTGTACCCGGAGCCCGAGTAGCCACACAAGGCCTTGTAGGTGCAGGTGTGGGCCGCGGCCGATGCGTCCCCGCTCTTGCCGAGCTCGCGCGCGTACTTCTCACCGGGCAGAGGCAGCAGCAGCCGGCCATCGGCGTAGCGGATCTCATTGGCAGCGGTTTGCCTGCCGCCGTCCCTGGCCAGGACCGCGTCGACTCCGTTCTGTAGCGCTGTGGCCTCCGTTGCTGTCAACCCTGCCGCCACTGCCTGGGCCCGGAAGGCGGAGCGGCTCGTGTCAGCAGAGGCGGTGCCGTCGGCGAACGCTGCTGGAGAGGTGATGACAGCAGCGATCAGAAAAGCGGAGCTGGTGGCCACCGATAGGCGGTTTCCTAATGTCATGCCGCAAGTTCCTCTCACATGGTGGGCAGACCGAGCAGGCATCTGTCTTGCTCGTGGGACAGGTCCCGGACACATCCGATGCGTCAGTGCCCGCAGGGCGGCCACTGGGGTCGTCCTGGTCTGGACTTGGCGCACATGGGAAGGGCTGTGGCGCCGACCCCGGGTGGACCCTGGTGATCCCCGAACCTACGGTCCGCCGCATACGACCCACATCCCGCGCGGGGTTGAACTCCCCTGCAGGCCAGCGCGGTAGCCGCCCGGTTCCTCCAACTTCCGCGGTACCGCAGAAGTTTGACGCCCATCCGCCGACCCGGCCCTACGCTGCTGCGATGCGGATCAGCCCCCTCGCAGTCGACGCGCTGCTCGCTGCGGCGCTGACCAGTGTGGCCGTGCTGCTGGGACCGGAGGCCGCGCGCCAAGGGCAGAATCCGCTCGACGCGAGTGCCTATGCGTTGGTGGTCCTGGTCCACCTGCCGCTCGTGCTTCGCGGCCGGGCCCCCGTGGTGGTCTGCGGGCTCGGGCACGCGACCTGGGTGGCGTACATCACCCTCGGCTACTGGCCCGTGGTGTGCAGCTTCGGCCCCATGCTCGCCGTCTACACGGTCGCTTCCCTGCACCCTGTGCGGATCTCCGTGCCATGCGCGGCGCTGATGGGCGGGGTTTGGATCTACGCGGGCGCAGTGAGCCACACCGACTCCTGGCCGTCCGTTGTCGGGCAGGCCGTGGTCTATCCGGCGGTGCTGTGGCGGTTCGGCGTTCTGGCCCGCCGCTCGGCCGAGCTGACCCGGCAGCTGCGCCGGGAACAGGCCGAGCTGGCCCGGCGCGAGGTGGCCGAGGAACGCGGCCGGATAGCCCGCGAACTGCACGACGTGGTCGCCCACCACATGTCCGTGATCTCCGTGCAGACCGGTCTCGCCCGGTTCATCTTCGACACCGATCGCCAGACCGCGCGTACCGCACTCGACACCATCGACGCCACCGGCAAGGAAGCCCTCGACGAGTTGCGTCGCATGCTCACGGTGCTGCGCACCGCCGCCGACGACGCCCCGGTCGGCCCGATGCCGGGCCTGGCCAGCCTCGACGAGATGGCCGAACGCGTCCGCACCGGCGGGGTCCCGGTCGCCCTGACCGTCGAGGGCACCCCGCGCCCGCTCGCCCCCGGCGCGGAACTGTGTGCCTACCGGGTGGTGCAGGAAGCACTCACCAACGTCCTGAAACACGCGCCCGGCGCGCATGCGGAGGTACAGCTGAGGTATGAACCGCATCAGGTGACTGTTTCGGTCACGGACGACGGAGAGGGGGTGATTTTGGACAGAGTACGAACCGAGGGCGGGCACGGCTTGCTCGGCATGCGCGAGCGGGCCAAGCTTTACGGCGGGCAAATCAGCATCGGCCCGCAGGAGCAAGGGGGCTTCGCCGTGCGGCTGACCCTGCCGACCTCCGCGCGGGCCGCGGCGCAGGGGGACGACGCCACCACATGACCACCGTGCTCGTCGTGGACGACCAGTACCTCATCCGGGCCGGACTGGTGGGCCTGCTGCGCGCCGCACCCGGCATCGAGGTGGTCGGCGAGGCCAGCGACGGCGCGGAGGCCGTGGCACTCGCCGCCGAGACCACCCCCGAAATGATCCTGATGGACATCCGGATGCCCGGCATGAACGGCATCGAGGCCACCGAACGCATCCTCGCCCAGGTATCCGACCCCACGCCCCGGATCCTGGTGCTGACCACCTTCGACCTCGACGAGTATGTGTACGGGGCACTGCGCGCCGGAGCATCCGGGTTTCTACTCAAGGACTCCGGCCCCGAACGGCTGCTCGCCGCGGTGGCCGCGGTCGGCGGTGGTGACGCGCTCTTCGCGCCCAGCGTCACCCGCCGCCTCGTGGAGGCGTACGCGCGCCAGACCACCTGCGAACAGCCCGCGGACCTGGATGCATTGACCTCCCGCGAACTGGAGGTTCTGAAACTGATCGCCCGCGGCCTTTCCAACCTGGAGATCGCTGACCGCCTCTACATCAGCGAGGCGACCGTCAAAACCCACCTCAACCGCACGATGACCAAGCTGGACCTGGACAGCAGGGCACAGGCCGTGGTCGTGGCGTACGAATCGGGTCTCGTGACCCCGGGCGGATAGCGGCCGGGCTCTGGCGGCCCCATGGGTTCGGAGGCTCCATTCGGCCTTGCTGCGGCGGCACTGACCAGCCATCATCACCGTCTCTTTGCCATGCAGGCATCAGACACAGCTAATCCGTAGCTAAGACGCCGTTTCAGTTGGTGAGGCGGCGGTAGCCGATCAGAGCTGCGGCTATGCCGACGAAGGCCAGGAAGTGCTCGGCCTTGCGCTCGTAGCGGCGGTGCAGGCGACGGCATCCAGCGAGCCAGGACACTGTCCTTTCAACAACCCAGCGGTGTCGGCCAAGACGCTGCGAGGACTCGATGCCCTTGCGGGCGATGCGATGACGGATGCGCCGCTGGCGAAGCCATCTGCGTAGGTGCTCGTAGTCGTAGCCCTTGTCGGCATGGAGCTTGGCCGGGCGCCGACGACGCGGGCCACGCCGGGAGCGGATGGGTGGGATTCCACGCACGAGCGGCTTCAGACCGAGGCTGTCGTGCATGTTGGCGCCGGAGATACCCAGCGACAGGGGCAGTCCGTTCCGATCCGTGATGAGGTGGATTTTCGATCCGCTCTTGCCGCGGTCGGTCGGATTCGGTCCCGTCAGTGGCCCCCTTTTGCCGCCCGCACGCTGACCGAGTCGATGGCACACCGCGACCAGTCCAGCTCACCGCGGGCGCCGAGTTCATCGAGGACGACTCGATGGAGCCTGGCCCACACCCTGGCCCGGCTCCACTGGGCGAAGCGCCGGTAAACCGTGGGCCAGGCCGGGCCGAACACCGGCGGCAACTGCCGCCACGTGCAGCCCGAGGTGGCCACGAAGATGATCGCTGCCAGGGTCTCGCGGTCACCAGCCCGTCGCCGGCCCCCGCCCTGCGGGCGCTTCACCTCCGTCGGCGGCACCACCCGCCGGAACAGCATCCATAACTCGTCCGGTACCAACCGCTCAACCAGATCCGTCATGCACGTCTCAACGAACGATCACACCAAAGGAAACGGTGTCTAAGCTTTTGCCGTGGCATCAAGCGACTACATCCTCCAACTCGTGGGGCAGGCGCTGGACGACTCTGACGACAAGCCCTAGCCTCGATCTTTCGCGGGGGTCCGTCGACGGAGTCGGTGGACCCTTTCTGTTTCCGGAGCTGATGGTGGGCAGGCCAGCGGCCCGGTTGTCGCGTCGGGTGGGCGCCGGGTTCCACTGCCCGGGGCGGGTGATGTTGTCGTCGGGACGGTGGAGAGTTGCTGGTCAGCCGGGGGTGGGCAGGATCGCGAGTCGTTCGAGGGCGGCAGTGATCTCCCTGGTCCAGGGCCAGTGCTGGGCGAGGCGGAGGATTCTGCGGCGGCCGGTGGTGACGAGTTGGGCGGCTGCGGAGAACAGGCGGAACCGCAGTCGGCGGGGTTCCCAGAGCCGGGCCTTGCCGGTGAGGGCGAGCATGGGCATCCAGGCCAGCAGGTCGAGGGCAATCTGGACGATCTCCAGCCAGACCTTGTTCTGGGCTGTTGTGTGAAGGGGCAGGTTGCGCAGGCCGGTGGACCGGGCGGCTCGGATCCGGTCCTCGGCCCTGGCCCGCAGCCGGTGACGGAGCTCGAGCTCAGCGATCGGCCGGTTTGGGGTGTTGGTCGCGAAGCACGTGATCCGCATGCCGTCCGCGTCCGTGATCCTCAACTGGGCGCCGGGATGTGGTCGTTCCTTTCGGACGATCAGTCGCATGCCTTCGGGCCAGCCGTCCAGGAGCTTGCCGGTGAGCTCGGCGACCCAGGCCCCGTCACGGGCCTCGCCATCGGTCTTGACGGCCGGGGTCCAGGCTGAGGCTGGGATCTGCAGTACGTGTTCGTGGATCGCCTCGGTGATCACCATGCCGACCGAGTAGGACAGCCATCGGCCTCGTTTCGCGAGCCAGGACACGAAGTCGTGGGTTCCGCCGGCGGAGTCCGTGCGGATCAGCGTCTGCCGCCCTCGCCGGTACTTCTTCGGCAGCTGGGCGAGGGCCAGTTGGGCGGTGGCGATGTGGTCGGCAGCGGTGTTCGAGCCTGCGTTTCCCGGTCGGAGGAGGGCGGCGACCGGCTCACCGGTTCCGCCCGGTCCGTGGTCGACGAAAGCTGTCAGCGGGTGATGGCCGTAGGTCTTCTTCCAGGTCGCTGCTGCGTCCTCCTTGTCAGAGTGGGCGATCACGAGGACGCCGTCGAGATCGATGACGACCTGGCCGTCGGCGTCCGGGGCGTTCTTGCCGGCCAACGACCAGGCACGATGGCGGACTTCAGACCGTGCGGACCGGATGGCATGCAGGGCTTTGTCGCCGGAGGCGGCGAGGGTGTCGATCAGGCGGGAGATGGTCGGGTCGGAGGCGACCGGGCCGAAGACGGCTGGCTCGCACCGCAGCATCGCCACGTCCGCGAGGCAGTCCCCGCCCAGTGCGACCGCCAGGGCGACGTCCAGGAGGGCCTTGCCGGGATCGTGAACGGCCCGAGGTTTGCGCCACGGAACCAGAGCCTGGGATATGGCCTGGTCGAGACCGGTCTTGCGGACCGTTTCGACGAGCAGGACCGACCCGGCCTGGGAGACGACCTGGCGGCCGTCATCCTGGACACGGACACGGGGGTAGGACCCGATAGAGTGCTTCACCTGGGAAGTGCCTCCGGCGGTGGCAGGAACAAGGACCTCGACAATCCTCATTCTTGCTGGTCAGGGGCACTTTCTGCTTTCCTGACCGCCTGTCGGACAGCCCGCTTCACGAAAGCGCGAGGCTAGAGATCTCTACCGAACCCGGGGCGATTCACCGCGCTGGGTCGACACCAGGGCTGGATAGAGGGGTACGAGCCCCAGCCGGCATGCCATCAGTGCCACCTCGACCCGGTTGCGTACGTTCAGTTTGGTCATAATGCTGGACGCGTACGACTTGATCGTGTTCTCGGCGACCCCCAGCCGCCTGGCGATCTCCCGGTTCGACAACCCGTTGCCGATACCGCGGACCACCTCCAGCTCCCTCGAACTGAGGTCGGCCAGTTCGCCGGGCACCGTGGCCGGGTCATGGTTCGGCAGGAGGGTGAAGCGGGAGAACAGACGCCGGATCGCCGACCCGGCGAGGAAGGGTTCTCCATCCGCGACCGACCGGATCGCGGTCGAGAAAACCCAGTCCGGGGAGTTCTTGAGCACATAGCCGTGGACACCGGCGCGCACGGCGCATAACAGGGTGTCGTCGGTCAGCTCCTGCGCCATGAGCATCATTCTGATGCGACGGGTCGTGCCGCCGGGCCGGAGGATGCCGCGGGTGACGTCCAGCCAGCCGGCCGGCGGCAGCGAGGCGTCCACCAGCACCACGTCGGGCCCTTCCGCTTCCACCAGTTGGAGGGCTTCCGCGGAGTTCCCGGCCGTACCGACGACCTGGACGTCGGGGCCGCGCTCCAGCAGCGATCTGATGCCGACTCTGGCGAATTCCTGGTGATCGGCGATCACGACCCGGACGGGCCGGACCACCGTACTGATACTGACCGGGCGCGGAGCGTGGGCAAGTACCACGACGATCCTTTCTCGCCTGACGGGAGCAGCCCGCCGCAGGAGTCGCGCGCCGCGGTCGCGCGCTGGGGCTGGGGCTCGGGTCCCCGACGTTCCGGGGGGTCGGAGCGCTTCGTCCCGGCGACCCTGTGCGTCCTGTTCCTGAGACGATAGCGATGCCGGAGCGCACACATGATCAGGGATCGCCGCCGTTACGCACGTCAGCCGGGAGCCGCCGGGGCCGGTCCCGCACAGCCGGCGCACGTCCGCGCATTGGCCGCCGTCTACTTTCGATGCGGCCGCCGGTCACCAAAGTTGATCCTCGGCGGCCCCAAGGTGGCCGGTCCGGCGCAACAAGTAATGCTGCTTGTTGACTTCCTCCGACGATCGAGCGGAGGATCTACGCAAAATGACGGAAGCTTCCGTGAGCGGTCTCCCACAGGGGGATATCCGATATCCCCACGCCTTCCCGTAAGGCCTGTAACGCAAGGAACGAGGAGGCATTTCCCCCCATGACTTCGGTCAACGATTCCGTGCTCTCTCACGGAAGCCTGGTGGACGTTCTACGCAAGGGCGCCGAAGAAACTCCCGACGAAATCATCTACGCCTATCTGCGTGACGGCACGAAGGTCGAAGAGAGCCTGACCCGCGCGGATCTGGACCGAGCCGCACGGGCCCGCGCCGCACTGCTGCAGGAATCCGGTCCGACCGACCGGCACGCCATTCTTGCCTATCCGCACGACCTCGAATTCATCCGTGCTTTCACCGGATGTCTCTACGCCGGTATCGCCGGGGCCCCGGTGAAGTTCCCCGGCCGCCGCGCCGAATTGGCCCGCCTCGCACCGATCGCGGAGTCCGCCGGGACCACCACGGTCCTCACCACCCGGGCCGCCCACCGCGAGCTGCTCGAACGCTTCCCGGACGCACCGGAGTTGCACGAGCTGAACTGGATCGAGACCGACGACGGCACCGACGGCCGGGAGGAAGCGTGGACCGCTCCCGACATCACCCCGGACCACCTGGCACTGCTCCAGTTCACCTCGGGCTCGACCGGTCATCCCAAGGGGGTCATGGTCTCGCACCGCAACTTCGCCCAGCAGGCCGCGGCGCTGAAGACCGCGCTCGGCTTCGGGGACGACAGCGTGATCGTGTCGTGGCTGCCCTTCTTCCATGATTTCGGGCTGGTGTTCAGTGTCGTTGCCCCCTCCGGCTGGGGGTACCCGCCTATCTGATGTCGCCCAGCGCGTTCCTGCGGCGGCCCCGGCGTCTGCTGGAGGCGGTCTCCCACTTCCGTGGTACGCACGTCGGCGGCCCCGACTTCGGCTACGACCTGTGCGTACGCGGCGCCGCGCACGACCTGGACCAGCTCGACCTGTCCAGCTGGCGGGTCGCGCTCAACGGCGCCGAACCGGTGCGCGACGCCACCTTGCGGCGGTTCACCGAGACCTTCAAGGCCGCCGGGTTCGATCCGCGTGCCTACAGCCCCGCCTATGGTCTGGCGGAGGGCACGCTGGTGGTGAGCGCCAAGCGCGTCACCGACCTGCCCCGCACCGTACGGGTGTCGGCCGCCGCCCTGGCGGAGAGCCGGGTGGTGGGCGCGGACCGGACGACGGACACCACGGCCCTCATCAGCTGTGGCCCCGCCCTCCCGGACACGGTCGTCCGCATCGTCGATCCGGTCGATCGCCTGCCGCGCGGCGAGGAGGAGATCGGGGAGATCTGGGTGCGGGGGACGAGCGTCGCCCAGGGATACTGGCGGCTCCCAGAGGCCACTCGGGAGACGTTCGGGGCCCGTATCGCGGGGGAGGAATCGGAGGGAGTCCACCTGCGGACCGGCGACCTGGGCTTCCTGCGGGACGGGCAGCTGTTCGTGACCGGCCGCCGCAAGGACGTGATCATTCTCCAGGGGCACAACTACTACCCCCAGGACATCGAGTACGTCGCCGAGAGCTGCCACCCCTCCCTGACCAGCGGTTCGGCGGCGGCCTTCGCCCTCGAACGCGACGGGGAGGAACAACTCGCCGTCGTCGTCGAGGTCACCGGAGCGGCATTGGAGGAGACGACCGCGGACCTCTTCGCCCGGCGGGTCAGGGACGCCGTGTGGTCCGACTGCCAACTGCCCGTCTCCGAGCTGGTGATCGTGCGCAGGGGCGCCCTGTCCAGGACCACCAGCGGCAAGATCCAGCGCCGGGAGTGCCGACGCCGGCTGGAGAACGGCGAGTTCAGCCGGCTCACCCTGGCCGTCCTCAGCGGACGCGGGAACCGCCCCGCCCCCGTCGCACCCTCCGCCAACACCTCGTCGGCGGCGCTGCCGTCGCACCTCCTCAAGCCCATGGTGCGCACGCTGCTGTCCCGCATCACCGGGGTCCCCACGGACGGGATAGCCGACGACCAGTCCTTCGCCGAGTACGGACTGTCCTCGGTCGGCGCCCAGCAGCTGGCCGCGGCAATCGAGCCCGTCGTGGGCCGCCCGGTGCCGGTGGAATGGATCCTCAACCATCCCACCGTGGTACGGCTCACCGCGGTACTCGGGCAGCCGGAAGGACACGCCTGAGTGATGAGCGAAGCGAAGAGTACCGACGGCTCGGCGGAGCACGACATCGCCGTCATCGGCATGGCCTGTCGGTTTCCGGGTGGCGTACGCACGCCCGAGGACCTGTGGCGGCTGTCCCTGACGGAGACGGACGCCATCATCGAGATCCCCGAGTCCCGCTGGCGGACCGCCGACCTGTACGCGGCGGACCCGACCCGGCCGGGAATGATCAGTACCAAGTGGGCCGGGTGCATCGAGGACATCGACCGCTTCGACGCGGAGTTCTTCGGTATCTCGCCCCGCGAGGCGGCCCGGATCGACCCCCAGCAGCGGCTGCTGCTGGAGACCGCGCACGAGGCCCTGGAGACGGCCGGAGCCGTGCGGCACGGTGCCGCGGTGTCGGGCGGCGGTGTCTTCGTGGGGATCAGCGGCAGCGACTACGGCAGGCTCCTGGGGCGGGACCTGCCCGCGGTCGACGCGCACTTCAGCACCGGGCAGGCCAGTTCCATCGCCGCGAACCGGCTCTCCTATGTCTTCGGCATGGCGGGGCCGAGCCTGGCCGTGGACACAGCCTGTTCCTCCTCCCTGGTGGCCGTGCACCTCGCGGTGCGGAGCCTGCGTGCCGGTGACTGCCGACTGGCCCTGGCGGCCGGCGTGAACCTCGTACTCGCACCGGACCAGTGGGTCTCGGCGTCCAAGGCGGGCATGATGTCGCCCACCGGACGGTGCCGCTCGTTCGGCGCCGGGGCCGACGGATTCGTACGGTCGGACGGCTGCGGGGTGCTGGTGCTCAAGCCCCTCGCGCTGGCCGAGGCCGATGGGGACCACGTCCTCGGCGTGATCCGCGGCTCGGCGGTCAACCAGGACGGCAGGAGCAACGGGCTGACCGCGCCCAACGGCCCGGCCCAGGAGGCGGTGATCCGGGCGGCGCTGGCAGACGCCGGGATCGGGCCCGAACAGGTCGGCCACGTCGAGGCACACGGTTCGGGCACTCCTCTGGGGGACCCGATCGAGATCGGCGCTCTCGCCGCCACGTACGGCCGGCGGAGCCCGGGCGCCGGTCCCTGCGTGGTGAGTTCGGTCAAGTCCAACCTGGGTCACTCCGAGGCCGCGGCCGGCATGGCGGGACTGATCCGGCTCCTGCTGTGCCTGCGCGAAGGGCAGGTGCCCGCGACGCTGCACACACGCGACCTGAATCCGGGCCTGCCGCTGGACGGCACCAGGCTGGTGGTCGCCCAGCGGACGGAGCCGTGGTCGTCCGGGCCCCCTCGTGTCGGATCCGTCAGCTCCTTCGGCTTCGGCGGCACCAACGCGCACATCGTCGTCCAGGAGGCCGCCCCAGTTCCCCACCGGACGCCCGAGCGGCATCCCGGTCCCCTCGTGCTCCCGCTCTCGGCCGTCGGCGACGAAGCGCTGCGCGCGCTCGCCGCACGCTATCTGCAGGCGGTGGACGCCGAGACCGACGACCCGGGACGTATCGGCAGCCTGTGCTACAGCGCGGCGGCGGGCCGCAGACACCGCCCGTTCCGTGCCGCGTTCACCGGTGCCGACCCGGCCGAACTGCGCGAGCAACTGGAGTCGTTCAGTTCCGGCGGTGCCCTTCCGCGCTCCCTGTCCCGGGCCACCGGGACACGCTGGCGGGACACCGTCTTCGTCTTCTCCGGGCAGGGTCAGAAGCTGACCGGGGCCGGTACGGCGCTGCTGGTCGAACCGGCCTTCACCGAGCACGCACAGCGCTGCGCCCGGGCGTTCGACGGGCCGCTGGGCATCTCGGTCCTCGATCTGCTGACGCGGGACGACGCCGCAGCGGAGCGGGAACTGTCACGGACCGATGTCGCCCAGGCACTTCTGTTCACCGTACAGAGCGGGCTGGCCCTGCTGTGGGGCCGGTTCGGACTGACGCCCGCTGCGGTCATCGGGCACAGTGCCGGCGAAACGGCGGCAGCGCACGCCGCCGGACTGCTCGACTTCGATGCCGCGGCCGCACTGGTGCTGGCCCGGGGCACCACGATGCAGGACGCCGACGACGGAAGGATGGTCGCCGTCTCGGCACCCGCGGAGGCCGTCACCCCGATCCTGGACAAGTACTCCGGCACGGTGGTGCTCGCGGTGGAGAACGCCCCGCGCAGCGTCGTGGTGTCGGGTCCCGCCACGGCCGTCACCGAACTCACCCGTGAACTGCACTGGGCCGGCCACCCCTGCCGTCCGCTCCCGGGCCGCTTCGCGTTCCACAGCCCCGTCATGGCCGACGCCGCCACCGCACTGGAACGTTCCGGGGCCGGCGCCGCCACCGGCCCCGGAGGCACCCCGCTGTTCTCCTCCGTCACCGGATCGCTCCTCGACAGCACACGGCTGGACGCGACGCACTGGGCCCGTGGCCTGGCGGGCCCGGTCCGCTTCCGGGAAGCGGTCCAGGAAGCGGTCCGCTGGGGCTTCACCGCCTTCCTGGAGATCGGTCCGCGACCGACCCTCGGCAGCGCGATCCGCGCCAGCGCCGCGCAGGCCGACGCGACGGCAGAGGTCGTGCACGCGGCGTGCCCGGAGGACGCCGACCTCAAGGGCCCGCGCGGTGTGCTTCCCGACCTGTACGTACGGGGAGCTGACATCAACTGGCAGGTGGTCTACGCCGGGGGCCGCTTCCTGCCCGGCACGCCCACCTACCCTTGGCAGCGGGAATCGCACTGGGCGGTGGGCACCTTCCTTACCGCGGTCCGCCACGACCGCGCCACACCGCAGGGACCCGCGGGGCAGGGCCGGAGCGCGGGCGCCCCCACTCGGGTTCCGGACCGTCCCCCGCACGACAGCACCGACCTCATCCGTGTCCAGGAACCTTCCTCGTCGGCGTCCTCCGTCGCGGCGGCGCCTTCCGTTTCGGCCGATGGGCAGCGCGCGTCGGCGCCCGTCGTGCCGGCCGGCCGTTCCGTCGGCTCCCTCGTCCGTGCACAACTCGACGTCATGCAGCAGCAGCTGGCTCTGCTCGGGCGGTCCCGACAGGCACCGGGGGCCACTGTCGGCAACGGGGTCAGGGCGCTCCCGCCGCACAGGGCCGTCCCCGCACCCGTCCCCGTCCTTTCGTCGGGGCCCGACTCGCCGGGGCCCGACTCGCCGGGGCCCGACTCACCGGGGCCCGACCGCTGGCCGGTCTGCGCTCACCAACGCGAACTGTGGGAGCTGTGCCGCAGGTCGGGTCCGGAGGACGTCGCCTACAACGAGACCGTGGTGCTGGCCTTCCGGGGCCGTGTCGCGACCGAGCCGCTCCGCCGCGCATTGCGCGCCGTCCGCCGGCGTCACCCCGCGCTGCGCGCCGTGTTCACACCCGACGGGACGCATCTCGTCGTCGCCGACTCCACCGGTCAGGACATGCTCCGCACGGTGGCCAAGGACGACTCCTCGGCCGACGCGGCGGTACGCGAGTTCGCCGACGCACCGTTCGATCTCGCGGCCGGCCCGCTGTTCCGCACCCTGCTGGTGCGCCGCGGTGCGGACCGCAGTGATCTGGTGCTCTCCGCACACCATCTGGTATTCGACGGCACGTCCGTGAGCACGGTCCTCGCCGATCTCGCCACCGCCTACGAACAGGCAGTGGACGGTGCGGATCCCGTACGGGACGCCGTGCCCCAGCAGCCCGGTGCCAGCACAACGCAGGAAGGCGCGTCCGAGGAGCTGGTGGCGTACTGGCGCGGCCGCCTCAACGGCCGCCCCGCCCCCCTGTGGGCGACCGGCGCCGAAGCGGCCGCATCCGTGCGCCCCGGCCCGCCGACACGGCAGACGTTCCGCATGGAGCAGGGGGTGTGGGACGCGTTGACCGCACGGTGCCCGGCCCTCCGCAGCACGCCCTTCATGGTGGCGTTCAGTGCCTTCACCGCAGCGCTGCACAGGCTGTCCGGCCGCGACGATCTGGTAGTCGGGGTCCCCGTGGACCAGCGGCAGGATGAGCGGGAACGCGGCTGGGTGGGTCACTTCGTGAACTACGTGCCGGTGCGCAGCCGGAGGACCGGGCCGGTCTTCCTCCCGCACCACCGGCGGACGAGCCGGGCCCTGCTCGAGGACATGGGCCAGGCGGACCTCCCGCTGCACGGCATGCTGGAGGCGCTGGAACGCGAGGGGGCCGTGACGGATCCCTGGGCGGCCCGGCGCGAGCTGACCTCCGTGGTCTTCGACCTCAATCCCACGGTGCCCGAGGTGGCCTTGGGCGGGGCACGCGGCGAGATCGTGCTGCCGCCGGTGAAGGAGGCCAAGTTCGATCTCTTCTTCGACGTCATCCCCGTCCACGGCGCGATACACGTGGACGTCATTCACCGTGCCCATGTGCCCGTGGACGACGTCCGCCGGCTCTGGACGCACTGGCACGAGCTGATCCGGCGGGTCGCGTGCGACACCACGACGAGCTGAGCGACACGGCGCCGGGCAACACGGCGGAGCCGGTGTCACGGAGTCGCACCGCGGCACCGGCCCAGGTCAGGCAGGTCAGGTCAGGTCATCCAGTGGGCTCCGCACCGGCCGGCAGCGCGTCGAGCTGCTCGCGCAGGGTGTCCAGCCCCATGGAGCCCATCTCCAGTGCCTGCCGGTGGAAGGTCGGCAGGTCGAAGGTATCGCCGTGCCGCTCGCGCGCCTCGTCCCTGGCCCTGAGCCACAGCCGCTCGCCCAGTTTGTAGGCGGGAGCCTGACCGGGCCAGCCGAGGTACCGGTCGATCTCGTCACGGGCCTGGCCGGGGTCGACGATCGTCCGGCTCAGCAGGAGTTCCAGGCCCAGTGCGGGGCTCCAGCGTTCCCCTTCGTGGAATCCGCAGCCGGCCGGAAGGTCGAGTTCGAGGTGGATGCCGAGGTCGATGACGACCCGTGCGGACCGCAGCAGCTGGGCGCCGAGCATGCCCAGCAGTTCGCCGTCGTCGAGGTGGCCCAGGTCCCGCATGAGCCGCTCGGCGTACAGCGCCCAGCCCTCACCGTGGCCCGGCACCCAGCACAGCAGTCGCTGGAACGAGTTGAGCCGGTCCGAGCATCGCACCGCCGTGCCGATCTGGAGGTGATGGCCGGGTGCGCCCTCGTGGTAGACGGTGGTGGCCTCCCTCCAGGTCGGGAACACGTGCCGGTCCGCGGGCACCGACCACCACATCGTGCCCGGCCGGCTGAAGTCCTGGGTGGGCCCGTTGTAGTAGGCGCCCACGCCGCCGCCGGGCGGGGCGATCCGGCAGTCCAGCGTCATCAGCTCATCGGGGATGTCGAACTCGCGGTCCCGCAGGGCCGTCAGTGCCTTCGCCGACAGCGACCGCATCCACTCCAGCAGCTGTTGCCGCCCACGCACCTGGTAGCGGGGGTCGGCGTCCAGCACGGCGGCCGCCGCGGCCGGTGTAGCACCACGGCGGACCCGGTCGGCGACCTGGCGCAACTCCGCCTCGACGCGCAGGAACTCCTCCCAGCCCCATGCGTACGCCTCCTGGAGGTCCAGCCGTGCGCCGGTGAACTGCCGCGAGGCGATCCGGTAGACGTCCGCGCCGACGGCGTCCCCCTCGGGCGCCCTGGAGGCCAGTTCGTCGCGCAGGAACGCGGCGAAGCCGGCGTACGCGCCGGCGGCGGCGCGGGCGCCGGAGTCGAGGGCGGCGAGCAGCATGCTGCTGGTGCCGTTCTGCCGCGCGGGGTCCGTGAACGACTCGAAGTAGGACGGCGCTCCGCGGAGTCCCGCCCAGGTCTCGCACTGTTCGGCGACGCGGACCACCTGCCGTGCCGCGGTCACCGTGCCGGTGTCGGCCGCGCGGTCCAGTGAGGCCCGCAGACCGGTCAGTGCCTGCGGCACCCTGCCCAGCCGGACCGCTACCGCGGACCAGTCCTCCTCGGTGCCGGTGGGCATCAGGTCGAAGACCTCCCGCAGGTGCTGCACCGGGCTGAACGTCACGTTGAGGGCGCCCAGGTCCAGCCCGGCGTCGTGCACCTCCCGTGTCACGCCGCCCCGTTCGGCGAAGACGGCCTGTGCGACCCGCTCGGTCGCGTCGGCCGGCCGCGCCGCCTCGATGTGCCGTACCGCCCGGGCGCTCAGCTCCGCCCGGGCCAGGTAACCGTCCGGGGAGTAGTCGGTCAGGTCCTGTTCGTTCCCGGGGATACCGAGGTACGTCGCCATGATCGGATCGAGGGCGGCGTAGTCGGCGACATAGGCGTCGCTGAGCGCGTGCACCCCCCGCTGGCCCGGACGTCCGCCGTCACGGTTGGACATGACGTGTGCTCCTCCCGTTTCCGTCCGCCGCGGCGGGCGCCGGTGCCCGGCCCAGGCGATCGATGATCACCTCGATGACGCGGTCGTGCGAGGGCAGCAGATAGAAGTGGTCACCGCCCGGGAACGTGAGGAGTTCGCAGTGGGCCGAGGTGTGTTCGGACCAGGCAGCGGCGTTCTCCAGCGGGACGAGCGGATCCTGGTCCCCCACCAGAACGGTGACCGGGCACGCGATCCGCCGTCCGGGCGGGCAGTGGTAGGTCTCGACGGCCCGGTAGTCGCTGCGCAGCGGCGGCAGGATGGATTTCAGCAGATCGGCGTCTGCGGCCACCCTCGGGTCGGTGGCGGTCGACTGACGGAGGTGGGCCGTCAGATCGGCGTCACTCATCAGGTGGACCAGCGGGGCGGTGCTCCGGGCGGGCCGGGCGGGCGCCGCCCTGCCGGACGCGAAGAGCCGCGCCGGGCCCCGTCCGGTGGCCTCCTGGAGCAGACGGGCGGCCTCGAAGGCGATCACCGCCCCCATGCTGTGGCCGAAGAACGCCGGCGGCCGGTCGTCGAGGCGTGCCAGGTCCGCCGCCACCCCCCGGGCCAGCTCCCGGACGTCGTCGACGAGTGCGTCCCGCACACGGTCCTGCCGCCCGGGGTACTGCACGCAGAGGACTCTGAACCGCGGGGACAGCGCCGCCGAATACGCACGGAACGAACTCGCCGAACCTCCGGCGTGCGGAAACATGACCAGCGTTCCCTCTGACCCCTGACCGGTATGGAATTCCCTGAGCCATGGGACCCGTTGCGGCATTTGATGTCAACTCCCGGTCGATAGGGCATTCGGTGCCGACGGCACGGCGCACCAAGAATAATCACGGGCCACCACTCGACGGGGACCGTACTTTGGTGGGGACCGGCGCACACGAAAGTGGGTCGGGCGGCATTCATTGGCGTTCGTGCCACGGCAAGGTGGTGCGGATTCGTTGACTCGACCGGCGCAGCCCGGACAAGCTGATTCCCCCGAGGAAGGCACCCCGCCCGGATTCCCGGCACCGGTCCGAGTGAATTCCGTTCATTCCTCCGCACATCGGTGTGCGCAGCGAAGAATGTCCCACAGGAGGCGCGCGCCATGGGAAGGCTTGCCGAATGACCGATGATCATGTGGCCGTCACCGAAGCCGCGGTGCCCCGGCAAGCACCCCGAGTTCTCCCCGCTCCCCTGACCCAGCAGCATCTGTACCGGCTGCACAGGGCGGCACCCGCGGCCGGCGCCGTGGTGCGCTGTTACGCCCTGCCCACGTCGGCGGACGACACCTTGGTCCACGAGGCGGTCCGGGCGGTCGTACTCCGGCACGAGGCGCTGCGCACCCGGTTCGCCGAGCACGACGGGACGGTCGGTCTGCTGGTCGACGGGTCCGCGCGGCCGGACTGGCGGGTCATCGACGTCGCGGACGCGGCGGCGGCACGGCGGCAGCTCACACGGGAGGCGGCCCGGCCGTTCGACCTGCACGCCGCTCCCCCGTTCCGGGCCGTCCTGGTACGCGCGCCGGATACTCCTCCCACGCTGCTGCTCGTCGCGCACCACACCGTCGCCGACAGGCGTTCCATGGAGATCATTGGCACCGAACTCGCCGACGCCTACGGTTCCCTGGTGGACGGCGGGCGCGCCACGGCATCACGACCGGCGCGCCAGTACGCGGACTTCGTCGCCTGGCAGGAGGAACGGCTGGGCGCCGCGGAGGCCAGGGCGGAGCTGGACTTCCGGCAGAAGCAGCCGGCCGGGGAGCCGGGTGGCCTGCGGCTGCCCTTCGTGCGGCCGTACGCCGCGGAGGGCTTGGCGCTGGACGCCGAACCGTTCGCCTTTCCGCTGCCGGGCGAGGCCGTGCGCGCGCTGGACACACAGTGCCAGGAGGCCGGCACCTCCGTGTCCACCGGGCTGCTGACCGTCTTCGCGGTCCTGGTCGGCCGGTACGGCGGCCCGTCCGACGTCCGGCTGGGAGTCGTGGCCGCGGACCGGGCGGACGACCGGTTCCGGGACACGGTGGGCCGCCTGGAGACCATCCGCGTACTGCGCTGCGAGCTGGCCGACGCGCCGTCATTCCGGGAGGCGCTGCGGCGCACGGCCGCGGTGGCGGCACAGGCCGGGGGGTACCGGACCCTGCCGTTGGAGAGCCTCGCGCCCCCGCCGGACTCCGGCGACGCGACCGCACTGTTTCCCGGGTACACCGTGGCGTTCGCCGAGACCGGCGCCCGTCGGCCGTCCCTGCCGGTTCCCGGCGGGGCGATCACGGAGCTGGGTGCGGCGCCGGACTCCGGATCATTCACCGGTCCGTACGCCCTCGGTCTCGAAGTCGTCCTGGACGGCGACGAACCCCGCGCCGTGCTCCGCTGCCCCGGTGGTCTGCTCCACGGACTGGCCCTCCAGCAGTTGGCCGACTCCTACTGCCGGCTGCTGACCGGCATCGCGAAGGACCCCGACCGGTCCGTGGCCGCCCTGGACATCCTGGACGAGCGGGAATCCGCCCGGCCGGCGCCGCCGTCGGCCGAACCCGTACAGGACGAGCCCTGCTGCCACGACCTCTTCACGGAGCAGGCGCGGCGGCGCCCGGACGCCATCGCCGTGATCCACGAGGGGACCACCCTGACCTACCGTGAGCTGGACCGGCGCAGCAATCGGCTCGCGCACCGGTTACGTGCACTCGGTGTGGGCCCCGAGACACTGGTCGGCCTCTCGATGGACCGGTCGGCCAACCTCGTCGTGGCGATCCTGGGCATCCTCAAGGCCGGCGGCGCGTACGTCCCGCTCGATCCGTCCTCCGCCCCCGCCCGCCTGCGCTACATCGTCGAGGACTCGGGGATCACCCACCTGGTCCGGGCCGGCGAGGGCACGGGGCCGGCCGACGGGTTCGGCGGCCGGGTGGTCGACGTGAGCGAGGAGGCCCTGAGCGACGCCGCGGGTGCCGGACGCGCCCCCGAACGCACGGCGACGGCGGACAGCCTGGCGTACGTCATCTACACCTCCGGGTCCACCGGCCACCCGAAGGGGACGCTGATCCCGCACCGCAACATCACGCGGCTCTTCAGCTCCACGCGGGCCTGGTTCGGCTTCACCGAACGGGACGTGTGGAGCCTGTTCCACTCCTACGCGTTCGACTTCTCGGTCTGGGAGATCTGGGGAGCGCTGCTCCACGGCGGCACGCTCGTCGTGGTCCCGTACGAGGTGAGCCGGTCCCCCGAGAAGATGCTGCGGCTGCTGCGCCGCACCGGTGTGACCGTCCTCAGCCAGACGCCCTCCGCTTTCCACCAGTTGATGAAGGCGGAGGCCGCGGACCCCGTCGGCGAGGACGCCCCCCTGGCGCTGCGCTACGTCGTCTTCGGCGGCGAAGCACTCGACCTGCCGGCGCTGCGCCCCTGGATGCTGCGGCACGGGGACGAGCGGCCGCAGCTGGTGAACATGTACGGCATCACCGAGACCACGGTCCACGTGACCTACCGGCCCGTCACCTTCGAGGACACGGCCGCCGACCGGCCCAGTGCCATCGGGGTCCCCCTCCACGACCTCCAGCTCTACGTGCTCGACCCGCACGGCCGTCCGGTGCCGCAGGGCGTCGCGGGAGAGCTGTACGTCGGCGGTGCGGGGCTGGCACGGGGCTATCTGGACCGGCCGGAGCTGACCGCCGAGCGGTTCCTGCCGCACCCCTTCGGCGGTGGGCCGCACGCCCGCATCTACCGCACCGGTGACCTGGTGCGGCAGTTGCCGGGCGGGGACATGGAGTACTGCGGGCGGCTGGACGACCAGGTGCAGCTGCGTGGCTTCCGTATCGAACTGGGCGAGGTCGAGGCCGCGTTGTCGCAGCACCCAGGCGTGGAGGACGCCGTGGTGGTCCTGCAGTCGGACCCGCCGGGCGGCGACCACCTCACCGGGTACCTCCTCACCGCGGACGGCGAACTGGACGAGAACGCGCTGCGGGCCGAGCTGGCGGACCGGCTGCCCGACTACATGATCCCGGCATTCCTGGTGGTCCTGGACGCGTTCCCGCTGACCGTCAACGGCAAGGTGGACCGTGCCCGGCTGCCCCATCCGAAGCAGCTGCGGGCCGCTCCCTCGACGGACCTCGTCGCCGGACGCGATCATGTGGAACGCACCCTCGTGCGGCTGTGGGCGGAGGTCCTCGGGCACGACCGGATCGGCATCGACTCCCCCTACTACTCGTCCGGCGGCGACTCCATCCGGAGCATCCAGATCCTGGCCTCGGCCCGCGAACACGGGCTGGACTTCGACATCGCCGAGCTGGCGCGCCGGCAGACGATACGGGAACTCGCTCCGGTCGTGCGTAGGGTCTCCGCGACCTCGCAGGCCCGCTCGGACGCCCCCTTCACCGCGCTGAGCCGACACGACCGGGCCAAGGTGCCCGAGGGCGTGACCGACGCCTTTCCGCTGTCCGCCCTGCAGGCCGGCATGATCTACCACAGCGAACTGACGGCGGGCAGTGGCGCGGACGGCACGGAGCAGCTCTACCACAACGTCACGAGCTACCACCTCCGTGCCGCGTACTCGGAAGAGGCGTGGCGCCGTGCGGTACGGAGCGTGCTGGCCCGGCACGAGATCCTGCGGGTCTCCTTCGACCTGGACACCTTCGACGAACCGATGCACCTCGTCCACGAGGACGTTCCCCTGCCGCTGTCCTTCGAGGACCTCAGCCACCTTTCTGCGGAGGCGCAGCAGGCGGCGGTCGAGGAACGGTTCCGTGCCGAGCGGCGGCGGCCGTTCGCATGGCGGACCGCGCCGTTGATCCGCTTCCACGTGCAGCGGCGCTCAGCGGACACGTTCCAGCTGCTGGTCGTCGAGCACCACGCGATCCTGGACGGCTGGAGCGAACGGTCGCTGCTGGCCGAGCTGTTCAGCCGGTACCGCGACGAGGTGACGGGCACCGCCGACCCGCGGCCAGCCGATCCTCCCAGGTCGCGCTTCCGCACCTTCGTCGAGCTGGAACGGGCGGCCCGTGACAGTGCGGACGAGCGGACGTTCTGGGCCGCCGAACTCGCGGGAGCGCGACGGACGACGCTGCCGCGATGGCCGCGGCCTGCGGCGGCGGACGCGGCCATGGCCTGCGCGGACGTGCCTTTTCCGGCATCGCTGTCCGACGACGTCCTGGAACTGGCCGATCTGCTCGGGGTGCCCGTACGGATCGTGCTGCTCGCCGCGCACCTGCGCGTGCTGGCCGTGCTCGGTGGCAGCGACGACGTGCTCACCGGCGTCGTGTACAACGGCAGGGTCGAGGAGCAGGACGGCGACAGGGTTCTGGGCGTCTTCCTGAACACCGTCCCGATGCGCGGCCGGCTGCCCGGCGGGAGCTGGCTCGATCTCGTCGGCCACACCGCCGCAGTGGACCAGCGGCTCCAGGAGCACCGTCGGTTCCCGCTGGCGGAACTCAGCTCGCTCGGCGCGGACGCCCCCGTCCTGGAGACGTACTTCAACTACACGCACTTCCACGTCTACGACTCGGTCGGCGGGTACGACGACCTCCAGGTGCTGGACGAGAAGTGGGCCGCGCACTCCAGCTTCCCCTTCGGTGTCGAATTCTCCCTCGACGGGACCGCCGGGGCGCTGGTGATGGCCCTTCGGTACGACTCAGGCCGTTTCGCAGCCGAACAGATCGGCCTGTTCGGCGACTACTACCTCAACGCGCTGCGTGCCATGGCGGCGGACCCCGGCCTGCCGTACGCGCACACCCCGCTGCTGTCCGCCGGCGAACTGGAGCAGCAGCGGAAGTGGAACGACACCGGTCGGCACTTCCCCGGTGACCAGGTGCTGCACCGGATCATCGACCGGCAGGCCGGACGCACGCCGGACATTCCGGCGGTCCGCTGCGAGGGAGAGTCACTCACGTACCGGGAGTTGACGGAGCGCGCCAACCGGCTCGCCCACCGTCTGCGCGAGCTGGGTGCCGCACCGGGCCGTTTCGTCGCTCTCCACCTGGACCGGTCACCGGAGCTGATGATCGGGCTGCTCGCCGTGCTCAAGGCGGGAGCCGCGTACGTGCCGGTCTCCCGTGAGGACCCGGCCGACCGGGTACGCGAGCTGCTGGAGGAGGCGGAGCCGGTCGTGGTGTTGAGCACCGTGGCCGGCAGGGACCGTCTGAACGGCACGGGAGCCGTGGTCGAGTGCGTCGACGGCCGTGATCCGCGGTGGGCGGCGTACCCGCCGGACGACGTCCCGGACACCGCGGGACCGCAGGACCCGGCCTACATGATCTTCACATCCGGCTCCACCGGCCGTCCGAAGGGAGTGGTGGTCCCGCACCGCGCGATCAGCAACCGGCTCCTGTGGATGCAGCACGCGTACCGGCTCGCCGAGCGCGAAAGGGTGCTGCAGAAGACTCCGTACACCTTCGACGTCTCGGTGTGGGAGTTCTTCTGGCCACTGATCTCGGGCGCCACCGTGGTGCTGGCCCGGCCCGGCGGCCACCGCGACCCGGAGTACCTGGCCGGGCTGATCGAGCGCGAGGGGGTGAGCACGGTCCACTTCGTCCCGTCCATGCTGCAGGCGTTCCTGGATTCCCTGGACGACCGCGAGATCGCCCGTTGTGCCGGGCTGACCAGGGTCTTCTGCAGTGGTGAGGCGCTCGTCCACGATCTGCAGCAGCGCTGTATGGGATTCCTGGACGCCGATCTGCACAACCTCTACGGCCCGACGGAGGCCGCGGTGGACGTGACCTTCTGGCACTGCCGCGCCGACGGGCCGGAGGTCGTGCCCATCGGCCGCCCCATCGCCAACACCGAGACCCTTGTACTCGACCGGGACCTGAACCCGGTGCCGCTCGGCGTGACCGGTGAACTCCACCTCGGCGGCGTGTGCCTCGCCGATGGGTACCACCGCCGGCCCGAGCTGACCGCGGAGCGCTTCATATACCTCAGCCGTCCCGACGGTACCCGTCTGCGGCTGTACCGCACCGGTGACCTCGCGCGGTGGCTCCCGGACGGCGTCCTGGAGTTCGCCGGCCGGGCCGACGACCAGATGAAGATCAACGGCATGCGGGTGGAACCGGGCGAGATAGAGGCGGTACTGGGCGGTCACCCGTCGGTACGGGCCTGCGCGGTGCTGCTGGAGTCGGACCGTCTGACCGCCTATGTGGTGCCGGCATCCGGCGGCGAGCCGGACCTGACGGCCTGCAAGTCGTTCCTCGGGCAGAAGCTGCCGAAGCATATGGTCCCCTCGGCGTGGCGCCGCATCGACCACATGCCCCTGACCTCCAGCGGCAAGGTCGACCGCAAGGCCCTGCCCGCGCTGGGGGCGCCCATGACGGAGGCTCCAACCCTCCGTGTCCCGCCCCGGGACCCCTGGGAGGTACGGCTGCTCTCCGTCTGGGAGGGCCTGTTCGGAACCGGACCGATCGGCGTCGACGACGACTTCTTCGAACTCGGGGGGCACTCCCTGTCGGCGCTGCGCCTGGTCTCCCTCATCCGCGCGGAGTTCGGCACCCGGCTGCCGCTCTCGGCCGTGCTCGACTGCCCCACCGTGGCGGCGCAGGCCGCGCTGCTGCGCTCGCCCGAGGAGGGCACCCAGCGGAACACGTCGCTGGTCACGCTGCGCGCCGGCGGTACCCGACGCCCCCTGTTCCTCGTCCATCCCATCGGTGGGAACGTGTTCTGCTACCGGGAACTGACGGCCGCCCTCCCCGAGGACCAGCCCGTCCACGCGTTCGCCGCCCGGGGTTTCGAGCCCGGGGCCGACCCGCTGCCGACCGTCGGGGCGATGACCGAGCGCTATCTGATCGAGCTGCTCCGCGTCCAGCCGCACGGCCCGTACCGGCTCCTGGGCTGGTCCCTCGGCGGCCTGGTCGCACGGGAGATGGCCGCGGAACTGCGTGCGGCCGGTCAGGAGGTCGAACTCCTCGCCCTCCTGGACACCGGCCACCCGGGCGGAGCCGGCCGGCCCGCGACCGCGGAGGCCGGGGAGTTCGACGAGGAATCCCTGATGCGGCACTTCGCGGAGGACCTCTGCCGGGCGGCCGGACTCCCCCCGCTGCCGCTGGAACGCGCCGCGGCGCGCCCGGGGGCCGGCACGGCGGACGGCGCTGCCGCGCCGCCGGCTCGGCTGCTCGGCGCACTGCGGGCCGCCAAGGCCCTCCCCGACCTGGGGCCGGATCAGTTCGAACGCGCCTACCGCGTCTTCCGGGCGAACGCGCACGCCCTCGCCGGGTACGAACCGGCCCCGTACCCGGGGCCCCTGCTGTACTTCCACTCCGCCGACGCGGAGGGCGCGGCCCGTGCGGAAAGCTGGCGCGGCAGCACCGACGGTGCGTTCACCGCCCGCCCAGTCCACGCCGATCACTACACGATGCTGCACCCACCGCACGTCGAGGCCGTCGCCCGCGATCTCACGGACTCCATGGACGACGGGTCCGACCCGTACTGACCGCTCCGGGCCGGAGAGCAGCGGGGGAATCGGAACCATCGGGAACCGAGGGAATCGGTCACCAGCGGAATCAGGAAGCGAGGAGCACCGTGGCACTGACGGCGAAGAGCGGCCTGGGGGGTGCGGCGATACGGCCGCCGGCCACCGCGGCACAACGGCGGCTGTGGGCGGCGGAGCAGCTGACCGGGGGCAGCGGAGAGTACAACGTCCCGGTGGCCCTGCGGTTGCACGGCCCGCTCGACACGCCCGCCCTGCTGCGCGCCCTGCACGTCCTGCTCACCCGGCACGAGTCGCTGCGCAGCACCTTCGACGTCGGCCTCGGCGGCACACTGCGCTGGACGGCGCGCGCACCGGAGGACTACCCCGTCGAGCAACGGGACTTCTCCGGCGAGAGCGACCCGGTCGACGCGGCGGTCGGGTACGCGGACGAGCTCGCCCGGCGGCCGTTCGACCTCGGCCGCGAAGTCCTCCGCACCGGGCTGCTGCGCCTGGCCGACGACGACCACATACTCGTGTGCGTCGGTCACCACGTGGTCTTCGACGACTGGTCGGTCGCCGTCCTCTTCCGGGAGCTGGAGGTCCTGTACGCGCTGGCCGTCAGAGGAGTCGCGCTCTCGTCGGCGCTGCCCGCCCTGACGTATGGCTACATGGACCTGAGCCTGGACGAGCGCCGGAACCTGACCCGGGGTCGGCTGGACACGCACCTGTCCTACTGGCAGGACCAGTTGTCCGACGCCCCCGCTCTCCGCCTGCCGGCCGGCCGGCCGCGGCCGGCCACCCGCACCGCGCACGCCGGCCGGCACCGCTTCACCCTGTCCGCCGAGCTGACCGCCCGCCTCACCGCGGTGGGCCGGTGCTCCCGCGCGACTCTGTTCATGACCCTCCTGACCGGGTACCACGCCCTCCTGAGGAAGTGGACGGGGCAGACGGACATCACCGTCGGCACTCTCGTCACGGGGCGCACCACCCCCGAGCGGGAAGCACTCATCACCTGCATGGTCAACACGCTCGCCATCCGGTCGACAGCTCCTCGCGAGGCCACGTTCGCGCAACTCCTCGGCGAGGTGCGCGAGCGTACGCTGGCGGCGTTCGCGCACCAGGACGCACCCATCGACGAGGTCGTCGCCCGTCTTCCGGACCGTGGCGGCGACCCCCTCGTCCAGGTGATGTTCGAGTTCCAGAACACCACCATGGATGTCGCCGCGCTGCACGGAGGAGCCGGAGAGGTACCGGCGTTCCTGGGCCTACGCACCGTCGCCCAGCCCTTCAACCACCTGACCGCGCGCTACGACCTCGAACTGGCCGTCGGCACGACGCCGGACGGGCTGGTCGGGAGCATCGTCTACCCCTGCGACCTCTTCACCGAGGACACCATCGCCGCTCTCGCCGAGGACTACACCGCCGTCCTGCACGCCGTCGCATCGCCGTAGGCCCTGTTGTCACCGCCACGTCGTGAAGGTGACACCAGGGCCTTGGGGGCTTGTGCGCGGTTCCGCGACGGAACCGTCATGGGGCGGCGAGTGCGAGGACCGCGTTCTGTCCGCCGAAGCCGAAGGAGCTGCTCAACGCCAGACCCACCTTCGCCCGGGTCGGCTCTGACACCAGCGACAGGTCGATGCACGGGTCCTGGGTGGTGAGGTTGGCCGTGGGCGGAACCGTCCCGGACTCGATGGCCATCGTGGTGTAGACGGCTTCGATCGCGCCGGCCGCTCCCAGGAGGTGTCCCGTCACCCCCTTGGTGGACGTGGTCGACGGGTGGCCGACGAGAACCCTCCCGAGTACGTCCGCCTCGATGCGGTCGTTGAGCCGGGTGGACGTGCCGTGCGCGTTGACGTGATCGACGTCGGCGCCCCCCGCCCCCGCATCGGCCAGCGCCGCGCGGAGCGCCGCCTCGGCGCCCTTGCCCTCGGGATGCGGTGCCGTCGCGTGGTGGGCGTCGGCGCTCGCCCCGTAGCCCACGACACGGCTCCTCATCCGTGCGCCGCGTGCTCGCGCGTGCTCCGGGCGTTCGAGCACCAGGACGCCGGCTCCCTCTCCGATCACGAAGCCGTCCCGGTCGACGTCGAAGGGACGTGATGCCGCCTCCGGCTCGTCGGTCCGTTCCGAGAGCGCGCCCATACGTGCGAATCCGCCCACCATCAACGGCGTGATCATGGCCTCGCTGCCGCCGGCCAGCACGATGTCGCACCGGTCCAGCGCGAGCAGGTCGCGGGCTACCCCGATCGCCGTGGTCCCGGAGGCGCACGCGGTGCTCACGACCAGGTTCGGTCCGGTCGCGCCGAATTCCATGGCCACCTGGCCGGCCAGCATGTTCGGCAGCTGCATCGGCAGCAGGTACGGCGAGAGCCGCTTGAATCCGTCCCGGACGAGGGTGAGGTGCTGTTCCTCGACGGTGCCGATCCCACCGTCGGCGGTCCCGAGCACCACGCCGACCCGTGCGCCGTCCCAGGAGGACGGGGTCAGTCCCGCGTCGGTGATCGCCTCACCGGCGGCCACCAGAGCGTACTGGGCGACACGGTCCAGGCGCAGCGCCCGACGGGCCCCGAGCAGGGCGTCCCCGTCGAAGTCCGGGACCCGGCACGAGAGGTGTGGCGGGATGCCGTCGAGGTGGGGATCGACCGCCGCGGTGGACCTGCCCTCGCACACCCTGGCCCAGTTGGCCCCGGCTCCGATACCCGCCGGGGTCACCAGACCGACCCCGGTGATGGCCGCGTCGGTCATGAGACGCAGTTGCTCTGTTCCGACATGAGCTGGGTGATGTCGTCGACGGTCCAGGCGTCGGCCAGCTCGTCCTCGTCGACGCTGACGCCGAGGTCCTGCTCGATGAGGAGCGCCAGCTCCACCAGGGCCAGTGAGTCCAACTCGATGTCCTCGATGGTCGCTTCGGGGGTGACCAGTTCCTCGGCGACCTTCAACTTGCCGACGAGGAGACCCTTGAGTATTTCGAACATGATCGCTTCATCCATTCTGATCACATGGGACGGTTGTTGATCGTGCATCCGCACTCGGCCTGCACGTCGACGACCGCGCGGACACTCACAGCTGAGGCCAGACCAGCGTGGTCGCCCCCCACGTCAGGCCGCCCCCGAAGGCCGTGAGCAGGAGGTGGTGGCCCGGCTTGAGTTCTCCCCGCTCGGCGGAGTGGGCGAGCAGGACGGGCAGGGAGGCCGCACCGATGTTCCCCACCTGCTCGATGTTGCTGAGCGGCTGGTCCTCGGCGAGACGCAGTCGCTCCGAAACGGCGGTCAGGATGCGGGCATTGGCCTGGTGTGCCGCCAACCGGTCGACGCGCTCCGGCTCCCATCCGGCCGCGAGGGTGGCCTGCTGACACGCGGTGGTCATGCACTGCACAGCGTGCCGGAAGACCTCCTTGCCCCGCATCCTGAAGAACTCGTCGCCCGGGCCGGTCGGCAGACCGGACTTCCGTTGGCGGGAGCCGCCGGCCGGTACCTGGATCAGGTCCTCGTGCACCCCGTCGCTGCCGAGCACGAAGGCGCCGAGCGCGCCCCACTCGTCCGGGTCGCCCCTGCGGAGCACCACGGCTCCCGCACCGTCCCCGAAGACCACCGCCGTGCCGCGGTCCGCGGGGTCGATGATGGCGCTGTACACCTCCGTCGCGATGACCAGGACGTGGTCCGCCGTACCGGCGGCGATGAGCCCCGCGGAGGTTGCCAGCGCGTAGAGGAAGCCCGTGCAGACGGCGGCCACGTCGAAGGCCGGAACGCCTTCCATACCAAGCCGGGCGGCCACCGCGGGCGCGGTCGCGGGGCAGGGCTTGTCGGGCGTGGTGGTGGTGAGCACCACCATGTCCACGGTCTGCAGGCCGGCGGACTCGAGCGCCCGCCGCCCCGCCTCTACGGCGAGGTCGGACGCGGCCGTTCCCGGTGATGCAATGTGGCGTTGCCGGATTCCGGTCCGCTGGCGTATCCAGGCGTCCGTGGTGTCCATCCGGGCGCTGAGATCGTGGTTGGTCACCACGTCGGGGGGCAGCCACGCGCCGATACCGGCCACTACGGCCGCAGGGTGTGGGGCGGTCATGGGCTGGTGACCGCCGTCGGAAGCGTTGCGGTCCCGGCGCGACGCGCCGTGCCCTTGACTACTGTTTCGTCGATTGGATCACTTGTTCCCATCTCAATCCTTCCGAGCGGTCCCTGCATTACCGAATGCGAAAGCCGGGCCTCAGGCTCCGCCGTCATCGGCGGTCTCGTGGAGCAGTTCGAGCCAGCGTGTCCAGAGCCGCGTGATGTCGTCCGCGGGCACCTGGTCGCGGTACACGATCTCCACGAACACCTTGTCCTCCATCGGGACGACATCGAAGAGCAGATCGAACATCGCCTCCACGGTGGACGGCAGGCTCACCCGCGCCTCCAGATCACCGATCCTCGGCGGCGGCAGCGGGCGGTTGAGGTTGAACACCACGGAGGTGAGCTGCTGTCGCGCGAGCCAGGGGTCGTCCAGCTCGCCCCGCTCGGCCAGCTCGTCGAGGACATCGCCCAGCGGCAGGGTGCCGTGGGAGAGGTCCTCACCGAGCGACTGGCTGAACTGCTGACGGTGCTTCGGGAGGTCGGTGTCGATGTGCCGGCTGCGAACCGGGACGTAACTGACGAAGTGGCCCACCAGTTCCTGTTCCGTCACCCCCCGGCACTGGTCGACCGGGGTACTGACCACCAGGTCGTCGTGTCTGGTCACTTCGTGCAGTGCCGCCGTGAACGCGCTGAACACCGCCATGAACGGTGAGCACCGTAGTTGTGGGCACCGTTTCACCAGCGCCGTCCACAGGACGGCGTCGAACTCGAAGGCCTGCCGGGTCGCCGGAGCGCTCGCCGGGCGGTCCTGGACGGCCCACGCGGGTGCGGGGGGCGCCGCCAGACGCTGCTGCCAGTGGTCGAGCGCGGCTTCCCGTTTGTCGGCGGCCGGTTCCGGATAGGCCGGCTGCACCCGTCCGGGCTGCACCCTTGCCAGAGCCCGCCCCTGGGTGACGCGGGTGTAGCCGTCAGCCAGGTCGTTGAGCACGGCGACCATGGAGGTGCCGTCGAAGACCACGTGGTGGCCCGAGACGAGCAGGTGGTGGCGGTCCTCCGAATGCCGCAGCACCATGGCACGGAACAGCGGCCCGGTCCGGAGGTCGAACGGCGTGTTGGCGCGCTCGTCGATCACGGTCTGGGGACTGTCCTCGGGTGCCACCGTGTGGACAACCGTCGTGCTCGCGGCGTCATGCTCCACGACCAGGTCGCGGCCGTCGGCGGAGCAGACTGCGCGCAGCGCCGGATGCCGTTGCCGTACCGCGGTCAGCGCGGCGTCCAGGGCCGGCAGGTCGAGTTCGCCGGTGAGTTCCAGCACCGCTGTCTCGTTGTAGACCACGGATGACGGTCCGAGCCGCTGGCTGATGTCCCACACCTCGCGTTGCTGGGTGGACATCGGCCAGCGCTCCGCTGCGCGGACCCGGGGTGTGGTGGCGACCCCGTCCAGGAAGTCCGCCTCACGCAGCGCGTGCAGACCCCGGTCCACCGCGTCGATCAGCCGCTCGGCGTCGTCGTCGGTGTGCGCGGTGGACATGAAGAACGTCCTGCCCTCCCACATGTAGACACCGTCCGCCAGCAGGCTGTGGTACAGCATCTCCAATGGCAGGGGGTGGTACAGATTGGACTGTCCGCGGTACTGGAACCGCCACAGCGAGCCGACGGATGCCAGCGTGTACGCCACCCCGTGCTGGGTGAACAGGTCGGACAGCGCACCGACAACCCGCGCGGTCCGGTCGTTCACGTCGCGGTAGACGGTGTCCTCGTGCTGCTCCAGGTACTCCAGGGCGGCCTTGGTCGCCGCCATCGCCAGCGGGTGCTTCTGGAACGTGCCGCCGAAGAACGTGGTCTCCGCGGTCGGAGCGCTCCGGTCGCCGTAGTCCCAGTTGCCGCCGTCGAGCCCGTCCATGAGGGACTGCTTGCCGGCGATGGCCGCGACCGGCAGACCTCCGCCGAGCACCTTGCCGTAGATAGCCAGGTCCGGCTTGATCCCGAACAGCCCCTGGGCGCCACGGATGTGCATGCGGAACCCGGTGATCATCTCGTCGAAGATCAGCACCGTGCCGGTGTCCTCGGTCAGCCGGCGGAGCTTGTGCAGGAACTCGGCCGGCTGCGTCACGGGGTTGCGCGCCTGTATCGGTTCGACGAGTACCGCGGCCAGCTCATGACTGTGGGAGGCGATGTAGTCCAGGGCGGCCTGGTCGTCGTACGGCAGGACGACCACGTCCTGCAGCGCTCCGGGCGACACCCCGTCCACGATCGGCCGGACGCCGCCGAGTTCCTCGCCGCGCAGGCCCAGCACCCCGTCGGTGATGCCGTGGTAGGACTTCTCGAAGTAGGCCACCTTCCGCCGACCGGTCGCGAGCCGCGCGAGGCGCACCGCGCCCATCACCGACTCCGAACCGGAGTTGCAGAAGGAGACCCGGTCGTGCCCGGTGATCCGGCAGAACTGTTCGGCGACCTGGTAGGTCAGTTCCACCTGCGGCCCCAGCATGAAGGAGCGCTTCAGCTGCGTGGCGATGGCGTCCTGGACGAACGGCGGGTTGTGGCCGAAGAAGTGCACACCGAAGCCGAGGCAGTAGTCGGTGTACTGGCTGCCGTCGGCGTCCCAGAAGTGCGCTCCCCTGCCCCGGTCGATGATGATGGGGAAGTTGAGTTCCTTCAGCTCGGGACGGAAGGTCCCCCAGGGGCGGCTCTCCACCATCCGGCCGCGGTGCAGGCCGGCGAGCCGTTTCGACCGCGGGCTGCGTTCCTCCATCCGCCGCACCAGGGAGTCCACGTAGGACTTCTGCCGAGGGCCGAGCCGGGCTCCGTCTGCGGCCGGAGCGGGCGCCGGAGACCTGCGGGCCGCGGGGGCCTCGCGCTGTGACACGGCCTGGAGCACGGGCGGTGGTGCTGCCGGCGGTTCGTCGACGGGTGCGGCAACCTCGGTGAGGGGGGTCGGCGTGCCGCCGAGGACCGCCAGTTGCTGCCGCATGATGGCGAGTTGGTCGCGGACGACCGCGTCGAGGCCGGTGGCGGCGGGCAGTACCGCGGCCTCCTGTGGCGGTACGGCCAGGACCTGGGGTACGGCGGCCGGGGCCTGGGCCACAGCGACCGTGGCCTGGGGACCTCCGAGGGGTTCCACGTCGAAGGTGCCGGACTCCGCGAGCGCGTCCGCGAGGTCACCGACGGACTGGTACTTCTCGAACAGGTCGGTCGCCTTGAAGGACGTACCGTGGCGGTTGTTCAAGGTGTTCACCAGTTGGAGCAGCAGGATGCTGTCCGCGCCGAGTTCGAGGAAGAACGACTGCGGGGTGATCCGTTCCCTCGGGTACTTGAGGATCGCGGCGATTTCCTCCGTCACCTCCGCCAGGGCGTGTTCCTGCGATGCGGCCAACGTGCTCCTCCTGAGCGGTTCCTGTGCTGGTTCGGTGGCTGTGGGAGTAGAGGGGACGGTGGGGGTGGTGGGGGCAGTGGAAGTGGGAATGGTGGAAGTGGCGAGAGTGGTGTGTGTCCAGCCGTCCAGGGCCCAGTAGCGGCGGCCCTGCCACGGATAGGACGGCGTGCTCGGCAGGAAGCGCCCGTCCGGGTACACGGCCTGCCAGTCGAGTTCGGCACGGCGGACGTACAGCTCGGGCAGCACGGCCCGCGCGGACGCGGCTCCGTCGTCGCCCTCACCGAGCGCGTGCAGCACGCTCGCCCGGACGCCGACGGCGGCTGCGCTGGTGTGCACCGGGCCGAGCAGCATCTGTTGCGGACTGATCTCCAGGAAATTGGCGAACCCCGCGGTGGCGGCCTGCTGCACGGCGGACCGGAGGAGAACCGGGTTGATCACTCCCCGGCCCCAGTGCTCGGCGGTCATCTGCACGGAATCGAGCAGAGCGCCCGTGATCGAGGAGAACATCGGGACGGAACCGGGTGCGGTCGCGGCACCGACGCCACGGCGGGCGAGTTCCTCGCCGGCGGGTGCGAGATCGGGGTGGTGGGAGCCGAACCTGATCGACAGCAGACGGGCCCGCAGCCCGTCCGCCCGGAGCTGGGCGGCCAGTTGCTCGACCGCCTCGGCCGGGCCGGACAGCGTGACGTTCCGCGGCCCGTTGTCCACCGCCAGCACGATGTCGTCAGGGCAGCGCGCGAGCAAGTCGTCGATCTCCTGCGGTGCCGCGGAGACCGCCACCATCCGGCCGTCGACGGCGGCGTGCTGCATGACCGACCCGCGAGCGGCGACCAGCTCCACCGCGGCATCGAAGTCGAGCATGCCGGACACGTACGCGGCGGCCGGTTCGCCCGCGCTGTGCCCGATCACGGCCGCGGGCCGCAGGCCGAACGAGGACCACAGTCCGGCGAGCCCGCTCTGTACGGTGAAGTGCAGCGCCTGCGCGATGTCCGTCCGGGTCAGCGCGATCTCATCGGCCTCGGGACCGCCCTGGCTCAGGTACTCGAACAGGGACACACCCAGTAGGGGTGCGAACGCGTCCGAGCAGCGGTGGCAGTGCTCGACCAGCGTCGGCTCCGAGAGGAGCGCCGAGCCGAGCCCGCTCGTCTGCGGCCCCAGTCCCGGGCACACGTAGACGGTGTCGCGCCAGACGAGCCCCTCCACCGTGTCGGGCACTCCTCCGTCCGCCAGGAACGATTCCAGGGACCGGCGCAGCTCGGCGCGGTCCCGTCCGCTGAACGCGCCGCGCACGGGGTGGTGGGCGCGCCGGGCGGCCGCGCTGTAGCACAGGTCCCCCGCCGCCGTGCCGTCGTCGGACAGCAGGGACGCATACCGTTCCGCCAGCTCCCGCAACGGCTCCTCGCCCTTGGCCGACAGGGGCAGTACCAGCCCGGTCGGCGCGGGCGCCGGGGATCGGTGCGACACCGGATCCGCCTGCTGGACGAGCACGTGCGCGTTCGTGCCGCCGAATCCGAACGAGCTGACCGCGCCCGTCCGGCGATCAGGTCCGTCGGACCAGCGTGCGGTCCGACGGGCCACCGCGAGCCGCGTCCCGTCCGTCGCCAGCCGGGGGTTGAGTTCCTCGGTGTGCAGGGAAGCCGGGACGTATCCGGCGCGCAGACAGGTCACGAGGCGGATGATGCCGGCCATTCCCGCGGCCGCCTCGGCGTGCCCGAGGTTGGACTTCACCGAACCCACGTAGCAGGGCGGGCTTCCGGCCGGCACCTTGCCGTACGTCGCGGCGAGCGCGGCGAACTCGATGGGGTCTCCGAGGGGCGTGCCGGATCCGTGCGCCTCCACGTAGCCGACCTCTTCGGGCCGTACCCCGGCGTCCGCCAGCGCGGCGCGGATGACCGCCTCCTGCGCCGGGCCGTTGGGGGCGGTCAGCCCGTTGCTGGCCCCGTCCTGGTTGATCGCGCTGCCCCGGATCACCGCGTGGATCTCGTCGCCGTCCCGCCTGGCCCGGGCCAGCGTCTTGAGCACCAGCACCCCGCAGCCGTCCGCGCGGACGAAACCGTCGGCCTCCGCACCGAAGGAGTGGCACCGTCCGGTCGGCGACATCATTCCCGCCTTGGACACGGACACCCAGTTGTCCGGCGCGAGCACCAGGTTGACGCCGGCGGCCAGCGCCAGTGGGCAGTCCCCCTCGCGCAGCGCACGGACCGCGAGGTGCACGGCCACCAGCGAGGACGAGCACGCGGTGTCGACGGCCATGCTGGGGCCGCTCATGTCCAGCAGGTACGAGAGCCGGTTGGCCGCGACGGAACTGGCCTGTCCGGTGACGAAGTGCCCGCCGAGTTCGGTCATCCGACGGCCCAGCAGCCGCCCGTAGTCGCTGCCGCTGATACCGACGTACACCCCGCCGTCGGACAGTTGGCCACTGGTCGGCGGCACCCCGGCGAGTTCCAGCGCCTCGTACGCCGTCTCCAGCAGGATCCGCTGCTGGGGATCCATCTGCTCGGCTTCCCGTGCCGTGATGCCGAAGAACTCCGCGTCGAACCGGTCGATCCCGTCGATCGAGCCGATCCACCGCGTGCTGATCCGGCCGGGCTCGGTCGGATCGGGCGAGTACAGACCGCGCAGCTGCCGGGATTCCGGCACCTCGTCGATCGCGTCGACACCATCGACCGACAGTCGCAGGAGGTCCTCGGCCGTCCTCACCGCACCGGGGAAACGACATGCCATGCCGATGATCGCGACATCGCGGTCAGCCGTCATCGGGTCCATTTCCTGTACCGCCTCTTCCGAACGACCAGACCTCGGTGAACTCCTCGGCGGTGGGGTGGTGGAGCGCGGCCTGCGCGCGAAAAATGCCGCCTGTGGAATCGACTGAACGCTTTCTCAGGATTTCGGTCAACGTTGCCCCATCACTCGGCACGACACGCAAGTGCAATCAAGCTATGAACCTTCTTCGGCAATCGTCAAGGAGACGCCACCTAACGACCTGCCGCGGTCGAACCTTCGTATACGCACCAATAGACGAAAGTACCTCCGGCGACCGCACTATTCCCTGGGCTTCTTGACCGCAATAGGGGTCGACCATAGATTGGGGCGGGTTTCCAGTTGCCATCGAACCCTATTCCACGGTGGTCAACCGAATTAGGGGATGCATTCGTCCCCGGACTGAAGGGCGATAGCGTGCAGTCGAACAGCGCCAGCGCACTGGCCCATCTGAGCGGGATCCGCGAGGACGACGATCGTACGGCGATCATCGCGGCCGATGGCGTGCACACCTACGGCGATCTGCGCCGCCGCGTCACGCGGTACTCGGACGTACTCGCCTCCGTCGGCCTGCGTCCCGGCGACGCCGTGGTGATCAGCATCGAGCACGGACCGGACGCGGTCGCCGCGATGTTCGCCACGCTGGAGGCCGGCGCCGCCTTCGTGTGGCTGAACAGCGACCAGCCGGCCGCGAGGAACCGCATCGTGGTCCGCGACTGCGGAGCCAGGTACCTGCTGGCCGACAGCAGCCAGGGGGGCAAGCAACTGGTCGCCGATCTGGCCGAGCTGAACCTGGGCCTGTTGCGGACAGGAGAGTCCTCGGAGATCTTCATCGAGCGCATCAGCCGCGACCGCGGTCCGGCCACCCTGCCGGCGAACACCACGACGGTGGTGTACACCTCCGGCTCGACCGGGGCCCCCAAGGGCATCGTCCTGACGTTGGGCAACATAGACCAGCTCACCGAGTGGTACGCCGACGAGGTCGGCCTCGCCCCGGGTGCGAAGCAGCTGCAGCTGGCGCAGTTCACCTACGACGCGGCCTGCGTGGAGATCTTCTCCGCCACCCGGAGCGGCGCGACCCTGATCATGCCGCCCCCCGAGGTCAAGTCGGACGTGCGCGAAGTCGTGGAGTGGGTCCGCCGCCACGGAGTGACCCACATGGCGAGTGCGCCCAGTATCTACCGCGCCCTGGTCGACGCCCTGGACAGCGTCGGCGGGGCCGCACTCGACCAGGTGCGGGCGCTCACCGTCTCCGGCGAGGAACTGCGGCCGGCACTGGTGGCGAAGATGCGCGCGGCCTTCCCCCGGGCCGACATCTACAACATGTACGGCCAGACCGAGAACATCCTGGCCACGTGCCACCGTGTCACCACGGACGACGAGAAGGCGTCCACGGTGCCGGTGGGCCGTGCCCTCCCGGGCCGGGAGGTGGTGCTGCGCGACGGCAACGGCGACAAGGTCGCCGACGGCGAGCTGGGCGAGGTGTGGGTGCGCAGCCGGTTCCTCGCGCCCGGCTACCTCAACAACCCCGAGTTGACCGACGCGGTCTTCTTCCCGGACCCGCAGGGCGAACCCGGGGTCAGGATCTACCGCACGGGCGATCTGGCTCGCAGGACAGCAGACGGCGAGCTGGTCTTCCACCGGCGGATGGACCACCAGGTCAAGATCCGGGGCGTACGGGTGGAGCTCGGCGAGGTCGAGGCCGTCCTGCTCAACGTGCCGGGTGTCGTGCACGCCGGAGTCGTAGCACGGGAGGTCGACGAGGGACGGCACCAGCTGGTGGCCTACGTGCAGGCCGGCGCCGGCGCCGAGGTGTCGTCGGACCGGCTCAGGACCACGCTCGCGCAGCGGCTGCCGAAGAACATGGTGCCGTCCCGAGTCGTCGTGCTCGACCGGATGCCGCTGACGGCGTCCGGGAAGATCGACCGGAAGCAGCTGCCCGACGTGACGCCCGAGAGTACGGGCTCCGCCCCGGGCGACGCCGCCGTCGGCGGTGCGACCGCGCAGCAACTGGCCCTCATCTGGTCGCAGGTCCTCACCGTGCAGCCGCAGGCCGAGGACGCGGATTTCTTCGCCCTCGGCGGTGACTCCCTGACCGTGCCGCGGGTCCGCGACGCCATCAAGGCGGGCTTCGGCGTCGACGTCCCGCTGAACTCCTTCTACGAGTGCCCGCAACTGGACCAGATGGCCGCACGGATCGACTCGCTGGTGCAGCAGGCGCCGGTGAATTCGCTCGGCAACTGAACGCAGCAGCGCAGGAACCCGCCGTGTCAGAGACGGTCAGCCTCCACCGGCGGCGGGCTCGCGTTCCCCGCCCGCCGCCGGTGGTCCGGCCGAACCGGGCAGCCTGGATCTCGTACAGGCCGCGAAAGTGCCCGTGGGGCAGTTCCAGCAGTTCGGCGGCCGGCTCGCGGATCTGGTCCTCACCCAGGAGGTGCCCCTAACCGGTGCGAGAGCAAGAAAGGATTTGGCTGCATGACGCCGTTGGCGATCTCAGGGGCTTGGATGGTGGAACCGAACGTCCTCTCGGACAGCCGAGGAAACTTCCACGAGTGGTTCCGCGGACCGGAATTCCGTGAAGCTGTCGGATACCAACTGAGCCTGGCTCAGGCTAACTGCTCTGTCTCCAAGCGTGGCACGCTGCGCGGTATCCACTTCGCCAACGTTCCGCCGGGCCAAGCCAAGTACGTCAAGTGTCTTCGCGGAGCAGTACTGGATGTGATCGTCGATGTGCGAACCGGTTCGCCGACGTATAAGCAGTGGAACTCGGTACGTCTAGATGATCACAATCACCGCGCCGTATACCTCAGCGAAGGCCTCGGTCACGCCTTCATGGCACTCACCGACGATGCGATGGTGATCTACCTGTGTTCCGAGAGCTACGCCCCGCAGCGCGAACATGGCACCAACCCGTTGGATCCTGAATTGGCCATCGCCTGGCCCGAGTCGATAGAGCCTCTACTCTCGGACAAAGATGCAGCGGCGCCGAGCATGGTTGAAGCTGAACGCCAGGGCCTGTTGCCCTCCTACGCCGAATGCGTGGCGCTCGATGACATGCTACGTACTCGTGAAGCGCTTTGACACAGTGTGCCCTTTTCAACCTCAGCAGGGCTGCTGAAGCGGCTCGTACTGCGTTACCAGCCGAGAGCATTGCCTGCGTCGCCGGAGCGGTTCGCCTGAGAAGGAGG
Source organism: Streptomyces sp. NA02950 (assembly GCF_013364155.1). Classification (NCBI taxonomy): domain Bacteria; kingdom Bacillati; phylum Actinomycetota; class Actinomycetes; order Kitasatosporales; family Streptomycetaceae; genus Streptomyces; species Streptomyces sp. NA02950. The sequence goes on along the minus strand of NZ_CP054916.1, from coordinate 9,409,827 downwards.
GCATATGAGGGCTCTCGTCCTGTGTGGGGGTGCGGGCACACGGCTTCGGCCGATCACACACACCTCAGCCAAGCAATTGGTTCCCGTAGCCAATAAGCCTGTGCTCTTCTATGGTCTTGAGGCCATCGCCCAGGCCGGCATCACCGATGTGGGCATCATCGTCAGCGGCATCGACACTGAGATTGAGCAGTCGGTGGGGGATGGCTCGAAATTCGGCATCGAGGCAACCTATATCATACAGGAAGTTCCGCTGGGTATTGCGCATGCAGTGCTGGTCGCGCGGGATTTCCTTGGAAGCGAAGACTTTGTATTGTACTTGGGTGACAATTTCATCGTGGGCGGTATCACCGGTCTCGTGGACAAGTTCCGTACTGAGCGCCCTGATGCCCAGATACTGCTGACCCGCGTGCCCGATCCCACAGCCTTCGGTGTGGCCGAACTGGATGGCAAGGGCCGCCTGACGAGCCTGGTGGAGAAGCCAAAGGAACCCAAGAGCGACCTCGCGCTCGTCGGCGTCTACTTCTTCACCGTCGCGATCCACGAGGCGGTGCGCTCCATCGACGTTTCCTGGCGTGGGGAGTTAGAGATCACCCACGCCATCCAGTGGCTGGTCGAGCAGCGCAAGGATGTGCGCTCGACGACGATCACTGGTTACTGGAAGGACACGGGCAACGTCATCGACATGCTGGAGGTCAACCGATCAGTGCTGGAGGAGATCGAGCCACGCATCCAAGGTGACGTAGACGAAGTCAGCGAGATCATCGGCCGGGTAGAGATAGCTGAGGGCGCCAGGGTGCGCCGTTCACGCGTCGTAGGACCGGCAATAATCGGAACCGACACCGTCGTGGTCGATTCTTACATCGGTCCCTACACATCAATCTCCGAAGGGTGCCGCATTGAGGACAGCGAGATCGAGTTCTCCATCGTGCTGCGCGATGCCTCGATCAAGGAAGTACGCAGAGTCCATGCGTCCCTGATCGGACGCAGCGTCGAGGTCAGTCAAGCCCCGCCCGTCCCGCATGCCCATCGTCTTGTTCTCGGCGACCACAGCAAGGTGGAAATCTCTTCTTGACTCCTCCCCCTCGTAAAACGAGGGGGATTCCTAGCTCACGTCGCCTGCGGCCCGGCGGGCACGCAGGTCTTACACGATCAGCACTAGCCGGGTTGAAGACCAGCCCGGACGAGCATGACGCGGGCGGAGTTCTTGTCCCGTGGTCGGGAGACTCCGCACGCGGTGCACGTATACGTTCGCTCCGAGAGAGGCAGCGCGTGCTTGGTTCTCGCTCCGCAGTCTGCGCAATCCATGGTGGTGTGCGCCGAGTGCACCAGGTGCACGATCCGGCCGTGCTTGCGGCTCATCTCGACCAGGGCCGCCTTGGTGGCGCTGATCGCGGCATCGGCCGCCTTGCGGGCCATGGTCGACTTCGCCAGGAACTTCGGGCGGAAGTCCTCCACCGCCAGGGCGTCATGGTCGCGGACCACGGACTTGGCCCACTTGCGGCCGGTGTCCTGTCGCTGCCGGGCCACCTTCTTGTGCACCTTCGCCGCCTGGCGGCTCGCGGTTCGGTAGCCTTTCGATGCTGCCTGCCCCCGCTTCGGCTTCCGCCTGGCCATCATCCGCTGGTACTTCGCCAGGCGCCGCGCGGCTGTCCTGCCGTGCTGCCGGTGGGAAAGATCATGGGCGTCGGATGTGGTGGTCGCGGTCTCCTTGACGCCCCAGTCGATACCGATCACGCGACCGCTTTGGGGCAGCTGATCGGTCACAGCGGCCGTCACGAACGACGCGTACCAATGTCCGATGCTGTCGCGGAACACGCGCACGCTGGACGGCGGCTTGGGCAGGTCCCGCGACCACACCACGGTCAGGACGATTCCGCCGGCGAGGTGCAGGCGGCCGTCCTTGAGGCGGAAACCACGCTTCGTGTAGTTCATGCTCGGGGCGGCCTCGCGCTTCTTCTTCCAGCGCGGCATCCCGGCCCGCTGCCGCATCGGCAACCGGGCCTTGATGTCCTTGAGCGCTTTCGCCCGCGACTTCCCGAAGTCTCGTATCAGCTGCTGCTGCGGCACCGAAGCACCCTCACGCAGCCAGGGCGTCGCCCGCCGTGCCTCAGTCAGCATCCGGTCCAGATCAGCCGGACCACACGTCACCTTGGCATCCGGATGCGCCCGGTTATGCAGATGGAAGGCCTTGGACTTCGCGACACACTCATTCCAGAGCCAACGGCACCGGTCCCACTCCGCTTCCAGCGCTCGCCGGGCCGTGCGGGACAGGCGAAGACGAAAGGTGTATCGGGCGCACCCGGCATCCTCGCTCGTCTTCGCTACGGAAGTCATGAACACCAACCTAGCGGGGAGGTATGACAGTTGCGCCCTATTGATCTTTGTGGTGTCCCTTACCTGCGGGAACGGCAGACGCCGAATCGCCCTGACGGCGATTCCGCTTTTCCCGCCCTGCTCCGCAGGAGTCCGATTCCTCACCGGCCTGAAGGCCGGTGCATCCTCGGAGGCTCCCGGTGACTACCACCAAGATCCTCGTGACCGGCGGGGCTGGCTTCATCGGCTCCCACTACGTCCGCACCCTCCTCGGGCCACACGGTCCTGGCGACGTGGCAGTCATCGTGATCGACAAGCTGACCTACGCGGGCAACCCGGCAAATCTTGATCCGGTGCGCGAACACCCTTGCTTCGATTTTGTGCGGGGGGACATCTGCGACGTCTCCCTCGTCGAGCAGTTGGTCGACGAGTCCGACCAAGTAGTGCATTTTGCCGCTGAGTCACACGTGGACCGCGCGATCTTGGGAGCGTCCGAGTTCGTGCGGAGCAACGTTGTGGGGACGCAAGTGCTACTGGACGCCGCCGTGCGAAGCGGCCTGTCCACCTTCATTCATATCTCCACGGACGAGGTATACGGTTCCATCCCCGAGGGGTCCTGGCCGGAGGACCACCCACTGCGCCCGAGCTCCCCCTATTCGGCATCGAAGGCTTCGAGCGATCTGATCGCACTGTCCTACTACGGCACCCACGGCCTGGACGTACGTATTACACGATGTTCGAACAACTACGGGCAATATCAATTTCCCGAAAAGGTCATTCCGCTGTTCATCACCAACCTGCTCGACGGCAGGAAAGTACCGCTTTACGGGGATGGGCTCCACACGCGAGACTGGCTGCACATCGACGACCACGTGAAGGGGATCGACCTGGTGCGCACCAAGGGTCGTCCTGGAGAGATCTACAACGTCGGCGGTGGCACCGAGCTGACCAACAGAGAGTTGACTGGGCTCCTGCTCGCGATGTGTGGAATGGGTTGGGACATGGTGAAGCACGTCGTCGATCGCAAAGGCCATGATCGTCGCTATTCGGTTTGCGACCACAAGATCCGCAACACATTGGGTTACTGCCCCCGAAAAGATTTCGAAACCGGGCTCGCAGAGACCGTCGCTTGGTATCGCAGCAACCGTGCCTGGTGGGAACCGCTGAAAGAAAGGCTTGCTCTGTGATCCGTCCGTGGATGGTGGTCGGAGCGGGCGGAATGCTCGGGGATGTAGCGGACGTGTGGTCCGCCAGCGCCAGCCGCACACGATGTGCGGCTGTCCGGCTCCCACAGGGCCGAGGGCTCCGCGCGGCTCCCGCTTCAGCTGCTTCAGGCCGAGGGCGCCGGCGTCGTCGACGAGGTGCTCGTCCAGCAGGTCCACCCAGCTGACCGCCGGCTTCCACCCGTCCACGGTCCGCGTCTCGAGGATCGCCTGACGGGCGTTGAGGGCGGCGAAGACGCCCAGCCGGGCCCGCGCACGCTCGGTACCGTGGGGCCCACTTCGCCTGGACCACCAGTATGCGCAGCTGCCCGTCGACCTGTTGACCCCCGGTGAAGTCGGCTCCACGCTCCCGGGGTTCCGGCTTCGCGACGCTGCCCAGGAAAGCAATCGAGCAGATCGGGCGGCTCGGGCCGGACGGCTCCGAGGGAGCACCGTCGTGGATGGTCATCGGGGTTGTACTCGTGGCTGATCGGTGCGAGCGTTCACCCCTCGGCGCCGGTCCGCCGATCGTGACCGTCGAAGCCGCGCGCGACAGCGCCGCGAGACGATGGTCCTCCTACGCGTCGGCAGGCCGCCGACGGAGAGGAATTGCACAGATGGTCGTCTCGAACACCCCTGCCGTGCCGGTCACGCTCTCGTGGCGGCGGCGCCTGACCTTCGTTGCCGGCTATGTGATGCACAAAACCGTGCTGCTGCCCCGCGACGTCCGTTCGCCACGCCTGCGCATGTTGGTCTACGAGGCTGCGTACTCGATCTGTCGGCTGCTGGGCCGTCGGCCGTTGCGGATGGCGTTCCTCGACATCACGCGGATCGACTCGGTCTTCGGTACCTTCCACCTGCGCCCGGGTACCATGGACGCCGCGTGTGCGTCGCCCGCGTTCGAACGGCCCGACGTCGATGCGCTGCTGGCCGAGTTCGACCGCGCCGTCCGCATGCGCCGCGACGTGGTGTTCGTCGACGTCGGCGCCGACCTCGGCACCTACTCGGTGACCGTCGGCAACCATGTGCGCGCCCACCCGGTACGGATCCTCGCGTTCGAGCCGTCGTCCTCATCGGCGGCGCTCCTGCGTCGCAACATCACGGCCAACGGGCTCGACGACGCGGTCGACGTGCGACAGCGCGCGCTCGGGGACGGCTCGGTGACCACCGCGACGCTGAGTTTCGACGTAGACGAGCCCGGCTCCAGCGGGTTGGACTCATCGGCCATCGTCGTCCGGAACGGCCACGTCGTTGAGGAGCACGTGCCGGTCTCCACCCTCGACGCCGAGCTGGCCGACGTGGCGGAGCTGGACCTGCTCGTACTCAAGATCGACGTCGAGGGTCTCGAGTGCGCTGTGCTGCAGGGGGCCCGTGTCTCGGTGGCGCGGGCCGCTGAGACGGTGCTGCTGGTAGAGGACTTCGTTGACACCCGCGTCATCGAACACCTGCACGCCGACGGGTGGTTGCTGATGATGAAGGTGACGCCCTACAACAGCTTCTGGCGCCGGCCCCGCACCACCGGCGACACGACGACCACAGACGTCGGCAACGTCATTGGGTGAGCGCCACGGGTCCGTCGTTTGGCGAGGGCCTCGGGTGCGGGTGCCACGCCACGGTTCCACCTCCACTCACGGCGCTCCAGCCGCAACCCGGTCGAAAAAGGTATGCCTGATGACCACCGCACACCTTGAGTCTCGGCCGGCGGTTCCGGAAAGCCTGGCCGTTGCCGATCGGGAGACAGGTGATGTCTCCCACGTACTTGGTGTTCGGCTCCTGGACGGCAAAGTCTCGCTGGAGCAGGTCCGGCATCGGTGTCGCCGACGGCTCGGGAATGGTGGTACGGCGTGCCCGCACAACGGGACACCAACGGCGGCCAGGCGGACGTGCTGTTGAGCCTCACCATCCGCGGCGACCTTCCGCGACCTGACCGTAACCAGCAGGGGCGCGCACTTGTTCATAGGGCGAACACGGGAACCCGTGCTGTGCCATCGTCGTTGGCGGGGGTATGACATCCCGAGCGTTTGTGGTCGCACTGACCGCCGCCCTGCACGGCGATCGTCTCCGTGTCGATCACCGCTACCCGATGACGATGATCGCCGCGACCCGCCCGTACCTCACCGTCGCCACCGCGGCGGCCGCCGTGGCGCTGGCACCGGTCAGGCGTGCACGGTCCACCGCAGCGCTGCTCGGTCTCATCGCGGGCGCAGCCGTGCCGGGCCTGCTCCGCCGCGCGCGCCGCCGCCCGATGGCCGTCGGGAGCGCCGACGATCTCACGATCCTCGCGTCGAATGTTTTGCACGGCCGGGCTGACACCAGTGCCCTCGCCACACTGATCGAACGCGCACGTCCCGACTTCGTCGCGCTCTCGGAGGCCGGCTGGGACTTCCACGACAAGCTCATGCCGCTGATCGACGGAATCGGCTACCGCGCCTGGGTGTCGATCCTGCCCGGTGAAGTCGACGGCGTCGGCGTCGTCCTGCTCGCCGGGCCCCGGGCCGGCGACATCGACGTGACGTCCGGCCCGGAGCTGCGCTACCGCCACCTGCGCGCCACTGGTGGCATCCTCGGCCGGCGCAGCTTCATCGCCGCGCACACCGACGCCCCGAACATCGTCACCCGAGTGCGCACGTGGCGCTCGGACATCGGCTATTTGGCCCGTTGGGCGCACGAGCCGGTCACCCCGATCATCGCGGGCGACCTCAACGCCACCGCTGACCACGCCCGCTTGCAGGAACTCGTCGGCCCCTGCCGCAGCGCCGCCGACGGGTCGGGCCAGGGCCTGGTGGCCACGTTCCCCGCCAGCCTGCCCCGCTGGGCCGGCATCCACATCGACCACGTCTTCGTACCAGCCGCCACAGCCGTCACCCGCTACGAGCTCATCGACGTCGCAGGCAGCGACCACCGAGCGATCCTCACCAAGATCCGCCTGCCCACCGCCTGAGCAGCCCCGAGCGCGACGCGGATGTCAGCCCGGGGCGCTCACCACGATGCGATGCCCCTCCGGTAGCCGGAACGCGAACTCGCGATTCCCCCACGGTTTGTCGGCGGGCGGCTCGATGCCGGTGACGCCCGAGGCCGCTACCGCCTGGTAGAGGTCGGCGAAGCCGGCGCTGACGTCGAGGCCGAACTCCAGCGGAGCACACTCCTGGGCCGGACGCCGGACCAGGCGTACCCCGGGCCCGGTGCTCCACGGGCCGAAGACGAGCCCGGCCATGTCGGCGGGCTCGCCCACGGTGAAAGACACCCGGGCCGCCAAGGCGGTACGCAACAGCTCCACCGTGGCCGACACATCGGCGACCTGGAGCACCGGATCGAGGTGGAGCACCGAGATCGGGTCCGACTTCTTCGCACGACCGAACACGATCGTCTCGTGCGGCTGCTCCCGGTGCTCGTACCGCTGGGACAGCCGGCCGCGTTCGGTCAGGCCGGTCTTCCGACACACCGCCATCGAGCGGGTGTTGGTCGACTCGACCCAGGCTTCCACCCGGTCGTGCCCGACGTGCCGGAAGGCGTAGTCGATGACCGCGGTGGCCGCCTCGGTGGCGAACCCCTGTCCCCACGCCTGTTCGGCCAGGATCCAGGTCAGACCCGGGATGGCCACGCCACCAAGCAAACCGGCCATGCCGATCACCAGCTTGTCATCGGCTCGGCGCAACGCCCACAACGTCGCATCGGGTCTCGCCTGCTCCTCAGCGAGCAGCTGGCGTGTCTGCGCCACCGAGCCGGTCGGGATGGAGGTCCACCATCGCATCACCGCCGCGTTTCCGTACACCGTGTGCAGCGCTTCGGCATGCTGGCCCGGGTCGAGTGGCAGCAGTTCCAGCCGAGCGGTCTTGAGATTCATTGCTCCCCGTTCTTCGGCGCGATGGCGGCGACGCAGGCCCGGTGCCGCCGACGCCGACACGCGTCGGTGGTGCTCATCGAGCGACCGAGTCGTGGTGCGGGGTGCAGAGTTCTGCTACGGCGTGCAAGGGCCACGGTCCGAGGAGATCGTCCGGGGTGGGTCCCACGAATCCCAGCTGCGCCAAGTGCTTCACCACCGCAGGTGCCAGAGCGGCGCTACCGCCCTGCTGGCCGTACGAGGAGTCCAGATCGACCGGGGCGTCGCCCAGAACGACCGACAGAGCCGTCACCATTGCCCGGTGGCGCGCCTCGACGGCCTGACGGTTTGGGCCACTACGAGTTTCCGAGGTGGTGTCCGAGCTGAAGGTCGCCGTGCCAGACGCGGCGAACTCGGTGGATGTCGAAGCCTCGGGCTCCGGCAACTCGTCGCACCACACGAACTCGTGCGGGCACATGAGGTCCGCTTCTTCGCGCAGCACGGCCAGGATGTGTGCCCGGACCGTCGCCTGGCTGCTCGGCGCCCCGACGAGGCGAGCCATGAGGGCCTGCTCTTGCGCAGAGCGTTCCACGACGCTGACCAGAGCAGCCTCGACCCCCTCGACCGAACAGAGGATTCGTGCCAGCTTTGCCGTGTTCACCCAACTGTGATCGACGTAGGCCCAGCCCTCACCGTAATGTGCGGTCGGCAGTCCGAATCGTTCGACGACCTCCGAGACGGTGGCGTCGGCCAGGTCCGGCTCGTCCGCCCAGGCGATGAGGAACTGTTCCATGCCGATCAGCAGCCTGTCGATCTGGTCCGGCTCGATCACGGACTTGTGCGCGATGAGGTCCAAGACTACATCGCCATTCATCGGGTAACTTCTGAGAGCGAGGTCGGTGTACTCCTCGGGCATCACACAGTCGCCCCTTTTCATCGACCTGCTCGGTCGCGCTTCTGCGGGCCAGGCTGGGGTGTCCGGGTTCTGCAGCTTCTCCTCGAACCGGTCGCCGCAGTCGAAGACTGTGCCCAGCCGGATCGAGATGCCACGCTGTGACTCGACCCGCGCTTTCAGGTCACGAAATTGCAGGTAGGAGTACTGCGCGTGCCGAGCCCCCGCGAAGATCCGCAGTTTGGCGTCGGCCATCAGTTCCGCGACGGTGAGATGCGGAAGCGGGTGCACAGCTACCCACGCTTCCTGGAAGAAGCAACCGACGGATTCCCTGACCTCCCGAAATCGATTTGAGAAGGTCGTCCTGACAACGGCCCTGGGGTTTCCGGACAGGGCGGAGACAGCCATGATGAACGCCGTAGAAATCCGGGATGACGCGCTGAAATCCGGCCGTGCACATATCGTTTTCAGGGCTGAGAAAAGTTGGGGCGAATGGAGGCTTACTCGCCGATAAGGATCGCCGGCCGCCATGCGCGGATCGGTATTCCTCATGGAACGAAAGCGGGGGAACTGGGCGCCCGGCGCAGAGAAAAGGATCTCTTCGCAATGCCGCAAGGCCTTGGCGTGCACAGAATCGTGCATTCCCGATCGTTGTTGCCGTGCGAGCGCGAGCGGCTGGATGCTCGTCTGCCGTCCGTTCGCCGGAGTCGGGTACTCTGCATCCGGGGAACTCAGATATTTCTCCAGGTCCGCTCGAATGGGAGGAATGCTCGCCCCATCAGCAGAGATGTGGTTCAGGATCAGGACGAGCGTGGCGACACGTCGATCCTGCACCGTGAAACCTATTCGCAGTGGAAGGTCCACGGCCTGATCCATGGGTGGCGTGACAAGGGCATCGAAGACCGCTTCGATGTCTTCCGGCTCATTTCCTTCCCGTCGGAACGGAAGTGGAACCTCGAACCGATCAAGGACCAGCTGAAAGGGAACACCGGACCGATCTGTCGGATAGAGAGTGCGGAGCGCCTCGTGCCGGAGCATCAGCTTCCCAATGGCGGAAAGAACCACGCTCTCCGCGACCCCCGAACCCGGCATTCGGACGATCACTTCGACCTTCGCGCTGTGGGCGACGGGAAGCGGTACGTGGTACACGTACCAGTACAGCTCCTGAGACCACATCAGTGGCGCCCGCCGCACATCCGCCGGGAACGACATCCGTGGATCCGTGGGATCCGGCCGCTGGATCGTCATACTCCAGGTCCCGGCTGCGGGTCCTGCCGTTCCCACCGCACCTGCTCGTCGTCGAGCTCGGCCCCGGTGATGCCGGTGCCCGACAGGTAGGTCTCGACCAGCTGCCGCACCGTGTCGTCCGGGGTGAGGACGACCTCGCCGTTCTGGACGCGCACCTGCCGCAGACCGCGCTCGCGCATGAATGAGACGATCTGCTCCTCGAAGTTGTGCTGCCGCCGCAGCAGCCGCTCCTGATGGTCACCGCTCAGCTCTGGGTGCAACACGTCAAGGATCAGCACCACCCGGTCCTCGGTGCCTCGGTGCCACACCTCGTGCTCGAACGAGTCGTCGAAGACGAGGCACTTGCCCTCCTCCCACCGCATCTCCTGATCAGCGACCCGGATGCTCACCCCGGCCGGGATCTTGATCGGGAGGTGGATGCGGAGCAACCCGTTCGTCGGCCCGCAGTGCGGCATGATGTGCGTGTCCGGGGTGACCCGGGACACCGTGATCACTCCCGGGCTGAGCACCGTGACGTCCGGGATCCTTTCCAGGATGCCGGTGATGACCGGGAAGCGCGCGCATATCCGGCTCTGCCAACGGCCGTCACGGTACAGGTGCGCCTGCTTCCAGTCGCCCCTGCGGATGAGGCCCGCATCGTCGGTGGTGGACACCACCGGGTCGAGCGGGGTGTCGAGCACCTGCTCGATCTCCGCCCGGATCTGCGGGTAGCTCTCCTCCAGGTACGAGGTGAACCAGAACTCGGCGGGGTCGTGCAGCGGCTGCGCGCTCAGCCCGGGGATGTGCTCCCTCGCTCGTTGCATCGGCTGGTCCCAGACGCCCTGCCGCACCGCCGCGGCCGCGCATTCCCTCGCCTTCTCGGTCTCGCCCGCGTAGTGCCAGGCGTCGATCAAGCCCCCGTAGTACCGGCGCACCATCTGCTCCAGGTACGCACGCGCACCGACGGTGCTGGAGGTGCCCGCAGTCTGGTTCGCGGTCATCATGGCCTTCCCTTCTCCGGCGCGCCCGCCGACCAACCGGTTCCACCGAGCACGGCGCGGCTGCCGTCCGCATCGACCACCGTCACGTGGATCTCCTCTCCGACGGGCAGCGACCAGTCCCGGGGCAGGGCGATCTTCGATCGCCGCACCCACGACCCGCCGGTTCCCTGGAAGCTGAGGTAGAGGAAGCGGTCCCCGGCCGTGCCGAACACGAACGGGCCACCGAAGTCGACCTCGCCGGTGTCGGAACCACGACGTTCGCGCACCGCGAGGTCCACGGTGTAGCGGCGGGCACCGTCCGCGGAACCGACACCTTCGACGAGTTCCCCCGCCTTGTCCTGCAAGCCGACGCCCGCCGGGTGCTCGGTCGGGCGCGTCCAGGTCACCACAGCACGCACGGTCCGGTCAGCCATGGTTCACCCGCACGTCGGTCGGCTCGCTCGCTGACGGGATGAGGTCGAGGTCGTCGGGGACCGAGAACCCCAGTTCCTCGCAGCAGAAGCGCTCCCACTCCGGAGTGCGCTCGGCCAGGAGCACGTCCTCACCTGGCCAGATCGAGGAGGTGACGGTGAAATCGTCGTGCACGTAGACGAGTGCGCCTGGCTCCGGAGAACCGTCGTCGACGCTTCTCTCCGCCTCCCGGGGCCAGCCAGGGTAGGCGCGCACCGTGCCCACCGGGTAAGCCCGGCAGTAGGGCGTCCAGTTGCCTGACTCCTGCCCGGCGCTCTGGCGCAGCATCGCCGCAGCCGCCCGATGACCGGCAGCCACGGCGATCTCGTAGGGCGTCCGCTCGTCCCCGGTCGTGGCGGTCGGGTCGGCTCCGGCCGTGAGGAGAGCGGCCACCGTCGCCGGGTCACCGCTTCCTGCGGCCCGGTCGAGCGCGCTCCACCCGTGCTCGTCGCGCGCCGCGAGTTCCGCTGCTGTCGGCGCCAGTTCCTGGATCGCACGGCTGTCGCCGGTCCGGCACGCTTCGGCCAGTGCGTCCCGACGTCGTTGCTCAGCTGCCATGGAAACTCCTCGGATCGATGTGCTCGCTGTCATGCCCGCTCCTGCCCGCCGGTGGCCCCGGTCTCGGCGGCGCTGGGCCCGTGGTCGCCAACCGGTGATAGAGCGCGTCCGATCGCAGCAGCTCGGCGTGTTTCCCCACTGCTCGGACCGTGCCCTCGTCGAGCAGGATCACCAGATCGGCCTGGCTCGCCACCGACATGCGGTGGCTGACCACCAGCACGGCGCGGACCTTGGCCTGGTCGACGAGCGTGCGCAGCAGGGTCTTCTCGCTGTCCGCGTCGAGTTGCGAGGTCGCCTCGTCGAGGAGAATCACATCGGCGTGGCGCAGCAGTGCACGGGCCACCGCCAGCCGTTGCCGCTGGCCACCGGAGATCGCGACCGCACGCTCTCCGATGGCGGTCTCCAGACCGTGGGGCAAGGTCTCGACCCAGTCGGCGAGCCCGACGGCCCGCAGGGCGGCGAACAGTTCCTCGTCGTCCGAGCAGTCCGTGCCGTAACGCACGGCCTCCCGAATGCTCACACCGAGCAGGGGCGCGTCCTGCTCGACGTAGGCCAGACGGTTGCGGAGTTCGTCGCGCCGCAACGCCCTGACATCGACTCCGTCCATCAGCAGGTGCCCCTGGCGGACCTCCAGGAACCGCTCGATCAGGTTCAGGACGGTGGTCTTGCCGATTCCGGACGGACCGGTCAGCACGGTGAGACCATGCGGGACGTGCAGCGAGACACCCTTGAGCACCGGGTGGTCCTGGTACCCCGCCCAGACGTCGTCGAGCACGATCCCGGCCGCTGCCCGGACCTCAGCGGGACCGGGTGCCGACGCGGCGGTCGCCTCGTGGTCGTCCGGCTCGGCCGGGACGGTGCGGACCTGGTTCACCCTGGCCAGTGCGGCCAGGCCCGCCGTGATGGCGCTCGCGGCGTTCGTGAGTACCGCCACCGGTGTGCGCAGGACGGTGATGTACAGCATGAACGCGACGAGGTCGCTGACCGACATCTCACCCGAGGCGATCTTCGCGGCACCCATGCCGAGCGCGGTGATGAACATGACGTCCATGAGGAACCAGCCGGTGCCGTCGACGACCGCGTTCCAGCCCGCAGCTCGGGCTCCCTGCCGGTAGGCCGACTCGGCCTGCCCGATGATCTGGTCCACCTCGCGTGCCTCAGTGCCGGAGGCCTTGACCGTGCGGAAGGCGACGAGGACCCGCTGCAGCCCGCTGAGCATCTCGCCGACCTGAGCCTGGGCCACCTCGGTCGCCCTGGACAGCCGGCGCAGGACCAGTCGCTCCGCTCCGATACCCACGGCCACGATGGCCATCAGCACCAGCACCATCGTCAGGTCCGTGAGCGCCATCAGAACCACCGTCGCGACCAGGACCATCGGGGCGACCGCGCCACGGACCAACGCTTCGGACAACGCGTTCTGCAAGAGCGTGGTGTCGCTGCCGACCCGGGAGAGCACGTCGCCGATCGGCATGCGCTGGACGGTGGTGACCCGCGCCCGCAGAAGCGCGCCGACCATGCCGGATCGCGCACCGAGCACCATCCGCAGCCCGAGCTTGCCCAGCAGGTAGCTGCTCACCGTGACCAGGCTCGCGGAGCCCACGGCCACCGCGGCGAGCATCAGCAGGGCAGGCACGAAGCTCGCGCCGGTCGACACCGAGTCCAGCAACCACTTCACCGCCTGGGGCTGGATGAGCACGGTGGTGTAGGACAGCAGATCCAGCACCAGCAAACCGGCCAGCTCGAACCGCAGGCGGGGACCGAACCGCAGCAGGGCGAACAGCTGCGACCAACCGGGACCCGGCGGCTGGTCCGCCCCTGGGCCGGTGGGGGTGGGAGGATTCACTCGTACCTGACCTTCCCGTCCTCGAGCTCGACCGCCGACGCGTCGACCTCGCGCAGGTGCCGGGTGACCAAGCTTGCTGTCCCGCTGTCCGCGATGAGCCGCAGCACGCCGTCGACCATCTCGGCGCGTGCGATGCCGTGCTCGGACATGTACGCGCGGATGCGTTCGTCGAACGCGGTGCGGGCGGAGAGGATCCAGTCCCGGATGCTGTCGTCCAGGTCGGTGTGCGAGACGTCCAGCAGCAGCACGACCCGGGGTTCGATGCCCTCGTGCCACACCTCGTGCTCGAAGGAGTCGTCAAAGACCAGACACTCGCCTTCCCGCCACCGCAGGATCTGGTCCCCGACCCGCATCCGCGGTCCCTCCGGCACGACGAGTCCGAGGTGGACCCGTTGCCGGGCGTTGGACCCCCCGCAGTGCGGCTTGATGTGCGTTCCGGGATGGAGCCAGGACAGGGTGACCACTCCGGGGCCACCGTCGCTCGCCTCCGGGATGGCTTCGATGACGCCGGCGGTGACCGGGAACCGGTCGCAGGCGTCGGCGAACCGCTGCCCCGCTTCGTAGAAGGTCACCTGCTCCCACCGGCCCCTGTCGAGCAGCGGCTCCTCCACCGGCAGGAAGCCGCGCGCCGCCGGGTCGGTGACCGAGTCCAGCTCGGCGCGGATGCGCGGGTAGCTCTCACGCAGGTAGTCGGTGAACCAGAACCGCGCCGGGTCGTAGACCGGGATCGGCGGCAGGGAGGGCACGTAGTGCGTCGGGCGCTGGTCGGGGTGGCGCCAGACGCCTTGGGCGACGGCCAGCTCGGCGCACGCCCGCGCGGCGGCCTCGTCGCCCTCGGCGAGCAGGTCGGCGATGAGGTCGGAGTACCGCTGCCGCGTCCGGTCCGTCCGCCGGGCTCCGGTGGTTGGCTCCATCAGTTCATACGCCTTTCCGGTCCGGAACGGTGCGGCGGTCGGCGGACAGTGCGTGGATGTCTCGGATGATCGTGGTGGTGGAGCGGCCGTCGACAGTGCTCAGCAGCTCGACACGGCCGCCGAGCCGTTCGACCAGCGGCGCTTCTGGCAGGTCCGCGACGGTGTAGTCGTCACCCTTGACGTAGACATCCGGCCGCAGCCGCTCGATCAGCTCGGTTGGGCTGTCGGCGCCGAAAGGCACCACGACGTCGACGCAGCCCAGCGCGGCCAGCACCCGCATCCGCTCCGCCAGCGGGATCACCGGCCGGGACGGCCCCTTGAGCCTGCGCACGCTGCCGTCGGTGTTCACACCCACCACGAGCAGCTCGCCGAGCGCCTTCGCCCTGCTGAGCAGGGAGACGTGCCCGCCGTGCAGGATGTCGAAGCAACCGTTGGTGAACACCACCCGGCAGCCGCGGCCCGCCACATCGGTGAGCCAGGCGGGCAGCTCGCCGCTGGGCAGGATCGTGCCGGTGCCTGCCAGCCGTCGCCGCAGTTCCGCCGGATCGCAGTTCGCCGTGCCGGGCTTGTGCACCACGGTGCCCGCCGCCGCCGAGGCGAACTCCGCTGCGGATGCCGGGTCGGCGCCGGCGGCCAGCGCCAGCGCGATCGCCGCTGTGAAGGTGTCCCCCGCGCCGACCGTCGTCTCGGCTTCGCGGCCGGCCGCGTAGGTCCGCACGCTCGGACGCCCGGCCTGCAGCACCACCGCGCCGTCCCGATCCAGGGTGACCGCGACGAGCTCCGCACCGCTGCGCTCCAGCAGGAGGGCCTCGTGATCCAGGATCTGGCGCACTCGCTCGCCGGGCGAGGCGAGCTGGGGTTCGCCCAGGAGCGCGACGGCCTCGGCATAGTTCGGCTTGACGACGGCCGGGCGGAGCGGTCGGAAGGCGGTCGGCGTCCGCGAGTCCACGGCGAGCAGCGGGCGACGCGTGGAGCGGGCCAGCGGCGTGGTGACCGGCTCGATGAAGGTGCCGTAGCCGTAGTCGCAGGCGATCACCAGGTCGCACCGGAGAAGCTGGTCGGCTAGCCGGGCGGCCAGTTCGGCCGCGGCGGCCGTGCCGATCGGCTCCTTGCTGCCCTCGTCCAGCCGCAGCAGCATCTGCTGCTGGGTCAGCACCCGGCGCTTGACCACCGTCGCTCGGCTCTCGTCGGTCACCAGGTGTGCCGTGTCGACCCCGGCGGCGGCCATCGCCGCACACAGTTGATGGCCGGCAGCGTCCGAACCGACGACGGCGAGCAGCCGTGGTTCGGCGCCGAGCGAGCGGAGGTTCGCCGCCACGTTCGCCGCGCCGCCGCACTGATCGTGCTCGCCGATCAGATCGAGCACCGGCACCGGCGCCTCCCTGCACATCCCGACGGGCACGCCGGTGAGGTACCTGTCCACGATCGCGTCTCCGACGACCACCACCCGCAGCCCCCTGACCGCGGCCAGCAGACCGAGCAGATCGCCGCTCACGACGCAGTCCCCCGCTCGCGCCTGTGCACGACCATGTGTGGCAGCACCAGATGGTCGAGCCGCGCGTCCAGCAAGGTCCGCACGGCGTCCTGCGGGCTCTCGACGATCGGCTCGCCCTGGGTGTTCAGACTCGTGTTCAGCACCATGGGCACCCCGGTCCGGTCCTCGAACGCGCGGATCAGGTCGTAGTAGGCGGGATTGTCCTCGCGACGGACCGTCTGCAGGCGCGCGGTGCCGTCCACGTGCGTCACCGCGGGCACCCCCGGCTTGAGCACCGGCGCGGCGCGCAGCATGAAGGGGCTGTCGGCCACGCCGAACCACTCGGCCGCCCGCTCGCTGCGCACCGACGGGGCGAACGGCCGGAAGTGCTCCCGCAGCTTGATCTCCCCGTTCAGCCGGTCCCGCATCGTGGGGCTGCGTGGGTCGGCAAGGATGCTGCGGTGTCCGAGCGCGCGGGGTCCGATCTCCGCGGCCCCGTCGAACCAGCCGACGGCAGCGCCCTCGGCGATCAGATCCGCCGCGCGGCTGACGTAGTCGTCGACGGCCTCCACCGAGAGCTCGTCGCGGTGCTCGCTCAGGGCGCGCTGCACGGCCTGTTCCGGGTACTGCCGGACCGAGTACATCAGTTCGGTGTTCGCGTGCGGCTGCCGCGGGTGGCCCAGGACGTGGTGCCAGTACCACAGGGCGGCGCCGATCGCGGTCCCGTCGTCGCCGCAGGCGGGGTGGAAGTGGATCCGCTCGAACGCGGACGCGGCGAACGCCGGCTCCGTGCCGACCACGTTCAGCGCGGTGCCGCCGGACAGGCACAGGTTCGGTCCGATCCGGGCGCGCGCGGCGATCGGGCCGAGCTGGGTGAACAGCTCCATCAGCTGGATATCCAGGCCACGCTGGATGTAGTGCGCCAGGCGGGCGTTGAGCTCCCGGTCGCCGACCTTGATCGGCACGGGGTCCCGGTCGGCCAGGGCGATCAGCTCGTCGATCCGGGTGATGCCGGTGAGGTCGACCTCGGTCGGCTCGTCGGCCGCGCCGTACGGTGCCAGCCCCATGACCTTGCCCGCGCCGACGATGCTCGAACCGAACATCGCCTCGGCCACGTAGCAGTAGCCGACATTGGCGGTGAACCAGCTGTCGAAGTCACGCCGCATCGGCATCAGCTTGGAGCCCCGGCCCAGATAGGCGCGGCAGCCCAGGGGGTCGATGGCCACCGACACCGCGGTGTCGAACGGCGAGGTGTAGAAGCTCGCGGCGGCGTGCAGCAGGTGGTGCTCCGGGTTCACCGTGCACGGGATCTGCCGGCCGTGGATGCTGACCCGCGCGTTGCGTTGGTCCACCCAGAACTCCAGCCAGGTCTCCTTGAGGTCGGACCCGTGCAGCAGCGCGATGTCCGGCGAGTCCATGTTGTGCAGGTTGCACAGCAGCACGTGGTCCACATCGGACAGCGAGAGCCCCGCTTGGTCGAGCAGTTCGGCGAGGTCAGCTTCCCGTAGTCCCGGGTGTTTCTTGATCCGGGAGAACCGCTCGGTGGTGACGAAGCCCGCCACCCTGCCCTCGCAGAGCAGGACGGCCGCGCCGTCGTGGTTGAAGTTGACCGCCAGGATGGTGCGGACCGCGTCCGGTTGCCCGCTGCTCACGATACGACCTCGATTCTGCGTTCGCCGGTCTCACCGAGCCGCCGGGCCACGGCGGTCCACACCCGCTCGACGGCCAGGTCGGTCAGGCATCTCGGGTAGGGCCCGTCGGGCGACGTGTAGGACAGGGGGCAGCCATGTGCACAGACTCGGACGGAGACGTCCTCCGCCGGGTTGGTGACCGACTGGCAGGGGTAGCGCAGCGAGACACCCGTGTGGTGCGGGTACACCCGGGTCCAGAGGAACTCGGTCCCGGTCGGGCCGTAGACGACCACGGTCGGCGTGCGCACTGCCGCGGCCACGTGCGCCAACGATGAGTCGTTGCCGACCAGCAGGTCCATCGCGGCCAGCAGGTTCGCGGTCGCGTCGAGGGAGGTACCCGTGACCACCTCGACGCGCGCCCCCGGCTGCGCCCCGGTGACGGCCGCGGCCAGGCGGCGCAGGTCGTCGCGTTCGGCCTGGTCACCGAGCAGGTAGCAGGTGGCGCCGGTATGCCGGACCATCAGCCGGCAGAGCTCGGCGTAGCTGCCGAGCGGCCACCGCCGGTTCCAGTGCGGGGCACCACCAGGGTGCACGGCGATCCTGGGCGAGCCGGCGACCAGTTGCGGTGGGGGTGTGGCACTGCGCGGCAACGCCGGTACCACCGCGTGCGCGCGGAGTCTGCCGTGCAGGCCGAGTGCCTCGGCCAGCGCCGACGCGTGGTCGAAGAGGTCCGGTCGGCCGAACACCGGGCGAGGTAGCCGGAGCGGGTGCGTGAGGTCGCCCTCGCGCACCCCTGGCCCCGGCAGGCCCAGGCGGACCCCGATCCCGGCCTCCCTGGCCTTCCTCGCGCCCAGTCCCCTGCTGTCGGGGTCGATGAAGCACACCTGAGCCCCGCGCGCGGCGAGGCGCTCGGTGAACTGCGCCCAGCCGTCCGCGTCCTGCTCACCTGGATCCGGGCAGGGCAGCACGGCCGTGGCGTAGCTGTGCCGCGCGAAGAACTCGCCGAACCGGGCCGCCAGCGAGCTGCCGGTCACGACGGTGATCGTCGCCGCCGGGTAGGCCCGGCGCAACAAGGCGAACGCGATGTTGCGCTGCACGAGGTCGCCGAGACCCGGCGCGGCGAGCCGCGCGAACACGTACACCTCGGACTCCACCACTGCCATGCCTCCGTAGCTCCGGTCCACGTCCTCCGGTCACACCTCGCGAACGGCCAGGCTCCCCTGGCCCGTCAACGTGGCCAGATCGATTGACGCGGTGCAGGTGACCGGGACGAAGTCCAGCTCCAGAGCTCCGCTGAGGCGGATCTCCCCCGTTCCCGCGGTGAAGTCCGCGCCGGACAGCGCGCAATCCTCGGGCACCAGCTCCACCCCCAGTTCGGTACCGCCCTCGGTGTCGGTGAACCGGAGGAAGACGAACCCGCGCTCGACGGCCTCGCCGAGCGCGGCCGCCGTGCGGTCCGGGCGCAGCGACGCCTCGATCGGGTGCTGCCCGGTGGAGAGCCGGTCCACCAGGGTCGGAATGCCCGCGTACGGGTCGTCGGCGACCTCCTCGGCGAGCCCGTCCGGGTGCTCGGCCATGAACTGCCGCAGGCTCAGCGGTCGCATGTCGGTCCACACCTCGTCGATGTGGGCGAGACACTCGTCGCGGCTGCCGGTCCTGCCCGCCACAGTCCAGCCGTCGGGCAGGTCCTGGTCGGTGGGCCAGATCGAGTACTGCTCTTCTGCGTTGATGACGACGTGGTAGGTGCGGTCGTCGGTGACGTCGTCCACGGGTTGGGTCACGGAACAGCTCCTGCTCAGTTTGTGGGACGGGTGTTCGAGCTCGTCAGGGGCAAGGGGGTGGCCGGGGCAAGGGGGTGGAGGCGCGTGCTGGGTCACCGGTTCGCCCCGTCCCGCACCGCGTCCCAGGAGAGCGGGCCGCCCATGCCGACCGCCACCTGGCGCTCGCCCGTGTAGGGCTCCCGGCCGTGCGCGGCCAACAGGTTGTCCACCACCAGGACGTCGCCCCGCTCCCACGGCACCGCGACCCGCTCGGCGGCGTAGGCCGACCGCAGGTGGTCCAGTTCCTCGGCGGGGATCGGTGAGCCGTCCCCGTAGCAGGTCGTCGCGGGCAGGTCTGCCTCCGTCAGCTGACCACCGACCTGGGCGTTGACCTGCTCGGGCAGGCTGCTGGGGTGGAAGAAGACCGCGTGGTTGAACCACACCCTCTGACCGGTGCCCGGGTGCACGGCGAGCGCGGGCCGGACCTGCCTGGTGCGCAGCCGGTCGCGCCCGGTCCATTCGACGTCGACATCCTGCTCGCGGCAGTACGTCTCAACGTGGGCGCGCTGCTGGGTCTGGAATGCCTCCCGCCACGACATGCCCAGCCCGGTGCCGTAGTTGCGCACGTAGCGCACACCGTGTTCGGCGAACCCGGCCACCACCTCCGGCCTGATCCGGCTGAGCACCCGGCGGGTGTCCGCGAGGAACGTCGCACCACCCGCCCCCGGTGGCTGCAGGCAGCAGAACACCAGCCGCCGGGGGAACTCCCGCTGGTAGGAGTTCTCGCAGTGCAGCACGATGGTCTGGTCAGCAGGGTGGTCGGTGGCGGTGTAGATCCGGTTGCCCAGCTCGGTTCGCGGGGAGGACCGTTCGAGGTAGGGGCTCGGTGGCCCGACGAATGCCTGGAGCACCGCGGCGAAGCCGCGCAGGTCGACGCCGAAACCCCGGAACAGCACAGCGCCGTGCACGTCGAGCCAGGACCGCACGGTGTCGGCCGCCTCCGTTGCCCAACGGGCGAGGTCGAGCCCGGGCTCGGTGGCGACCGCGCGCAACGGGAGCGTGGCACCGTCCGGCGGCCCGATCGGTCGGACCCAGCTGCCGGTGTCCGCCGATACCCGCCGCCGCTGCCCGGGCTGGGGTCCGCTGCGCGCTGTCACTGTTGCGCCCCGGAGGCCGGGCCCAGCCGGTCACTGAGGTCAGGGATCCGCCGGGTTCCGTTCCGGTCCGTCTGCTGCTTCGGCATCCCACCGAGCAAGGCGTGCGCGAACCTGTCGTTGGGGTGCAGCCGCAGCGGTCCGGTCAGCTCGGCGGGGTCCAGCGTGCCCACCGGGCAGAGCCCGAGGCCGGCCTCCGCCGCGACGGACATCAGCAGCTGGGTCATCGCCCCGGCCTCGAACACCGAGAAGTCCCACGCCAGCTCGCCGTAGAGCGGGGTGATCGCGTCCATCCGGCTGATCAGGTAGATCGCGAACGCCGACTCCTCCAGCACGGCGCGGTTGATGTCGGCGTGGGCGCCGGCCGGGATTCCGCTGCCGGGAGTGACCGGCACCAGTTCCGCGCGGTCGGGATGCACGTAGTAGATGCCCGCGTCGAGGTCCCGCACCCGGCCCGGTGCTACGTCCAGATAGGCGCCCAGGGGGTAGGCCCCGCCCGCGGACGGGTACCAGTACTTGGTCTCGCCGCCCAGGTCGGTCGTCCGCAGTGCGCCGAGCAGCGCCGCGAGGTCGGCGAAAGCGACTGGCGCGGAAGAGAAGTGCCGTTCGCTGTGGCGCGTGCGCATCCTGGAGTCGGCATTCCCCCCGAGGCTGATGCCGGCCGCCCTGTACTCGTGCCGCACCCCTGTGTGCTTGTCCTTGAAGACCTGGCGTTCCACCAACCCGACCAGCAGATCCCCGGCTGCGGCCGAAGAACGCGTGGGCGCCTGCCCCGGCTGCCCGGGATCGGTGCTCCTGGCGAGGTGCGGGCCGATCAGCACCGCGATCGAGGGGAACCTCAGCAGGTCTTCCACCGCCACCTCGATGCCGAGCTCGTCCTCGGCCAGCGTGGCCAGCCGCACCAGCTCGACCGATGTGGCGCCGAGGTCGAGGAGGTTCATGTCCGGCTCGATGTCGCTGACCCCCAGCACGCGACAGGCGATCGCGGTGGCCGCGGCGAGCAGTTCCGCGTCAGTGCCCGTCGCGGGGGTGGTTTCCGCCGCCTCAGGCGCCGGCGCGGCCCGGCTGTGCACCGCGGCCAGTGCGCGTCGGTCCACGCATCCGTCGGGGGTGAGGGGGAAGCGGTCCATGACGTCGATCCGGCCGGGCAACAGGTACGGCGAGACCTTGCGGCGCAGCTGGCCGAGCAACTCGGCCTCGGTGGTGCTCGCTCCGGGTCGGAGTCGGACGAAGCCGAGCGACTCGGTGCCCTCGCCCACGGTGACCACCGCGGCCGAGAGAGCCTCCGGCAAGGCGGCCAGGGCCACCTCGGTGTCGTGCACGTGCAACCGCCGGCCGTGCACGAGCAGCTGCGCTGACGCGTCCCCGACGACCTCCACGACACCGTCCGGGAGCACCCGGCCGTACTGGGCGGTGCGGAGCAGCCGTTCGCCGGTCTCGGGATGGATCACCTCGGAGTCGTCCCGGCCGTCGAGGGGTTCGGCCACCAGCCCGCCGTAGTGGACTTGCCCGGTCACCCAGGCCGGGCAGACGCCCCCGTTCTCGGCCAGCACGTGGAGGCGCTGGTTGCGCATCGGCCGGCCGATCGGCACCGTCGGTGTCTCCGGCGGCTCACCGGTGAGTTCGTGGCAGGTGACCCATGGGCCGTGCGGTTCGGCGGCGGACAGGTTCACGACGGTGATCTCCGGGTCCGCCACGCCGCGCAGCCGCCGGACGAGGGCCGTCGGAAGCCGTTCGCCGCTG
The DNA here is from genome assembly GCF_013364155.1 of Streptomyces sp. NA02950. Classification (NCBI taxonomy): domain Bacteria; kingdom Bacillati; phylum Actinomycetota; class Actinomycetes; order Kitasatosporales; family Streptomycetaceae; genus Streptomyces; species Streptomyces sp. NA02950. Next base: position 9,387,845 of record NZ_CP054916.1, on the reverse strand, counting down.
AGCAGAACGAGCCGCAGCTGTTCCGGCGCCCCCTCGCCCCGACGTTCGAGCTCGGTGACCAGCAGGTCCAGGACGGTCGGTGTGGAGTGCCACACGGTGACCCGCTGCCGCGTCACCAGGTTCGGCCAGGCAGTGGGATCCCGCAGGTCGATGTCCTCACCGAAGACCAGCGTGGCGCCGGTCAGCAGGCCGAGCGCGGTCTCCTGGACGCCCCGCCCGGTGGTGACCGGGGTCAGCGCGGTCATCCGGTCGGTCGGGCCGATGCCGAACCGATCTGCCAGGTCGGCCGCCAGGTTGAGCAGATCCCGATGCCGCAGGACGGTGCCCGCCTCACCGACCACGCACGCGTCATCGCGGCCGTCGGTCTGGTGCGGCGGAGCGAACGGCGTCCGCGTCTCCGGCACGTCGTCGACCGCGAGCGCACCGAGCCGTTCCGGCCAGCGCAGCCGGTCGAGCAGCCGGGTCTGGGTGACGAGGACGGACACGTCCGCCCGTTCGGTCATCCGCCACCGGACCGCATGGCCTGCGGCGGGGTCGATCGGCAGCGCGAGCGCGCCGGCCCGCAGGATGCCCAGCAGGCCGACAACCTGGTCGATGCCCGGTTCCACGCACAGCGCGACCCGCTCCCCCACGGCCACCTGCCGGTCCAGCAGGGCAGCGGACAGGCGGTCGGCCGCCGTGAGCAGTTCCGATCGCGTCAGCTCGCGGGCCGGGCCCAGTGCGGCGGCGCCTGTGCCCTGACCGACCGCCAGAGCGGCCACCGCGTCCGCCACGGTCCCCGGCGGGATGTCGCCGGTCAGCTCGTTCATGCCGCGCAGCACGTCCCGCTGCTCGGCGGGGAGCAGCGAGAAGCCTTGTTCGGCCATGCTCATTCCGGGTCACCTCCAGCTCGCACGGCCGACTCGGCGAGGTCGTCGAGCACCGTGTTGAACGCGTTGAACATGCTTTCCACCAGGCCGGGCGGGAACGCGTCAATGACGAAGTCCCAGGTGCAGACCAACTTCCCGGCCTGCTCACCGACCTGGTGGTCGAGCAGCACCTGCGGGGTCTGGCTGACCGCGTACACCGTCCTGGCCCGCCAAGCGGGGGGGCTCGCGGCCGGGAGTGCGCCGTCGGACAGCAGAGTGCTGGTGAACACCACCGGCATGATCGCCTCTTCCCGCCAGGCGGGGTGGCGGCGCAGCATGCGGAGCACTTCGACCCCGGTAACCAGGCGGTGTTCCAGGTCCTGCCAGAGCCGTTCCTGCAACCGCTTCGCCCGCGCCGCGAACGTGGAGCCGCTCGCGCCGTCGACGGCGAGCAGCGTGGTGGTGGTGAAATCTCCGACCAGCGCGTCGACGTCGGGGTGCAGGGGCAGCCGGTTGAACGTGGTGACGTTCAGCGTGAACCGCGCGCTGTCGCTCCAGAAGGCGAGTACTTCGCTGAACGCGGCACAGAGCACCGCGGAAGGCGTCAGCCCCGTCGATGCGGCCCAGCCCCGCACCGCCCGCCACCGGTCCGGGGCGAGCTCGGTGTGCAGTCGGTGGAAACGTGGGGTGCCGAGATCTTCCGGCCGGCGCAGCAGCGGCAGGCCGGGGGCCGCGGGCAGCTCGGCCAGCCTGTCCCCCCAGTAGTCCCGCGCCTGGCGGTACCCGGCGCTCTCCTTCAACTCCGCCACCGCCACGACGTAGTCGCGGAAGGTGCAGCCGGGCTCGGGCAGCGCGATGGCGGGATCGTGGTACAGCGCCATCAACTCCCCGGTGAGGATCCGGGTGCTGTGAGCGTCGGCGATGAGCAGGTCGATGCTCAGGTGCAGTCGGGTGACGAGGTCGTCCAGGCGGTGCGCGCGCAGGTCGAACAGTGGCCACCGGCTCGCGTCCCGGACCTGGTGCGACATCTCCGAGCGCATCTCGGCAAGCCATTCCGCCGCGCTCTCCGGCGGCTGGGAGCTCAGGTCGGCGGTCTCGATCCGGTAGCCAGGGACGACGGGCAGCACCTGCTGGCTGCCGTCCCGTCGCACGACGGTTCGGAGTGCGTCGTGCCGGTCGACGAGCAGCCGCAAGGCCTGCTCCAGACGGCCGAGGTCCAGGTCCTCGACGTCCAGCTCCAGATAGCCGTGCGTAGCCACGCCGCCGAGCCCGAGACCGGTTCGGCGGCCCAACCAGTAGGCGTGCTGGATGTCGGTCAGGGGGAAGGGCTCGTACCGGTCTCCTGGACGCGGCACCAGCGCGGCCGGGGGGTCGGATCCGGGGTCCGAGTCCGTCTGTGCTCGGGTCACCGCCTCGGTCAGCGCGGCGAGCGTGGGATTGTCGAACAGCTGGGTCAGCTGGATGCGCACACCCAGGAACTCCTGGAGCTTCGTGATCAGCCGGATCGCCTCCAGAGAGGTGCCGCCGAGGGCGAAGAAGTCGTCCTCCGGCCGCACCGCCGGCACGGACAACAGCTCTGCCCAGATCGCACCGAGGCCCTCGCGCAACCGGGCGACGCGCGCGGAGTCGGCAGGCACTGCTGTCCGGGCGGGCCGGTTCCGGCGCGACGCCTGCTCCTGCAGGGCGGATCGGTCGACCTTCCCGTTGGTGGTCAAGGGGATCCGATCCAGTTCGCGGAACAGGGCAGGCACCATGTACCCCGGCAGGAGGTCCCCGAGCTGGGACCGCAGGGTGGCGGGTTCGGGAACCGTTCCCGGCTCCGGCACGAAGAAGGCGACGAGCCGCCGTTCCGCGCCGGGTGCGCCCACCGCGACAACGGCGGCAGCCTGCACGCCGGGGAGCCGCTGCACCGCCGCCTCGACCTCGCCCAGTTCGATGCGGTAGCCGCTGACTTTCACCTGGCCGTCCTCGCGGCCGAGGAACTCCAGGTTGCCGTCCGGCAGATGCCGGGCCAGATCGCCGGTCCGGTAGAGCCGCCTGCCGGTCTCGGGGTCGAGCGGGAACCGGAACGCGGTCTGATCCTGGTCGCGCCAGTATCCCAGGGCCACGCCGTGGCCGCCGAGGTAAAGCTCGCCGGCCACCCAGTCCGGGCGCGGCTGCAGGTGCTCGTCGAGCACGCGCGCGGACTGGCCGGGCATGGCGACGCCGTAGGGGATGCTGGGCCAGTCCCGTTCCACCACGCCGACCGGGTACCAGACCGACCAGATGGATCCCTCCGTCGCGCCGCCGAGGCTCAGCACCGTCGCGCTCTCGGCGAGCGCGCGGATCCTGTCGGGCAGGGCTATGGGGATCCAGTCACCGCTGAGCATCACCAGCCGGAGCGAGGCGAGGGCGTCCGGTGCCAGCGGCTCGACGTAGTCGGCGAGCACGCCCGCGAGCGCGGGCACCGAGTTCCAGACGGTGATCCGCTCCTGCCGGACCAGGTCGGCCCAGTGCGCCGGGTCGCGCCGCTTCCCGTGTTCCGGCAGCACCACCGTGCCCCCGACCGCCAGCGGTCCGAACAGGTCGTAGACGGCGAGGTCGAAGCTGAGCGAGGACACGGCCAGCACCCGGTCGTGCGGACCGATCCCGAACCGCTGGTTGACCGCGTCGATGGTGTTGGCCGCGCTGCGATGGTCGATCATGACGCCCTTGGGCGTTCCGGTGGAGCCGGAGGTGAACACGACGTAGGCCAGGTCGGTGGGATCGACGGGCACCGCCGGCGGTGCAGTGCCCGGATCGAGGTCCGCCGGGCTGTCCAGGTCCACCACGCGCACCCCCGCCGGTCGCGGCAGCTGCTCCGCCGGTTCGCCCCCGGTGAGCACGGTCCGCAGCTCGCCGCGTTCCATCAGGTGCCGCAGTCGCGACTGCGGCAGGTCGACGTCCAGCGGCAGGAACGCCATCCCGGCATCCAGCACACCGAGCGCGGCGACCACTTGCTGCCAGCCCTTGCGGACAGCGATCCCGACCAGGGTGTCCCGCGGGCCGCCCCCGCCGAGCAGCGTGTGCGCGACCTGGTGCGACCGCAGGGCCAGTTCGCGGTAGGTCATCCGAGTCCGACCGTCGATCACCGCCACCTGGTCCGGCTTCCGCTCGGCCATCGCAAACACGGCGTCGTGCAGGCAGCGGGCCCGAGCGGCCTCGGACTCGACGGTGACGGCCGCCCGCACGGCCGCCTGCGGCTCCGGGAGCGTGGTTCCCAGGGGGTTCGTCCACCCGGACTCGTCCACGACCAGCTCGCCGAGCAGCCGCTGATACGCCTCGAACATGCCGTCGACCACGCCGGGGCTGAACAGCTCGTCCACTGCGTCCCAGTTGAAGACCAGCGCCCCGTCCTGCTCGCTGACCTGGTGGTCCAGGTGCACCTGAGGTGTCTGGGTGACCCCGAAGCCGACCCGGCCGAAGGGGGAACTCGCGGCTTCGCCGCCGACCGCGTCGGCCACCGGCAGGTTCGAGGTGAACACCACCGGCGTCAGCAGGCGCGGGGGTAAGCCACGCAACCGGGTCCACTGCCGCATCACCTCGACCCCACTGGCCTGGGCGTGGTCCAAGTCCTCCCACAGCCGCTGCTGCAGCGCGCGGGCGTGGTCGGCGAAGGTCGTCCCGGTGGTCGTCCCGGCGCGGCGGTCGACCTCGAGCACGGACAGCGAGGTGAAGTCACCGACCAGGCTGCCGACGTCGGGGTGCAGCGGTTCGCGCTGGAACACCGTGAGCATCAGGCTGTAGTGCGCTTGCCTGCTCCACCGGGTCACGATCTCGACGAAGGCGTTCAGCAGGAGGGCGGACGCGGTCAGACCGTGTTCGGCGGCCATAGCTTTCAGCATCGACCAGTCGTCCGGTTCCAGCCGCCCGGAACGACGCACGAACCGAGGCCGGTCGATGTCCTCCGGCGTGGTTTCCATCGGCAGCTCCGGGCCGGCCGGCAGGTCCGCGAGCCGGTTCTGCCAGTACGCCTGGGCCTGCTCGTAGGACGGCTCCAGGCGGCGACGCTGTTCGGCCAGTACGTAGTCCCGGAAGGTGAGGTTCAGCGGCGGATACCCGTCGCCACGTCCCGTGTAGCGATCCGCGAGTTCGGTCATCACCAGGCCGAAGCTGTAGGCGTCGCAGATCAGGGCGTCGATGCTGACGTGCACCACCGCGTCCCGGTCGGACAGCTGGGAGACCCGAATGTCGAACAACGGCCACCGGTCCGCGGGCAGCACCTGGTGGGACAGCTCCTCGCGCCAGCGAAGCAGTCGCTCGTGCCGCTTGGAGCTGCTGTCCTGCCGCAGGTCCTGGTAGGCGACCCGGTATCGCGGCACCGACCCCAGCACTCGCTGCGTGCCGTCGTCGGACATCACGGCCCGCAGCATCGGGTGCCGTCCGACCACCTCGTTCAGCGCGTTCTCGAACCGCTCGACGTCGAGACCGGCCGCGCTCAGCTCCAGGTAGGCGTGGGTGGCGACCTTGCCGAGATCGAACTCGGCGTCGCGGCCGACCAGGTAGGCCCGCTGGATCTCGGTGAGTGGGAAGGGCGCGTGCAACGCCGCCGGATCGGGCACCACCTGCGCCGCCGAACCGGGCGCGGTGCGCGCCGCAGTCAAAGGCGCCGCGCCGCGCTCCAGACGTGCGGCCAGGGCGGCGGCCGTGGGAGCCGCGAGGAGGTCGCCCAGCCCGACCTCGACGCCCAGTCGCGCACGTAACACGGCAGCCACGTGGGCGGCGAGCAGCGAATGCCCGCCCAGCAGGAAGAAGTCGTCGGCGACGTCCGGTCGGGTGGCGACGGGTAGGACCTCCTCGAAGACGTCGAGCACGACGGCCTGCGTCGGTGTACCCACGCTTGCCGGGGCCGGCCTTCCCGGCACCCGGCCGGGACGGGGCAGGTGCAGGCGGTCAACTTTGCCGCTCGCGTTCAACGGCAGCTCGGGCAGCGGGACCGTCGCGGCCGGCACGGCGTACGCCGGAAGCCGCTGTCGCAGAAAGACGGTCAGGTCACCAGGCAGCTCGGTGCCGGTGCCGTCCGCCGGCACCACGTACGCGACGAGTGACCGGTCGCCGACCGCGTCCATCTGGGCGGTGACGGCGGCCTCCCGGACCCTGGGGTGCTGTCGCAGGGCACGCTCCACCTCACCGGGCTCGACCCGGTGCCCCCGGATCTGCACCTGGGCATCCAGCCGGCCGAGATGGTCCAGGGTGCCGTCCGCCCGGCGGCGGACCTCGTCGCCGGTGCGGAACCGGCGCCGGCCGCGCTCCCCGGGCGCCGGCAGGAAGCGGGCGGCGGTCTCCGCCGGGCGATGATGGTAGCCGAGGGCGAGACCGGCGCCCCCGATGTGCAGCTCGCCGACGCCCAGCACGGGAGCCGGCACACCCGACGGGGTCAGCACCTCGGTGCGCACCCCGTCGAGGGCGGTGCCGATCGGGACCGTGGTCCGGTTCGCACCGGCTACCACCTCGAACGCGGTCGCGTCGGCGGCCACCTCGGCGCTGCCGTAGAGATTGAGCAGCCGCCGCCCCGGCAGCCGCCGGTGGAACCGCTCGGCCAGTCCGGCACTGAGGGCTTCTCCGCTGCTGACCCAGGTGTGCAGGTGCGGTAGGTCATACTCCAGGTTCGGGCGGTCGTCGAGCAGGATGCGCAGCAACGACGGGACGGCCACCAGCCGGGTCACCCGCCCTGACGCGAGCACCTCGACCAGTCGGGCCGGGTCCGCGGTGTCCTGGGGGCCGACCACCACCAGAGGCACGCCGGACAACAGGGGGCCGAAGGTCTCCCACACCGCGTCGACGAAGCCGGGCGACGCCCGGGCCGCCCAGACCTCGGCGTCGCCGGCCGGGTAAGCGCGCTGCATCCACCGAACCCGGTTGATCACGCCGCGGTGCGTGCCGAGCACGCCTTTCGGCACGCCGGTCGACCCGGAGGTGTAGACCAGGTAGGCAACCGCGTCACGATGCACGGGCCGCCAGCGCCTGTGGGCGGGCCGTCCCGTGAGTTCCGCACCCAGCGCGTCCACCAGGATCTGTGGACCGTCCACGGCGGCACAGCGGTGTTCGAACTCGGTACTGGTGAGCACGCACATCGGTCGGGCGTCGCCGAGGATGCTGCTGATCCGCTCCGCGGGCTGGTCCGGGGCGACCGCCACGTAGGCGGCCCCGATCTTGAGCACCGCGAGCAGTGCGAGCACCGCGTGCGCCGAACGAGGCAGGCAGCAGGCCACGCGGTCACCCGGCACCACCCCGTGCGCGGCGAGCATATCCGCGAGCTGGTTCGCGCGCCGGTCCAGTGCGCGGTAGGTGACCGTGTGCAGGCCGTCGTACAACGCGATCGCATCCGGGGCCTGGTCCACCTGCTGTTCGAACAGGGTGGCAACACTCTCCGCCCCCAGGGACGCCGGCGCATGCCCGGTGCGCCCCTGCGGTTCGGCCAGCAGTTCGGCACCTGTCCGGCCCGCGTCCCGCACAGCGCCCGCGAGCACGGTACGCAGGTGTTCGGCGAGCTGCCCGATCGTAGGCTCGGCGAACAGGTCGACGTCGTACTGGCAGGAGATCCTGATCCCGGATGCCCCCTTGCTGACCTCCACCAACAGGTCGAACTGCGCGGCACCCAGCTCGATGTCGAGCTGCTCGGAGTCCAGCTCCGGCAGGTCGAGCGACGGCTGCGCCTGTTGGGCCACGCAGAGCACGCGGACCGGGCTCCCGCCCGCGCCGGTCTCGCGGTGCAGCTCCAGGAGCCGTTCGTAGGGCAGTTCCTGATGGGCCAGGCTGTTCCGCACGGCCTCGCGTACGCCCGCCCAGGTCTCCCGGAAGCTCTGGTCGTCCACGACCGTCAGACGCAGCAGCACGACATTGACGAAGTAGCCGATCAGGCGTTCGAACTCCGGCCGGGTGCGCCCCGACACCAGCGTCCCGACCGTGAGGTCGGTCTGCCCGGTCGTCGCGCGCAGCACCACCGCCAGCGCGGCGAGGACGAGCATGAACAGCGATCCGCCGCTCTCCCGGCACAGCTGCTCGAGGCCAGCGGCGAGGTCGGGTCCGAGCATCAGGCTGTGGTTGGCTCCTGCACCCCGCTCGGTGGCCGGCCGTGGGTAATCCAGCGGCAGCTCGGTGCGCGGCAGGTCGGCGAGCCGGTGCCGCCAGAAGGCGGTCAGCTCCAGCGACTCCGGGCCGTCGGTCCGACCCCGCTGCCAGGCGGCGAAGTCGCGGTAGCCGAAGTCGGGGGCGGGCAGTCGCACCGGCCGCCCGGCGACCAGGTCCCGATAGCTCTCCGACAGGTCCTGCGCCAGCACGCCGTTGGACCAGCCGTCGGTGATCACGTGGTGCATGACCAGGAGCACCACGTGGTCGGCGGGACCGAGCTGGAACACCACGGGCCGCAGCAGCGGGCCGTGCCGGAGGTCGAAAGGACGTCTCGTCTCGGCCGCCACGAGCCGTTCGAGGAGCTCGGGCTCCCCGGCCCGACCGAGGTCCACGATCCGGAAGGGCACCGCCACCCGCGCGGCGACCGAGCACGCCAGCGTGCCGTCGTCGGTGTGGATCAGGCTGGTGCGCAACGACTCCTGGCGGCATGCCACGGCATCGACCGCGGCGCGCAGCGCGACCAGGTTGAGCGGACCACGCAGCCGCACCGCGGTGGCGTAGTTGTACGCGGTCGGTGTCAGCTGGCTGAGCACCCACATCCGCTCCTGGCCGAATGACGGCCGCGCCGGGCTCACACCTGCGGCCGCGGGACCGGGCGAGCCGTTCGCGGCCAGTCCCGCGCGGAACGCCTCGTCGAACAGCGCTCGGCGATCTGGCGGCAGCGCGGCGATCCGCCGCTGCAACTCGGCTGCCTCGGCGTCCGAGTCGCCGGCAAGCACCTCTGCCCGGCCCGGCTCAGTCACGGCTGCCTCCCACGGTCTGTCCAGCGCCGGCGGTCATGCCGAACTCGGTGGTCAGCAGGCTGGTCCCCGCCACCAGATGCAGCAGGCGGTCGTTGCCCGCCTGTCGGTCGGCGGGCCGGTCGCGCATCTCTTCGAGCAACCTCCGCACCGCAATCGGGTCGTAGCAGGGGTTGTCGCGCATCGCCGAGTCGGAGGTGAGGTCGCGCAGGAGTTCGAGCAGTCCGCTGTCGGCGACCGCGGGCGGGGCGAAGAAGCCGCGTTTTCCACCTGAGTAGACCTCGTCGGACAGCTCTCCGCGTACGGCCTCGCGGAGCACGTGCTTGGCGCGGCCCCCAGGTGCGTACCAGGACAGGGCGGCGGTCCGGGCGGCGGCGAACAGGTGATGGTCGAGGAACGGCAGTCGCACCTCGACCGCGTGTGTGGCGTCGAGCCGCTCGGCCGCCAGGATGTAGTTGGCCAGCCAGCCCTTCGCGAACAGGTACGAGGACTGGTGCAGCGGCGACCGGCCGTCGAGCTGGGAGCGGGACTGGTCCAGGAGCGGAGCGCAGGCGTCCGTCTCGGCCAGCAGGTCGGCGAACTCGCGGCGGAGCAGGGCCCGGGACGGACCCACGACCGTCAGGTGCCGCTCGGTGAGCCAGTTCGGGAGGAATCCGAGACGGTCCAGGGTACTGCGCAGGTGCCGCGGTGCACCGAATTCGGACAGCTTGCGATAGCCCGCTCTGGCCCGGTTCAGGGCGGCCGGGTCCCGGCTGAGCGCGAGGTCCCGCTGGGACTGTGGGTATCCCGCGAACAGCTCGTCGCCCCCTTCGCCCGCCAAGGCGACCTTGAACCCGCCGGCGCGAATGGCGGCGCTGTGCAGGAACCTCGCCACCCCGTGCGAGTTCTCCTGCACCATCTCCCCCGCCCGCAGCGTGGCCGCCAGGTGCTCGGCGACATCCGCGGGCGCGACACCGACCCGGTGGTGGGGCAGACCGAGCCGGGCGGCGGTGCGCACCGCGACCGGGCTCTCGTCCAGGGCGACGTCCGGGAACTGGACGGTGAAACTGCTGACCGGGGCGTGCCGCGCAGCGAGCGCGGTCACCGCCGACGAGTCGACGCCCCCGCTGAGATGGCAGGCCAGGGGCACGTCGGCGACCGTGCGCAGCCGCACTGCTTCGTCCAGGGCCGAGCGCACGTCCGCCAGGTGCTCGTCGAGCGCGTCCGGCGCCCGATGCTCGGCCTCGGCCAGTTCCTCCGCGGTCGGGTAGTCCAGGTCCCAGTACCGGCGAACCGTGACGCCGCGCTCGCCTGCCACGAGGTAGCACCCTGGCGGCAGCTGGCGCACCCCGGCGAACAGCGTCCGGTCCGGTGGCAGCGCCAGCTGCAGGTGTGCGGCGTAGGCAGCCAGGTCCCACCTCGCCGGCACGCCGCAGGCCAGCAGCGCCTTGATCTCCGACGACAGGTACAGCCGGCCATCCCGTTCGGCGTAGTAGAGCGGCTTGATGCCGAACCGGTCCCGCGCGGCGAACACCTCGCCCCGGCGCTCGTCCCACAACGCGAAGGCGAATTCGCCGCGCAGCTCGCTCAACGCCTGGTGCCCGTCCCTGCGGTAGAGCCGCAGAGCGAGTTCACTGTCCCCGCCGGTGCGGCAGGCGTGCCCGGTGCGCGCCAGATCGTGGCGGATCCGCTGGTAGTCGTAGAACTCCCCGTTGACGACAACCGCGGTCTCGCCGAGTTCATCCCGGAGCGGTTGAGCGCTGCCGGCAGGGTCGACCACGGCGAGCCGGGTGTGCCCGAGTACTGCCCGGCCGGACGCAGCGGTCCAGATCCCGGTCCCGTCCGGACCCCTGGGCCGCAGGATCTCCACGGCCGCGGCCACGTCCGACGACGAGAACCCGCCGCCGAAGACAGCGATGATTCCGCACATGCCGGTCACCGCCTCGCCTGGACCGCGCGCTGCGGAACCGGTCGACCCGACGTGAGCTCCTCGGTGCGTGGCACCCGGAAGCCCAGCACGAAGTTCGGGCTGCCACCCCGGTTCCAGCGCTCCCGCTCCAGCCCGTCGTCGAAGGCCAGGCAACCGCCCTCCGGCCAGGAGCTGGTGCGATCGGCGACCCTGATACCGCTCTCCGCCGTGACCACGACGCCGAACTCGACCCTCAGGAAGGCGTTGCTCGGACCGCAGGTCGGCGCCGAGCGCGTCGCCGAGCGCAGGGACCACAGCTCGACCACCGCGCCGGGGAAGAGCAGGGCTTCGGGGATGTCGTCCAGGGCCGCCCTGGTGACGGGCAGTGCCGCCGCGGCGGCGGTCCACGTACCGTCGCTGTAGAGGGGCAGCGGCTCGGCTCCCCCGTCCTCCCGGTCCGGGCTCCGCGCCCCGAACTCCGCACGCAGCTCGGCCGCGATCGCATGGTGCCGGGCAGCCAGGTGGGCGGTGAACCACAGGTCCTGCGCGTCATGCTCCGTCACCACCGGCAGTTCCGGGTCGTACTCGACCGGGCGGTGCAGCGACGAGGCCCACAGGCCCTGACGTACCGCCAGGTCGGCGCACTGCGCCGCGGCCTCATGCTGTGCGACGGCATGCAGCTCGTCGATGAGTGCGCGGTAACGCTCACGGACCCGCTCGCTCAAGGCCTCGGTCAGCCCCACCCGGCGCCCGTTCGCCGGGCCGTCCTGATGTCCTCGCGCCACGCGGGCCGCGAGCTTGGCGGTCTCGGCGACCCGCTCGGCTTCGGTGCGCAGGAACAGCGCGTGGTCGGCGAAGGACTTGTTCCTGGTCATGCGGTGCCGCTGGTAGGTCTCGTCGAACGGGGCCTTGTAGTCCTGGTAGTGCCGGTGCTCGACGAACACCCCGGACACCGCGTACAGCCTGCCCAGCCGCTCCGCGAGGTCGAAGACCCACTGCTCGACCTCCCACTGCTGGAAGATCGTCGGCACGAAGTAGCCGAGGGTCTCGTACCAGGACCTGCTCACGATCGGGAAGTCCCGACCGCCGTCGGCGTACTGCGCGGCGTCGAAGTACAGGCAGAGCACGGCGTCCTCGTGCATCACGGTCAGCTCGGCCACCCGCCGGTCGAGGGCGACGTCCCAGCCGTGGTCCACGTAGAGCTGGTCGTCGTTGGCCATCAGCAGGAAATTGCCCTCGGCCTGCTCGGCGAGGTGATTCCACGCCGCGGCCACACCGATCGGCGGCCCGACATGCAGGGCGCACCGGGCCAGCCCGGCGAAGCGCAGCCGTGCATGGGCGAACAGCTCCCGGTACTCGGGCAGGGCCGGGTCGTCCTCGTCGACGTAAGCCAGCACCTCGATCCGGCCGGGTGCGGCAGCCGTCCGGTGCACGCTGCGCAGGAACTCGGCCAGGTTGGCCACGCGATTCCTGGTCGGGCACAGCAAGGACAGCGACTGCGTGCGGGATGGGACGGCCGCGGTGCGCCGGGCGAAGGTGAGCTTGGTCCACAGCCGCCGCGGTTCCAGCCGTAGTGCGTAGGCCAGCTCCTGTCGTACCCGGATGCTGCCGTTCAGCACGCTGAGGACCCGGCTGCGGCCTGCTCCGCTGTCGCGCAGCGCGGCAGTGACCACGTCCTGCAGCTTCGCGTCGCGGTAGCGCTGGGAGTGGCCGAGCAGCAACCTGCCCAGGTCGCGTGCGCCGGCGATCGCCTTGTTGTGCTCGGGGCTCACCGTGTGACCACCTCTCCGGAACGGTGCGCGGCAACCTGCTCCTCGATCCAGCGGTAGGTGCGGCGGAGCCCGTCGTCGAGTGAGGTGTCCGGCTGCCAACCGAGCAACCTGCGGCACAGTGCGTTGTCCGACACCCGGCCCAACGGCCCGACCGGCTTGTCCGGCAGGTAGCGCGTGGTGATCTCCTTTCCCGCGATGTGCGCGATCCTGGCGACCAGCTCACTGATGCTGACCCGCTCCTCGGACCCGATGTTCACCGGCTGGTCGACCGGCGACTCCGCCAGGCGGAGCAGGCCGGTGACACAGTCGTCGACGTAGCAGTAAGATCTGGTCTGGGTGCCGTCGCCCCATACCTCGATCTCGCCACGGTCCCCCGGCACTGCGGCGACCTTGCCGCAGAGCATCGACAGGGATTTGGCGCGCAGCCCGCTGTAGCTGCCCTGCGGCCCGTAGATCGCGTGCAGCCGGGCCACCTTGATGTCCATGTCGTATGTCTCGCGATAGGTCTCGCAGAGGATCTCGGTGGTGAGCTTCTCCCAGCCGTACTGCATGTCGGGCTCGGCGGGGAGCACCGGCGTCTCGCGCAGCGGAGCGCTGTCCGGCTCCCGCTGGAGGGAGCCGGGGTAGACGCAGGCCGACGAGGTGTAGACGACCGTGCGCACGCCCTCCTCGCGGCACGCGTCCATGGTGTTGACCGAGATCAGCAGGTTGTCGTGCAGGATCTCGGCCGGTGCGGCGTGCGTCCACCCGATCCCGCCCATGTTGGCCGCCAGGGCGAAGACGACGTCCGCCCCGGCAACCGCCTCGGCGCAGCGATCCCGCTCGCGGAGGTCGGCCACCAGGAACTGGTCGGCTTCGCTGCGCCCGTACTCGGGGTGGTGGATGTCCGTACCGCGCACCTGCGCGTGCGGGTACTGTGCCCGCACCGCCCGGACCAGGTGGCCTCCCACGAACCCGCCCGCACCAGTCACCACGACCAGCGTCATGCGCCGTCCCCCCTGTCTGTCGTCTCAGTTCGACCGGATGGCCCCATCGCCTGCCGCCGCGCGGCCACCAGCTGCTGGCCGGCCGCGTTCCGACGAGCCTGGAACGTCCGTTCTCGGTGCTGCCGGAGCCGTCCGGCCAGCAGGGTCCGCAGCTCGGACGGTGGCTGCTCGGGGTCGGCGATCAGCGCGCCGAGACATTCGGTGACTGCCTCGAGCAGGCCCGTCACCTCAGCGGCGTCGAGCCGAGCCGGGTCGTGCCGGGCCCGCAGCCGTAGCTCCGTCCCTGGCACCACTTCCAGCACCAGCGGGTAGCCCTCGTCGATGACGGTGCGCACATCCCCGATGGCCAGTGCGCCCCAGGTCTCCTCGGTCACCGTGGTGGGGAAGTTCTCGACCACCACGATCGTGTCGAACATGGTGTCGCGACGGTGCAGACCGACGGATCGGGTGATGTCGGCGAGCGGGACGTGCCCGTGCTCACGCATGCCGGCCAGGCGGTCCTGCAGCTCGCGCAGCCACGACAGGGCCGTCCCGCCTTCGGCACAGCGCATCCGGAGCGGCACGGTGTTGATGAGCAGACCGATCATCTCCGTCGATCCGGGGAGCGTCGGGGGACGACCGGACACCGTGGCCCCGAAGACGACGTCGTCGCGTCCGGACAACTCCGACAGCACCAACCCCCACGCCCCGTAGAGTGCGGTGCTCACGGTGAGACCGTTGCCGCGGCACAGTCCGTCCAGATCAGTGGTCCGCGCCGCGGGCACGGTCACCACGACCTCACCTCTGCGTGGCGCGATGACCTGGCCTCGCACGCACCCGGGCCGGGCGATCCTGGTCGGTCCCGGCAGCCCGATGAACTGTTGGTTCCAGAACGCGTCGGCGGCGGCGCGATCCTGCCCGTGCAGCCAGGTCAGGTAGTCGGGCATGCCGGGGCGCCGCGGCAGGTGGGGTTCGACGCCGGCGAGCAGTGCCTCGTAGGTCGCCAGGACGTCCGCGAGCACCAACTGCTGGGACCAGCCGTCCAGGACGAGGTGGTGGTGCGTCCACACACACCGGTACCGCGCGTCGGACTCGCGCACCAGGGTCAGCCGGAACAACGGAGCCCGGCCGAGGTCGAAGCCGCGTTCGCGGTCCCGGTCCAGGAGGTCCACCAGGGCCGCCTGCCGGTCCGGACCGTTGCGGTCCCTCCAGTCGAGGTGGTGGATGTCCGGCGTGGCTCCGTCGGTGACCACCTGGTGCGGCCGCGCACGGTCGGTCCAGTCGAACGACACCCTCAGCCCGGGCGTCGCGGCCGTCACGGCGATCCACGCCGCGCGGAACGCCTCCGGGTCCAGCTCCCCGGTCAGTGAGCAGCAGACCTGGACCACGTAGGCGCCCGGGCTGCTGCCACCGACCGAGTGGTAGAGCATCCCCTCCTGCATCGGGCTGAGCGAGTGGTCCGCGGGCCGGCGGTCGGCGGACTGGGGGTCGGCGACCACCGGCGACGGCGCGGTGCTGGGGCCGGCCCGCTCCGCGACGGCACGCACGGTGGCCAGGCCGAACAGGTCCTGGGCGGAGATCCGCAGCCCGGCCAGCTCCAGCTTCGCCACGATCACGATGGCGTGCACGGAGTCCCCGCCGAGGGCGAAGTAGTCGTCGTCGAGCCCGACCTCGTCGAGGTCGAGGACTTCCCGCCAGATCTCGGCGACGGTCTGCTCCGCGGCGGTGCGCGGCACCGGCGGGTCGGCGACGGTGGGACCGCCGGCCAGCCACAGGCCCAGCAGCTCCCGTTTGGTCTCGGACAATTGCGCGATGCGCGGGTCAGGCTCGGCCATGGCGACCTCCTGGCTCATCCGGCTGGTCCGCCTGCCTGCGTGCCATCCGAAGCAGCCGGGCCGCCTCCTCGTCGGTCAGCAGTTCGATCCGGTCCACCAGCCGGTCCCGGGGCTCCGGGCGCGCGACCAGTGCCGCGTGGTCGACCTTGCCGTTGCCGGTGAGCGGCAACGCGGCCAGCCGCCGGAGCTCGGCCGGGACCAGGCGGGCCGGCAGCCGTCGTCGGAGCCAGTCCTGCAGCTCCGAGTCCTCCGACGTACCGCACCAGTAGGCGACGAGCCGGGGCGTGCCGGCGGGGGTCTCCCCGAGCACGACCGCGGCGCCGGCCACGGCCGGGTGTGCGGTCAGCGCGTGCTCGATCTCGCCGAGGTCCACCCGGTAGCCGCGCAGTTTCACCTGCCGGTCGACGCGTCCGCGGAAGACGAGCTCGCCCCCCGGCAGCGGGCGAACCAGGTCACCGGTGCGATAGCGGCGGGCGCCCGGCCGGTCCGGGTCGGGCACGAACACCCCTGCGGTGACCGCCGGACGGCCGAGGTAGCCCCTGGTGACCCCGGGCCCGCCGACCGCGAGCTCGCCCGACAGGCCGACCGGCGCGTCCAGGACCGCCGCCGAACTGCCCGCGATCGGGCCGCCGATCGGCACCGGCCCCCCTCCCACGGCACCCACCTCGTGCACGCAGCAGCCCACGACGGTCTCGGTGGGGCCGTATTCGTTGAACAGCGCGGCATCCGGCACGACGGACCGCAACGCGGCCACCTGCTTGCCGTCCAACTGCTCACCCCCAGCCACCACGGTGAGCCCGCTGAGCGTGCGGCGTTGCGCGGCGAGCTGCGCCGCCACCGCGGACAGGTGCGACGGGGTGATCTTCACCAGCGTGTGGCGCCCGGTGGCCAGTGCCGTGCCCAGTCTCGTGACGTCCGCGCCGGCCAGCAGGTGCGCCGTGCCCCCGGCGGTCAGCGGCGCGAGCAGGCTCGTGACGGTGAGGTCGAAGGCCGGTGACGAGTGCACCGGCGCGTTCGTCCGCTCGGTGATGCCGTATGCGGGTACGCACCAGCGCAGGTAGTGGGCCAGACCCTGGTGGTGCACGCCGACCAGCTTCGGCCGCCCGGCGGAGCCCGACGTGGCCAGGACGCAGGCCAGGTGCGCGCCGCGCAGCCGCGGGCGCCGCAACCCGTTCCCGGACCTGGTGCCCATCCGCAGCACAGCTCCCGGGTCGACGCCCTCGGGCACCGGCACCCGCTGGGGCAGCACCAGCAGGGCCGCATCCGCTTCGGTGAGCAGGGCGGCAACCCGCTCCGGCGGGGTTTCCGGGTCGATCGGCAGATGAGCCGCACCCGCACGGAGCACCGCCAGCAGCGCCACGACGTAGTCCACGCTGCGCTCCGCCCATAGGCCGACCACGGCGTCCGGCCCGACGGGGAACGCCTGCAGCACCTCGGCGAACTGTGCCGACGCCGTCCACAGACCCCGGTAGCTGACGTGCTTCCCACCCTCCACCAACGCGGTCCGGTCCGCCCCACGGCGCACAGCGGCCTCGACCAGCTCGTGCACGGTGAGATCCGGGCCGATCTCCGGAGGGAGGTCCGGGGCGGGATCAGGAGCCGACGCGTGGTCGACAGGTGTGGTGGCTGCCTCTCCCCAGTCCGACGAGGCCTCGTGGGGGTGGCTCGCCGCGGCGCTGAGCGCGGTGGAGAACAGCCGGCCGATCTCCGCCACCTGCTCGGCCGGGACCTCGGCCGGGTCCGCTTCCAGCAGCAGTCGCAGGCTGCCGGACGCGGCGTCGACGTTGAAGTGCGCGGTCAACGGCACGTAGGTCTGGTCGGGGGCCTGCAGATCGGAGATCTCCAGGTCGTCCACCGCGGACACGTCACGGTAGAGGTGGAAGTGGGTGTAGACGAAGAGCGTGTCGAACAGCGACCCGGCGCCGAACTCGCGGTTCAGGGCGACCAGCGGATAGCGGCGGTGCGGCGACGTCCGGCGCTCGGCGGCGTACGCGGAGCGGGCCAGCTCTGCCCAGCTCGCGCCCGCGGACACCTGGACGCGCAACGGGAGGATGTTGTTGAACACGCCGACCACCCGGTCCCCGTCCGGGCGTTCCGGCCGGCCGTTGGTCTCCAAGCCGGTGATGGTGTCGGGTGCGCCGGTCAGCGCCCGCACCACGCGCAGGTGCACGCCGAGGAGGACGTGCTTGAGCCCCACGCCCAGCTCGGCGCCGAGCGCGTGGAGACCGTCCCGCACACCGTCGTCGACCTCCAGGACGGTGCGCTGCTGGAGGGTCGGCCGCGACGCCGCTGGCTCGGGTGACCGCCGCGGCAACGTGGACGGTTCGGCGTTGTGCAGCTCCGCTGCCCAGAACGCGTGGCACTCCGGTGAGCGCGTCGCCGCCCGCTCCAGAGCGACGAAGTCGGCATAACCGGTCTGCAGCGGAGCCGGCCGCCACGTCTCGCCGTGCACGGCTGCCCGGTATGCGTGCAACGCCTCGGTGAGCACCAGCGCGGTGCACCAGCCGTCGAGCGCGAAGCTGCTGACGGTGAGCCGGAAGCCGGAACCGAAGTCGTG
Source organism: Streptomyces sp. NA02950 (assembly GCF_013364155.1). Classification (NCBI taxonomy): domain Bacteria; kingdom Bacillati; phylum Actinomycetota; class Actinomycetes; order Kitasatosporales; family Streptomycetaceae; genus Streptomyces; species Streptomyces sp. NA02950. Next base: position 9,370,091 of record NZ_CP054916.1, on the reverse strand, counting down.
CGCGGTGAACCGCGCGAGCGGGCCGTGGTCGAGGTCGAAGTGCCGCTTGCGCGCGGCTGCCATCCAAGCGGTGAACCGATCCTCGCGCGCCGGGTCGCCGCCCAGGTCCACCACCTCGAGCGGCAGCCGCGGCACGTCACCCCACACGAGCTGCACCGGCTCCGCGTGGCTGGTGAGGTCGAAGGAGGAACGCAAGTACGGGTGCCGGGCCAGTACGAGGCGAACGGCCCGCGCCAGCGCGGAGGGCACCAGCGCGGCAGCGACCGCGACGCTGGTCAGGTACACCTCGTACGCGGGGTCGTTCTCCCGGTGTGCCAGCAACGCCCGCTGCGCCATCGAGACCGGATACGCGTCGACCAACCCCTCCCGCCCCGTCGGCTGCGGGCGCAGGGTGGACGGGGCCAGGGCGAACGGGGCCAGGGCCTGCACCGCCGCCTCGGCGGTGTCGGGTCGGGTGTCGAGGTGCGCGGCCAGGGCAGCGATGGTCGGGTGGGCCATCAGCTCGGCCACCGTGAAGCCCGCCCCGGCCTCTCGCGCCGCCGCCGCGATCGAGATCGCGCTGATCGAGTCTCCGCCGAGGGTGAAGAAGTCGGTGTTCACGTCGATCCCGGAGTCGATCCCGGGCCCGGCAAGACCTGCGGACCACAGGTCGGCGAGCCTGCGCTCGGTCGGCGTCCGTGCCGGGCTCGTCCGCTGCTCCGGATCCGCCCCCGGGGCGGGCAGAGCGCAGTCGTCCAGCTTGCCGCTGCGGGTGACCGGCAGGGCCTCGACCGGCACGATCCGGGCAGGCACCACCCGGGTGGGCACCAGACGCCGCAGCCGCTCGCGCAGCTCGGCCGGCGCAGGCGCGTCCGGTCCGCAGACGTAGCCGATCAGCCTGCCGTCACGCACCACCGCCGCCGCGTCGGTCACTCCCGGCTGGGCGCGCAGCACCTCGGCCACCTCGCCGAGCTCGACCCGCTGCCCGCCGAGCTTCACCTGGTGGTCGGTGCGGCCGAGGAAGAGCAGCGCACCGTCCGTCCGGTGCCGGGCCTGATCGCCGGTGCGGTAGACGCGGCTGCCCGTGCCACCGGGATCCGGCAGGAACGCCGCTGCCGTCTTCGCCGGGTCCGCGACGTAGCAGGTGGCGAGACCCGCACCACCGAGGAACAACTCCCCCGCGATCGGCCTCGACACGGGGCGGAGCCGGCTGTCGAGCACCTGGGCCGACATGTTGCTGATCGGCAGCCCGATCGGCACCGGTCCGTCCTCGGACGGCGCGCAACGCCAAGCGGTGACGTCGATGGAAGCCTCGGTGGGACCGTAGAGGTTGTGCAGTTCGGCGCCGGAAGTCCCGGCACCGAAGAGCTCGAAAAACCGCGCCCTCGTGGTGGCGGGCAGCGCTTCACCGCTGCACAGCACCCGGCGCAGTGGGGAGGCCCCCAACCCGGACGCGGTGGGTGCGGAGCCCGCGCTCGCGATCTCGGCCAGGAACGGCGAGAGCATGCTCGGCACGAAGTGGATGGTACTGATCGCGGCGCGGGTGATGACCTCCGCGATTCCGCGCGGGTCGCGGTGCACATCGGGCGGCGCGAGCACCAGGGTCCCCCCGGCGATGAGCGGCCAGCACAGCTCCCACCACGAGACGTCGAAGCCGACCGGGGTCTTGTGCAACACGTGCTCGCCGGGCGCGAGTCGGTAGTGTTCCTGCATCCAGCACAGTCGGTTGACGATGCCGCGGTGCGGCACCAGCACACCTTTCGGGGCACCGGTGGACCCGGACGTGTACAGCAGGTATGCGGGCTGTTCCGGGTGAACCCACGCCGAGTACCGGTCGCCCGATCGCCGGGCCGACACCGTGGTGTCCAGGCATTGAACAGGCAGCGCGGCGGCATCGCCCGGCACGTCGTCCCCGGTGAGCAGGAACCGGGCCCTGCTGTCCGCGAGCATCGTGGCGTGGTGTCGTGCCGGGTCGTCCGGGTCGAGCGGTAGCACGGCGCATCCGGCGTGCAGCACCGCGAGGTAGGCGATCGGCAACGCGGTCCCACGCCGGTGCAACACCGCCACCGGCTCACCCGGCGCCGCGCCGAGGTCGCGCAGCTGCGCCGCGACCCTGGTCGCGGCCCGGTACAGCGCGGCGTGGCTCAGCGTGCCGTCCGCCGCGAGCACGGCGGTCACGTCGGGGTGGGTGCGTACGGCCGCCGCCATCAGGCGGTGCAGACCGCCGACGTCCGGCCGGTCCTGCGAGCGCCCGGCCTCGGGAACCGTGCCTGCGTCCCGCAACGGGATCGCGTCCACCGGGTGTGCCGGCGTCGTCACCACCGCGCGCAGCAGCTCGGTGAAGTGCCCGGACATCCGAGCCACCGTGGCCCGGTCGAACAGACTGGTGCGGTACTCCCAGCACCCGGTCAGCTCCTCACCCAGCTGCGCCATGCTCAGGCTCAGGTCGAGCTGCGACCAGCGACGGGGAACGCCGAGCGGCGCGGCGGTCGCCGCACCGAACCCGACCCGACCCGCGGAACCCTGTGCCAGCGCGAACGTCCCGTCCTGCCGCTCGCCGTACTCCTGTTGCAGCACGAACTGGCTCTGCACCAGGGTGGCGCGGCCGACATCCCGTTCCGGCGCAAGCTCGGTGACCAGGCGCCGGAACGGGTACCGACCGTGGTCGACGGCCTCGCGCAGCAGTATCCCCGTGTCGGCGAGCACGGCGTCGAAGGAGGCCTCCCGCGGGCACCGGGAGCGGAGCGGGACCGCCCGGACGAAGTAGCCGACGGCATCGGCCAGGTCGGCGGAGTCCCGCCCGGCCAGCAGCGTGCCCAGCACCAGGTCGGTCTGGCCGGTGTAGCGGTGCAGCAGCGCCCGGTAGGCGGCGAGCAGGACGGTGAACAGCGTGCAGGACCGTTGCCGGGCAAACGCCCGGAGCTCACGCACCAGCTCGGCGGGCAGCCGGAACTCCTCGGTCGCGCCGTGGAAGTCGCGGTGCTGGGGCCGGGGGCGGTCGGTGGGGAGTTCGAGGCCTGATGGCGCGTCCGCCAGCGTCCGGTGCCAGAAATCCCGGTCCTGGCCGCAGGACGGGGACCGCTGGTAGCTCTTCGCGGCGGCCAGCGCGATGGCGTGCGGGTTCCGGCCGCTGACCGGTTCCGGCGGGAGGTCGGTGGTGCGCGCTTCGTACGAGGCTCGCAGGTCGTCGAGCACCACCAGGAACGACCACAGGTCCATCACGAGGTGGTGCGCGACCAGCACGAGCACGTGGGTGCGTTCGTCCCGGCGCACCAGCGTCGCCGCGAACGGCGGCGCCGCGGCCAGGTCGAACGGCCGCTCGACGAGTCCGAGCAGGCGAGCGGCCAGCTCGTCGTCCGTGTCCGCCGTCGCGTCGACCACCCGCAGGCCCGGTCCGGTCCGGTTCACCCGGCACCACGGGCGGCCCTGCTCCGTAGGGAAGTTGGTCCGCAGCGCCGGGTGCCGCGCGACGAGCGCGTCCAGCGCCCGGTGCAGGACCGCGATGTCGAGTGGCCCGTCGATCCGGAGCACCCGGGAGAGGTTGTAGGCCGCGCCACCAGGATCGAGCTCGCGCTCGAACCACAGGGCTTCCTGCCCTTCGGTGAGCGGGAGCCGACCATGTTCCGGCGAGGCCTCGTGGCGCTCGTCGACGACGGCCCCGGTGTTCCCGGTGTTCTCACTGCTTTCGGCAAGGATCCGCGCGGCGATGTCGTCCGGGCTCGCCTGGCCGGTCAGAGGGGTGGCACCGAGGTCCACCCCGTAGCGCCGCTGCACCAGGTGCCGCAGCTCGGTTGCGCTCAACGAGTCGAGCCCGAGCCGCACCAGGGGTTCGTCCGGACGCGGCAGCTCTGCGGTGGCCCCGGCCAGAGCCGCGGCCGTCCGTCCGATCGCGGCCGCCAGCGCCGCCGCGCGCGCCACGGGCTCGACGGCCGCGATGTCCCCTCGGTCGGGTAGCTCCGGCACGGCGGATCGGCTGGTGCTGACCACACGGAGTACCGGGAGTTCACCGTTCAGGTACAGCTGGCGGCAGCGTTGCCGGCGCACCTTCCCGCTCGTCGTCTTCGGGATGCCGCCGCCCGCCACGAACACGATGTGCCGGGTCTCGACGCCGTGTCGGTCCGCGATCGCCTGTCGCATCCGCGCGGCGATCGCGCCGAAGTCGGGGCCGACATCGGACCCGTCCTTCGGCGCGGCGAGCTCGTAGCACAGCACCACACTCTCGACGCTGTCGATGTCCACCGAGATGGCTGCCCCGCAGGAGGGTCGCAGCGCCGGTTCCGCGCGTTCCGCGGTGTGCTCCAGGTCCTGCGGGAGGTGGTTCTCACCGCGGATGACGATGACGTCCTTGCGTCGACCGGTGATGTAGAGCCTGCCGTCGAGGAGTACGCCGAGATCACCGCTCCGCAGACAGGGCTCGCCGGGTGTGTCCGCGAGGTGTGCGCCGAAGGTCGTCGCGGTCTCCCCCGGCCGGTTCCAGTACCCGGCCGCGACGCCTGGGCCCCGCAGCCAGATCTCACCGGTTCGGCCGTCGGGAACCGTCGTGCTGGTCGACGGGTCGACGACCAGCACTTCGGTCCCGGAAACCGGGTACCCGCAGCTGACCAGCGTGCTGCCCGGCTCATCCGCGGCGACAGGTGTCAGGGACCCGAGACGGAGTGCGGCCGGGTCGGCGCGCACGGCGGTCGGTTGTTCGGCTACCGGCGTCGACGTCACGATCAAGGTGGCCTCGGCCAGGCCGTAGCAGGGGAAGTGGGCGCTCGTGGCGAATCCCGCCGAGCGGAAGCCCGCGGCGAAGCGCCGGAGTGTCTCGTACCGGACCGGTTCCGCGCCGTTGTAGGCCACAGCCCAGCCGGACAGGTCCAGCTCGCCACGGTCCCGCTCGCCGACCCGCGCCAGACACAGCTCGTAGGCGAAGTTGGGACCGCCGCTGACGCGCGCGCGGTAGCGTTCGACGGCCCGCAACCAGGCGAGCGGGGAGCGGAGGAACGCCTCCGGCGGCATCAGCACCGACCGTGAGCCCAGGTACAGCGGCTGGAGCACGTTCGCGATCAGCCCCATGTCGTGGAACAGGGGCAGCCAGCCGACGAAGGTGGCGTCCCGGTCGTTGCCGCAGGCGATACGGATGGCGTGCTCGTTGGCCATGATGTTGGCGTGGGTGACCAGGACTCCACTCGGTGACCGGGTGGAGCCCGAGGTGTACTGGAGGAAGGCGACCGCGTCCGGCGCGGCACCGGGATCCGTCCACGTCTCGGCCGCGCTGTCCGGCACGGCCCGGACGTCGAGCCGGGACAGCCCGGCCAACGGCTCGGCGCTGTTGACCGGGTCGCACAGCGCCAGCGCGGGCGTGGCGTCCGTGCGGATGGCGGCGAGCCGTTCCGCGCCCGCCCGGCCCCGTCCCGAGTCGCAGGGCACCGCGACGGCGCCCGCGTACAGGCAGCCGAGGAAGGACTCGACGTACTCGATGCTCGACGGGTAGGCGATCAGCACGCGTTCGCCGCGGCACCCCCGGGCGGCCAGCTCCGCGGCGATCGCCCTGGCCCGTCGGTCGATGGTGCCGAAGTCGTGGCTCGCCGACTCGGTCACGCCGTCGGCGAGGAAGAGGTAGGCGGGGCGGGCGGGGGTGGCATCGGCGTGCCGCCGGGCGATGTCGACGATGGTGTCGTGCCGGTGGTCGGCGTGGCCGCTCGGACGGCCCGCCCCGATCTGCGTGCTCATCCGGACTCCTCCCCCGGGACGGTCGCGTTCTCGGCCAACTCGAGCGCCTCCCGGACCAGGTCGCGGTGGCGCACGGCGCGGAGCCGCTCCACGGTCACGGCGAGCGCCGCGAGGTCCGGCGCCTGGTAGACGGTCCGCACGGACAGGTCGATGCCGAACACCGTGACCAGCCGGAAGTGGAACCGGGTCACCAGCAACGAGTCGCCGCCGAGGTCGAAGAAGTTGTCGTGTGCGCCGATGGCGGTGGCGCTGGGCCAGCCGAGCACCTCGGCGACCAGGTCGGCGACGGTCCGCTCGGTCGGCGACTCGACCGGCCGGCCATGTGGTCGGTCCGGCGGCGGAACCGGCAAGGCCCGCTCGTCGAGCTTCCCGTTCCTGGTCAGCGGAAGCCGCTCCACCACGAGCGTCCGGGCGGGGACCAGGTGACGTGGCAGCATGGCGGACAAGAACGCCCGCACCGCCGCGGTGGACAGATCCGTCGCGGCGGCCTCGGGTTCGGCCACCAGGTAGGCGACCAACTGCAGCCGATCGCCGGTGCCCTGCGGCACCACCAGGCAGTCCAGCACCCCGGGGTGGGTCAGAACGGCGGCTTCGACCTCGCCGGGCTCCACGCGGTAACCGCGCAGGGAGAGCTGCTCGTCGCCACGGCCCAGGTAGTCCAGGTCGCCGGGCAGCACCCTTGCGAGGTCCCCGGAGTGGTACCTGCGGGCGCTCGGGTGCTGGGGTGCGGGCCGGTACCGGTCGGCGGTCAGCCCCGGGCGGCCGAGGTAGCCCCGTGTCAGGCCTGCCCCGCTCACCGCGATCTCGCCCTGTCCTCCGGCGAGCTGCGGGTTCCCGTCCTTGTCCAGCACGTCGACCCGCTGGCCGGGGACCGCCTGGCCCAGTGGGCTCGCGACGGGGCCGTCCACGTCAGCCGGGCGCAGGTGGCGGGCGGTGACGTGCACCGTGGTCTCGGTGATGCCGAACATGTTCACCAGCGCCGGCGTGCGCACGCCGCACCGGTCGAACCATGGTGCGAGCTTCGCGACCTCGCAGGACTCTCCGCCGAGAACAATCGCCGCCAGCGGTGTCCGGACCAGCCGGGACCGAAGCGCGGTGGGCAGTAGGGCGCGGAAGGCGCTCGGTGTCTGGCTCAGCACGCTGACCTGCTCGGTCGACACGGTCTGCCACAGCTCGTCCGGAGCGCGGACCACCCCCGGCGGCACGATCACCAGCCGTGCGCCGCTGGTCAGCGCGCCCCAGATCTCCCAGGCGGAGAAGTCGAAGGCCGGGGAGTGGAGCATGGCCCAGGTGTGTTGTCCCCCGCCGAGCTCCGGCAACGCGGCTCGGCACCCGGACAGGACCGACACGATATTGCGGTGGCTGACCAGCACGCCTTTGGGGCCTCCGGTCGACCCCGACGTGAACACCACGTAGGCCAGGTTGTCCGGGTGCACCTGCTGCCGGGCAGAACGGGCCGCCCCACGGTGTCCCAGCGGGTCGTGTCCCAGCGGGTCGAGGAACACGACCTCGGTGCGGAGTTCCGGGCTGTGGAGCACTGTCCGCTCGGTCACCACCAGCGAGAGGCCGGCCTCGGTGGCGAGCTCGGCCCGCCGCCGTGGCGGGTCGGCCGGGTCCATCGGCACGTACGCCGCGCCGGCCTTGAGGATCGCCAGCATCCCCACGACCAGGTCGATCGACGGTGCGACGCACAACCCCACCAGCGATTCCCGGCCGACGCCCCGGCCGACCAGAACCGCCGCCAGCCGGTCCGCGCGGGTGTCGAGCTGTCGGTAGCTGATCTGGGCACGATCATCGCTGATCGCCACCGCGTCCGGACGCTCGGCTGCGATCCGCTCGAACTCGAGGTGCAGACAGCCGGTTCCGACCGCAACCGCGGCGGGGGCGTCGGACAGGGCGGCAGGGGTCCACCGGTTCCACGACAACGGCAGGTCCGGTGCAGTGCCCGCCGCCTCCAGCGCGGCCACCGTCCTGGCCAGGACCTGCGCGGCGGTTGCGGGATGGACCCTGCCCTGCTCGAACTCCAGCTCCAGCTCCAGGTCGCCGTCGCCCGGCGACACCGTCAGGGTGAGCGGAAACTTCGCCGTGACCGGCGGAGAAGGCAGCACGGCCGCGGTCAGCCCCGGCAGCGCGATGCGGGACGCGGGGGTGTTCTGGTAGGCGACGGCGGCCTGCACGAGGGGGGTGTCGGCGAGCGAGCGGTCCGGACGCAGTGCGTCGACGATCCGCTCGAACGGGACCTCCTGGTCCTCCAGCCCCTGCCGGACGACCGCGGCTACCCGGTCCAGCAGGCCGGCGAAGCCGGAGGCACCGGACAGGTTGACGCGCAGCGGCAGCAGGTTGACGAAACAACCGGCCAGGTGGTCCAGCTCACGCCTGGTGCGCCCCGCGACCGGAGCGCCGACCACCAGCTCGCGCTGCCCGGACAGGCTGCCCAGCGCCAGCGCGAACGCGGTGAGCAGGACCGGGAACAGTGTCGTCCGCCGACGGGTGGCGAGCGCCCGGAGCTGTTCGGTCAGCGCTGCATCGACCCGGGCCGGCGCCGAGGCGGCAGGCCGACCCGATTCCGTGCCGGGCGCGCGGCCGAGCAGGTCCAGCCGGGCGGGTGCGCCGTCGAGCGCGGTGGTCCACCGGGCGAGCCGCGCACCGAAGTCGGGCGCCCTGGCCCGCTGCCGCTGCCAGGCGGCGTAGTCGCCGTACTGGACCGGGAGCGGGGCCAGGTCCGCGCGGGTCCCGGCGGCGTGCGCGCGGTACAGCTCGACGAGGTCGGACAGCAGCACCCCCAAGGACCACCCGTCAGTGGCGATGTGGTGCCGCACCAGGACCAGGTCGTGGTCCTCGGGACCGCGCCGGACCAGCACCGCCCTGATCACCGGCCCCGTCTCGAGGTCGAACGGGCGAGCGGTCAGCGCTGCCGCGATCCGACGACTCGCTGCCGTCGCCTCGGGGACGGGCCGGCCCGAGAGATCCACCAGCGGCAGCTCAGGCGCTGCGGCCGGGCACACCTCGGCGGTCGGCGCACCGTCCACAACGGGGTACTGGGTGCGCAGGACAGCGTGCCTGCGCACCAGTTGGCGCAACGCCGTGCGCAGGGCGGGAACTATGAGGACGCCGCTCAACCGCAGGTGCAGCGGGGAGTGGTAAGCGCTGGAGCCGGGATGGAGGCGGTGCATCAGCCACAGCCGCTCCTGACCGAAGGACAGCGGCGGTGTGCCGTCGAACACCGGGATGGCCTCTGCGGCGCGCAGCTCTCGCAGGATCTCGGACTTGTGCGCCACGATCTCCGCGCGCAGTTCGGCGGTGAGCACGGTGCGGGGCGCGGTGCACCGGAGATCGTCGCCGTCAGCCGTCACGGTGATGCCCCGACGGCGCAGGCCCGCCAGGAACTCCACGGTGCTCGCAGATGTGTTCACAGGAGCACCTCCTCCTCGTCCCCTCGTTCCTCGCCTCCGCGTCCGCTCGCGCCGTGCTCGATCGCCGCGGCCTGACCCGAGATCGTTGGCGCGTCGAACAGCTGGGCCATCGACAGCTCGACCCCGTACCGCTCCCGGACGGCCGACAGCAGCCGGAGCGCGACCAGCGAGTCGCCGCCGAGCTCGAAGAAGTCGTCGTCCGCGCCGATCGGGTCGTCGCCGAGCAGCGCCGCCCAGCAGGCGGCCACACCCCGTTCGACCGGCGTGCCGGGCTCCCGGTACACGGTGGACAGCGCGGTCCTGTCCCGCCGCGAACGGGCGATCCGCAGTCCTGCGACCGCAGCGCGGTGATCGTCGGTGCTGAACGCCTCGTGCCGGGCCAGCAGCGCCCCGAGATCCAGGGTGCAGACCAGCACCCGGGGCGACCGGTTGCCCGCGAGGATCCGGGCGAACAGCTCGGTCCCCTCGGACCGGCTGATCGCACCGAGGAGGTCGGCGCCGGGCGCTACGTGCTCGGGCGCGGCGGCCACGTCGTACCGCTGGACCAGCTTCTCCTGGACCGTGGCCCACATCCCAGCCTCGTCGGTCCAGTCGGTCCAGCCGATCGACACGGTCTGGCCGGGCCGCCGGGCCGCGCGGTGAGCGGCGAACGCGTCCAGGAAGTCGTTGCCGGCGACGTAGCCCACCTCGCCGAACTTCAGCTTGTGCAGGACGCTGCCGATAGACGAGCACAGCACGAAGAAGTCCAGCCGTCGGTCGCCAAGGATCGTGTCCAGCACGACCGGGCCGAGCACCTTCGACGCCATCGCCTCGTCGGTGGCGTGGCGGTCCCTCCGCTGGATGAGGCCCGCGGTGTCCGGAGCACCCGCGGCGTGCACCACCCCGGTGATCGGGCCGAACCTGCTCTCCGTCTCGGCGACCACCTCCCGCATCCGGGCCTCGTCGGCCACGTCGGCTCGCCGGAGCAACAGTTCGGCGCCGTTCGCGGTGAGCGCGGCCAGCCGTTCGGCCAGCCGCTCGGTGTCCCCGCCCGCCGGGTGCGCCGCCCGGTCCTCGGGTTCAGGGAACGGTGTGCGCCGGGTCAGTACCAGCGCACGCGCGGTGGGGGCGAGGTATTCGGCGACGCTCAGCCCGATGCCACCGAGCCCGCCGCAGATCAGGTAGACGCCACCGGGTTCCGGTGTGCGTGCGGGACCGAACGGCAGCGGGTGGTAGTCGCGCTCGAACCGCTGCCGTCCCCGGTAGGCGACCTCGGTGGGCGACGCGGGGTCCAGCAGTTCGGCCACGACCCGGTCCGCCAGGCCGGCGTCCGCGGCATCGACGTCGATCGCCGTGGCGGACACGCGGGGCAGTTCTCTGGGGATCACCTTGACCGCGGAGGCCACCGTCGCGTGTTCCGGGTGCGCCAGGTCGCCCAGCACGGCTTGCGCTCCCCTGGTGACCGACACCAGGCGCACCGGCTGAGTGCCCGTTTCGGCGCCGATGGCCTGGGCCAGGTGCAGCAGGCTGTGCAGCCCGGTGAGCTGGCCCTCTTTGACCGTCCCCAGGTCGAGGGGGCGGTCCACGCCTGCGGCTTCGTACGGCCACAGATGCACGATCAGCTGCGGTGCCCGGTCCTGCGCGGCCAGATCGGCGAGCAGTTCACGGTACCGCCGTTGATCGGTGCTCCAGGCCGGGTCCGCCCGGGCGAACACCGCGCGGACGCCCAGCGTGTCCAGCCGCGAAGCCACCTCCTGGCCGAGCGGTCCGTCCGACAGCAGCAGGCAGGTCGTACCGTCCCGACGGCGTGCGGCGGGGGCAGGTGCGGCGTGCCGCCAGCCGGGCAGGTGGGTCCAGTCGCCGGGGTCTTCGCGGCGCACCGGCTGCTGCCCGGCGCCGACGGTGTTGACGACGGGGGCCACAGCAGGGGCGGTAGCCAGAATGAGGGCGGCGTCGGGCCGCCCGGTGGCCGCGGTGCGCACCGTGGTGTCGGTGAAGCCCTGGCTCGCGAATGCCTCTCGCCAGCCGTCGACGTCCAGCAGCGGGCCGTGGTCGCTGGACCGGTCGGCATGGATCCACCACCCGGTCGTCAGCCCCCAGATCATCGGCAGCCAGCGGTCGTGCCGCACCGTCTCGATCAGGCCGAGCACTCCGCCCGGCGCCAGCAGAGACCTGAGGTTGCGCAGGCTGCGAGCCACGTCGGGGGTGGCGTGGACGACGTCGAGTCCGCACACCAGGTCGTACCCGGCGGAGTACCCCTGCGCGGCCGGGTCCCGGTCAATGTCGAGCACCCCGGTGGTCAGCGGCACACCGCGAGAGGCGGCCCCGTCTGCCAGCAGGTCCACGACCAACGGGGCGAGGTCGGTGGCGTGGTACTGCACGCGCTGCGGACCGAGACGCGTCGCCAGTTGCTGGGTGAGCGTGCCTTCGCCCGCACCGACCTCCAGCACCCGCAGCGGCCTGCCCACTTCGGCGGCGAGCCGTTCGAGCACGTCGCCGAGCATCCGGCCCAGCGCACCGGTCGACCGGTACTCGACGGTCCGCTCCCCCAGCTCGCGGCGCAGCAGGGCCCCGTCCGCACCGGGGTGGAGCACCCCGACGGCCGCGCGGGGATCCCGCAGCGCCTCCGGGTACGCCGCGGCGCAGTGCACCAACAGGTCGGCGAGGCCCTCGAACCCGGGATGACGATCGACCAGCCGGGCGTGCAGACGATCGGAATCGTGCGTGTCGGCGAGCGGGCGGAAGGTGAGCGTGTCGCCCTCCCGGTCCACCACCCCGTCCTCGCTCAGCACGGCGACCAAGAAGTCGCCGAATCGGGAGAGCTCCGGCGCCAGCCCGAGCGCGGCGCGCAGCTCGGCCACCTGGAGCCGCTCGCCCGCACGAGCGGCGATGCCCACCGCCCGCAGGTAGTCCAGCAGCAGCGCCCGGCACAGCGCCTCCAGGTCCGAGCGCAGCCCAGGGTGGTCGTCGATGTCGTCGGGCACGGGACCTGCCACCGCAGGCTCCGGCAGCAGTGCGGCCAGCCGTCCCGGCGCGGTCTCGCCAGGGGCCTCGATCCAGTAGCGCTCGTGCTGGAAGGGATATCCCGGCACGTGCGTGCGGAGCGGACGCTGCGGACGGTGGAACTCGGTCCAGTCCACCGGACAACCACGAGCCCACACGGCCCCCACCGCCCGCACCATGTGCTCGGTCTCCTGCTCGGGACGCGGGTTCTGCTCGGCGGGAGGCAGACAGCTACCGGTGAACACAGTGGGCGGACCGAGTCTGCGCGCGGCCAGTCTGCCCAGCCCGGTTCCCGGACCGAGTTCGACGAGTGCGGCGGGCGCCACCTCGGCGAGCCGCTGCACCGCGGCGTCGAAGAGCACCGGACGGCGCATCTGGGCGAGCCAGTACTCGGGACCGGCCACATCGGCCGGATCGGCCCAGTCGCCGGTGACGGTGGACAGGAACGGCAGGTGCGGGGCGTGGAACTCCGCCTCGGACAGCGCGGGCCGGAACAGATCCAGGACCTGGCCGATCACATCGGAGTGGCCGGCTTGCCGCATCGCCAGCATCGTGGTCCGCAGTCCGTCGGCGGTCAGCCGGGCGGCAAGCGCCTCCACCGCGTGGACGGTGCCGGAGACCACGCATCGGTCGGGGGCGTTGATCGCGGCCAGCGCAAGGCCGTCGTCGAGGACCGGCCGCAGCTCGTCGGCGCCGAGCGGTACGGCCAGCATCCGGCCCTCCGGGAGCGCGGACTGCACCTCGGAGCGAGCTACGACCAGGCGGAGCGCGGTGGGTAGTGAGAACACCCCGGCCACGGCGGCGGCGACGTACTCGCCGACGCTGTGCCCGACCATGCCGACCGGCTCGACGCCCCACTCGATCAGCGTCTGAGCCAGCGAGTAGCTCACCGAAAACCCGGCGATCTGGTCCGCGGGCGTCCCGCTCGAAACGTCGAGCAGCGCGCGCAGATCCACCGCGTGCTCGGCCAGCAGCCGCGCGCACTCGTCGAGGTGACGTCGGAACGCCGGTTCGCCGGCGGACAGCCCGGCGGCCATGCCCGGGTAGCCGTTGCCCTGCCCGGAGAACAGGAACGCGGCTCGTGCGTCGCCGATGACCGGCGTCGGTACTACCGGTGTGCGCAGTGCCGATGCGGCGGCCGCGCCGGAGGCGGCCACCACGACGCGTCGATGACGGTGTGCCCGCCTGCCCGCGAGGGTCGCGGAGACGTCGGCGAGGTCGAGACCGGGCTCGTGCAGCAACCACTCGGCCAGCTCGGTCCCCGCCTGGTCAAGTGCCGCCGCCGACCGGGCCGACAGCAGCAGCGGTTGGACCGGGCGCCGTTCGCTGTCCACGGCTTGTGCGGCAGGCGGCTGTTCGAGCACCACGTGTGCGTTCGTGCCGCCGATGCCGAACGAGCTCACCCCGGCGCGCCGGGGTGAGCTCCCCACCGGCCACGGGGCCGTTGCCGCGCTGACGTAGAACGGGGACCTCGCGAAGTCGATGGCGGGATTGGGTTCCTCGTAGTGCAGGGTGGCCGGGAGCACGCCGTCGCGCACCGCTCCGATGGCTTTGATCAGGCCGGCGACGCCCGCCGCCGCGTCGAGGTGCCCGACGTTGGTTTTCACCGAGCCGAGCGCGCAGAAGCCGGTGCGGTCCGTGGTGGCGCGGAACGCGGCGGTCAACGCCTCCACCTCGATCGGGTCCCCGATCGCTGTGCCCGTGCCGTGGGCCTCGACGTACCCGACACTCTCGGCCGAGATCCCGGCGGCGGCGTGGGCCTCGACGATCGCGTCGCGCTGTCCGCGCACGCCCGGCGCGGTGTAGCCCGCCTTGTGCCCGCCGTCGTTGTTCACCGCGGACCCGAGCAGCACCGCGTGCACCCGGTCACCGTCCCGCTGCGCGTCCGCCAGTCGCTTGAGCAGGACCAGACCGACGCCGCTGGCGCCGACCGTGCCCGAGGACGACCGGTCGAACGCCGCGCACCGACCGTCCGCCGAGTAGTAGCTGCCCTCGGCGTGTATGTACCCCTGGGCCTGCGGCACCTGGAGGGAGACCCCGCCCGCCGCCGCCATGTCGCACTCGAAGGACTGCAGGCTGCGCGCGGCCAGGTGCACGGCGACCAGGGAGGAGGAGCACGCCGAACCGACGGAGACGCTGGGGCCGGTCAGGCCCAGCTTGTAGGAGATCGTGGTGGCCGCGAAGTCCTTGTCGTTGTGGATGAGCAGCGGGAACCCTCCGAGATCCCGTAACAGGCCGTCGTTCGGCAGCAGGTTGCGCACCAGGTACGAGCTGAGCGCACTGGAGACGAACACTCCGACCGGGTCGTCCAGTGTTGCCGGGTCGTACCCCGCGGTGTCGAACAGGGTCCACGCCGCCTCGAGGCACATTCGGTGCTGGGGGTCCATCACCTCGGCCTCCTTCGGCGAGTAGCCGAAGAACTCCGCGTCGAACCCGGCGATGTCCCCGAGCACCCCCTCCGCGCCGACGAAGCGCGGGCGGGGCTCCGCCGCAGGGTCGGGGAACCGGGCGATGCTCTCGATCCCCGAGCTGACGTTGGCCCAGAACTGCTCGACGGTGTCCGCGCCGGGGAACCGGCCGCTCATCGAAATCACGGCGACCGGCTCCGGCGCCGCGGAATCTAGGGGTGAACTGGTCATGTCTGGCGCTCCCGTCCGAGTCCTGCCATGTACCTGCGGCGTCTGCCCCGGGCCAACGCCGGGTCGACCGCGGGCGGCCGGCACCCGCTGTCGACCGAGCGGATGAGGTGATCGACGTGGTCGGCGAGGCTGGCTATGTCGGGGAACTGGAACAGGTCGACCAACCGAAGTCCGGCGTGGACGGAGCCGACCAGCGCATGGTGCAGTCGCAGTAGGCCGAGGGAGTTCCCACCGAGGTCGAAGAACCCGTCGTGGACACCGATCCGCTCGACGCCGAGCACCCGCTGCCACTCCTGTGCGATGGCCCGCTCCAGCGCGTTCCCGGGAGCGCCCCCGCGGCGGCGTTCCTGGACCGCGGTGGCGGCGCGGCCGGCGAGTACGGCCCGGTCGACCTTGCCGTTGTCGTTGTGCGGCAGATCGGCCAGGACGACCAGCGCCGAGGGGATCATCACCGGCGGCAGCGCCGAGCGCAGCGCCGCCAGCACGTCGTCCGGGGACAACCGCTCTCCCGGCGTCGCGCTGGCGAACGCCACCAGCCGCCGGTTCGCGGGTTCCTCGCCATCCGGCAGGACGACCACGTCGCGGATCGGCGCCACCGTGCGGAGCACCTGTTCGATCTCGCCGAGCTCGATGCGCACCCCGCGCAGCTTGATCTGCGCGTCGCGGCGGCCGACGAAGACCAGTTGGCCGTCGGCGCGCTGCCGCACGAGGTCACCGGTGCGGTAGACACGGGTGCCCGGGTCGCCGAACGGGTCGGGGACGAACGCCTCGGCCGTTTTGGCGGGGAGGCCGCAGTAGCCGCGGGCGAGTGCGGGCCCGCCGATGAGCAGTTCCCCATTGACCAGGTCGGGAACCGGTTGGCCATGGTCATCCGCCACCCACGCGCGCACCGTGCCGATCGAGGTGCCGATGGTCGGCGGAGCACTGCCCGCGTCGACCACTCCCGCTGTCGCGTACGTGGTCGCTTCGGAAGGACCGTAGAGGTTGCGTACCACGGTGTGCATCGGGCGCCGCTGGAGCCGGTCGGCCAGCTCCCGCGGCAGCGGCTCGCCGGCCAGGTTCACCGCGTCGACCGCTCCGGGCACCCCGTCGACATCGAGCAGGGCCGCCACCGCCGAGGGCACGGAGTTCAGCAGGGTCGCTCCCGTGGCCGCAGGTGTCTCGGGGATGTGGAGCGCGTCCTCGGCCAGCACGACGGTCCCGCCGTGGGCCAGCGGCGCGAACAGCTCGAAGAAGGCGAGGTCGAAGCCGACAGAGGTGGTGGCGAGGACGCTGCGCAGCCCTTCCGCGCCGAACTCGGTCCCGGCCCAGCGCAGGAAGGCCGCAGCGCTGCGGTGCTCGATCGCGACACCTTTCGGCCGTCCGGTGGACCCCGAGGTGTACAGCACGTACGCCAGCGCCCGCGGCGGGACCGTCACCCGCGGCGCCGGGCCGGGCCGGGACACCGGGACCACGGGCGGCAGGAGCACTCCCTCGGCCCCGCGCCGGTCCAGCAGCTCCTCGTCACCGATGAGCAGCCGGGAGCCGGTTTCGGCGAGCATCAGCCGGACCCGCTGCGCGGGCTGCTCCACGCCGACCGGCAGGAACGCCGCACCCGCTTTCAGCACGCCGAGCAGGGCAGCGAGGATCGCCGGTGTCCTGGGGAGCCAGACACCGACCACCTCGTCCGGGCCGCAGCCCCGAGCGCGCAGGTCCGCGGCGATGCCGTCCGACCAGGCGTCCAGCTGCCGGTAGCTCACCTGGCATCGGCCGTGCACCACTGCCACCACGTCGGGGTGCTTGGCGGCTCTCGCCGCCACGAGACTGTGGACCAACTCGCCCGCACCGGGGTCGATCGCCGCGGGAGCGCGCAGGGCCCTCAGCTGCTGCGGAGTGGTCAACACCAGCCGGTGCACGGACCGCTCCGGATCGGCCAGCGCGGCGCTGAGCAGCGCCCGGAACTGGCGGCACCGACTGGCGAGTTCCGGTTCCGAACAGCACGCGCCGTCCGCCTCGAAAATCAAATCAATCCCCTCCGCGGTGTCCGCCGCGGTGACGGTCAGGTCGTACTTCGCCGCTGCGGCAGGCACGTCTACCAGCCGTGCCGCGACCTCCGGCAGGGACGGCGGCTCCGGAGGCTGCTGGTAGGCGAACAGCACCTGGAACAGCGGGGTGGTGTCGAGGTCTCGGTGTACGCCCAGCTCGTCGACGATCCGCTCGAACGCCACCCACCGGTGATCCAGCGCGTCGAGCACCGTGTTCCTGGCGCGGCGAAGGACGTCGTGGAAATCCGGTTCGCCGTGCAGCCGCAGGCGCAGGGGCAGCATGTTGATGAGCAGGCCGACCGCTCCCCGCGACAGCTCGCCCTCTCGCAAGGCAACCGGAGAACCCAGGACGACGTCCCGCTGTCCGCTGTAGCGGCCGACCCAACAGCCGAGCGCAGCCAGCAGCGCCATGAACCTGGTGCTGCCCGTGCGCCTACACAGCCGGTTCAACGCACCGATCTCCGCCCGTCCCAGCCGCTCGACGTGCCGGACCGGCCGGGTATGCCCGGCCGAGGTCCCGCCGAAGGGCGTGCTGCGTGGCGGCGCCCCGGCGAGCTCGGCCCGCCAGAACGCCACGGAACCGCTGTCCTGCTCCACCAGTTCCTGCTGCTGGGCGACGACTTGCCCATAGTCGGCCCCCGGCGCGGGCTGGGCGGCCGGCGTGCCGGTGACAGCGGCCTGGCACAGGGCTTGGAGCTCGTCGCGCACCACCTGGGCCGAACCTCCGTCGAACACCAGGTGATGCACCGAGAGCACGAGCAGGTGCCGGTGCGGCGCAAGCCGCAGGAGCAGCCAGGCCACGGGTGGACCTGCGGCCAGCGCGAAAGGGCGGGCCCCGATCTCCGTGAGCAGCCTGCGCACCTCCCGCTCGCCCCCGGCAGCGGCAACGTCGACCAGCCGCAGGCAAGGGGCGGCCGACGCCACCCGTTGGCTGGGGCCCTCGCCGTCATCGGCGAAGACCGCGCGCAGCATCTCGTGCCTGCGGCCGATCCGGCCGACCGCGTAGCGCAGCGCGAGCGGGTTGAGCGGTCCCACCAGCTCGATGGCGGTGCAGATCGTGTACGCCGGATTGCCCGGCGCCAGCTGCTGGAGGAACCACAACCGCTGCTGGGCTGTCGTGAGCGGTACTGGCGGCTCAAGGCTGGTCGCCGTTGCCGGGCTCATCCGCGGCTACTTCCAGCGGCTGCTGTGGGATACCGGGCGCCGTCCACCTCGAGCGCGAACTCGGCGATGGTCGGCGCGTCGAGCAGCTTGCGCACCGACAACGAGGTCCCGAACAGCTTGTTGGTCGCCGCGATCACCTGCATCGCACGCAGCGACTCGCCGCCGACGTCGAAGAAGTGGTGGTGCACCCCGACCCGGTCGAGCTTGAGCACCGTGGACCAGATGTCGGTCAGCAGTTGTTCGGTCTCCGTCCTCGGCGAAGTGAGCGGCAGCTCGGTCGCCGGTTCCGGCTCGGGCAGCAGGGCACGGTCGACCTTCCCCGTGCTGGTCAGCGGGACGGTGTCGAGGACCACGCAGGCGCTGGGCACCATGTACCGCGGCAGCCGGTCCCGCACGTACTGCTGTAGCTCCGCCTGCTCGGGCCGCTCGTCCGCGTCCGGCAGCACATAGGCCACGAGCTGTTTCTCGCCGTCCCCACCGCGGGCGACCACGATCGACCGTTGCAGCGCCGGGTGGGTGTCCAGGACGGCTTCGACCTCCGCCGGTTCCACCCGGAAACCGCGGATCTTGACCTGGTGGTCGATCCGGCCGAGGAACTCGAGGTCGCCGGTGGGCAGGAAGCGGCCGACGTCGCCGGTCGCGTACCGCCGGGCACCGGGTACCCGGCTGTGCGGATCCGGTTGGAACACCACCGCCGTGTCGGCCGGGCGGCCCAGGTAGCCGCGGGCCACAGTGGCCCCACCGATGTGCAGCTCGCCCGACACCGCCACCGGCGTCGGCCGACCGTGCTGGTCCAGCACCCGGACCTGGGTGTTCGCCACTGGGCGCCCGATCGGCAGATGCGGCTCCCCGGCGTCGGGCGTGCCGGTCCACACCGTGCTCCACACCGTTGCCTCGGTGGGGCCGTACTCGTTGGACAGCAGACAGCCCGCCGCCTTCTCCTGGCACTCCCGGTGCAGGGCGGCCGGTGCCGCCTCCCCCGCGGTGATCACCCGGGCCAGCGATCCGAGCTCCCCCGGCGCGGCCTGATCCAGCAGCGGGCCGAGCAGGGACGGGATTCCGAGGGTGTGAGTAGGCCGCGACCGGGCGATCGCACCGACCGTGCTCACCGGGTCGAGCTGGGTGCCCTCCGCCGGCAGGACCAGGGTCCCCCCGGTGGTCAACGTCCAGAAAATCCCGGCGACGGAACTGTCGAAAGCGAACGAAGACAGCAGCAGGAAGCGTTCGGGCGGCTCAGGATAGGCCACGCTCCTGGCCTGGATCGAGGCCAGCACGTTGCGGTGCTCGACCACGACGCCCTTCGGCTCGCCGGTCGAGCCCGACGTGTAGATAACGTAGGCCGCGTCGGCGGCGCAGACACCCGCGTCCGGGAGGCGCTTCGCTTCTGCTCCGGTGGGGTTGCGATCCGGCGTGAACAGATCGATCCCCGCCGGTACCCGGGAATCGAGGCGCCGCTCGGCGAGCACCACCGCGGCCCCGCTGCTCGCCAGGAGCGCCGCGGTACGCTCGTCCGGCTGGGTCGGGTCGAGCGGCAAATAAGCGGCACCGGCCTTGAGCACCCCCAGCAGGAAGGCGATCTGTTCGGGTGAGCGTTCGGCGAAGACTCCGACCACGTGATTGCGGCCCACTCCCCGCCGGCGCAGCCCGTGCGCGATGCGGTCGGCCCACCGATCGAGCGCCCTATAGCTGACCGTCGCGCCGTCCGCCTCCACCGCGATCCGGTCCGGCGTCACCATGGCCTGTACGGCCACCGCCTCGTGCACACACCGTTCCGGCAGCGGGGTGACCTCGCCGCGGACGAACCCGTCGAGCAGCTCGCGGTCCCGGTTGGGCAACTGGTCGAGAGCGTCGAAGCGGGCGGTGGGGTCGGCCGCGATCGCTTCCATCACCAGCACATAGCAGTCCCGGATGCTCTCCATCACCTCGGCGGAGAACTGCAGGCTGTCGTACTCGATCCGCACCTCCAGCTCGCCCGTCTCCCGGTGCAGTCGGAAGATCCCACAGAACGGGAAGGTCGACTCGCCGTAGAGTTCGTTCTCCACGTGCGCGACCCCGCGCTCGGTCCACCGGTCCAGCACCCCGAACACGTGGTAGTTGGTGAAGAAGAACAGCGACTCGGCCAGTGGTTCGTTGCCCTGGTGCCGCTTCAACTCGGCCATGGGCAGCCGCCGGTAGGGCATCGACACCTGCTCGGACCGCAGCGTGTCCTCGATCAACTTCCG
Source organism: Streptomyces sp. NA02950 (assembly GCF_013364155.1). Taxonomy (NCBI): domain Bacteria; kingdom Bacillati; phylum Actinomycetota; class Actinomycetes; order Kitasatosporales; family Streptomycetaceae; genus Streptomyces; species Streptomyces sp. NA02950. The sequence goes on along the minus strand of NZ_CP054916.1, from coordinate 9,349,953 downwards.
CCAGCTGCCGCCCGCCATCCGGACCCGCAGCGCCAGGCTGTTGACGAACAGCCCGATCGCGGTACTACCGTCGACCGCTTCGGGCCTGCCGTTGGTCACCGTGTACGTCAGCGTGTCGATGTTGCCGCCGTAGGCCGACATCACCGCGAGGTGCGCCGCCAGCAGGACACTCTTCAGCGGCACCGCGAGGCCGGTGGCCACCCGCTTGAGGCCGTCGGAGAGTTCGCACCCGACCGGCACCACGATCCGGACGATCTCGCGTTCGCCCTTGTCGGCTGTCGGCCCGCTCCCGACCCTGGGCAGCCGCATGAGCGTCGCGTCGGCCAGGTAGTCGTTCCAGAAGTCGTAGTTCTCCCTCTTGTCCAACGCCTCCAGCTCGAGAGCGACGGCGTCGCGCATCCCGGACGTCGGCGGCTTGATCGCGATGGGCTCGTCGTAGACGAGCGAGAAGTAGTGGCTGAACAGCTCGGTGATCATCAACGCCTCACTCCAGCCGTCGACGATCTCGTGGTGGAACCCGTAGGTGAACTGGAAGTCGCCGTCGCCGCGCAGGTGCACCATGAACCGGATCAGCGGATAGTCGTGCAGCTCGAAGCCGCGTAACCGCTCCCGGTCGACCCACGCGGTGACCCGGTCCTCCTGCGCCGGTTCCGGCATGCCGCACAGGTCCTCGAAGTACAGCGGGGTCTGGAAGTCGCTGTGCACCAGCTGCAGGGGCCGGGAGTAGGTGGTCATGTCGAATGAGGTGCGCAGCATCGGGTGGCGTTCGACCAGCTGACGCACCACGGTGCGCATCACGTCCAGGTCGAACGGCGCGCGCAGACGGACCGAGGCGATGGCGTGGTACACGGCGGACTTCGCGGCGAAGTCCCGGTGGAAGATCATCCCTTCCTGCAACAGGCTGAGCGGGAAGGCATCCGCGACCTCGGCGGGCAGTCGCTCCCGGTCCTCCTCGGAGATGAGCACGAACGGCGCGGTGACCGGTGGGCCGGCATCCGGCTGTTTGAGATCCAGCGCGGCGGCGCAGTCGGCGATGACCGGGTTCTCGTGCAAGGTGGCGACCGTGACGTCCAGGCCGCTGGCCTGCGCCCGGCTGGAAACCATCACGCTGCGGATGGAGTCACCGCCGAGCAGGAAGTAGTTGTCGGCCGCCCCGACCCGGTCCACGCCGAGCACGGTGGCCACCGCTCCGGCCAGGATCTCTTCGGTCTCCGTCTGAGGGGCCACGTACTCGGCTGCCTGCCTGCTCCCCTTCGCAGGCTTGGGCAGCGCGGCCCGGTCGAGCTTGCCGTTGGCCGTCACGGGCAGCGCGTCGAGGAGCACGACCGCCGCCGGGACCATCGGCTCGGGCAACCGGTCGCGGCAGTGCCGGACCAGCGCGGCCGAGGACAGCACGGGGTCCCCGTCCATGCCGCCCTTCTGCTTGCCGGGCACCACGTAGCCCACCAGCTGCAACTCGCCCACGAGCGGGGACGACCCGCCGGGGTCCTCGTCCCGGCGGGCGACGACCACCGCCTGACCGACTCCCGGGTAAGCGCGGAGAACCTCCTCGATCTCCTTCGGCTCCACGCGCACGCCGCGGACCTTGACCTGCTCATCGAACCGGCCGAGGTACTCCAGGGCCCCGTCCGCACGGCGGCGACCCACGTCGCCGGTCTGGTAGAGCCGCGAGCCCGGTGTGCCGAAACGGTCCGGCACAAACCGCTGCTCGGTAAGTTCCGGCTGCCCGAGGTAGCCGTCGGCCACCCCGGCACCGCCGAGGAAGATCTCGCCGACCGCCCCGTCCGGCACCAGGTGCTTCCGCGGGTCCAACAGGTACACCCGCGTGTTGGCTATCGGTGTGCCGACAGGCACCGTGCCGTGCCGCGGCGCTGCCACGTCCGCCCAGTGGGCGATGCTGCCCACCACGGTTTCAGTGGGCCCGTACTCGTTGACCACTGTCGATCCCGCGTCGAGGAACGGAGCAGCGCTCTGCGCGCGCAGAGCCTCCCCTCCCACTACGACGGTGCGCACGCTGTCGGTGATCTCCTCCGCGGTGACCAGCTGGCCGACGATGTCCAGATGCGTCGGCGTCAGCTTGACCATGCTGAGGTCGCGACGTGTGCGCAGCATTCCCGCCAGCCCGGTGACCCCCGCGCTCTCCGGCAGCAGGACGACCGACTGCCCGACGATCAGAGGGCCGAGCAGACCGGTCAGCGTCAGGTCGAAGCTGATCGAGGTGTGCACCAGCACGCCGTTGCCCTGGTCGAGCCGGTAGGCGGTGGCGGCCCAGGAGAGGTAGTTCGCCAGGCCCCGGTGCGGTACGACCACGCCATTGGGCCGGCCGGTGGTGCCCGAGGTGTACAGCACGTACGCGGTGTCGTCGCCGGTCACAGCAATCCCGGGCGGAGCGGTCGGCTGCCCGGCGAGTTCGGCCGGGTTCCCATCCAGCGCGAGCGCGGGGACGTCTTGCCGGTCGAGGCCGTCGAGCACCGGACCGGTTGCCAGCACCGCCTTCGGCGCTGTCTGTTCGATCGCCAGTGTGAGCCTGGCCGGCGGGTAGCCGACGTCGACCGGGACGAACGCGGCCCCGGACTTGAGGACACCGAGCAGGGCCACGAGCAGTTCCGGCGACCGCCCGAGTGACACGACCACCCTGTCGCCACGCCCGACCCCGCGCTGCCGCAGGCAGTGGGCGAGTTGGTTGGCCCTGACATCGAGCTCGATGTAGGTGAGCTCCGCTCTGTCGAACTCGACGGCGACCCGGTCGGGGTGTAGCTCAGCCTGGTGTGCGATGAGTTCGTGTACGGCCTGGTCCGGCACCTCGGCCTCCGGACCTGCCGCCGCGCCGAGCACGGCCTCCCGTTGCTCCGACGACAGCAGTTCGAACGCGCCGATCGACGTCGTGCCGTCCACCAGGGCCGTGTTGAGCACCGTCACGAACGCATCGGCCACCGCCAACGCCGTGGCCTGGTCGACCAGAGCGGCGTCGTACCGCACGGTGATCTCGAGCGCTTCGTCCGAGCGCACACAGGTGAGCGACAATGCGCCCGAGTCAGCCTGTTCCAGTCCGGTGACGGTCCACCGCGGACCGGACTCGTACACCGGCGCGCCGAGGGCGTGGAAGCTGAACCGTGGCAGCACCTGTCCGGCTGCGTTGTCCGCCACCAGTTCCGGGTCCAAGTAGTCGACGCGCTGCTCGGCCCAGCGGAACCACTCGGCCGTGTCCCGAGCGACCGTCGTAAACGTTTGTGACGCCGTGAGTTCGCCGCGCAGCGGCACGTCACGTTCGAAGGCGCCGACCGCGCGCTCGAGCCAGGGGAAGCCACGGCCCGGCCGCGTCATCAGGACCAGGCCGTCGTGTTCCCCGCTCACACGCCACACCGCGGTCCGGAACGCGGCGGCCAGCACGGCCTCGGCGTCGATCTCGTGCTCGGCGGCGAATTCATCGAGGGCATGGACGCAGGGCACGGGAGCCAGCCGGAACGACCGGTGCGCAACCGTGTCCTCACCGGTGGTGGTCCGCGGCAGCGCACCGTCGCCGTCCAGGAGGTCGGCCCAGGCTGCGCGATCGGCGACACCCTCGGGCGCGGTGAGCAGTTCGTTGTGCCAGGAGGAGAAGTCCGCGTACTGGAGGACGTCCCCGGAATGCTTCTCGTCCCTCCGGTAGGCCGCGACGAGGTCCGCCGCGACCAGCTGCAGCGAACCGAGATCGGCGTTCAGAGGGTGGGCGGTCAGCAGGAGCACCGCCTGGTGGACGCCGGTCCCGGCCAGTACCGCGCGAAAGCCTTCGCCGGGCCCGCTGTCGACCGACCGCCGCTCCGCCGCGGCCAGTTCGATCAGTTCCCGGCTGGGCTCTCCGCTCGTCGGCGCACGCAGCTCGACGGCACGCAGCTCGACGACCGAGGGATCGCTGATGACCTGTGCGGGCGCTCGCCTACCCGCGTGGGAGACGAAGCTGGTGCGCAATGATTCGTGTGTGCCCACCACCATGCCCAGTGCGGCGTCCATCCGACCGCGCTCCAGCTCGCCGTCCAGCCGCACACACACTTGTACGGCGTTGACGGCATTACCGGTGGCGCACTGCGACCACAGCGCGCGCTGCCGGGGCGAAACGGCGAACCCGGGACTTTCCTGCTCCATCACCAGCAACCTCCGCTAGAGCGTGTATGGCAGGACGGTTCAGCCCCGCCGGACGCTCCTCAGTTCGACGCAGCGTGCAAACGTGTGGGATACCAGTCGTCGTCCATGAAAATGGCTCACAATATGCTTCCGCATTACACCCAGCAGTCGACGACTGCGCACAGGTTCCTAGAGATTCCGGCGGACTCCAGCAGGCGTGACCTAGACACTGATGACCGTATCACCGACACCGACTCCGCAAAAGGAAATCTCAACCATCACGGAGAACAATATGATTCATAATCAAGAGGTATACGTCAGAAGGTCGGGGCCGCCCAGCAACCCGCCCGGTGCGCAGCGTGGGGCGCGGGGAAGACGTAACTGCGGACGCTGTGGTGGAGGGTAAACGAAAGTATGGTTTGCGCCACGAATTCGTAGGCATCGCGCGCGACGCTGGTGCAGGGTAAGCCGGACCGGTCGAATAGTCATTGGGCGCTTCCACCAGGCCAGTGGATGCGCCGATCCGGTCAGGACTGGTCCGTATTCCTCTGTGAGCGGCAGCGCCCAGGCCGGCATCGGTGTAACCTCGGCTCACCGGGTCTGCCGAGAGGAATCCACGGACGCGCCGCCCTTTTCGGTGACGACCGGGCCTATTGATACGGGCAATTTGTTAGTCGATGTGTCTTCCGGGGCTAATCCGAGCGCAGGCGGTTACGTATGGGATACGAGTGCCATGCAGACGGGTCTCCGATGACGGGCGGCGAGCGGCTCTGCTCGAGGACGCCTCGGCTGGTCATGCGCGGTCCCGTGGAGGTCGTGATCCCGTACGTCGTGACGATTGGGTGCACGGAAGCGGGCAAGGGCGCCGCGGTCCTGCGGACGATGTGCACCAGCAGCGCAAGGTTCGTCGGCTTCGGCGACTCCGACCTGTCCCCGCCGGTGTCCGGTGCGCACGCCACGCAATGCGGCTTCATGTTCTTCAACCGCCGCGTGGTCGCTGGCGCGTTGGCCCGCTGCCAGACCGTGGGGTTCGCTGTCGAGTCCGGTCGCGGATGAGCGCCTTGACCCAGCGGGCCCTGCCACAGCTGGCGGGTATGCGCATCCTTGTCCTGAACTGGCGCGATGTGCGCCATCCGGAGTCCGGCGGCGCAGAAAACTACCTCCACGAGACAACCCGACGGTTCGTCGCTGCCGGCGCGCACGTCACGCTCCTCACCGCGCGGCCACCCGGGCAGCCGGCACGGGAACAGATCGACGGCGTCGACGTCCACCGCGCCGGCGGCACGCTCACGGTTTACTTGTGCGCAGCCTGGCGGATGCTGCGCACCGGGCACCGCTACGACGTCGTCGTCGACTGCCAGAACGGCATCCCCTTCTTCGCGCCCCTGTTCCTCCAGGCTTCGGTCGTGCAGGTGGTCCACCACGTGCACCAGGACCAATTCGCCACGCGGTTTCCGCCCGTCGTCGCCGCCGTGGGACGACGAGTTGAGGCCGACTGCGCACGGTGGGTCTACCGCGGCAGTCGCAGCGTCGCGGTGTCCGCCTCCACGAGGCAGGAGATGCGCATGCGGCTGCGAGTCGACGGAGTGATCGACATCGTGCCCAACGGCGGCGTACCGCTCCTGCAGACGAACCGCACACGGGCCGAGGTGCCCACCGTCGTGCTCGTCTCGCGACTCGTGCCGCACAAGCGCGTCGACGTGCTGCTGCACGCCGTCGCCCGGGTTCGCGCCGCACTGCCGCAGCTGCGTGTCGAGATTGTCGGTGGCGGCCCCGAGCTGAGCGCGCTGCGGGAGCTGTCCGTGCGACTGGACCTCACCGGCGTCGTCACCCTGCACGGCCGGGTGCCCGACAACATCCGCGACGCATTGCTGGGCCGCGCCTGGGTCACCACCAGCACGTCCGACGGCGAGGGCTGGGGTTGCTCGGTGCTGGAGGCCGCTGCGGCCGGTGTGCCGTGCGTGGCGCTGGATGTGCCGGGCATCCGCGACGCCGTGCTCGATGGCCGCACCGGTCGGTTGGTCGCCGAGCCGGGCCCGGCGGCCTTCGCGGCGGCGCTGGTCGCCGCGCTGACGAAACTGGCCGACCCGGATCGGGCTGCCGCCGTGGCGCAGGAGTGCCAGCGCTGGGCACGCCGCTTCACGTGGGACCGGTCGGCTGAGCTGCTGGCTGCGTCCGTGCTGGCGGCCCGGTGCGATTCGTCCCGGGAGCGTCGCACGGCGCGGTCGGACATGACCACTCTGGCCTGGTTCACCCACGACGACCCACCGGCCGTACTCGCACGGCTGCGCCTGACTGACGAGGTGGCCGTCGTCGGCACCCGGATGGCGGTGATCTTGCGGGGCTGCGACGACCTCGCCGCGCTGGCGCTGCTGGAGGAGCTCGGCGCGTTCGCGGTGCAGGTACGCACGGCGGGGCGGCACGAAGTGCTCGCCGGTCCGGACATCGCGGCGAGGCCGGCGCCGGACACCAAGACCTCCGTTCCCGGGGCGTGCGTTTGACTTCCTCCCCCGCCTAAAGGCGGGGGATCCCAGCGGTCGCCCGCTGGGGTTCCTGCTTCACCGACGACCGCCCCGTCCGGGAGGACTCCCGTTGAGGTCTTACACCGTCTCCACCGGCAGACGCCGCCAGCCCGGCGGCCAGGATGTTGCGTGCCGCGTTCACGTCACGGTCATGCACGGTGCCGCAGTCGCAGGTCCACTCACGGACGTTCAGCGGCAGCTTCCCGCGGACCGTGCCGCAGGCCCCGCACAGCTTCGAGCTGGGGAACCAACGGTCGATCACCACGAGTTCGCGCCCGTACCAGGCGCACTTGTACTCCAGCATGGAGCGCAGTTCCGTCCAGGCCGCGTCGGAGATGGCGCGCGCGAGCTTGCCGTTCTTCAGCAGGTTGCGGACGGTGAGGTCCTCGATCACGACCGTTTGGTTCTCACGGACGAGCCGAGTGGTGAGTTGGTGCAGGAAGTCCCGGCGGCGGTCGGCGATCCGAGCATGGACCCTGGCGGCCTTCCGGCGGGCCTTCTCCCGGTTGTTCGAGCCCTTGGCCTTGCGGGACAGCTCCCGCTGAGCCTTGGCGAGCCGGGTCCGGTCGCGGCGCTCGTGCCCGGGGTTGGTGATCTTCTCCCCGGTGGACAGGGTCACCAGCGACGTGATCCCGGCGTCGATACCGACCGCCGCGTCCGTGGCCGGGGCGGGGGCGATGGTGTCCTCGCACAGCAGGGACACGAACCAGCGCCCCGCCGCGTCCCGGGAGACGGTCACCGTGGTCGGCTCCGCCCCCTCCGGGAGCGGGCGCGACCAGCGAATATCCAGTGGAGCGGTCATCTTCGCCAACGTCAGGCGCCCCTCACGCCAGGTGAAGGCGGAGCGGGTGTACTCCGCGCTCGCGCGAGACTTCTTCCGGCTCTTGTACCGGGGATACTCGGCCCGCTTGGCGAAGAAGTTCCCGAACGCCGCCTGAAGGTGGCGCAACGCCTGCTGGAGCGGAACGGAGGACACCTCGGCAAGGAAGGCGAGTTCCTGGGTCTTCTTCCACTTGGTCAGCGCGGCGGAGGACTGGACGTAGGAGACGCGGCGCTGCTCGCCGTACCAGGCGCGGGTGCGCTCCTCCAGCGCCCGGTTGTAGACGAGACGGACGCAGCCGAACGTACGCGACAGCTCCGCCGCCTGCTCGTCCGTGGGATAGAAGCGATACTTGAACGCCCGCTTCACCTGCTGCGTCATGCCTCACATTCTATCAATTCCTGTGTGAGTACAGGGCGTCGACCACTGGCGGGCACACGCCGAATCGCCCTGACGGCGATTCACCTCTCCCTGCCCTGCTCCGCAGGAGGCCGTTTCCTCCCCAGCCTGAACGCCGGGGTATCCACGGAGGAATCCCGATGAACGCGCCGGCCGGCCGGGTCCGTCGCAGCGCGTTCCCGGACCCAGCCAGTCGGCACCTGACCTATCCGCCGATCACTCGCGCGGCGCTCTCCGGCGATATCCCCCGGTCAACGACGAGATGACGTCGTATCAGGTCTTCGGCATCCGCGCTCTGCACACCAAGGTATTCGAGATCCGCGAGCAGGCCAGCCAACATCATCGAGTAGGTGTGCGGTAGCCGGTCGACCAATCGCGAAAGGAGCATGTACTCGGCGGCGGCGTACATGGCGCGAAGATCAACTCCGTGAAAGTGCCGCTGGTAGTAGCTCACACCGCCGACGTGCACCACCTCATCGGTCATGTCCTGCTGCCACGGTCGGTCGGCGCCCTCTTCGACCTGCAGCGACGCCTCCGTCCGATGTGCGAGCGGGCGTACGGCATGCGTCCGGTAGCCGGCCGCCGCGGCGTCGACCTGATAGGCCACGAGGGTGTCGAAAAACGGACCGTCACCAGGAGGCAGCGGTCGGCCGCGTTCGTCCGCGGGCAGCACACGAAGCAACCGGCTCTGCTGCGGGCCGGTGAGGATGCGGCAGTTCGTCCGAGGGTGGAGGAACACGTTCATACCGCGGTAGTCGTAGTTCGCCGGGCTGATCGGCTGCTGTGCGCGGCGCATCGCCCGGATCACCCCGACGTCGAGGAAAGCGAAGTGCGTGCAGGCGATCGGCACTGAGAGCGCCGCCTCGTAGGTCCAGACACCATTGACGGCCACCCCGTCGTCGAGTCGGCTGATGTCCGCGAACAACTGCGGCTCCAGGACGAAACAGTCGATGTCGATCCAGCCGAAGTTGTGTTCGTTGACCTCGAACAAAAACTCCCACATGGTGTTGTCGTCGATACCGAGCCGGACGACATGCAACGGGCGATCGACGTTCCGCCGAAGCCATGTCTCGTCTTCCTCCGGCAGGTCCGAGCCGAGCAGGACCAGGTTCACGTCGGTCGGCACGTGCCTGATCGCACTTACCACCCAATGCAGGAGCCCGCCGGTGAAGAACATGTAGAAGACATCGCGTTGGTCGGCCAGTCCGCGGTAGAACTGGGCGAACTCGTTCAGATGCGGTCGTTCCTCGCGAGCCTGGCGAGCGTCTCGCAGGGCGACCCGGGCTCTGGCCGGAAGGGCCCGCCGAGCGAGCTGCTGCAAGGAATGCCCCAACCCGGTTTCCGACTCGCAGAACGCCAGCACGTTGCCCCACGGGTCGCGAGCCTCCACCGTCCGCGCCGAGACGGCGGATATACCCGTGCCGAACTGGATGGTCGCCCCCCTGCGGCGCAGGTCGGCCATGATCTGGTCGATCCGCGCGACGAAGAAGACTGCGTCCCAGCCACCCTGATGAACCCGATGATCCGATTCCTGCAGCAACAGCCCCGCCCCGGCCCGGCGGACCACCGCCACCGGGTGCGGGTCCGTCAGCAGCTGCACGTTCTCAAAGCCGAGGACGGTGCGGTAGTGCTCGACGGCGGCGGCCAGGTTCGGAACGCGCAGACACGGCATGCTGTCGGTACCAAGGAGAGCCCGTCCGATGTTCATGACGCCACCGCCCGGACCTCGTAAATGATCTGTTGCACCGTGGCGTCGTCCAATGCCTGATGCAGCGGCAGGAGGAGAGTTGTCGCAGCCGCCCTGGCCGCTCCCGCAGGCGAGTGATGTGGGCCGTAGGCGCTGACCCGGTGAAGGGGGAAGTACCGGAAAGTGGTGTAGATGCCGCGCTGCCGAAGGTGCCGGGCGAGTTCGTTGCGGCGCCGAGGCTCCAACTGGACCCAGAACAGATACTCGGACGACAGGTGCCCTTCCGGCAGCTCCGGAGGCAAGCGGAGCATGCCGAGGTCGGCGAGGCCTAGCCGGTAGGCGGCTGCGATCGCCCTGCGCCGTCGGACGAAGGTCGGTAACCGACGCAGCTGCACTGATCCGATGGCCGACGCCAGATCGTTCGTCACAGATCTGCGGGAGAACGACGACACCTCGAACTCCCACCATCGATCGGCGACGCCGGCCGACGCCGCAGCCAACCCGCTGGATTGGAGAAGGCCGAGGTTGGCCATCGTCGCAGCGCGCGCCGCCAGATCGGGGTCACGGGCGTAGAGCATGCCACCGTCGCCGGTAACGAGGATCTTCATCGCGTCGAAGCTCCACACCCCGATATCACCGAAGGTACCGCAGGCGACGCCGTCGACGGACGATGCCACCGCACACGCCGCGTCCTCGACGAGCGGTATCCCGCGCTCCCGACACCATATGGCGATATCGCCGATCCATCCCGGCCTGCCGCCGTAGTGCAACACGACGACAGCCCTTGTCCGGTCGGTCAAGGCTTCGGCCACGTGCTCCGGGCGAGGATTGAGCGTCCGCTCGTCGACATCACAGAACACAAGGTCCGCACCACGGCTCGCCACAGCGTTCGCCGCGCCCACAAAGCTCACGGACGGCATCACCACCTCATCGCCGGGATTGATGTCCAACAGCTCCATGGCCATGAAGAGGCCCTCTGTGCAGGAGTTAACAGCGGTGACGTGTTGCCTGCCGACCCCGATGTGAGAGGCGAACTCAACCTCGAAGGCAGAGGTTCGACGGCCACGGCCCAGCCAGCCGCTCTCGAACACCTCGCGAACAGCCGCTAACTCCTCCTCGCCGAGGCTCGGCTGGAAGACATTAATCATGACGTCGCTTTCCGTGTCGGGAGGAATCGGAATAAACACCGGCCGGCCGTCAGCCGTTCGAAGGCATAGACCTTTGAGGAAACCTGCGCGTCATTATCGGGCCGGGCGAAGAAGGGCCGCGACGGAGGCAGTTCGCACAAGGATTCAACCGGGATGCCGACGGGCGACCCCGAACTTCTCATGATGTGTGAAATTACCTCACAGTCCAGGCGAACACCAGGGTGGCGAACTTCACGGCGCCCCCGTCCGCCGAAGCTGACACTCCCCATCTTTGTGGTCGTTTTAAGCCACAGCCAGCTGTGCGGAGCAGCGCTTCACATGAAACCTGTCTAGCATCAGTTGACCGCAGGCAGCAAGGACTCGATCAGCGACCGCTGCTCGTACTGACGCCCGGCGGGTACCTCTGTTTACGTCGTGTTCACCCGTCACCGACAACGACGGGACCGCCGCTGTCGCGTGGCCCGCCAGTCCTTCTCAAACACGTCCTGAGGGCGTACCGTCGCACGGGCGACAACCGGGCTCCTTGGTGCGAGCACTTGCAACTCGATGTGATGGGTCGAGCCGAGCGCAGGCGGTGACGTATCGTATGGGACGCGGGTCCATGCAGGCGGGGTCTCGGGTGGCGGGCGTGCGGCGGTTCGAGTCCAGAATTCCTCGGTCGGCGATGCGCGGCCCGGTTGAGGTCGAGGTGGTGATCCCAGCGTTCAACGAGTCTGTACGGCTGCCTGACACGCTCGATCGCATGGTCGGATTCCTCGACACCCGCCCGTGGTCCGCGCGGATCGTGGTGGTCGACAACGGCAGCTACGACGACACGTCGGCAGTGGCGGGTTCCGTGCGTGGCCGCACCGAGGTCGTGACGATCGGCTGCGCACAAGCCGGCAAGGGTGCCTCCGTACTGCGCGGGATGCGCACCAGCAGCGCGCGCTACGTCGGCTTCACCGATGCCGACCTCTCGACGCCGGTAGCCACCTTGATCGAGGTGTTGGCCGAGCTCCACCACGGTGCCGCGGCGGCGATCGCGTCACGGCACGCCCCCGGCGGCGCTTTCGCCACGCCCCGATCGCTGGTGCGTCGGGTTGGAAGCCAGGTGTTCCGCACCGTCGCGCGGCCGCTTGTGCCCGGCGTCCACGACACCCAGTGCGGCTTCAAGTTCTTCGACCGTCGTGCGATCACCGCGGCGCTGGCCCGCTGCAGAAACGCCGGGTTCGCGTTCGACGTGGAGTTGCTGCAGCACATCCACGCCGACGGGCTGCGGATCGCTGAGGTTCCTGTGACCTGGCGGGACGCGCCCGGCTCGACCTTGCGCCCGGTGCGCGACGGGATTGCCGCCGTCGCCGCGGTCTGTCGCATGCACGGCACGTCGCGCTCTGACCCCACGACCAGAACCCGCTGTTGATCTGCCAGGGCTGCAGGCTATGAACATTCGTGTCGTCGGTGCTGTCACGATCATGCTGTGCTGCCGCGAGTTCTTGCTGTTGCCACGTCGACCGTGACGCCGCGCGGCGGCCATCAGCTCGCGCACATTATTCATGCTGCCGGTCAGGTGCGTTCTATGCATCGGGCGCCGACTCGTGTATAGAGGCACAACGCGTGCACATGATGCGCGTCCGGGAAGGCGGAGTTAATGCTTTACGTAACAACGTCCCTTGACAACCGGGCCGTGATCTTGCAGCCTAAGCGGGAGAATAGGGCTATCCCTGGTGGTGTGGGTTCCGCAGGCCGTCCGCTGGCAATGGAACCGTCCGTGAGCACCAACTCGGCGGAGGTAATATCTGTGTGTTCCTCCAGCAGGACCCGACGATCATGTTGATGGTTCAGTTACCGCGTCGGGCACCATATTCTTTGCAAGCCTTTGCTATCGTCGTTGCGTTGCTGATGCCGGCGGTTTTTTCAGCTAGGGTGGGTGGCGAAATCATACCCCCCGCTTACCAGCAGTCTGCGGTCGCCGGGCCCGGCTACCGTGCCGAAATTCGACGGACAAACTACGGGATTCCGCACATCCTGGCGGCAAATCTCGGGAGCGCAGCGTTCGGGCAGGGCTGGGCCTACGCCGAGGATCGGCTCTGTGATCTCGCGGACCAGGTGGTCAAGGTGCGGGGTGAGCGCTCGCGGTGGCTCGGTGCCGGCCCCGGGGACCAGAACTTAGCATCTGACGTCGGCTACCGGGCACTGGGTTTGGTGGACAAGGCCAGGCAGGCGTTGCCTAGGATCTCTCCCGATGCGCGATCGATGATTGAGGGTTATGCCGCTGGATACAACCAATACCTGGCCGCGGTCGGGCCGGGCGGTGTCCGTGGTTGGTGTGCGGGTCAGCCTTGGATCGGACGCATTTCAGCGGTCGATCTTCTGGCCTACCAACAGGACATCGCCATGGTGTCGAGTGGGCGGGTCGCGCTCCCGGCAATCGCCGTCGCACGGCCGCCGAGCGATCAGGCGGTGTCGGCACCGCATGTTCCAGCGGCCGCGGTGGCCGACGCGGTCCGACCTTTGTTGACCAGTAAGAGGAACACCGCGGCGCTGGGCAGCAACGGTTGGGCCATCGGTGGTCAACGCTCCGACTCCGGCCGGGGAGAGCTGCTGGCTAATCCACATTTCCCGTGGGAGGGGGAACTCCAGTTGTGGGAGAGCCAACTCACGGTCCCCGGCGTGCTCGACGTCTACGGCGCGGGGGTGGGCGGCCTGCCCGGGGTGCAGATCGGTTTCAACGAACGAGTGGCGTGGACCCACACGGTTGCTCCGGGGGCCAGGTACACGTTCGACAAGCTCCAGTTGGTGCCGGGACAACCGACAAGCTTCCGCCACGGCGACCGCATCCTGCACATGCAGGCAAAGGTGGTGACCGTGCCGGTCAAGAAGGCTGACGGCCGGCTGAAGATGGTGAGCAGGACGCTGTGGTCCGGCGAGCACGGACCGATCGTCAATCTGTCATCGATTGATCCAAGCTATGGCTGGACCAGCACCAGCGCAATCGAGTTCCGCGACGCCAATGCGGGGAATACTCGGCTGGTCGACTTCTGGCTGGCCATGGCCAGGTCCGGCAGCGTCGCCGAGGTCGCCGCGCAGAATGCCAAGTTCGGCACGCCGTGGCTGAACACGGTGGCGGCGGACAGTTCCGGGGCGTCCTGGTTCGACGATGCCGCGAGCACCCCCGACCTTACCCCCAAGGCGACTCAAGCATGGCTTGCAAGCCCGATCGGGCTCCTGGACGGAAGCGATCCGGAACAGGAATGGCGGGAAGAACCGGGAGCCCCTGCGGCGGGGCTGCTGCCGCCCTCGCGGTGGCCACAACTCACCCGCCGGGACTACGTCTTCAATGCCAACAACTCCCCGTGGATAGTGAATCCGCAGAGTCCGATCGAGGGATTTCCAGCGCAGTTGGGGGAAGAACGGGCGGCGTTGCCAGCACGGGCCAGGCTCAATGCCATGCTGCTCGCAGATCCCGGGCCGGCCCACCGGTTCACCCTCGATGAGCTGGTGTCCGCGGTCCTGTCCAACGAGACCCTGAGCTCACGGTCGTTGCTGGGCCCGGTGCGCCAACTGTGCGACGTGTACGCCGGATCCACCGAAGCCGGCTGGCGCGATGTGAGCAAGGCATGCGCGGTGCTGGACGGCTGGGACGGACGCTTCCAGGTGCACAGCCGGGGCGCGGTGCTGTGGCGCGAGATGCTGTCGAAGGTGCTGGCCGCGCACCCCGACGCCCTGGATACCGTAGGTCCGTTGTTCTCATCCGCGTTCGACCAGCGCGATCCGGTGCACACTCCCGGCTCTCCGCGTCCCGATCCGGCCGTGCTGGGACCAGCACTGGAAAGGGCCCAGCAGACGCTGGAAGCGGCAGGATTCCCGCTGGACGTCCCGCTCGGCGCGGTGCAGCACAGCACCAAGGGCGGGCATGAGCTGCCCGCGCCAGGTGCGCCTGACGTGCTCGGGGCCATGAACGTCATCGAGTACACGTCGACTCCCGGGACAACGCTGGAGCCAGTTGTGCCCGGAGGCGACACATTGACCAAGGACGGGTATCAGGTGAACACCGGTACGAGCATGCTGCTTGCCGTTCGGTTCACCGGAAAAGGGCCACAGGCGAAGGGTCTGCTCACCTTTTCCGAGTCAATTGATCCGGCGTCGCCACATTTTGCCGACCAGCAGGCGCTGTTTGCGCAAGGAAAAGTCCGAGACTGTCTGTACACTCAGGCGGAAATTCGAGCCGACCCGCACCTGCGGACCACTGTTGTCCGTGGATCCTAGATCGTTTGACATCTGTTCGACATATCGCCGAGTGGCCGTGAGGAAGTGCTCAGGTGCTCCCCGGAGTTCGAGTCCCTGCTGGGGTGGTCGGTCCGTGAGGTGATCGAAGGCGCTGCCGGGGCGATGGACCTTCGGCGCATCGACGTGATGCAGCCTGCCTACGCAGTCGTCTGCTGGCTCAGCGGATGGCGGGCCGGGGCGTGCTCTCCTCGGTCGCGCTGCCCGTGGACCAGCGGTGCCGGCGAGCACCCTTGGTTCCTCGGCCTGGTGTCGGCGTCGGCGCTGGTCTCACCGTCGCCGATGCGGTCCTGCTGCCCCGCGAAGGGGACTGATGCATCATCAGAGAGACTGTGCGACGTCGCTCAGCGCGTCGCGGAGCCAGATGTGTTCCGGGTCGGCGGCGTGTCTGTGGTGCCAGTACATGGTTTCACACAAGGAAATTTCGCTCTCGAGAGGGATTGCGCGTAAGCCGATTTCCCGTCCGAACAGCTCATAAAGTCGTGATTGGACGAGCGCTATCATCGGTGTGCCCGCGACCAGGTACATCCGCTCACTGAAGCTTCCTGCGGTTACGGCCAGAGCAGGGTCTATTTCGATGCCCGGCATTTTCACGCCTCGCAGGGAATTGACTTGGAGCAGCTCGGTGATGTAATTGAATGCGATGCTCTCGCCGAGAGTTGCGTTGTCTGCGTCCGCGACCGCCACGAACCTGTCGGTGAACAGGTGGCGGCTGTGGTAATTCAGCTTACCTTGCGGCAACATCGATCTCGGTGCTATGAGGAGATCGCATTCGTCACCTTCTAGTGGCGAAAGCGTGTCGTCGCTGAGTGGGACGATCTTCAGCGACACGTTCGGATTAGAGTTCCAGAGCGATTGCAGGAGTGGCTTGATGAGGACGATCGAGACATAGTCACTGGTCACGATGGTGAACGTGCGGCTGACCAGGCGGGACTTCAACGTGCTGCGGCTGCCCAATACCGAACGCATAGAGTCAACGGCACGGTCGACCGGCTCCACCAGTGCGGCGCCGAACGGCGTCAGCTGCATGCTGCGTCCGTTCCGCGTCAGCAATGGATCGCCGAAGTGGCGTCGCAGCTTGGCCAAAGACCCGCTCATGGCCGGCTGGGTGACCCCGGTCCGCTCCGCTGCGCGCGTGACGTTCGCCTCGGCGAGGAGGGCCTGCAACGGAATGAGTAAGTTGAAGTCGATCTTGAGCAACGGATCGTGGGCGACGCTTGTCGCTTCTGGCGAGCGGGTGATGTCAGGGCCACGGGTGTTGGCGGGATCATATGACATTTTCTTGACCAGTTCCTGCTCTTCCTGCCACGCTGTTTAGTTCAGATGCTGCATTCATGGTCTTGCCTTACCGGATCTGCCAGGGGTACCAAACCTGAAGGTAGCGGGTTCTCGGTTCGGGTGCGGGGCCTGCGTGTGTCCAGGTTTCGGTAGCATTCGATTCACGTCGGAACACCCTTTGTCAGAATCATCAGTTCTCGGCGTATCTCAGCGGGTCAGGCAGCTACGGTGCTGCGAGCCTGCACGTCCTGAACAGCAACCTGGTCGGGTCGATCTGCGTTGTACGAGCGGCACTTCTCCACCTTGCGCGCTCAGGGAGGTGGCAGGCGGAGATCCCGGTATCGGACAACATCTCCTGAACCCGGTCCGTCAGGCGGATCAACCGGTCGTGGTTCCGGCCATCCGCCACGTCCGGTCGATGTCCAGTTCGGCGATCGGCAGGAGCGCACCCGCCACGCGGGCAGAACCATCGCCGGCTGTAGGCACGACAGCCATGAAAGCCCAGATGGGCGTCCTCTGCCCCCGAAGCGTACGCCCACCGTGCGGTGTTCCGGGCCCACGACACTCCTCATCGGTGGCGTCGGCGTGTGCCGCCCACACCGGCACCGCGGATGCGCCTTCGCGAGCAGGCCTTCAATCGTTTCCGGCGCAAGACGAACCGACTTCATCAGCCAGACCTTTCGCCAGGCACTTGTCCAGGCCACGGAGCTGCCGCGGCCGGCTTCCCGATCAGCTGGACCTCGACCTCGGAGCGACATCCGATCTCTGTATGGAGCGATCGATACGGATCAACTTACACATGTTTCTGACCCGAAGGTGTGCCCGAAAGTCGGTAACGAGGAGGGTGCGTGGCCGGATAGGGCCGTTTGTCGCGGGCTTCCGAGCGGGCTTGTCGGAGCGGGGCCATTCGATCCTGGCGGTTGGCAACGCTGTCGGTGGCGGCCATCAGCATGTCCGCCTCCAGGAGCCTCGCGCTCGCGGCCCCGGCCGCGGTACCGGCAATGGCGGAGCGGTGCCGAGCGAGGAGCGTGACGGCGCGGTCCACCTCGCCCGTACGCGCCAGTCCACCGACGAGCGCGCTGAGGGAGGCGAACCGCAGACCCGGGCGGGAGACGCGATCCAGGACCGCCGTCAGATGCCGGATACCGGCCGCCGTGTCCACCCTGCTTTCGGCGATGCCCAGTTCCGCCACCAGGTCCGGGTCACAGGCGTCCGCCGCGCCGTCCGGCACGCACCGACGCAGCAGTTCCACCGCACGTGCCACCGCGCCGTCGAGCATCGCCCTGCTCGGCGCCTCCAGCAGTACGGCCCGTGCCCACGGCTGATCCGCCGTCACCCGGGACCGCAGCAGATGCTCGGCGATGTCCGAGGCGGGGTGCCCCACCGTCGTGCAGCAACCGGGCCGCCCGGCCGTGCGGCGCGGCACGTCGCTCGGCCGGCGTGTCGGCCAGGACCGCGTTCCGTACGGCGGGATGCGTAAGGACCAGCCGTCCGTACGGGAGGACGCGTGTGCCAGTCCGAGGGAGTCCAGGGCGGACAGGACACGGGCAAAAGTGGTGGCGTCGGCCCTGGTTAGCTGGGCGCAGGTCTCGAGGTCCGCCGCGTCGCCGAGTACCGCGACGGCCTGGGCGGCCCGCACGGTCGGCGGTGGCTGACGGTGCAGCAGCCGTACGACGCACGCGCGGAAGGCGGGTAGGTCATGATCGCCCGCAGCGCGGTGACCAGAAGGGGGCTTCCGCCGGTGGCCGCCAGGCAGTCCGCCTGGAACCGCGCCTCGGCGTCGGCGCCGGTAAGCCGCCGGGCTACTCGGCCGATGCCCAAGGAGGTGATCGGCCGTGGCCGCACGACGCCGCACAGCGGCTGGGTCATCGCCGCCTCGTCCAGCGGGGTCCACGCGTTGCCCTCGCGCCGGCCCAGCGCCAGCAGGACCGGCAGCTCGGTCAGCCTGCGCGCGGTGTACGCGAGGCAACGCAGCGACACCGGGTCGGCCTCGTGGGCGTCGTCGATCGCGATCAGGAGCGGGCCTCGCGCCGCGGTGGTGCGCACAGCCTCGTGCCATCCGGTCAGGGCTCCGTGGGGGGCCCCGGCCGGGTCGCGGGAGGCCTTCGCCGGGCGTCGGCTGCCGCGGCGGCGTGGCCGGGTCCGGGAGTGTGTCGGCGGCCATGGCCCCCAAAGGGCCCTCACGGTGCCCAGCGGCAGGGTGCGCCGGTCCGGGGCGGCCTGCGTGTGCAGAACCCGCAGCCCGAGCCAGCGCGCGTCCGCGGTGAGGGCGTGGAGCAACGCCGTCCTGCCGATGCCGTCCGGCCCCCGTACGACGACAAGGCCGGGATGGCTCGCCGCGGTCCGCCTGGCGAGGTCGCCGAGCACGGCGAGTTCGCGCTCCCGCTCCACCCATCGCGCGGGCTGTTCGCCGTCCCGCGTCCCGTACGCGCTGTGCCCGACCGGGGCGACGATCACTGCGGCGTCCCTCTCCCTCTCCCCCTCGGCCGCGACGATCATGCCCCTTCTGCCACTGAGGGATTTCCCAGAACGTGGCGTTTTCCCCTCTCGTTCGCCACGCCCGGCAGTCGCGTGAAGAGTTGAAGGCCACCTGGCCTCACGAAGGTCCGCTCTCACGAGGGAGGCGGCAGCGCGCCGACTCCGGAAGCGCGTTCGCCGTGGCCAGGCGGGAGATACCGGAGACGACGGCAGCCGAACCGGCCTCGAGGACGCCGTCCTTGGTGACGTCGGCGGAACTGCTGACGGAGGCCGTCCGCGTACTGGAGAAGGGCGCCAACGGTCACGATCCGCGCCGGGCGCTGTACGCACTGGGGCCCCCTCCGGAAACGGGCCGGATACGGGCAACGAACACCCTCAAACGGGCACGCGATACAGGAGTCGAAAACTCGGCATTGCCGGGTGCCGCGGACCGGCGCAGGCCGTGCCCCGGAAATTCGGTCAGCAGGCGGGCACCTCAGAGGAGTCAAACGGTCAGGTAGTCAGCACGTGTGCACTACACACTGGTTGGGAAATGCCGGGGGTGCAGCGGCTGCAGTTCTTCCTGTCCGAGTCGCCCTGGTAGGTCGAGCAGGTCAACGGCGGAGGTCGTCACCCTGGGCCTGCGCGGCTTCCTCCTGGATGTCCAGTGCCTGGAGGAGAGGCTGGCACAACCGAACCCTGGAACCACAATATTTCGGGGCGTGCAAAGGATTGCTTGACCGGCCAAGAGAAAATTCTTATCGTCAACTGGCATACGAGCGTAGAAAGACGGTGCGCCGTGGCAACCACTCGTCCAGCAGGCATCGCAGGCGATCGAAATCGGACAACCCTTCCTCCTGCCTCTCACGGTCTCGCAGAGATGCGCGTCCTCGCCGTGGAAGCGGGGTTCTCCCACCGACTCGGCCTCCTCCGGCGAGTTGACAGCCGTCACAGCGCAGGACAGAGGTTGATGGCTGGTCGACATCGTTGTCCAGGTGCGCCCGGACAACGAGGCCACCACGGACCGGGCCGACGGGACCCGGCTGTCTCACAGAACCTGCTAACGGGGAAAGATCGACGCACTCGTCCTTTGCCGGTGACCGCGGCGTGTGCTACCGGAGTTCATCAAGCCATTCTGAGGACCGGGATGACATTCTCGGTGACTCTCCTGGTTCAGGGGCGCACCTCACCACCGCGCTCCCGGCGAAACGGAGAAAGAATTTGGCATGCCCCATCGCCTCGATCGCTTGCCGATCAGGCGCGCCAGCCACGTGACGTGCCGTTGGTTTGGCTGAAACCGCGCCACGCCAAATCCCCGCGACGCTCCCACTCATGTCCGCCATCGAGGCGTCCGACGTCAGGCGGCAACGCATCCTTGTATCCCGAGACGGCCCTTACCCATGCTTGTCCTCACCCACAAAGGTAGGTGCTATGTCCGCTCCCCCGACGGCTAGCTGCGACATGTGCGGTCGGCCGGTGCGTCCGCACGGGCAGTCAAGTACCTCGCCGCCGCGGGCCCGCTACTGCTCCAACGCCTGTCGGCAACGCTCCTACCGCATGCGGCAGAAGTCCGGCGGCATGGACACCGCGCTGGTCGAGACACCGCTGACACAGATGAGCAGCTTCATCGGACGCACGGACGAACTCATCGACCTGGCCCGTATATTACGCGAGTCGCGGCTGCTGACGCTGACCGGCCCAGCGGGCGTCGGCAAGACGCGGCTGGCCCTGGAACTGGCCGGTCAGGAGGCCCGCGGCCGACGCCACGAGGTGGCGGTGGTGAAGCTGGGTCAACTCACCGAACCGGAGGAGATACAGCAGCGCATCCTCACCACGGTCGACGCGATGCCCGACAGCGCGGATGGAGCGGAGAAGGACCGGCTACTCCTCCTCGACGACTGCGAACACGTCCTCGACACTTGCGGCACACTGCTGACCGATCTGCTGCCGCGCCACCCCCGACTGCGGATCCTGGTCACAAGCCGCGAACCCCTGCGGCTCCCAGGCGAATCGGTCTTCCCGGTGATCGAACTGGCGCTGCCGGACCTGGACTCCGGCACCGTGCTCGCCGCCTGCCTCCGCTCCGACGCGGTCACCCTGTTCATGGACCGGGCTCGCGCCGTCGCCCCCGACTTCCATCTCACCGAGGCCAACGCGGCGGACGTGGGCGAGATCTGTGTACGGCTGGACGGGGTGCCGCTGCCCATCGAGATGGCGGCCCGGCTGATGCGCGTGTTCCCGCCTGACGAGGTCCGGGACCGGATGGACGACAGGCTCGCGCTGCTGAGGAACGGATGGCGGCTCGCCGACGGCCGGCACCGGAGCCTGCGCGCCTCCCTGGAATGGGGCTACGACCTGCTGAGCGCGGCGGAACGCGCGTTGCTGCGCCGGCTGTCGGTGCTCCCGGGCGGTTTCGGGCCGGATGCGGCCGCCGCGCTCGCGGCAGACATCCCCGAGGTGGTGTCGGCGATGCCCGAGATCCTCATCGGTCTGGAGGCGAAATCCGTCATCACACCAGTCCCCGGCGCAGACGGTCCGGCCCGCTTCCGGCTCCTGGAGTCCATGCGACACTTCGGGCACGAGATGTTAGTCGCCCAGGGCGAGGACACAACGGCATACGAGCGGCTGACCGCCTGGCTGACCACGGCGTCCCTGCCACTGCGCGAGGAGGCCGTCGCACCGGCCGGGACACTCTGTATGCTGGAAAAGGAACACGCCAACCTCACACACGCCCTGCGCAGACTCGGCTCGGGTGACGACGAGCGCCAATTGCTGCTGGCCGTGGCGCTGGCAGCGGTGGAGGTCGCCGACGGGCGGCACACCGGTGCCTCAGAACACGTGGCGCACGCCCTGGACCGCACCGCGCCGACCTCCGTCTACCGTGGCGTCGCCCTGGAGGCGGCGGCCGCGCTGGCGCGCCGGGACGGCGAAGACGCGGCCGCGGCCCGACGGGCCGACGAGGCGGTGGCGCTGGAGCGCGAACGCGGCGGAGGCACGGCCCGGCTGGGCCGCCTGCTCCTGCTGCGCGGCACGATCCGGCAGATGGCGGACGAGCGGGAGGCGTCCCGAGCCGACCTGGCGGGGGCCCTGAACATCGGCCTACGGCTGGGCCACAACATGCTGACCGCGCTCTGTCTGAGCGAAATCGCCCGGCAGCAGATGGAGAATGGCGAACTCGGCAGCGCTGAGCAGACGATCCGCCGTATCCTGCCCGTGCTGCGCCGCCACGCGGCACCCTTCCGACTGCGCTCGGTGCTGGTCACGGCCGGTGCCCTGGCTCTGGAGAAGGACGACCTGACATTGGCGGAGGCACACTTCACCGAGGTGCTTTGTGTACGCCCGGCCCATCGGAGCGACACTGCCGCGGCGATCGAGGGGCTGGCTCTGGTCGCCACCCGGGCCCGCCTATTCGACCGGGGGCTGCGGCTGCTGGGCGCGGCGGAGCGAATCCGCGACAACGCCGGGCGAGGCACCGAGTGGTGGCGTCGGCGCGTGCACGAGGCGCGGGAGACCGCGCTCCGGGCCATGCCGCCCGCCCGCGCCGAAGCCTGGCTCCATTCGGGCCATGGTCTGCCGGAACATCAGGCGATCTCGCTCGCGCTCGGCGACGACGGGCCCGGAACACACCACAAGCGCTCCGCCCACCCGTTGAGCAGACGGGAACGGGACGTGGCCGAGCTGGTCGTGGAAGGGCTCACCAACCGTCAGATCGCGGCGCGGATGCATGTGTCGGTACGGACCGTCGAAACCCATATCCGGCACATCCGCACCACCCTGGGGTTACGGTCCCGGGCGCACATCGCGGCGTGGGTGGCGCGGCGGCAGCCGATGCCCCTGGCCCGCCTCACCACCCCACCCGCGAAGCAGCTGCCTCAGGTACGCAGCGTGGTCCACGGTGCCCGCGTGGTGGGGGGCCCAACCCCCGCCAGCTCAACGACACCTGATGCCGGGGCCAACGCCAGGGCCGGGCCGCCCTTACCCGGCCATGGTCTCCACCGGCAGCAGCGCCACCACGGCCGCCGACGCCGGCTCCAGTGATCTCGGTGCGGACGGTCCCTCGGGGGTACGCAGACGCCGCAGTTCCCGGTCTCCGGCGCGAGGTGGGCGGCGGTCGGTGCGATGCTCGGGCTCGGCATCCTCAGCAGCACCCTGGGAGAGCTCCTCCTTGCCGATGGTGAGCGCCTCCTCACCCAGCCAGAAGATGAGGCCAGCTTTCCGACCTGGCTGGTTCTGGGCACGCTGGGGAGCCTCGTCATCACCGCTGCCGCATTCGCCGTGGCACACACCATCGACCGCCGACGATCCAGGACCAAGATCGAGACTCGGTTGACTTCCGAGGGTGGGAAGGGGAAAGGCCATGGGTGACCAATCGGCTCGTCCTGACGGCTACGTTCCAAGCCGGTGGTCACGTTCAGCTGCGCTGGGGTCTCCGCTTGGGAATTTTCTGCTGGCCAGCATCGGCGGCCGGGACCAGGCGGGTGAGTTCGGCGAGCAGCGCGGCGTGGGCGGGCAGCGGGGGCGCCAGAAGGTCGGCGGCGGCCTCTCGGACGGTCGATGCTGCGGTCGCCGAACTCCGCGTGGAGGCTTCCGTCCGTCAGGAGTTGTCCCCTGACCGACCACGGGTTTCGTTCGCGGTGTCCTCGACGGGAGGGGCTTGGCCTTGTGACGTCCTGGCTTTCCGATGCAGGTGACGAGGGCTGCGGTGATGGCGGCGCCGGGGAAGGCGTAGCGGCGTTCGGCCATGGCATCGGGCGGAGCTTGCAAAGCTGAACTCGGTCTCCCCGCGGGCCTGAGTCCCATGGATAACGACGAGTGTCAGGTCGTCCCCGTTGCGCTCGGTGCCTTCGTCCACGCTGTTCAGGCGTGCGAGCGGGTCGGTCCACCCCATGACCGCCTTGACCAGCAGTTCGTACGGCTTGCGGTCCAGCGGAAGCTCCGCAGTGATCCGGCCATCGCGATCGTAGACAACGTGGCGGTTGCTCATGACGCCGCCGAGGGGACCGTCGGCCTGTCCACCGTGGACAACGCGTCGTGCAGGTCGCGGGCATCGACGGCGACCGGCACCTGGCCCAGGGACGGCTGGCCGTCCTGGTCGGTCCACACGGCTGCGGTGTTGTGCTTCGGCGGGCTCAGCCACGCCGCAGCGAGCGAGCCGTCGCCGCCCGGCGTGGGCACGAGGAGCCAGGAGCCGAGCGAGAGAACCCGTACCCCCTGGACGTCGGCCCACAGTGGCGCTGACCCGTCCTCCACCAGCACGATCAGCTCCTGGCGCATGTGGTCGGCAAGGACCGAAAGCCCGTCCTCGACCGGTAGGTCCAGGCCGTCGAGAGCGGCCAGGCCACGCTGCAGGGGGCTGATTACGACCGCGTCCCGGCCGCCGCCGCAGGCGACCAGCCGGGTCGCACCGCTGCCGGCGTTTTGCAAGCGGCCGAACGTCTGGGCATCGGGAGCGTGCAGAGCGCCCCACGTGGAGGTGACGGAGTTCGATGACTTGGCCATAAGCGGACCGTAAATGCGGTAGACCCAATACAGACCACACGATGTGTGTGGGTTGTCGTCTCCGCTTCGGAGCACCCCATGGACTCCATCCAGTTCGGGCGCCGGGTGAACTACTGGCGCACCCGCCGGCGCATCTCGCGCGCCGACTTCGCCGCTTTGATGGGGAAGAGCCTGCGCTGGGTTGAGGAGCTGGAAGGCGGGCGCCGCCAAGCCGACCCGAACTGGTCCGTGATGGTGTTGGCCGCCCGGCACCTGGGCATCACAGTCGACCGGCTCATGTCCGAGGTAATCGACACCGAGTGCGCCGGGGAGAGCGACATCGAGGCCGTACGCCGTGTGCTGCAGCGCCACGACGTCATCACCGGTTCGTTCGACCGCTCCTCCACCGAACCGCATCCGGTGCAGGCCCTGCGCCGGTCCCTGGCGTACGCGCGCACCGGATTCCAGGCCGGCCACTTCGCCCAGCTGGGCAGCGAGCTTCCCAAGCTCCTGGTCGACGCGGCGCGGGCCGCGCACCACCACCGTGGTGACGACCGGCTCGGTGCGTACGAGGTCCTGTCCTTATGCCTGGAGCTGACCGAGGCCGCAGCCATCAAGTGGGGTGACAGCCAGCTGGCGGTAGTTGCCGGGCACCGCGCGGTCACCGCGGCCGAACAGTCGGAAAACCCGGTCACCATGGCGTCCGCCGCGAGACACCTGGGCGACGCGATGACCAATCACGGCGAGGCGGCAGCCGCTGCGACCGTCGTTCTCGCCGCCGCCCGGCGCCTCGAGGAGGACCTGTTGCACTGCGGTCCGGACGGGTACAGCGTGCTGGGGATGCTGTACTTGAAGGCCGCGATGGCCGCCGCCGCAGCAGCCGAGGCCGACGACCGCGCTCCGGCCCGGTTCGCCCGCCGAGTGCCGGACTACCTCGACGAGGCTGACGAGCACGCCGCGCGGCTCGGCGGCGACGAGAACCGGCTGTGGACCAGCTTCGGCCCGACGAACGTCTCGTTGTACCGCGTTGCCTCGCACGTCTACCTCTCGGAAGGAGCGGACGCCGTGGCGGTCGCGGCGGGCATCCCCGCCGACGCCTTCAACGAACTGCCCCGGGAACGCCGGGCGCACCTGCTGACCGACCGCGCTATCGGTGAAAAGCAGGCCGGGTTGCGGGAGAAGGCTGTGGACACGCTCTTGGAAGCGGACGAGCTGGCCCCTGAGGAGGTGCGCTGCCGGCCACGCACCCGGTGGCTCGTGGAGGACCTGCGCG
The DNA here is from genome assembly GCF_013364155.1 of Streptomyces sp. NA02950. Taxonomy (NCBI): domain Bacteria; kingdom Bacillati; phylum Actinomycetota; class Actinomycetes; order Kitasatosporales; family Streptomycetaceae; genus Streptomyces; species Streptomyces sp. NA02950. The sequence continues at coordinate 9,324,527 of NZ_CP054916.1, read as the reverse complement.
TCCTGGGCGTGCGCAGTGCCGAGGGCCGCTTGCGCATGCTGGCTGATCGCTGTGGACTGCCCCGGTGACCAAGACCCTGTATCTGATCGCCTGTGCTGCTCCTCCTGCCCGGCGCCTCCACATCCCCATCCGTGCCGCCCAGGCGACCGGTTGGGACGTGTGCGCGATCCTGACGCCGTCCGCCTACCGGTGGGCGAGCGAGGACGCCGAGGGCGAGATCGAGGCCCTGCAGAAACTGACTGGGCACCCCGTCCGCTGGCAATACAAGCTCCCTTCGCAGGACGACGTGCTGCCGCCCCCGGACGCGCTCCTCGTCGCCCCGCTGACCAGCAACACGCTTGCGAAGTGGGCAACTGCCGTGAGCGACACGTTGGCCCTCGGCCTCATCACCGAGGGCATCGGCCTCGGCTTGCCGATCGTCGCCTTGCCTCACTTCAACGACGCGCAAGCCGCGCACCCGGCCGTCGCCAGGCACGTCCAGGTCCTGCGCGATGCGGGCGTGACCGTGCTGCTCGGCGAGGGAGGATTCGTGCCGCACAAGCCGCGCCACGGCGACCTCGACGCCTACCCGTGGCAGGCCGCCATCGACGCCCTGCCCGCCTGATCCGTGCCCGGCGCTCGCCGACTGGCTCGAGGAGTACCGCGCCACGACCAACGTCAGCTGAGGAGGAAGGACGTGCTTGTGCACGGTGGGCAGCTTGTGCGGCACCATGCCTTGACCAGCGGAAAAGCCAGTAACGCTAAACTGGTGATCTTGGGCGCCCAGCGCTCCCAGCAGTCATCGGCGCACGCGACATCAGGGCGCGCCGCTGCCTCGGATGGTCCCGACGACGTCAAGCGCGTGGCGGGCGGAAGGTCCGGAGATGATCCCGACGACAAGCACAACACTGCCGCCGATGACGGGTCCCTCAATAGACGACGGGAGGTTGAGCAGGGTGATACCGACGGTTGCGGCAGTGCCCAACACCACAGCGGCAATCCAGCGCAACAGGCCACGGTCCCGTTCTAGGTTGATGTCCTTGATGACCTCAGCGTCGAGGAGCTCACCGATCCGGCCGTGTGCGTAGCGTTCGGCTATGCCTACCAGTAGTTCAGCGAGCTCGCGTAGTCCTTCTTCGGGGGCGATATCCAGGCGCCGTTCGGTCATCCGCAGCACCGCGACAACCTGCCGTTCATGGGCCTTCAAAGCCTGGCGGCGATTGGATCCCCTCACCGTGCCCCGAGCGCGGTGGGAGCGCTCAACACCACGTGAGACTTCCTCCAGCCGCTTGGACACCAGCCGCAACTGCCTCGCGGAGCGCTCCCCGCCCGCACGGCGCGCGGCGGCGCAGGCCGAGATCGCGGCGGCTATCTGCACGACCAGGGTGTAGCGCAGCCCCAACCGGATAGTGCGCCACCCCACCAGGCTCCACAGCACAAGGACGCCGAAGCACAGTCCCATCACCGCCAGGCCCCCCACGAAAACAATGAGGTGGTTAGGCTCATTGGGCGTTCCCTGGGGGTCCTCCTCCGCCACCGCGACACTTAAGGCGCCCATGAGGAGGAACATGAAGATGCTTGTCCGGACCGCAAACACCGCAGCCCGCCGAATCCTGCGGAGCTCACGGCGTCGGCGGAGCGCCACACGCAGACGCCCAGAGAGCGTGCGCGAAACCCGCAGAGAAGTGAGGTCTAACGGCAGCTGCTCAACCACTCTGTCCTGACGGCTCACAAGTGGCAGCTCTCCACCCATGACCCAGCCGAAGAATCTATAAACTAACGCCTCCACGTCCCTCATCATGGGATCGGTAGTCTTCCCCCCCACAATGGGCAGACCCCGAGCGGTCCACTCTTTCTATCGTGCGGCTGCGGAGTCGCGGACGAGCCCCGTGGTGCATACGGAGTGATCGGCTACTCGTGTACTGGGGGGGTGCGTGGGGCAGGTTCCTCTTATGCGACCTCCCCAGCGCAGAGTTTCCCGACGTGCTAAAGGTGTGCCGACCGGCTGGTCCGCATGTGATGACACCTCTGAGCGGACGGAGCGGCTGGAGGAGGAAAACGCGCAGCTCAGGTATGCGATCAAGAGCCGCCCGGTGATCGATTTGGCCCGAGGGGCGCTGATGGCCGGCTTCGGCTGCACTGCCAGGGAGGCGTGGGAGATCCTGGTGGAGGTGTCCCAGAACAGCAACGTCAAGCTGCGGGCGGTGGCCGAGCAGGTGATGGCGGCGGTGAGCGGGCAAGAGTCGCTGCCGCCCGCTCTGGAGAGCCATCTGCAGACGGCCGTGAGGAGACGGCGGCTGTCGGGTGAGCATGAGCCCGGGGCCGACGGGTAGGGCGCGGTCAAGGGAAGGGCCCTGACGCCTGGGGAGGTCGATCGGCTCTTCCCTCGTTATGTTTTCTGCGGCCCTGCAACGGGGCCGCTGGCCTCCGGGCCCGGCATGACTGTGTCCCCCTGTCGAACGCATGACCTGGGGGGTGGTGTCACCGGGTTCGGGGGTGTTCGTCGGAGCCGCTGATCAGAGGTCCGGCCACCGCCTGGGCCGGCGCAATGCCGGGCGGTTCGCGGGCGGGAGGTCTGCATAACGTGGATGCGCGAGCACGACACCCGAGCCGAGGCCGGCACCGTCAACACCCTCGAAAGGGCACGATGTTCGAGATCGAAGACGTGGGCGTGTTCCTCGGCCTGGACGTCGGCAAGAGCGCCCACCACGGCCACGGACTGACCCCGGCCGGGAAGAAGGTCTTCGACAAACCGCTGCCCAACAGCGAGCCGAAGCTGCGGGCCGTCTACGACAAGCTGGCCGCGAAGTTCGGCACCGTCCTGGTGATCGTGGACCAGCCCGCCTCGATCGGCGCCCTCCCGCTGACCGTCGCCCGTGACGCCGGCTGCCGCGTCGCCTACCTGCCCGGCCTGACCATGCGACGGATCGCCGACCTCTACCCCGGCGAGGCGAGGCCAACTACTTCAAGCACGCGGTCTGCAAAGCCACCTTGAGTTCCCTGGCCAGCTTCACGTGGCACCGGCTGATCAGCTGGTGGATGGCTGCACCGCTGGAAGTGGAAGGACGTCCGCCGACGCCTCACCGACCACAACGGGCGGTGGCAAAGGCGCACGGCAGACGAGATCGAACTGTTCGACCTCCAGGCGGTGACGGTCACCCGCTACCGCTATAGAGGCAACAGGATCCCCAACCCCTGGACCCGTCTCAACCACGCCTGAACGGCAGAGTCCGTGGACAGCCCGGTACTCGGAGACGGGTACGCCGGGTTCGGCGAGCGGCACGGAGAAACGGAGCGGTGGCAACACCGGCACCGCGCTCAGTGCCGACTCAACAGGCACCCCCCGCTCCGTTCGAGTTGACGGCGGCCCGTACCGCACCGGAAATCACGGCACGGGCCGCCGCGCGGCTCAGTCGATGTGGAACGGCTGGCCGTAGACCTTCCAGTCCAGTGGCGGGTCCGGGTTCAGGTTGCCCTGCTCAAGAAAGACGAGCACACCCTCAGCCGGGGAACTCACCATGGTTCCGTTGGCCGAAGCCTGGGATTCTGGGGCGGCTGGGTGGTCTGCGGCCGGGCGGCAGGCGTACGCGAAGGAACGGATTCGGCTCGTCGGGCATCCTTGGGGAGTGCGCCGCGAGACGGCGAGGGGAGCTGTGGTGGACGAACACCCGCGGGGTTCGAGTGAGATGGAGACAACCGGGATGTCTCCGCAGCTGCGGCTGGACGTACTGCTGGACGACCTGCAGCAGCAGGTGGCGCAGGTGCGGGCGGCTCGGGACCGGGTTCACACGCTGCTCGACGCAGTGCTGGCCGTCGGTTCCGACCTCGACCTCGATGTGGTGCTGCACCGCATCGTGGAGGCGGCGGTCACCGTGGTCGACGCCCAGTACGGGGCGCTCGGCGTCCTCGGCGAGGAAGACACGATCAAGCAGTTCGTCACCGTTGGCATGGATGAGGAGGCCATCGCCCGGATAGGGCCCTATCCGCGCGGCGAGGGCATCCTCGGGCTGCTCATCCGGCACCCGGAGCCGCTGCGCCTGGCGAACCTGGCCGAGCATCAGGCGTCGGCCGGCTTCCCGGACGGGCATCCGCCGATGACCAGCTTCCTCGGCGCTCCCGTCCGGGTGCGCGATCAGATCTTCGGCAATCTGTACCTGACGAACAAGCAGAGCGGGACGGAGTTCGACACGGACGACGAGGCGGTGCTGCGCACCCTCGCCGCGGCGGCCGGCGTGGCGATCGACAACGCCCGGCTCTACGACGACGCCCACCGCCGTCAGCGGTGGCTGGCGGCCAGCAACGAACTGACCCGCAGCCTGCTGTCCGGCGCGGAGCCCGCCGCGGTGCTGGACTCCTTCACCGCCACCGTGCGCGAGATGGCCGGCGCGGACCTGGTCACCCTGGCCGTGCCGGTCGGCGACAAGGGCGAGCTCGTCGTCGAGGCCGCCTCAGGAGCGCAGGCCGAAGAGGTCCGTGGGCTGCTGCTGCCCGCCACGGCACTGGCTGCCAAAGTCCATACGTCCGGCGAGACGATCATCAGCGAGGCCCTGAGCGCCGACCCGCGCGCCGAGGGCGGCAGTGCCTCGGTCGTGGAGCTCGGGCCGGCCTTCTTCGCCCCCCTTGGCATCCGCGAGCACGTCCGCGGAGTTCTCCAGGTCGCGAACGTACCCGGCGGCACCCTCTTCACCGACGCCGTCATCGACATGGTCACCGGATTCGGCAACCAGGCCGCGCTGGCCCTGGACGTGGCCGAGCACCGGCGGGACTCCGAGCGCATGGTCGTCCTCAACGACCGCGACAGGATTGCCCGGGACCTGCACGACCTGGTCATCCAGCGGCTGTTCGCCGGCGCGCTGACCCTCCAGTCCACGCTGGGCCGGGTCTCCGACCAGCCGCAGGTGAGCGAACGGATCCAGCGGGTCGTGGACGACCTGGACGACACCATCAAGATCATCCGCTCCACCGTCTACGCCCTTCGCGAGCACGATCACTCCCGTCGCGGCAGCGGGCTGCGCGCCCAGCTGGTGACGGCCGCTGAACGGGCCACCGCATCACTCGGCTGCACCCCCGCGCTGCGCATGACCGGGCTGCTGGACACGGCTATCTCCGCGAAACAGGCCGAGCAGTTGCTGGCCGTGCTCGGCGAGGCGCTGTCCAACGCCGCCCGGCACGCGCACGCCACCACCGTCGACGTCACCGTCGAGGCCACCGACGCCTCCCTGAAGCTGTGCGTGGCCGACAACGGCCGCGGAATCGACCCGGCGATCTCCCGACGCAGCGGTTTGGCCAACCTGCGCAAGCGTGCGGAGGAGTTGGGCGGCAGCTTCGGCATCTCCGCCAACCAGCCGAGCGGCACCGTCGTCGAGTGGGTCGTTCCGCTCTCCTCAACGGGCTGACGCTTCCCTCCTGTCGAGGGCTTCGTCCAGCGTCTCGTGGACAGGGAACACCGCAACCAGGTGGTCGGTGTGCAGGATGCGCAGGGTCAAAGGGTGTGTGCGCACGAGCACCGATGTCCGACACAGCACATGATCGATTCAACGGAGGGCAGGCAGCGGCTTCGGCGGCCGCGGTCGCCGGGCCTTCCACCTGCTCGTCGGTGAGGAGCACACCGGGTACCCCATCACGGATGCGATCCTCCGCCTGCCGCAGGGCGCGGCGCGCCAGATGCCGCTGCGCGGCGTTGGCGGGCTCGTACGACCGCTGCCTTCATGGTCTCTTCTCTCCTCTGGAGGGTGCGTCAGTCGTGGGCGACGACGGCGACGGGGGCGGTGGAGTGGTGCAGGACGGCGTGGGTGACGGTGCCGATGTGGGCACCCAGGGCGGAGCGGCGGACGCGGCGGCCGACGACGACCAGGGAGGCCTCGCGGGAGGCGTCGATCAGGAGGAGCGAGGGGCTGCCGTAGTCCGACTGCTGGACGACCTCGACGTCTGGGTACTTCCGCCGCCAGGGGCGCAGCACCTCGCTCAGGACTACGGCGTCGCTCTTCGCCATCTCCCGCCCGACCGCGGGCTCCAGAGCCATGCCATAGGCGTAGGAGGGCGGCGGGTTCCAGGCGTGCACGACCCGCAGCGGCACCGAGCGGCGCGCAGCGGCCTCGAAGGCGAACCCGACCAGCGTCTCGTTGGGGCTGACGATGTCGAGCCCGAGGACGACGGGACGGAACGCCGTGGCCGCTGAGGGGATGCCTGCCGGGTCCATCTCGTGCTCGTCCACGGCCTGCTCGCCGGCGCGGACCAGGACGACGGGCCGCTCGGTGTGCGCCACGACCGCGAGACCGACCGAGCCGACCAGGAAGCCGCCGATCCCGCCCAGACCGCGGGAGCCGAGGACCAGCATTTCGGCGTCCTTGGCCGCGTTGACCAGGGCTTCGGCGGGCCGTCCGGTGAGCTGCTCGGTGGTCACCTCAGCGCCGGGGTGGCGCAGCCGCAGGCCCTCTGCGGACTCGCGGGGGACCCTGTCGGTCCAGTGCTGGTGCGTCTCGGCACCAAGGAGCGGGGCCTGGGCCATGGGCTCCGGGACCGGCTCCCAGACCTGGACGAGCTTCACCGGCAGTCCGCGCAGCGTCGCCTCGCGGGCCGCCCATTCCGCGGCGGCGCGGCTTTCCGGCGAGCCGTCGAGACCCACGGTGATGGTGCGGGGCATGTTCTCCACCTCCTGAACCGGGACCCCGAGGGGACCCGGTTCCAGTGTCGTTTTCAGGGGTTCTTCAGTGCAGGGGCCGCTGGTCCTTCAGTGGGGGCGATGGGCCCCGCGCACGGGTCGGCGGGACCGGCCCGGGGGCGGGGTCCGACCCGCCACGTGCGGGTCAGTGCAGCCAGTTGTGGTCGCGGACGATCGGCAGCCGCGCCCACGGCCGGCCCAGCCCCCAGGTGGCGCCCGTGCCCGCTGCCGCCACGGCGATCAGCGCGCCAGCGTAGATGACGTGGTAGTCGGTGAACGGGTTTGTCGACATGCTCGGCGCACCGTCCGACAGGTGCTTGGCCGGCGGCCACTCGGCCATCCATATCAGCGCCATCATCGCCGTGCCCGCCACCGCGGCCGGCCACATGGCCACACCGGCCATGACGGCCAGTCCGATGCCGAGCAGGCCCAGCATGAACAGCCAGTCCGCCCACGTGTCGCCGGCCCAGGAGTGGAACGTCGACTCCATCGGCCCGGCGGCGACGGAACCGAGGAAGCCCCTCGTCGGTGACCCGCCGTCGATCCAGCCCTTGCCGGACCCGGTCGCGTAACCCAGGCCGAAGGTCTTGTCCAGGAACGCCCACAGGAAGACGAATCCGGTCAGGACGCGCAGGGAAGCGAGGGAGTAAGCCTGCGCGGGGTGGGTGCCGAGACGTGCCGACACCGCGGACTCGGAGCCGGAGCCGGTCCGGTGCCGACCGAAGGCGGCCGACAGATAGGATCTGGGGCTCCGGTGAGGGTGCTCGTGCACGGCCATGATGGTGATCCCTTCGCGGATGTATGAATCGTCGTCTCCATGACGTGTCTCACTCTCGTCCGGTGCCTGACGTCGCGCCGGATGCCGAAGGTCCCCAGCAGTTGGGCTGAACGTCCCCGCATCTGAGGTCCGTTGGGCTGGAGGTGGCGAACCGGACAGGGTGGAAGACCGGCCGAGGGTGGTGTTGCTCGCGCGGCCATGGATGCTGGGCCCGGGCGGAGAGGGGGCGGCGGATGGCTCAGGGTGCGGGCAGACGGTTTTCGTCGTGGCGCCGGCTGGTACCCGGTCTCGACGCCCTGCTCGGTTACCGGTGCTCGTGGCTGAGGGGCGACCTGCTGGCCGGCGTGACGGTTGCGGCGTACCTCGTGCCGCAGGTGATGGCGTACGCGGGCGTGGCCGGGCTGTCACCAGTCGCCGGGCTGTGGGCGATCCTGCCCGCCCTCGCCCTGTACGCGCTGTTCGGGTCCTCCCGGCTCTTGTCGGTGGGGCCCGAGTCGACGACCGCTCTGCTGACGGCCACCGTGGTGGGCCCGCTCGCCGACGGGGACGCGGGGCGCTACGCGTCGCTGGCCGCGGCCCTCGCGGTTACGGTCGGCCTGCTGTGCCTGGTCGCGCGGGCGGTGCGACTGGGCTTCCTTGCGGACCTGCTCTCCCGCCCTGTTCTGGTCGGCTATCTGGCGGGGGTGGGCCTGATCATGATGGTGGACCAACTGCCCCGGCTCACCGGAGTGCGGACAACGGAGTCGGAGTTCTTCCCCCAACTGTGGTCCTATGTCCGTCATCCCACGGCCGTCGATGCGGCCACGGTCGTCTTCTCCGCCGTCGCGCTGGTGTTCCTGTTAACGGTGAAGCGGTACCTGCAGGCGCTACCGGGACCACTGCTCGCGGTGATCATCGGCACGGCAGCCGTCACCGCCTTCGACCTCGACCACCGGCACGGCATCACAGTGATCGGTGAGGTGCCCTCGGGGCTGCCATCGCTCGCCCTGCCCGACCTGGGCGAGCTGCCACACCTCGTACTGCCCGCACTGGGCGTCCTGATTGTCGCTTACACCGACTTCATCCTGACCGCCCGCGCCTTCACCGGCCGCACCGAGGACGAGCCCGGGCTCGACGCCAACCAGGAGTTCCTGGCGCTGGGCGCGGCCAACCTCAGCGCCGGCGCCGTGCATGGCTTCCCGGTCAGCAGCAGCGCCAGCCGCACCGCGCTGGCCACCTCGACGGGCGCCCGCAGCCAGGGCCACTCGCTGGTGGCCGCAACTGCGGTCCTCGCCGTCCTGCTGTTCCTGAGCCCCTTGCTGAGCCGGACGCCTACGGCGGTGCTGGGTGCGCTCGTCGTCTTCGCGGCCATCCGCATGATCGACCTGGCCGGGTTCCGCCGCCTGGCCTCCTTCCGCCGCCGCGAACTCCTGCTCGCCGTCGGCTGCCTGGCCGGCGTGCTCGCTCTGGACATCCTGTACGGGGTGATCGTGGCGGTCGGCCTGTCGGTGGCCGAACTGCTCACGCGGGTGGCTCGACCGCACGACGCGGTCGAGGGGCTGGTGCCCGGGTTGGCGGGCATGCACGACATCGACGACTACCCGAAGGCACGCACGATCCCGGGCCTGCTGGTCTACCGCTACGACTCTCCCCTGTTCTTCGCCAACGCGGAGAACTTCCGGCACCGGGCCCTGGCCGCTGTCGACGAACAGACCGTGCCCGTCCGTTGGTTCGTTTTGAACGCCGAGGCGAACGTCGAGGTCGACATCACGGCCCTCGACGCGGTTGACGAGTTGCGCCGCGAACTCGGCCACCGCGGCATTGTGTTCGCCCTCGCCCGGGTCAAGCAGGACCTCCTGGACGACCTGAAGGCGTACGGCCTGGCGGACTCCGTGGGCACGAACCTCGTCTTCCCCACGCTGCCCACCGCGGTGGCCGCCTACCGCGAGTGGTGTGAGGAGCGGTAGGGACCGCTCCCCAAGGCACGGCACGGAACCGGGCGGTTCCGCTGTCATCCGCCCGTGAGGCCCGGCCGGATGAGTGTGCCCGACCTGCCGTGGACGATCTCGTAGGCCGCGTCCAGGGCGCCGATCGCGGCCAGACCGCCGGTGTGCTCGACGAACCGGGCAGCTGCCTCGGCCTTGGGGCCCATCGAGCCGGCCGGAAAATCTCCGTGCCGCAGGTCCCGGGGGGTGGCGTCGAGCAGCGGGTGCTGGTCGGGGGTGCCGTAGCCCTCGTAGACGTAGGGGACGTCGGTGAGGATGAGCAGGAAGTCGGCCTTGAGGTCCTCGGCGAGCAGGGCCGCGGTGAGGTCCTTGTCGATGACGGCCTCCACGCCGGTCAGTGCGCCGGTATCGCGGTCGGCGGTGACGGGGATCCCGCCCCCGCCTGCGCAGATCACCAGAATTCCGCTGTTCAGCAGTTCGTGGATGGTGTCGGTCTCCAGCATGCGTTCGGGTGCGGGCGAGGCGACGACGCGCCGCCAGCCGGTGGTGTCCCGGGCGATGCGCCAGCCCCGCTTGCGCGCCAGTGCCTCGGCCACCGGCGCGGAGTACACCTGGCCGACGAACTTCGTGGGCCGTTCGAAGGCCGGATCGTCGGCCCGCACGAGGGTGTGCGTGACGAGGGCGGCGATCCGGTGCCCGGGCAGAGCAGCGCGCAGGGCACGGGTGAGCAGGGAGCCGATCATGCCCTCGGTCTGGGCACCGAGCAGGTCCAGCGGGTAGGGGGTGCTCAGGGCGGGGTCGGCCTCGCTCTCCATGGCGAGCAGGCCGATCTGCGGGCCGTTGCCGTGGGTGATGACCAGCTCGTGCTCGTGGGCGAGGTCGGCCAGGACGGTGGCGACCCGGTCGACGTTGGCCTGCTGGACGGCGGCGTCGGGGCGTTCGCCGCGGTGCAGCAGGGCGTTGCCGCCAAGAGCGACGACGATACGCATGGCTCAGCCCTCCAAGGTGGCGACGAGCACGGCCTTGATGGTGTGCAGCCGGTTCTCCGCCTGGTCGAACACGATCGAGGCGGGCGAGGAGAAGACCTCGTCCGTGACCTCGAGGCCCTTCAGGCCGTGGGCCTCGAACAGCTCCTGGCCGAGCCGGGTGCGATGGTCGTGGAGGGACGGGAGGCAGTGCATGAACTTCACGTCCGGGTTGCCGGTGAGGGCGAGGGTCTTGTCGTTGACCTGGTACGGGAGCAGCAGCTCGATCCGTTCCCGCCAGGTGCCGGCGGGCTCCCCCATGGAGACCCAGACATCCGTGTGCAGGAAGTCGGCGCCACGCACGGCGGTCTCGACGTCATCGGTGAGGGTGATGCGCGCCCCGCTCCGGTCGGCCATGTCATGGCATGCGGCGACCAGCGCGGAGTCCGGCCACAGCGTCCGGGGCGCGGCGATGCGCGCGTCCATGCCGAGCAGGGCACCCATCGACAGCAGGGAGTTGCCCATGTTGTTACGTGCGTCGCCCAGGTAGCAGTAGCTGACGTCCGTGAGCGGCTTGGCGCTGTACTCTCGCATCGTGAGCATGTCGCACAGGCTCTGGGTGGGGTGGGCGGTGTCGGTGAGGCCGTTGTAGACGGGCACGCCGGCGTGGGCGGCGAGTTCGGTGACGATCGACTGGACGGACCCCCGGTACTCGATGGCGTCGAACATGCGGCCGAGGACACGGGCGGTGTCGGCTGCCGACTCCTTGTGGCCGAGGTGGGTGTCGCCGGGACCCAGGTAGGTGGTGCGTGCGCCTTGATCGGCGGCAGCCGCCTCGAAAGCGCAGCGGGTGCGGGTGGAGGTCTTTTCGAAGATCAGGGCGATGTGCTTACCGGTCAGCTGTGGCTGTTCGGTGCCGGCACGCCTGGCCCCCTTGAGGCCGTGAGCGAGGTCGAGAAGGTGATGGATCTCGGCGGCGGTGAAGTCGGGTTCGCTCAGGTAGGAGCGGCCTCGCAGGTCGATGGTCATGGCGTTGTCCTCGTGGGCTCAGGCGACCGGGTCGCGTTCGATGGGGCAGCTCATGCAGCGGGGGCCGCCGCGGCCGCGGCCGAGTTCGGCGCCGGCGATGGTGACGATCTCGATGCCCTGCTTGCGCAGGTAGGTGTTGGTGGTGACGTTGCGCTCGTAGCCGACGACCACGCCGGGTGCGACGGCGAGGAAGTTGCTGCCGTCGTCCCACTGCTCGCGCTCGGCGTTGCGGATGTCCTGCGGTGCGGACAGCATCCGGACCTTGTCCAGGTCGAGGGCTTCGGCGAGGGCGGTCGCGAGATCGGAGTTCGCGGTGACGTCGAACCCCGTCTCGCGGCTGTTGTCGGGCCGCAGCGTCCACGAGCGCAAGGAGTCGGCGAGGCCCGGGTAGATGACGAACACATCGTGGTCGACCATGGTCAGCACCGTGTCCAGGTGCATGTACGCACGGGCTGCCGGCAGTTGGACGGCGATCAGCTTGCTCGCCGTGCCGGCCGTGAAGAGCCGGGCGGCCAGGTTCTCCACGGCCTGGGCGGTGGTGCGCTCGCCCATGCCGACCATGACGGCGCCGTTGCCGAGGACGTGGACGTCCCCGCCCTCAAGAGTGCCGATGGGTCCGTCGAGCAGGGGGGCGGGCACGATACCGGCGAACATCGGATGGAACCGGTAGACGGCCTGCGCGTGCAGACTCTCGCGCCGCCGGGCGAGCTTGGCCATCGGATTGACCGAGACCTGGTCGTACATCCAGCAGGAGTTGTCGCGCGGGAAGAGGTGGTTGGGCAACGGGGCCAGAGCGAAGTCGTCGGCGCTGAGCGCGTTCCACACCAGGCTGTGCTGGGTGGCGAGCGGCAGGTCGCTCTTGAGGAGGCCACCGATCAGATGGCCGGCGAGCGTCTCCCCTTCCAGCTCGCCGCACAGCTCGCGCACCGGGTCGATGAGGGCGGGGCCCACGGTGCCGGGAGTGACGACCCGGTCCAGCAGCCAGTCACGCGCCTCCGGGGCATCCAGAGTCTGCGCCAGCAGGTCGGCGAAGTAGTGGACGCGGGCGCCGTGGTCACGCAGGACCTGGGCGAAGGCGTCGTGCTCCTCGCGGGCTCGTTTCGCCCACAGGATGTCGTCGAAGAGCAGGGCCTCGACGTTGTGCGGGGTGAGTCGGGAGAGTTCGAGGCCGGGGCGGTGCAGGATCACCTGGCGCAGGGGGCCGACCTCGGAGTCGACGTGGAAGGTGTTCATCACGGAGGTTCCTCTTGTGCTCGGGGCGGTCAGTCGTGGTGGCGGAGGCCGTTCCGCTTTCGGGGTCCGCCGACGTGGCTCGTACGGAGACCCGGGGAGAGCCGCTGGGTCGGCACCGGCGTTTGGGGTGCCCGCTCCCGCTGGGCCGGGACCACCGCGGTCCTCGGTGCTGCCGTCTCGCCGTAGACGCCCTGACCCCGCTTCAGCCAGATGTAGACGGGGACGCCGAGCAGCAGGACGAACAGGCCGTAGTAGACGGTCTGGTAGCCGCTTCCCTGCATCGACCAGTACGAGAAGGCGAGGGCGAGCCCGGCGACGGTGACGTCGCGGGCGAGTCCGCGGGGGCTGAGGCTCTCCCGGCCGCGCACCAGCAGCCAGTACAGCTGTGCGGCGGCGGAGAAGATGTACGGGATGACGGCGGTGAGCACACTCAGCAGGACGATCTTGGTGAAGACGTCGTCGAAGCGCGTGTAGCTGAACAGGGTGATCAGCGAGGCCAGCACGGTGGAGGCGACGATGCCGAAGACCGGCACGCCGCTCTCACCGCGCAACCGGGCGAAGGCGCGCGGGAAGAGGCCGTCACGGGCGGCCGCGTACGGCATCTCCGCGCACAGCATGGTCCATCCGTTGAGGGCGCCGATACCGGAGATGATCGCGGCGATGGCGACGATGTCGCCGGCCCAGGTGCCGCCGAAGATGCTGTTCGCCGCGTCGGTGAACGGCGCGGTCGAGCCGCCCAGCTTGCCGTGGGATACGGTGCCGAAGACGGCGAGGGTGCCCAGGACGTAGATGACGGCGCACATGAGCGTGCCGAAGACGGTGGCGCGGGGGACGTCGCGCTCCGGCTCGCGGACCCGGCCGGCGACGACGGAGGCCGCTTCCAGACCCAGGTAGCTGAACAGTGCGATGGCGCCCGCCGCCGAGATCGCGCCCAACGCCGACTGGCCGCTGGCGTTGAACGGGCCGAAGTTGTGGGCGTCGATGAACAGCAGGCCGACGGTGGCCATGAAGATCAGCGGGATGAACTTCAGGACGGTCGTGATCACCTGGAACGCGCCCACGTTGCGGACGCCGGTGAGATTGATCACGGCGGGGATCCAGAGCCCCACCAGTGCGAGAAGAGCCGAAATCCATGTCTGGTGCCCGGTGTTGACGAACACCTCGACATAGCCGACCCAGGCGACGACGATGGCCGCGTTGCCGGCCCATGCCGTGATCCAGTACGACCAGGCGTTGAGGAACCCGGCGAACTCCCCGAAGGCCTCGCGGGCATAGACGTATGGGCCGCCACCGGCCGGAACACGCTTCGACAGCGCGCCGAAGGTCAGCGCCAGCGCGAGCGCGCCGAGGGTGACGATGACGAACGCGACGAGGGAGATCGGTCCGTACGGGGCGAGGGCGGAGGGCAGCGCGAAGACTCCCGTGCCGATGATGCTGCCGATCACGAGCGCGGAGGCGGCGGGAAGGCCGAGCGCCGTCGTGGACGCTGTCCCCTTTCCGCCTCCTGTGGTTCTGGGCATGGCTGAGGCTCCTAACCGACCGGTGTGGGTGACTCGATCCACGACCGATCCTTCTCCCCCTCAGCCGCGCACGGTCAGCGGCCACACGGCCCGGGCGCGACCCCGATGGTCCCAACTGCCGCGGGCCTGAACAGCCCCACTCGTCGGCCCGGGCGGCGGCCGTCTTCGCCGCGATCCGCCCGGGGGGCCGGGTAACCCTGCTCCGGACCTGATGGCCCCTCGCCCGGCCCGAGTCGGCGCCCCACGCTGGAGGTACCAGTTCGTAACGCCCCGACCGGGAGGCCGGCCATGAACACCCCGAGCATGCTGCGCGCGCTGCCCACCCAATACCGGCAGCGGCTCATGCGTCTCGGCCGGGAGGTGTCCTTCCCGCAGGGGACGCGCATCGTCGAAGAAGGTGCGCACGCGGACCGCTTCTGGATCATCCGCACCGGCTCCATCGATCTCGACGCACATGTACCCGGTCGGCGTCGCGCCATCGTCGAGACCCTCGGCCACCACGAACTCCTCGGACGGTCCCGGCTGTTCGCGCCGCATGTGTGGCCTTTTGGCGGCGCCACAGCGGCGACCCCGGCACGGGCCTACGAGTTCGACGCCACGGCCGTCCGCTCGAGGACCTCATGACCTGCCCTGCCGTCACCGTCCACGCGAACGCGACACTCGCTCAGGCCGCACGGACCACGGCCCACGCCAAGGTCGAGCGCCTGCCCGTCGTCGACGACGTGGGCATGCTGCAAGGCATCGTCAGCCGCGCGGACCTGCTCAAGGTGTTCCTGCGGGATGATGAGGAGATCGCCGAGGAGGTTCGGCGGGAGGTCGTGGCCTGTCTCTTCCGTGCGCCGGTGACAGCTGCGCGGGTGGACGTGCGGAACGGCGTCGTGAAACTCATTGGTCACGCCCGGGACGCATCCCTGGTCCCGGTGGCCGCCCACCTGATCCGGGCCGTCGAGGGCGTGGTCGACGCGGAGTTCGAGCTGACGCGCTCGCAGAGCCCTGCGGAGTCGACCGCCGCTTCCACGAACGGCGGCGAAAACCTGGATCCAGCCTGACCGGTAACTCCTTGCAGAACAGCGGGATCCTCTCCCGGGCCGTACCAACCCTCCGCAATGGGCGCCCCACCAGGTCAGTGTGGTGCCGCCGCCCGCTGGGCTGGTCTAGGCCCACGACAGGAAACCCGTACGAGATCAGGCCCACTGGCCAGGAAGGGAGTGGTGCGTGGGGGGAAGAAGCGACAAGCCGGGAGCTCAGCACGGTGCCCGGCGATTCCTTCTCGTCCGCGCGGGTCCTGGGGTGTCAGTGCCCTTCCTGTCGCTGCCGGCCCTGAACTTGCGTGGCGATCACCGCGGCCTGGATACGGCGCTCGACGCCGAGTTTGGCCAGCAGACGGGAGATGTGGTTCTTCACCGTCTTCTCTGCCAGGTACAGCCGCTGGCCGATTTGGCGGTTGGTCAGCCCCTCACCGATCAGAGCCAGGATCTCCCGCTCCCGCTCGGTCAAGCCCTCCAGTCCATCGGGCTGCTCCTCCTGCTGGCCGCCGCGCAACCGCGCCATCAGCTTGGTGGTGGCACTGGCATCAAGCAGGGACTGCCCGCCGGCCACGGTGCGAACAGCGGACACCAGGTCCGAGCCCTGGATCTGCTTCAGGACGTAGCCGGACGCGCCCGCCATGATCGAGTCCAGCAGGGCCTCCTCGTCATCGAAGGAGGTCAGCATCAGGCAGGCCAACTCGGGCATGCGTGAGCGCAGTTCCCGGCACACCATCACGCCGTCACCGTCGGGGAGACGGACGTCGAGAACCGCCACCTGGGGGCGCAGTGCGGGAACCCGCGCCAGGGCCTGCTCCACCGTGCCGGCCTCGCCGATCACCTCGATGTCCGGCTCGTCGTTCAGCAGGTCGCCCACTCCGCGCCGTACCACCTCATGATCGTCCAGCAGAAAGACCCGGATCGGGCTGCCGGCGCCGGGCTGCTCGCTGTCCGCCATCCCACTGCTCCCTGGTTCCGCGTTCCGTACCGATGTCCACTCGTGGGCGGAATCGGCCCTCCCTACCGGGATACTCTCCCGTATCCGGGCCGATGGGCCAGGGCCCGTCGGCCCCGTTGTCCACCATAGTGCCCCGCGGCCACGAGATACCGCTGCCGGCAGGGACCGAAACGAGCCGTCGGCCTCCTCAGCAGTCAGGTGTCCCGGCCCTGACACTCCGGGAGACCGCATGGGGCGCGCCACTGCCCGACCCGAATCACGCCACCCCACAGGGGTGAAGGTCCAATGGCCCCGATGCTGGGGCCCGGCAGCCCTGGGCCAGGACCGATGCACGCAGAAGTCTGGAGCCGCTGCAACACGATCAGAAGGAGTGGAGCACATGACTGCCAAGGACACCGGCGCCCACGTCACCAGCACCGCCGCCGTAGAGATGCGCGTGGAAGGCGATGTGGACGAGGAAGCCGTCGCATACCTCCGGGAGAAGGTCGACGCGGTCCTCGGCCGATCCGGGGTTCCAGCCGTGAGCGGTGCAGTGAGGGTCGCCAGGGCGGTGGCACACCACGCCGAGCGGCCCTGATCCGCCGGGGCCGAATTGGTCGTGGGGAACGCCCTCGTGGTCGTGCATGCCCAGGAGGCCACGGCACACGAGCTGGCGGACCGGCTGCGCAGTCGGATGAACCGTGCCCTCCACCGCAAGAAGGAGGCCCGCAGGTCGGCCACTCCCCCTCCGTGGCGCGGTGGCCGTGCCGACAGCCGCCGGGGTAGAGCCTTCACGATCGCCCGGCTGCGAGGCGGTCACGCTCCCCCGCGTACGTGTGGCTCCTGCACCTTGGCGAGGGAACTGCCCGGCCAGGCCGCCCGGCCGGGCCGGACCAGTGCCGGTCGGGCCCCGGAAGGGACCATCGGCACCTGGGAGTCGGGATCAGGCAGGACGAGAGTGAAGGCCGGAGCGGCAGCGATCCCCCGCGGTGCCACTCCCGCCCGCACACCGTCGGCCACCGCCGACGGCTCTTGTCAACGGAGGCACTCCACAATGATCCGTCATGAGGCCGGAACCCAGGCAGCAGCAGCTGCCGACGCGCCGTCCGAGATCGCCATCTCCGTGGACCGGCTCGTCACCGACGGGCTGAAGGCGCTCGCCGACTACGACGCCCTTACCCAGGAACAGGTCGACCACATCGTCAAGAAGGCCTCGGTCGCCGCCCTGGACCAGCACACCGCGCTGGCCCGCCTCGCCGTGGAGGAGACCGGACGCGGGGTCTTCGAGGACAAGGCGGCCAAGAACATGTTCGCGTGCGAGCACATCACGCACAGCATGGGCCCGATGAAGACCGTCGGCGTCATCGCGCGCGACGACGTCGAGGACATGATCGAGGTGGCCGAGCCGGTCGGCGTGGTCTGCGCGATCACACCGGTCACCAACCCGACCTCCACCACCGTCTTCAAGGCCCTGATGGCGCTGAAGACGCGCAACCCGATCGTGTTCGCCTTCCACCCCTCGGCCCAGCGGTGCAGCACGGAGGCGGCCCGTATCGTACGGGACGCGGCCGTCGCCGCCGGCGCGCCGGAGCACTGCGTTCAGTGGATCGAGACCCCCTCGGTGGAGGCGACCGGCATCCTGATGCGCCACCCCGGCGTCTCGCTGATCCTCGCCACCGGCGGCAACGCCATGGTCAGGGCCGCCTACTCGGCGGGCAAGCCCGCCCTGGGGGTCGGTGCGGGAAACGTCCCCGCGTATGTGCACAGGAGCGCGAAACTGCGCCGGGCCGTCAATGACCTGGTGCTGTCCAAGTCCTTCGACAACGGCATGATCTGCGCCTCCGAACAGGCCGTCATCCTGGACGACGAGATCTACGACGCGGCACTGGCCGAGTTCCGCACTCTGCACGCTCACGTGGCGACCTCGGAGGAGAAGGCGAAGCTGGAAACCTTCCTGTTCCCGACCGGCCCGGCCAATGCGGGCTGCGAGCCCAAGGTCAACGCCACGGCCGTCGGCCGGAGCCCGGCATGGATCGCCGGAGAGGCGGGCTTCACCGTCCCGGATGGCACCTCACTGATCCTGGTCGAGGTCGAA
Source organism: Streptomyces sp. NA02950 (assembly GCF_013364155.1). Taxonomy (NCBI): domain Bacteria; kingdom Bacillati; phylum Actinomycetota; class Actinomycetes; order Kitasatosporales; family Streptomycetaceae; genus Streptomyces; species Streptomyces sp. NA02950. Next base: position 9,306,380 of record NZ_CP054916.1, on the reverse strand, counting down.
CGGGTGGGCCCGGACGAACCGCTGACCCGCGAGAAGCTCTGCCCGGTGCTCGCCGTGCTGCGCGCCGGTTCCGAGCAGCAGGGCTTCGACCTCGCCTCCGACATGGTCGCCTTCCACGGCCAGGGCCACACCGCGGTCATCCACACCGAGGACCCGGCGCTCGCGGAGACGTACGGCCGGCGTATGAAGACCGTACGGATCATCGTCAACACCCCGTCCTCGCAAGGCGCCATCGGCGGCATCTACAACAGCCTGCTGCCGTCGCTCACCCTGGGCTGCGGCTCCTGGGGGCACACCTCGGTGTCCAACAACGTCTCCGCCGCCCAACTGCTGAACGTCAAGCGGGTCAGCGCTCGCCGCAACAACCTGCAGTGGTTCAAGGTCCCGCCCAAGATCTACTTCGAGCCGCAGTCCCTGCGCTACCTGTCCTCCATGCCGGACGTCCACCGCGTCACGGTCGTCACCGACGCCACCATGACCCGCCTGGGCTTCGTCGACCGCGTCAGCCGAGTCCTGCGGCGGCGCCACGAGCCGGTCAGCCTACAGATCATCGACAACGTCGAGCCAGAGCCGAGCATCGACTCCGTCCAACGCGGCGCCCAGCTCATGCGGGACTTCCGCCCGGACACCATCATCGCGCTCGGCGGTGGCTCACCCATGGACGCGGCGAAGGTGATGTGGCTGCTGTACGAGCATCCGGACATCGACTTCGCCGACATGCGGCAGAAGTTCTCCGACATCCGCAAGCGCGCCTTCCGCTTCCCTGTCCTCGGCGCCCGGGCCCGCCTGGTGTGCGTGCCCACCACGTCCGGCACCGGCGCGGAGGTCACCCCCTTCGCGGTGATCTCCGACCCGGCCGCCGGCAAGAAGTACCCGCTCGCCGACTACGCGCTGACCCCGAGCCTGGCCATCGTCGACCCGCTGCTCACCACGGACCTGCCCCCGGCCCTGGCCGCCGACAGCGGTTTCGACGCCCTCACCCACGCCATAGAGGCGTACGTGTCCGTCTACGCCAACGACTTCACCGACGGCCTGGCCCTGCACGCGATCCGCCTGATCTTCGACAACATCGAGGCGGCGGTGAACGACCGCAGGAGCCGTCCCGACGCTCGGGAGAAGATGCACAACGCCGGCACGATCGCCGGCATGGCCTTCGGCAACGCCTTCCTCGGCATCGTCCACGCCATGTCGCACACCCTGGGCGCCACCTTCCACATCGCCCACGGCCGCACCAACGCCGTCCTGCTGCCGCACGTGATCCGTTACAATGGGACGGTTCCGGCGAAGCTCACGGGCTGGCCCAAGTACGAGAACTACCGCGCTCCCGAACGCTTCCAGGACATCGCCCGCACCCTCGGCCTGCCCGCCTCCACCATGGAGAAGGGCGTGGAGTCGCTGGCCCGCGTGGTGGAGCGGCTGCGCGACGCCGTGGGCATCGAGCCGTCGTTCCAGGCCCTCGGCATCGATGAGCGCCCGTTCCTGGCCGCTCTGCCGCAACAGGCCCTGAACGCCTACGAGGACCAGTGCGCGCCGGCGAACCCGCGCATGCCGATGCTCGACGACATGCAGGAGATCATGCACACCGCCTACTACTGGGGTGCGCGGAGCCGACCGGACGCGGACGAGAGCCGAACGGCCCTGGCGTGAGGAGCTTCGGTGCCGTTCCAATGACCTGACCAGCCTGTCCGTGGCTCCCACCCGTGCCGCCACGGACAGGCATCCGTCCCACGTTGTGAAGGGACGACGAACACGCGGTACCGGCGCGCCGGCCGCGACCATAGCGACAGGCCGTGCAGCAGCCTCGCCGCCCCGGTCGAAGACACGCAGCAGTGAGCCACGAGACCGTACGGAAGATCCCATGACCATCGACACCGCTCATCCCCTCCCTGCCGGGCCGCGCCGGAGCATCGAACTGGACAGGGACGGAGCCCTGCGGCTGCTGGGCAGCGTGTCCTTCGGCAGGATCGTCTTCACCCGCCACGCGCTGCCGACCGTCCGCCCGGTCAACCACGTCCTGGACGACGGCGACATCGTCATCCGCACCCACGAGGGCGCGGCCCTGACCGCGCACGCCGGGCAGGCCGACGGCCAGGGCGTCGTGGTGGCGTACGAGGCCGACGCCATCGACCCCGGCACACACCTCGGCTGGAGCGTCGTGGTCACCGGCTACGCCCGCCTGGTGACCGACCCGGAGGAACTGGCCCGCTACCGGACACTGCTCATTCCCTGGACGCCCCGGACCGTGGACCACGCGGTGCGCATCCGCCCGGAACTGACAACCGGCGTCCGACTCACCGCCGACGACGGGCCCGACGAGGGCAGCTCGCGGCTCCGGCCGTGAACGACGCGCAGCCTCGCGGCACGCTGCGCGGCTTCAGCGAACGCGAATTCGATCACGGTGTCGTTCGGAGCCGCGGAGTCGAGGCCCAGGACGACGTCGCGGAACGGTGTGGTCCCGGACCCGAAGGCGCCAGGCTGGTATTCGTCCTCGGGGCGCAGGCCGCCCCGCACGAAGACGACAGGCCGTCGGCTGCCGGCCACGACCGCCCGGGCGACGGAACCGGGCATGAATCCGGCAAGACCGCCCGGGCTGCGAGAGTCCGGTACCAACAGGTCGGCTTCCCCAGCCGCGCCGAGCAGGGCGGGCACGGGTTCTTCGGGAACACGGTCGGTGGTGATCCGTAGGCCCGGGTGACGCCGCGCGATCGTCGTTTCGGCCTCGCGAAGCATGTGGTCCACCCTGCTGCTGTGCGCGTACGGGCTCGGGGACGGCTGGGACATTCCGCCCGCGTACGTGTACGGCTACTGCCCAAGAGCGTGGACCAGGCGCGGCGCGTCGCGGAGCAGGGCTTCCCTGGCCGCCCAGTCGGTGACGCTCAGGCTCTCCGGGGATCCGTCCAGGCCTGCGGTGATGGTGCGGGGCATCTCGACCTCCTCAAAGTCACGAATTCAGTGCCGTGAGCGGGTACTTGGGGCAGGAGAGGCTACAGGTCCCTGTGCGGAGGCCGGGTGGCCCACGCGCGGGTGAACGTTCGACACCGACCGGCCGGCTCACAACGCCCGCAACCCGTGCTCCCGGAACTGCTCGCGCACCCGTTCCGTCAGCTCCGGATCGGGCACGGGCGTGTCGCGCAGCGGGAAGTCGATGCCGAGGGCGTCGTACTTGCGGGCGCCGAGTTTGTGGAACGGCAGGACGTCCACCCGGTCGACGTTGCTCAGCCCGGCCAGGAAGGCGCCGAGGCCGTCCACGGCGGACGGGTCGTCGGTCCAGCCGGGAACGAGGACGTAACGGATGTACACGGGGACACCCAGCCGATCCAGGCGGGTGGCGAAGCTGAGCGTGGGAGCGAGACGGCCACCGGTGAGCTTGCGGTAGCTGGTGGCGTCGAACGACTTGATGTCCAGCAGCACTAGGTCGGTGTCGGCGAGTAGTTCGTCGGAGGCACGCGCGCCCAGGAAGCCGGACGTGTCCAACGCCGTGTGCAGTCCGCCCTCCTTGCAGCGGTGCAGGAGGGAGCCGGTGAACGCCGGCTGGAGCAGCGGCTCCCCACCCGTGATGGTCACCCCTCCCCCGGCCATGGACAGGAAGCCCCGGTACTTCTCGGTCTCCTCCATGACCTCGTCGACCGAGGTTTCCCGGCCGTCGCGCATGTGCCAGGTGTCCGGGTTGGCGCAGTACAGGCAACGCAGCGGGCAGCCGCTGACGAACAGGACGAACCGGGTCCCCGGACCGTCCACGCCGGTGGACAGGTCCCAGGAGTGCACCCGGCCCGTAAGTCGTCCCGGCACCAGGGCCGCCTGCCGTGCCGCTGAGGTCGGTGCGGTGTTCACAGCGACCCATGGAAGGTGCGGCTGATCACGTCGAGCTGCTGCTCGCGTGTGAGCCGGACGAAGTTGACCGCGTACCCGGAGACGCGGATCGTCAACTCCGGGTACTTCTCCGGGTGTTCCATGGCGTCTTCGAGCGTCGCACGGTTCAGCACGTTGACGTTCATGTGGAAACCGCCGAAGGTCATGTAACCGTCGAGGACGCCGGTCAGGTTGCCGGCGCGTTCCGTGGGATTGTGGCCGAGCCCCTCGGGCGTGATCGTCGTGGTCAGGGAGATTCCGTCGCGGGCCTCCTCGTACGGCAGCTTCGCCACCGACAGGGCCGAGGCGACGACACCGTGTCGGTCCCGGCCGTTCATCGGGTTGGCGCCGGGTGCGAAGGGCTGTCCGGCGCGCCGCCCGTCGGGGGTGTTGCCGGTGTGCTTGCCGTAGACCACGTTCGAGGTGATCGTCAGCACCGACTGGGTGTGCTCGGCCTCCCGGTAGGTGGGGTGCTCGCGCACCTTGGCCATGAAGGATTCCACCAGGTCGACCGCGAGGCCGTCGGCGCGGTCATCGTTGTTTCCGTACGCCGGGTATTCGCCCTCGGCCTTGTAGTCCACGGCGAGCCCGGTATCGTCCCGGACAATCTTCACCCGGGCGTACTTGACGGCCGACAGGCTGTCGACGGCCACGGAGAGCCCGGCGATGCCGCAGGCCATGTAGCGGTGGACGGGATGGTTGTGCAGGGCCATCTCGATGCGCTCGTAGGCGTACTTGTCGTGCATGTAGTGGATGATGTTGAGCGTGTTGACGTACGTCTTCGCCAGCCAGCCCAGCATCCGGTCGTACGCCGCTGACAACTCCTCGTAGTCCAGGTACTCCCCCGTCAGGGCGGGCACCTCGGGTGCGACCTGCTCGCCGGTCATCTCGTCCCGGCCACCGTTGATCGCGTACAGCAGCGCCTTGGCGAGGTTGACGCGGGCGCCGAAGAACTGCATCTGCCTGCCCACCGCCATCGCCGACACGCAGCAGGCGATCGCGGTGTCATCGCCGGTGCGCGGGCGCATCAGGTCGTCGGACTCGTACTGGATGGAGCTGGTGTCGATGGAGACCTGGGCGCAGAACCGTTTGAAACCCTCCGGCAGCCGTGGCGACCACAGCACCGTGAGGTTCGGCTCCGGGGCCGGCCCGAGGTTGTACAGGGTCTGCAGGAAGCGGAAGGAGGTGGGGGTGACGAGTGTGCGGCCGTCGGCGCCGATGCCGCCGATGGACTCCGTCACCCAGGTCGGGTCGCCGGAGAACAGTTGGTCGTACTCGGGTGTGCGCAGGAAGCGGACGATCCGCAGCTTGATCACGAAGTCGTCGATCAGTTCCTGGGCCCGGGCCTCGTCGATACGCCCCTCGTCGAGGTCGCGCTGAACGTAGACGTCCAGGAAGGTCGAGGTACGGCCGAGCGACATCGCGGCGCCGTTCTGCTCCTTCACCGCGGCCAGGAAGCCGAGGTAGAGCCACTGCACGGCCTCATGGGCGGTGGACGCCGACCGGGTGACGTCACAGCCATAGGAGCCGGCCATCCGCGCCAGCTCGCGCAGCGCGCGGGTCTGTTCGGCCAGTTCCTCGCGGTCACGGATGACGTGCGGGGCGGAGGGCTGCGCGTCCAGGAGGGCGCGCTCGGCGCGCTTGGCCTCGATCAGATGGTCGGTTCCGTACAGCGCGACGCGCCGGTAGTCACCGATGATCCGGCCCCGGCTGTAGGCGTCCGGCAGCCCGGTGATGATGCCCGCCTTGCGTGCGGCCCGCATCTCAGGGGTGTACGCGTCGAAAACGCCGTCGTTGTGGGTCTTGCGGTAGGTGCCGAAGACCTTGGTCACGAAGTGGTCGGGCTCGTAGCCGTACGCCTTCAGGCCGTTCTCGACCATGCGGAGGCCGCCGTTCGGCATGATCGCGCGCTTCAGCGGGGCGTCGGTTTGCAGCCCGACGATCAGCTCACGCTCTCGGTCGATGTAGCCGGGGGCGTGCGAGGTGATCGTCGACGGGGTGGCGGTGTCCACATCGATGATGCCCTTGCGTCGCTCCTCGGGGAACAGGGCGCTGACCTTGTGCCAGACTGCGAGCGTGCGCTCGGTCGGCCCGGTCAGGAACTCCGGGCCGCCTTCGTACGGCGTGTAGTTGGCCTGGATGAAGTCGCGTACGTCGATCCGGTCGCGCCAGCGCCGGCCTGCGAAACCACGCCAGGCATCGGCGGGAGCGTCCACGTCGGGATGGGTTGCCACGGTCATCACTGCCTCCGCATCATGCGCGACACCGCCCCCGGACGGTTCCGTGGGCCGACTCCGCTGACGATGCTCCTCGCGTGCCCCGGCCCGGGGCAGGGTCCTGCGGGAACCCCTCGCCACGCCGTCCGGCCCCCGCCATTGGGCCGTTCGGACCAGGGCGCGAGCAGGTGATGCGCAGCGGTCAGGCGGAGAGGTCCAGGCCGTACATGGTCCGCCCCCCGACGAGTTCACGCCCGGTGACCAGTTCTGGCTCGATGCGGACGAAGACCTCCTCGGGCAACGGAGCCCAGGAGCGCGGGCCGATCCGCTCCAGGCGCGCCGCCTCAGCCGGATCCGTCACGATCTCGGCCCGGTCCGTGACGACGACGCTCCAGCCGGAGTGCGTGTCCGCGTCGACTGCGTCCGCCTCGAAGTCGACGACCGCGCCGTCGACCGCGCGGGCCAGCTCGGAGCCCGCAGAGGTGCGCAGCAGCACCGCTCCATCGTTGTCCAGACCGAAGTTGACCGGCACGACCGCGGGCAGTGCCTGGCGCGTGTGGACGATCCGGCCGATGGGCGCCGTCGCCAGCAGGCGCAGGCACTCGTGACAACCAAGTTCGCGCATACCATCGTTCGGGTACATGAGTCAGCCCGTCTTTCACCCGGTCGGGGAATCACACTCCATGCTGAGCCCGTCGGCGGCCGCGGGTGAGGGCCACGGGTCCCGCCCCGGGCGGAGAGCGGCCCGAGGAATCGTTGCGGCGAAGCGGGGCCGAACGGCCCTTCCGGCGCGCCCATCGGCCCGGGTTTCCTCTGGCCATGGTCAAAACGCTCATCACGTCCGCACCCCGCCGCACCGACCGTGCCGTCGGCAGGACGACCGTCGTGGAGCTGCGCGGTGAGATCGACATCCTCACGGCACCGCCCCTTGAGGCACGCCTGGACGAGTTGACGGCCGCCGTCCTCTCCGACCTCGTGGTGGACCTTCGCGCCGTGTCCTTCATCGACTGCACCGGGCTGCGGGTGTTGTGCCGGGCACGGAACAGGCTCATGGAACGGCACGGTCGGCTGCGCCTCGTCACTGACAGCAGCCAATTCCTTCGAATTCTGAGCGGTGCGGGACTGGATGGCGTGTTCGAGATCTGTGAGCGCCTGCCCGAAGCCGTGTCCGCTGTGCCCGCCGGGGCCTTCACCGCCGCAGCGGGCTGACAAGGCCGCAGGCGCGACCCGCATGGGGTGGAGGGCCGGCCGCCAAGCCTTCGGGTGGCCGTGGCTCCAGGCCCATGGCTACCCCGAAGGCTTGGTCGTCGAGCGTCACCACACCGGATCCGGCGTATGTCGCGCAGTGGCCGGGGCCCTGCGGGCCGTACCCGAGGCGAATCAGCATCTGCACATGCCCGGTGAGATGCGGCACGGGCTCACGTCGCGGCGCCGGTCGGGCCACTCCCTCGGCTGGCGCAGCAGGGAGGCTCACAGGCCGTGCGCCGTGGCCACCAACAGAAGGTGCTCCAACGCCTGTCCGGCGCGCAGCCTGTCGCTGGGCCGGTCGTGCTCGGTGGTCAGCGGGGCCAACACGGGATAGGAGTCGAAAGGCTGGGCGGGGAGCCACTGGGAGTGCCGTTGTGCGGTGAAGTCTCGCATCGGCAGTTTCTCGTGTGCGTCCTGCGGCACAGCGCCGCTTGCGGTATGCCGATGTCGCTGAAGTCGTCCGGGCCCGGGTGCACCCATCGGCGGCTCTCCACTACCCGGTCGGGTCGGCTCGGTTGGGGTACGCGGCTTCCATGGTCCCGATCGGCCCTCCACTTCCGCCTGATCGGCCCATGCCACGGCAAGGCTGTGGCTGTCATCTTCGGGTGTGTGACGACGAGGAGGTGCGGAGAGATGCACGAGGGCAAGCCCGCCAACGGGAAGCGCAGGCGAACGAGGGTGCCGCTGTGGCGATGGCGGAACAACCCGATCCGGCGACGTGACGACATCCTCGAGGCATGGCTCCTGCTGGCCGTATGGGGGCTCATCGCGGTGGGTGGCACGGCGGCCGGTGTGGTGACGGCCCACGCCGCCGACCGGGTCTTCGCCCAGCAGCGGGCCGACCGGACCCCCGTCCGCGCCGTTCTGCTCGATGACGTCCCGCGTCCCGCGATGTCGGGGCTGGACAGAGACCTTTCCTCGGCAAGGGTCCGCTGGACTAACTCCGACGGCTCCACGCGCAACGGCATGACGGTGGTGGCAACCGGGAAAGAGGCCGGCTCCACGGTCAGAATCTGGATCGACGCCCAGGGGAAGCTGAGTACACAGCCGCCGACGCCCGCCAAGGCGGCCGCCGAGGCGGGACTCCTTGGTGCCTCCGCCGCCCTCGCCCTGAGCGGCTTGGTGATCGGGATCGGGAGCGCTGGGCGGTGGTGGCTCGACCGTCGGCGCATCCACCAGTGGGACACGGAGTGGACCGTGGTCGGGCCCCAATGGAGCCACAAGACCACTTGACCCTCAGAGTCCATGCGCGAGCGACCTCGGTGACCGTGTGTGGTTGCCGGGGGCGTCAGCGTCTGTACTGACGTGCAACATGAAGCGGGCCCGCCAAGTGGTGGGTCCGCCCTCGAGTGTCAGTGGCGGGTCTCCCACCACAGGACGAGCAGGGTCACTGCGCCACTGCCGACCTTGTATGCCGCGCCCCGTAGGAACTCCCCCGGGACACTCCGTCCTTGCTGGCCAGCCCATTTCCGCAGGTGATCCGTTTTCTCCGTGCGCGACCTGTTCTGACGGGTCAGGTGCCTCCACCAGCGGCTCGGGTTACTCTCCTCCATACGGCGTTCCCTTCGTCTGCAGGCGTGCCTGGAACACCGCGCGGGCAGCCCTCCCAACATCGTGGCCTGGGACACCAGTTGGGGACGCAAGGGCTCCTTCTGCGCGTTCGGGGAGCGTACTGCGGGTGGCATGCTGCTTGTCCAGCACGATGCCGTTGGTGGAGCCGAGATCCTGGATCGCGAAGGGGGACACTGACGAAACTCCGGCTCGGTGCCAGCGAGCTCGCCGCGAGGCGGCGCAGCTCGACAGCGTGAACCGCCGCGTGCGGCGGGAAATGATCCGACAGCGTGGATACGATCAGCATGCAAGGATGCATCGTCCTGGTCACCGAGTTCCGTCGGTGCCCCGAAGGGAGTTCCGGTCCGGATCTCACGGTGTCGGTCCCTGATGAGCCGGCAGATCAACTGTCTCCCGTTCTCCGCGGGGCCCAGCCGGTCGGCGACCGTCTGTGGTTACCGGGGGCGTATCGGCTCCAGGTTCCTCCGGCCTCGGGGGCGACGCGAGCCGGGTCGTGGTGACGTGGTGGTAGCCGATAGGTCCCCGTGGAGGCAAGATCGGCCGCCAGCGGGTTTCGTGCTGACCGAAGGCTGAGGGAGACCACCGAAGAGAACCGCTTGCGCTCGCCGGTGGACTCGTCGACGCGGCGGTCATTGACCCGCGGGGCCTCGCCTCGACCGGGCCGGCGGCCGTGGTCACCTCTCACGCCCGGCGACAGCCGTCGCGAACCACCGAACGGCGGCCGGTCCGGTCGCGCTGATCGGCCAACTCGGCCATATGGGCGTTGCCTTCTGCCTCCAGAGCGGCGGCCAGCGTTCGCCTCGCACCCCGGAACAGCTCCGCGAGGCCGCCCCGCCGGCCTTGGCGCACGCTTGCAGAACCGTTTGACGTCCGGCCGCACACCGTGCGTCCGTGCCGGTGCGGTCAGTGCACCTGCCCGTCCGGGCCGGTGCGGCTGAGCACGGAACGGAGCCCGTCCACGAGTTCGTCCGCGTCCTCGCGGGTGAAGACCAGCGGCGGATTGATCAGGAGTGCGTACGGGGTGGTGCGCAGCAGGATCCCGGCCTGCTCCTGCAACGCGTCCGCCAGCGCGACGGTGCCGCCCGTCAGCAGTCGCCGGCTCTGCTGGTCGGTCACCAGCTCCACGGCCAGCATCAGGCCGAGCTGCCGGACCTCCCCGACGACCGGCAGCCCGGCCAGCTCCGCCAGCCGCGACCCCAGGTAGTCGCCGATCGCGGTGGCGTTGGCCACCAGCCCCTCGCGATCGATGATGTCGAGATTGGCCAGCGCCACAGCACAGGCCGTCGGATGCCCGGTGTAGGTGTAGCCGATGGGAAAGCCGTGGTCGCCGGTCACCTCGGCCGCGACCTCCTCAGTCGTGAGGACGGCGCCGTGCGGCACGTAACCGGAGGTGATGCCCTTGGCGGTGACCATGATGTCGGGAACCACGCCGAAGTGCTCCGCGGCGAACCAGTGCCCGGTGCGCCCGTAGGCCGTGATCACCTCGTCGGAGATCAGCAGGACGCCGTAGGAGCGCAGCAGGTCGGCTACCCGCGGCCAGTAGTCGGCGGGCGGAACGACCGCGCCGGCAACAGCCATGGCCGGTTCGCCGATCATCGCGGCGATCCGCTCCGGTCCGATCCGTTCGATGGTCTCGCGCAGTTCGGCCAGACAGAAGTCGGTCACGTCGGCGCCGGCGAACAGCTCCCGGCGGTACGGGTGCGGTGGGGTCAGGAAGTGGACGTCCGGCAGCGAGGGCCCGAACCCCTCGTGGTAGACCGGGAATCCGGAGACTCCGCCGCTGCCGTAGCCGATGCCGTGGTAAGCCGTCTGACGGGAGAGGATCCAGGTCCGCTGCGGCTCGCCGCGCCGGTGGTGGTAGAGACGGGCCATCCGCAGCGCGATCTCGTTGCCCTCGGCGCCGCCACTGGTGAAGTACACCCGGCACAGCGGCTCCGGGCTCAGTCGGACCAGCCGGGCGGCCAGCTCCACCGCGCGGTCGTTACTGACGGTGCCCCAGGTGTGGAAGTAGCCGAGACGGGTCATCTGCTCCGCTGCTGCCTGCGCGAGCTCCTGGCGCCCGTGGCCCACTTGGATCACGCTCAGCGCCGCTGACGCGTCCAGGTACTCCCGACCGCGGGCGTCCCGGACCCGGCTGCCGGAACCGGAAACCAGCACGGTCCGGTCCGTGCGGTGCGCGGCCAGCGTGGGATGGATGAGCGTGGCACGGTCCGCGGCGGCGAGCTCGGTGCCGGGCGCACCCGGCGGGGTGGAGGGTGCTGAGGTCAAGGCGGGCTCCTTAGGAACGGTGATGGTGCGTTCCGAGGATCTCTGCGAAGGCTTGTTGCCCGCTGGATGTTCCGCTGCACCCGGGCCGACTCCGGCCCGGCAGGTACCGGTTGGACGGGGCCGCCCGACAGACGCCCCATCAAATGGATGTCAAGAGTGCGGTGAGACGGTCGAGACGCCTTCGGCGCACAGTTACGCGTCGGCGCTGCGAACCGAAAGGACTTCCCAATCGTGATGTCAAGCCGCCACTGTGACGGGAGGTGAACCTTGGTAGCACTGTCCGTCACGGATCATCGCCCACAGGACATTGAGCCGGCGCCGGGCAAGGGCGAGCAGGGCCTGCTTGTGTCCCTTGCCCTCGCTCCGCTTGCGCTGGTAGCACGCCTCGGAGTCGGGGCATGCAGTGATGCTGATCAACGCCGAAAGGTACATGCTCCGCAGCAGTCCTCGGTGGTATCGCTTGGGTCTGCGCAGGTTGCCGCTGACGCGGCCGGAGTCGCGGGGTCTGTGGGCCAGGCCGGCGAAGCCGGCCAGGCGGTCGGCGCTTCCGAAGGCGTCCACGTCGCCGCCGGTCGCGGCAAGGAACCCAGCGCCGAGCCTGGGGCCCATGCCGGGCAGACTGCGGATCATCTCGGCGTGCGGATGCTCGTGAAACATGGCCTCTATCGTGGCGTCGAGTTCAGCGATCTCCTCATCGAGGGCCATCACCCCCTTCGCGAGGCGAGCCACCATGGCGGCGGCCGGCTTCTCGCCAGGAAGCGCGGTGTGCTGGGCCTGGACGGCCTCCACTGCCCGCTTCGAGAGCGCGGCGGCGCCGCGGACCTTGCGGTTCTTCAACCAGGTCTCGATCCGCTTCACGCCTGCGCGTCGGATCGCGGCCGGGATCTGGTAGCCGGTCAGCAGCATCACCGGACCCTTGTTGACCAGATCCAGCGACCGCTCCAACGCGGAGAAGACCCCCAGCAGCTGAGCACGCAGACGGTTGATCTGACGGTGCGGTCGAAGGCCACGTCCGGGCGCCGGGGGCGCAGGTCGACGGCGATCTCATCGCCGCGACGCAGCAGGCCGATATCACGTCGGATGCGGGCCAGCCGTTCACCGTCCGCCTTGATCACCACGCAGTGGTGGCGTTCCTTGCCGATGTCAACTCCGGCCCAGATCTCGAAAGGCAGGACCACAGTGAAGTCCATCCTCTTCTATCTGCCCACGGTCGGCAGCCATGCCCAGATCCTGCGCGGCATGTCGGGCGTCAACCCGCAGAACTACCAGAACATGCTCCGGCAGCTCACCCGTCAGGCGCAGGCGGCCGACGAACTAGGCTACTGGGGTCTGTCCTTCACCGAGCACCACTTCCACGTCGAGGGCTTCGAGGTCTCCAACAATCCGATCATGCTGGGTCTGTATCTGGCCATGCAGACCCAGCACATCCGAGTCGGTCAGATGGCCAACGTCCTGCCCTTCCACAATCCGCTGCGGCTCGCCGAGGACCTGGCGATGCTCGACCACATGACCCGCGGCCGCGCCTTCGTCGGCATCGCGCGGGGTTTCCAGAAGCGCTGGGCCGAGGTCATGGGCCAGACGTACGGCGTGGGCGGCACGCTCTCCGACGCCGGTGAGAACGACCGACGCAATCGCGCGCTCTTCGAGGAGCACTGGGAGATCGTCAAGAAGGCGTGGACGACCGAGACCTTCTCGCACTCCGGCGCCCGGTGGACGATCCCGGTGAAGGACCTGGAGTTCCCCTATGAGGCGGTGCGCCGGTACGGCCGCGGGCTGGACGACAACGGCACGGTCCAGGAGGTGGGCATCGCCCCCAAGCCGTACCAGCGGCCGCACCCTCCGGTGTTTCAGCCGTTCAGCTTCAGCGAGGACACCTTCCGGTTTTGTGCCCGGGAGGGCGTGGTGCCGATCGTGATGAACACCGACGACCGAGTCGTCCGCCGCCTGATGGACCTCTACCAGGAGGAGGCCGAGGCGGCCGGGCACGGCACGCTGCGGCGCGGCGAGCGGGTGGGTGTGATGAAGGATGTCTTGGTGTCCCGGGACGCCGATGAGGCCCACCACTGGGCGGCCCGCGGCGGCGGTTTCATCTTCGAGAACTGGTTCGGCCCCATGGGCTTCACCGAGGCGCTGCGGAACGTCGGGGAATCCGGGCCGATCGGTTCGGACTACGGGACGCTGGTCGACCGGGGCCTGGAGTGGGTCGGCACCCCGGACGACATCAACCGCAAGATCGAGAAGCTGGTGGAGCAGCACGACCCGGAGTACCTGCTGCAGTGCCAGTACTCCGGGCTGATCCCGCACGACGTGCAGATGCGCAGCCTGGAGCTGTGGTCCACCGAGATCGCCCCCAACTGGCTCTGAGGGAAGCTCGGTTCATCCGCTCACGGAGGCATGTGTACGGAGCCGGTACCGAGGGGCCGCTGGTACGAGGACGGGCGGCTCCTCCACGGCAGCCGGCCACACCGGACAGCCACACCATCAAGGAGGGCCGCGGTGGACCACCGCGTTTTCGACCTCGACGCGCTGCCGCTGCTCAGCGGCGAGCTCCTCACCGACGCCAGGATCGGCTACGCCGTGCACGGGACGCTGGACGCGGACGGCGCCAACGCCGTGCTGTGCCCGTCGTTCTTCGGCGGTGACCACACCGGCTACGACTGGCTGATCGGCAAGGGCCGACCGCTGGACACCAGCCGGTACTGCGTCATCACCGTGGGGCTGTTCGGCAACGGGGTCTCCAGCTCGCCCAGCAACCATCCTTCGGGGGCGGACTTCCCGCTGATCACCCCGCAGGACAACGTCGCCGCGCAGCACCGGCTGCTGACCGAGCAGTTGGGCGTCCGGGAGCTGGCCCTGGTCACCGGCTGGTCGATGGGCGCAGCACACACCTACCAGTGGGCGGTGTCCCACCCGCGGATAGTCCGCCGGATCGCGCCGATCTGCGGCTCCCCGGTGACCAGCGAGCACAACCAGGTCTTCCTGGCCGGTCTGGCCGCCGCGCTGGCCTCCGACGGCGGCGCGGAGCGGGGACGACGGGCCGCCGGGCGGGTCTTCGCCGGATGGGGGGCCTCGCACCCCTTCTGGGCCCAACGGGCGTACCAGGAGCTGGGGTTCGCCACCAGGGAGGAGTACCTCACCAACTTCTGGGAGGAGTTCTTCGTGGCCGGCCCGGCCACCGCGGACCTGCTGGCCATGGTGCGCACCTGGGAGAGCGCCGATGTGGGCGCGACCCCCGGGTTCGGCGGCAGCGCGGACGCCGCACTGGCCTCGGTCACGGCCGAGGCGGTGCTGCTGCCCGGCGCCTTGGACCAGTGCTTCGCCGTCGCGGACGAGGAGCGGGTCGCGGGTGTGCTCCCCCGCGCTGCGCTGAAGGTGGTCCCGGGCGTGTGGGGGCACCTCGCGGGAGCCGGCGCGGACGCCGCCGACCGGGAGTTCGTCGGTGGCGAACTGCGTCGGCTCCTGGCCCGCTGGCCTGCGACGGTGCGGGCCGATCAGGTCGAGTAGTCCGCGTTGAGCCGCACGTAGCCCTCGGTCAGGTCGCAGCCGTACACGGTGAACGCACCGTCCGCGATGCCGAGGTCGATGCCGATGACCACCTCGCTGCCGGCCAGTTCGGTGGCGACGGCGGCCCGCACCCCCTCCTCGCTCCGCGCACCCTGCCGGGCAGGTGGGTAGACGGCTACCTCGCCGAAGCGGATGACCACCTTCTCCTGCTCGATGTCGGTGTCGCCGGAGCACTTGCCGATCGCCATGGCGACCCGGCCCCAGTTGGGGTCGCCGCCGTGCACCGCGGTCTTCACCAGCGGGGAGTTGACTACGGCCTTGCCGACCCGTTTGGCCTGCGCGTCGTCCCGCGCCCCGTGGACCCGGACCTCGATCAGCTTGCCCGCGCCCTCGCCGTCCCGGGCGATGCCCTTCACCAGCGTCAGCGCCACCTCGTACAGGGCCTCCTCGAAGGCAACCGGGTCCACCTCGCCCGCCAGGCCGTTGGCGAACAGCGCCGCGCTGTCGCTGGTGGACGTGTCGGTGTCGATGCTGACGGCGTTGAACGTACGGTCCATCACCCGGCGGAATACGCGGTCCTGTTCCGCCGGGTCCAGCCGGGCGTCGGTAGCGAAGAAGGTGAGCAGCGTGGCCATGTCGGGCTCCATCATCCCGACCCCCTTGGCGATCCCGACCAAGGTGGCGTTGCCGATCCGCCGGAAAGCATGCTTGGGCCGGGTGTCAGTGGTCATGATGGCCCGGGCTGCCCGGTCGAAACCACCCTCGGGAAACGGTACGGCCAGCGTCTTCAGGTGGTCGCGGAGGGCCGGCATCGGGTACTGGTGGCCGATGACGCCGGTGGAGGCGATCAGCAGCTCCTCGTCCGATAGCCCGGACGCCCGGGCCACCAAGGCGCGCACCTCGCGGGCGTTGCGCTCGCCCTCGGCACCGGTGGCGACGTTGGCGTTGCGGGCGAGCACCACCACACCTCGGGCACGGTGGTCGGCGGCGGCGGCACGGCTGAGCCGCACGCTGGGCCCCGCGAAACGGGAGCGGGTGAAGACCGCGCTCACCGTGGCCGGTGCGGTGGAGAGCAGGACGGTGAAGTCGTCCCGTCCGTCGTCCCGGAGGCCCACCGGCGCGGTGTGCACCGAGAACCCCCGCGGTTCGTAGGTTTCGCTGTCCGTCATGCCTGTTCGTCTCCTGGGTGGCGAGGGTGCGGCGAAGCGCCGTTCCATTGATCCATACCATGCTCGTGCACTCCGGCGCCGGCGTTGCGCAACGGAGCCTCGCGGCGGGGGATTTCCAGTCCTTCGCGCGCGGGTCCGGCGCGTTGCTGCGGGTCAGCCGCGCGGGGTGAAGGCCACCACGTCGCCCGCGCGCTCCCCTCCGGAGAGCTGCCCGTTGCGGTCGGTGCGGATGTAGACGCGGTGCAGCCATCGGTCCCGGCCGTCCCAGCGGGGGGTGAACGGGGTGCGGGCGTGCGTGGTGCGGAAGTTGTCGACGATCAGCACGTCACCGGGCGTCAGGTACACCGCCTCGGTGACCTCGTCGAGCGCCTTCGACAGCATGGCGACCGCCGCCACGTCCTTGGGGTCGCAGGGGCTGAGCAGCTCGCGGTCGTACCCGAGGTACGGATCCTTGGGGTCTCCGTACAGCGGCTTGACTTGGGCGATAGCCCCCGGGTCCGCTACGCCTCCGCGGAAGGCCACGTCCACGCAACACGGCATCTTCCGTTCGTGGAGTCGCTCGCGTACCTCGGTGGAGAGCAGCGGCAGGGCCTTGCGGACCGAGGCGACCAGGGTGGCTGCCTTGTTCTCGTGATCAGCCCGGGAACAGGCCAGCATCACGTAGTTGGGCTGGCGAAGGTGGTAGGCCATCTCCGTGTGGAACTCCAGCAGCGTCTCCGAGGTCTCGGAGGACAGGTGGTGGGCGTTCGGGGAGGGGTACACGTCGTGGTAGACGGTGGCCGAGCGCAGCTCCTGGTAGCCGGTGTGCAGGCCCAGGCGGCGGCCGACTATGCCGAGCATGGCCTCCATGGTCAGCAGAGGACGGTCCACGGGAGCCGGGGTGCTGGTCGGCGTGGGCGGCAGGGCCGAGTCGTCCTCCACCGGGAGACCGCGCAGCAGCAGGTAGCCGTCCCGGCAGCCCTCGGCGTTGAAGGTGTCCACTGCGGTTGCCAGGGCGTCGGGGAGCGCGGCGGCCGCGTTCTGCGCGGAGTCCAGGAAGGCGTACAGGTCCGCGCGGGGGGGCTGCGGCAGCCGCGCGGTGAGTGCGCGCAGCTCACCGGCGCGTGCGGTGCAGTCCACAACTGTCACGGTATCTTCCTTTCCTAGGTGTGCTCTTGGTTGTGGGCGCGGGCGTACTGGTAAAGGAGTTCCGCGCCGATCTCGGTGGCCAGGACCGAGGTGATGCCGCCGTGGTCGTAGAGCGGCGACACTTCCATGACGTCGAATCCGACCGGCTGGAGGTCCCCGACGCCGCGCAGCAGGGCCAGGACCTCCCGGGAGGCGGGGCCGCCGGGGGCCGGGGTCCCGGTGCCGGGGGCAAAGGCCGGGTCCACGACGTCGATGTCCACCGACACGTAAAGCGGGGTGTCGCCGACGATGTCCCGGACCAGTCGGGTGGTGGCGTCTTTGCCGAGGTCGGCGAAGTCGTCGGCGGTGATGATGCGCACGCCATGCCCGCGGGCGTAGTCGAGCGCATCGGGCTCCGGGTTATGCCCCCGGATGCCGATCTGCACCATCCGCTGCGGATCGATCAGCTTCTCCTCGATGGCGTGACGGAAAGGCGTGCCATGGTGGTATTCACCGCCGTAGAAGGCGGGGTTGGTGTCACTGTGCGCATCGAGATGGAGTACGGCCAGACGCCCGTGCTTCGCGGAGACGGCTCGCAACGCGGCGAGGGTCAGCGAGTGGTCGCCACCGAGCATAAGGAACGCCGCGTTGTCGACCAGCAGTTCGCCCAGCCGTCGCTGAGCGGTGTCCATCGCGATGTGCATGTTGAACGGGGTCAGGTCGATGTCGCCGGCGTCGACGCAGCTGATCAGGGCGAAGGTGCCCGGTCCGCGGTCGATGCCCACGCCGTGGATCAGCCCGGACTCGTTGCGGATGGCGCGGGGTCCGAAGCGCGCCCCCGGCCGGTAGCTGGTGCCGCCGTCGTACGGGGCGCCGATGACCACGACGTCCCGCCCGCGCGGGGCGGGATCGTGCGGCAGCCGCATGAAGGTGGGGATCTGCGCGTAGCGGGGGGAGACGGTGATGTCGATACGTTCCACGCCCTGGTTGCTCCTCGTGTGTCCGCTGAGTGACGGGTCCGTCACGGGATGGGCTGTGCATGGCGCTCCAACCGGTCGACGACCAGCTGCACCGCATCATCGGTGGCCACTTCGTCGGGGTGCCGCCCGGCCACCACCACCTGGTCGAACAACTCCTGGACGACCAGGCGCTTGGCGTGGTGCACCCGCCCGTCGGGGACCCCGGCGTCGGTGAGCAGCCGGCTGAACGACGAGGTGGTGCCGGAGCCCTCGTGCACCCCGAGCTTGGGGCGGAGCACGGTCTCCTGCGGCAGCACATCGCCCATGGCGGCCCGCAGCACCCACTTGTCCTGCCCGTAGCGGTGCTTCATCCCTGCCTCCAGGGAGACCAGCAGGTCCAGCACATCGCGGTCCCAGTAAGGGTGGGTGGACCAGTGGCCGCCAATGCCGGAGAGCACCGGAGACATCTCGTTGAGGCCGTCGAAGGTCTCCATGTCGTGGGCGAGGGCGGTGTCCAGGGCGGGCAGCCGGTCCTCGCGGTGCATACCGCCCAGGGGGATGTCGGCGCCGTAGCCGGTGAGGATGCGCCGCCCAGTGCCGTCCAGGCGCAGGTACAGGGCCGTCAGCGGGAGCAGGTACTCGATGATGTCGGGGTCCAGGGACTCCGCCGCCCAGACCGTGTGCGGGAGGCGGCGCAGCAGGTCGGCGGTGGGGATGATGAGTTCCCGGTGCGTGGTGCCGAGGTGTTCGGTGACGATCCGCGCCTGGGAGAACTCATCGGCGTCGTCCGTGCCCATCGAGATGGTGTCGATCGGGCCGGCCGCCCGGTCCGCCAGCGCCGCGACGCTGGCGGAGTCGATGCCGCCGGAGAGCACCACCAGAGGTGCCTCTGGGCCCAGACGCACCCGCACCGCATGCTCCAGGGCCCGGCGGACGGCCGCCACCGCCTCGTCCTCCGCCGTGATCCGGCGGGAGTGCGGCGGCGCCCAGGTCCGGTGGGCGGTGCACGTTCCCGTGCCGAGTACTACTTCCAGCACCGTTCCGGCCGGAACCTGGTGGACCCCGGGAAGCCGGCGGATCGGTCGGGCGGCAGGCAGCGGCAGCCCCATGGGGGCGGTGCGCAGGGCCTTGGCCTCGGTGGCGGCCAGCACCCGGCCCAGCGCGGCCGTCAGGTACAGCGGCACCGAGCCCACGTGGTCGGTGGCGAGTACGATCCGCCCCTCGCCGTGCACCAGCGCTGCGAAGCGCCCGTTGAGCAGCCGGAACGCGTGCAGGTCATAGGTGTCGAAGAGCGCGAGGACGAGCTGGGCGTCACCGGCGGGGTCGGTGCCGCGCGGCAGCAGCGACCGCAGTTCGGCCTGGTTGTAAAGCTCTCCGGCGAACACCACCGCTGCCCCCGGTCCGCATGCCCGGGCGGCTTCCGGCGCCCCGGCATGCAGCAACCTGGTGTGCAGCGTGTGGCCGTGCCGTTCCTCGCGTTCCTCGGTGCGGGAGCCGAGCGAAGCGAAGGCCGGCTGCGGGACCTGGCCACCGTCCTGCTGGACTGCGGCCAGGAAGCCGGTGGCGGAAGGCAGCGTCCGGGCCATGTCAGATGCTCAGGGCCGCGAAGCCGCCGGCCTGGAAGTCGTAGTTCACCGGGACCTCGATGAGGAACGGTCGCCCGAGACCGGCACCCTTGCGCAGCGCGGCGAGCAGTTCTTGGCGGGTGGCCGCCCGCACCGCCTCCACCCCGTTGGCTCGGGCGAGGTCGGTGAAGTCGACGCCGGTGAACTTCACCGCCAGGTCATGGGAGCGGTGGTGGCCGATGTTCTGGTACAGCTCGATCAGCCCGTTGGTGTCGTTGTTGACCACCACCGTAACGATGGGCAGGTTGAGCCGGGCGATGGTCTCCAGGTCCGAGCTGTTCGAGTGGAAGCCGCCGTCGCCTGCGATGAGGAAGGTGGGCTGCCCGGGGCGGGCCAGCTGGGCGCCCATCGCGGCGGGGATGCCGTAGCCGAAGCTGGAGCAGCCGGCCGAGGTGAGGAAGCCGAACGGCTGGTCGGCGTGGGCGAAGAGCACCCCGTAGTGCCGGAAGAAGCCGATGTCGGAGACGATGGTGCCCTCGCCCGGCTCGGCGGTCTCGGTCATCACCGTGTTCATGCAGTCGATCACCTGGTGGACCCGCATCCCGTCGGTGTAGCGCTCGGAGTCGGAAAGGAACTCGACGATCCGCTTGCGCAGCGGTGCGATGTCGTGCGGGGTCTTCGGCACCACCTCGGCCGTGTGGGCGTCCAGGTGCTCCACAAAGGCGAGCACGTCGGTGACCACGTCCACGTCGGGCCGGTAGACCCGCGGAATGGGGTTGACCGTCGGCGAGACCCGGACGGCCTGCTTCGCACCGCCGCGCTGCCACATCGACGGTCGCAGATCCTCGGCATAGTCGTAGCCGAGGGTGAGAATCAGGTCCGCGGGGCCGAAGAGGGTCTCCAGCGCGGGGAAGGAGAGGATGCCGTCCATGTAGCCGGTGACCGCACCGTAGTTGAGCCGGTGGCCGGCCGGCAGCACCCCCTTGGCGATATAGGTGGTGATCACCGGGATGTTCAGGCGCTCGGCCAGCGCGCGGATGGCCGGTACCGCACCGGACCGGATGGCCGCGGCGCCGACCACCAGCACCGGGTGCTCGGCCGCCGCGAGCAGATCGGCGGACTGCTGCGCCGCGGTCTGCCAGCCGTCCTGGACCGCGCCGACCGGCTTTCTGGGGGCGCGCACGGTCGGGCGGTCCTGGGTGGTGTCGATCTCTCCGACGAGCAGATCGACCGGGAGCGAGAGGAAGCTGGGGCCGACCGGCTCGGTCGTTGCGGCCGCGACCGCGGAGTCCACGAGGTCGGTGATGTCGTCGGGGCGCTGCAACTCCGCCGCGTACTTGGTCATCGGACGCATCACGGCGACCGAGTCCAGGCACTGGTGGGTGTCGTTGGGGAAGATGTCGTACGACTCGGACTGGGCGGCGAGCGCGATGACCGGCGAGCGGTCCAGGATCGAGGTGGCGACACCGGTGGACAGGTTCGTCATGCCGGGGCCCAGCGTGGCCCAGCACGCCTGCGGCCGGCCGCTGATCCTGGCCAGCACGTCGGCGACGACCCCGGCGGTGAACTCGTGGCGGGTCAGCACGAAGTCGATCCCCTCCACCTCGTCGAAGAGGATGGACGCGGCCTCCCGGCCGACCACCCCGAACACGGTCTGCACCCCGTGGTCCCGCAGCCGCCGAAGCAGGGCGTGCGCGGTCGTCGGGTGGTTGCCGGGGGTGGCGGACACACGTGACATGGCGTCTCCTCATGCGTACGGATAGGGGGCCGTATCGGCTCGGGGCGGATGTGCCGCCACGGGCCGGCGCCCGACGGAACGGGCCGGTAAAGGCGCCGTGCTCACTGTGCGGACAGGGGCTTGCACGGTTGTGGACGTTTCCCTTGCGGGAATCCGCCGCGGCCGGCTCCGGCGCCGCCGCGGCACGCCGGCGCTTCATCAAACGCTTGAAAAGGGACGGCATTGTGGCCACGGGGTGCCGGCGGCTACCGTGCTGCCGCCGGATTCCGCAGCCCTTTCCGCCCTTTCGACGCGGCCGTTTCTGCGGTCGGCCCTTCCTTTCCCCTTGCCCCAGCGGCATCTGCAGTGGAGGTTCCGCCATGCCCGCGTCCATGCGTCCCCCGGTCCGCGCACTGCGCGATCTGCACGTCAGTGCCCAAGGGCTGGGCTGCCTGCCGACCACGGACTTCTACGGCCGTGCGGAGCCGGACCGGTCGCTCGCCACGATCCGCGCCGCACTGGACGCCGGGGTCACCTTGCTGGACACCGCCGATGTCCAGGGCCTGGGCGCGGGCGAGAAACTGCTCGGCCAGGCCGTAGCGGGACGCCGCGACGAGGTCGTGATCGCCACCAAGTTCGGCATGGTGCGCTCCGCCGACGGCGGGTTCCAGGGGCTGTGCGGCAAGCCGTCCTATGTGCGCGGGGCCTGTGAACGCTCACTGCTCCGCCTTGGCGTGGACCACATCGACCTGTACTACCAACACTGGATCGACCCGGCGGTCCCGGTGGAGGAGACTGCGGGCGCGGTGGCGGAGCTGGTGCGCGAGGGCAAGGTCCGGTACTTCGGGCTGTCCGAGCCCTCCGCGGGCACGCTGCGCCGGGCTGACGCGGTGCACCCGGTCACCGCGGTGCAGAGCGAGTGGAGCCTGTGGTCGCGGGACATCGAGGCCGAGGTGGCGCCTGCCAGCCGCGCGCTGGGCATCGGCATCGTGGCGTACGCCCCGCTGGGCCGCGGCTTCCTGACCGGAGGCATCCACACCATCGACGACCTGGCTGCCGAGGACTTCCGCCGCAGTCAGCCGAGGTTCAGCGCCGTCGGCCTGGCACACAATCAGTCGCTGCTGGACCGGCTGCGCCCGGTCGCCGACGGCCTCGGCCTGACGCTGGCCCAGCTCGCCCTGGCTTGGCTCCACCACCGCGGCCCGGACGTCGTCCCCATCCCGGGCACCAGCGACCCGGGCCACCTGACCGAGAACCTTGCCGCGGCCTCGGTGCAGCTGGACCAGGCCGCCCGGGCGGCGGTGGCGGAGGCGATCGCCGTCCCGGTCCACGGGGAGCGTTATGCGCCCGCGATGCTCGCCATGACCGGCAACTGACTGCTTGCAAGGCCGGGCCGCAGCGGGACGTCAAGCCCGCGGCAAGACCGCCCTGCGACGGTGGAGCATGTCCGCCGGGCGGCCGCAACGACGACGCCGTCCCGTGAGTGCGGCGCCCCCTCCCGCAGATTCCCGGCACATCCGGAGGTCGTTCATGCCCATGGCACCCGCTGTCATGACGGACGA
The DNA here is from genome assembly GCF_013364155.1 of Streptomyces sp. NA02950. Lineage (NCBI taxonomy): Bacteria > Bacillati > Actinomycetota > Actinomycetes > Kitasatosporales > Streptomycetaceae > Streptomyces > Streptomyces sp. NA02950. Next base: position 9,283,644 of record NZ_CP054916.1, on the reverse strand, counting down.
GCAGCGCAAGGCCGTCATCACCGCATATCTCAAGGCTTTCGACAACGGTGGGATCGGCAGGCATGGGAGTTCCGTGCTCGACTTCTTCGCCGAGGACGCCGACTTCTTCTTCCCGAAATGGGGACTGGCCCACGGCACGTCCGAGATCGCCCGGATGTTCAGCGGTCTCGGGAGCACAGTCACATCGGTCACGCACCACTTCTGGTCCTTCAACTGGATCACCACCGGGACCGATCTGCTCGCCGTCGAGGGAACCACGCACGGCGAGCACCGCGACGGTCCCTGGCGGGTGGGTGTGCCCGAGTGGGGCGCCGGGCGCTGGTGCGGCGTCTTCGAGGTACGGGACTTCCTCATCCAGCGGGCGTTCATCTACCTGGACCCCGACTACGCGGGCAAGGACGTTGCCCGCTACCCGTGGTTGTGACGCGCTCCCCGGTTCCCCTCCGTTTTCCCCAGCCAAGGAGCACTGATGAACGTGCCGACCGCCTCGCAGCGCAGGCCCAGCCTCAACCTCTTCCGGTTGAGAACCGACTCTCGCCACGGACCTCGCCACCGACGCGGTCAACCACTATCCGTACTCGGAGACGCCGGTGGCGGTCTACGGCGACGTCACGTGGCTCAAGGACGTCTACGGCCACTGCGTGGACCTCATCAAGGAGTTCTACGGGGCCCGGCACGCCTTCGTGCGGTTCCTGTCCGGGCTGCACTCCATGCACACCGTGCTCACTGCGGCGGGCCCACCCGGCGGCCGGGTGATGGTGCCAGCCCCCGCCGACGGCGGCCACTACGCTGCCGTCACCACCTGCCAGGGCTTCGGCTACAGGTGGACTTCCGCCCCTTCCACTCGGCAACGCTTGGAGATCCGGCGTACGGCACTCGCGGCGCGGATCGCGGAGCACTCGGTCGACGTGGTTTACCTGGACGCCTCCACGGCGCTGCGCTTCCCCGACTCCCGGGCGCTACGGGCCGCCGTGCCCGACGCGCTCATCTGTCTGGACGCCTCGCACCTGCTCGGTCTGCTGTCCGCAAGCCCCGCAGCCCCCAGACCCTGGTCCTCGACGGCGTCTCCGACAGTACGCATAAGACGCTGCCCGGCACGCAGAACGGACTCCTGGTCACCAAGAGGAATTCCCGCGCGGAGAAGATGGCGGCACGGATTCCCTTCCCGGCGTCGAGCTCCCACTCCGCGACGGTCGGCAGCCTGGCGATCACGCTGGAGGAGTTGCTGCCGCACCAGGTTGATTACGCGCACCAGGTCATCGCCACGCCCGCCGCCTGGCCGGCGAACCGGCCGGGCGCGGTTTCGACGTGGCCGGGCCTGCAGCCTCGGCACCCAGGGACTGACCAGCTGGGCATGAAGGAGAACGACATGGCGCAGGTGGCCGAGTTGCTGGCCCGACCACTGCGGCGCGACGCGGCTCCGGCAAGGTCGCCACGGACGTCGCCGAGCTGGTCCGGGCCTTCCTCGGGCGTGGCTTACGCCGAGCAGCCCGCCCGTTGGCCGTCGGCTCAGCGGGTCGGGAAGGTGCCGCGGCCAAGTCCTACGGCACCTCTCCTTACCGGAGCAAAGGAGACCGTATGTCCCGTTCCGTGCAGGGCAGTTCCGTGCAGTGCGGCCAGGAGTCCGTGGCTGCCGGGCGGTTGCGCTGGGTGGCCGGCCATTACCCCACCGGGGTGGTCCTCGTCACCGGGCCGCGTCCGGCACCGGAGCAGCCCCCACCCGCGATGGTGGTGGGCACCTTCACCTCGGTGTCGCTGCACCCTGCGCTGGTGGGCTTCCTTCCCTCGCAGTCCTCGACCACCTGGCCGCGAATCCGGGCGGCCGGCCGTTTCTGCGTCAATGTGCTGGGAGCGGACCAGGAGCAGGTCTGCCGCAGCTTCGCCACCATAGATCCCCACCGCTGGGAGGTGCCCCATCAGGAGACCGCCACTGGCTCCCCCGTCCTGCTCGACGCGCTCGTCTGGTTCGACTGCGAAGTGGCGGGCGAGGTGGCGGCGGGCGACCACTGGTTCGTCACCGGCGCGGTCCACGACCTCGGGGTCCAGCGGCCCGGTCCACCCCTGGTGTTTCTGCGCGGTGACTACGGGCACTTCGCTGAGGGGAGCGACGCTGCCCGGTCCGGACAACCCGCCCGGCCGGTCTGACCTCTGCCGCCGGTCCAGTGGTTTGCCGATGCACACCTTGCTTCCACCAGCGGTCCGCGGGCCTGCCGGACAGCGGAGCGGCATCGGCCTGCCCGTTGGGCTGGTCGGCCGGCTTGCGCTCGGACCGGGGTCATGCTCCGCGACGCCGGACGGCGCCGCTCCACCCCGCGCGGCGGGCAGCCCCGCAAGCATGGCGGTGTCCTCACCTTCGCCAAGCCTGAAACGGGGCATACGCCCGACGCCGCCACTACCTGCGACACCATCCGCTACGGCTGGGCCGACGTCCTCGCCCGGGACCGGATGCACCCCCGCCTGCAGGCCCGCGGCCCCTGGCTCCCGCGCCACCGGCACCTCGTCGGCGGCCCACTTCACTTGAAGCGGCGGGGGCTGGAAACGGAGCAGAAGCCACCGCGCCCGTCCCCGACCCTACTCATACCTATCAAACGACGTTCGTGATCGACTTGGTGCGCTGCCGTGCTGCCGGTGTCGGACTCACCGAGCAGTCGGGCGAACGGCCACTGGGGAAGGAAACAGAAGTATTCGTCCCGCTCCTCGATTTCCTCAGCGGCGGAGGTGATCGTACGCCGTGCCTCGTCGTGGGCACCCATACGGTGCAGAGCGTCGGCGAGCAACCCGAGGTGAAGGGTGCGGCGCAGCAGGGTCCGGTGCCGGGCCGAGTCGTGCAGCGCCTTCCGCATCCGGGCCAGCCCCCTCTCGTGCATCCCCTGATGCACCTCGGCCCACCCGAGCGGGACGGCGAGCATGCGGTGCCAGAAAGGGAGCCGGCAGCGGACGGCGAGGTCCCGGCCCGCCCTGCCTGCCAGCCAGGCACGCTGTACGTCGTCCTCGGTGATGGCGATGAGGGCATCCACATACCGGGCGAAAGCCCGGTCCCAGGGCCGGATATAGCGGTCGGACCGGGTGAGGTGAAGGAGTTGCGACCGGTAGCGCTGGGTCTGGATCTCATCGCCGCGGAGACAGTGGCTGAGCGCCAGGTAGGCCCGGTAGTCAATGCGCTGGTCCCTCAGCAGCGCGCTCAGCCGCGTTGGCGCGCAGGACGCGTCCAAGAGGGAGTCGATGATTTCGACACCCTGTGTCAGCGCGCCGAGCGCCTCGTCCGGACGGCCGCTCACATACAGGGTGACCCCCTCCACGTAACAGGCCGCCGATCGGGCCGCCCGGCCGCCGCCGTGGTCGGCCAACTCGTAGAGCAGGACGGCGATTTCCGCTGCCTGCGAGTACTGACCCGCAGTGATCGCGCTCATCGCCTGGATGTGCAGCAGTCCGGTGGGCTGTGTGCGATCAAAGGTGCGCTCCAGCTGTTGAGCGTGCCAGAGGATCTTCTCGACCCGGTCCGAGCCGTAGCCCTCGATCAGGGCATGCAGCCGTATCATCCGCTTGCGCAGCTGCAGTTTCAGGGCAGAGGTCTGCTGGTCCCCGGGCAGCGCCGCAACGACCGACGCCGCGCCTTCCAGCCAGTGCAGTGCGGCCGCATGGGCGAAGCGGGCCTGCTCCCGGTCGGCCAGAGTCAGTAAAGGACGCACGCCCATGCGGGCACCCAGGAGCCGGGCGGCTGCCAGGCAGTGGCGGCGGATCTCAGCGGCATCGTCACCCGGCTGGAACCGCAGGGCCAGGGTGGTGGCAACGTGCTGGTGCCACCGGGCGAGGGTGACCGGCTGCGTATCGTCGAGCAGGAAGTCACGCGTCAGCCCATGCACGAAGGAGAGCCGGCCGTCGGCGGTCCGGTCGTGGCGCAGCAGGCCGGTCTGTACCGCGTCGTCGATCAGTGTGTGCGGCAGTTCAAGAGTGGACAGGAGGTCCGCGAGCAGGGGACGGTGCACGCTCATGCCTATCACGGCGCAGAGGGTGAGCACGTCGAGCGTGCCCGGGGAGCATTCGCTCAGTCGCCCATGCAGCATCTCGCGTAGTTCGAGGGGGACAGATGACCTCTGCAGCCGCTTTCCGGTTGTCTGCGCGGAGACCATGCTGAGAAGGAGGAATGGGTTGCCGCCGGAGGCGCGCTGGAGCCGCAGGGCTTCGTTGGGCGAGGGCGCCGCTCCCGAGGCCGAGGCGATCAACTCGTGACTCTCTTCTTCGGCGAGCCCCTCCAGTCGGAGGAGGCTGCTACTGCTTTCCTGAAGGATACGGCCCACGGCGCGTCGTACCGCTGGGTTCTTCGCCAGTTCGTGGTCGCGCAGGGTGGCCAATATCATGACCCGGGCACGGATGATCTGCTTGACCAGCAGTTGGAGCACTTCCAGTGCGGGCACGGGGGCGAGATGTAGGTCCTCTAGCAGAAGCACTGCCGGTGTCCGCTCCGCGGCGGAGAGCACGGCCTGGACGATCCGCATCTGGTGGGTGAGGTGCTGCTCGGGCAGCCAGTCCTCATGGGCGACGAGGTCCGCGGCGACAGCCATGCTCGCGTCGCTCGCCACCTCCAGCTGTCTCACGACGTGGTCCCAGGTCCAGTAGCCCGGAGCCGACAGGGCCCCGATGCACTGTGAGCGCACCGTCCGGAACCCGCTGGCGGCAAGACAACGCTCCGAGTGCTGCAACAGCCGCGTCTTTCCGATTCCCTGCTCGCCGCAGACCAGCAGTAGATGGCCACGACCGCTTCGGGCGCCCGCCAACAGTCTCTCCAGCCGCTGCATCTCCGCTTGACGGCCGATGAGCCGGTCACCCGGCTGTGGGGACACGGACGGCGCCGGTTTCTTCGATTCCGGCGGCGCAGGTACCGGGGCGGATCCCGGCGCGGGCGCGGTCCGGCCTGCCGACTCCGAGACCGGTGATGCCTCTAGTTCCTGACGCAAAATCTTCCCGTGCAGAGCTTGCAATTCCCGGCTGAGATCGGCCCCCAGGTCCTCCGCCACTGCATTGCGCATCCGTTCATACGTCAAGAGAGCGTCCGCCGACTGACCGGAGTGGTACTGAGCCACCATCAACTGGCCACCCAACCGCTCCAATCCGGGGTTGCGGCAAAGCTCCTCGCCGAGCCGGAGAGTCACTTCCCCATAGGCGTGCAGTTCGAGACACGCCTGGGCCCACACTTCCAGTACCCGTAATCGGAGATGTTCCAGGCGGTCCGCTTCCGCCACCGCGAAGTCATAACCGTACAACTCGCCCATGGGAGTGCCCTTCCACAGCTCCAGCGCGGACCAAGCTGTCGAGCGAGCGACTTCGAGATCTCCGGACTTAAGCAATTCCCGGCAGTCCCTGGCCTTGGCCTCGAAGACCGCGGCGTCGACCAGCTGCGCATCGGCTTCGAGCAGATATCCCTGGAGATGGTGGACGAGTCGGATGGAGCGATCATGCTCGTGGAGCAGCTTCCTCAGCCGGGAAACGTAAGCCTGCAGCGTCCCCGTGACCTTGCTCGGTGGGTTGGATCCCCAGATCGCGTTGATGATCACGGGCAGAGATACCACGCTGCCCACGTGGATTAACAGCAGGGCGAGCAGAGCGCGCTGCCTCGGCGCACCGAGGTCCACCTTCGTTACATCGGAACTCACACTCAAGGGGCCAAGGATTTCGAATCGAAGCCCAGGGGAACGTACATCATCTTTCATCGCGTATCCCAACTGGAGATTGTATGAAGATCGGTAGATACAGAGGCTGCTGTCGGAAAACCCTCAGTGATTTCCGAGACCGGGACTCCGAGCAGGAGCAAGAGGAGAATGCGCCAAGAGGTGTAACCCACTTGCTCCCGATCACCACATCCGTGGCGCAGGGCGAGGATCTCGGCCTTGTGCGCGGCAGAGGAGCCTCCCAAGCAGTGTCAGCCAGCCCGGCAGTCGCCAGAAGATTAGGGAATCGCACGACGGAGGCATGGCGGACGAGAGGGGATCCGGATGCCCCGGCGGTCCGCCTCGCACGCTGCGGCCTACCGAAGTGCCGCCGGACAGCGCTCCGGTCGGCAACCTCTCTCGGTTTCGGGGTTTGAGGTTGGCTGCCATCCGGGCCGGTCTCCCCCGCCGTGGCCTGGAGCGTGGCCCCGGTCGACGGTCATCGGCCCTTGCAGGGAGAGGCCAGACTCGCAGGACGAGCTCGAGCAGCAGGTCGAGGTAGGTGCTGAGGTCGAACGGCTCTGGATCGGTGTCGATCCACCGCAGCACCGCGGAGAAGGATCTGGTCAGCGATCTTGTCGGGGTGACTTCTGGTCACGCATTTCGAGGTGAACTGGCGACGGGAGACACAGACCTCCGTACGTGATACGAGCGAGCCCACAGTGGCTTCGTCCGTCGCCGGTCAATTGGTGTGGCGGTTCCCGGCCGCCTCTCGACACTCCATGATGAAAGACACCGGACGACGCAGGTGAGACGGAGGTGATGGCCAGCCCCGCTGCTGCGGCCAGTTGGTCGTACTCCGTCAGACAACCTTCCTAGCCGCCGAAGAGCATGAGTTCGGCGCCCGTCGGAAGGGGATCGAAGAAGCTGCCGCCGACCACGGAGATCCGGTTCGCCGCGCTGGTGGCCGAAAGTTCACCGAACGCGCCGACCGCCGTCTCGGGCAGTTCCAGCAAGGTGCCCCGCAGGAAAGGAGCGCTGTCCAGGAGTGCGGCCAACAGGGTGCCACATCCGCCGCCCAGGTCCATCACATGCCGTACCCCGCTCCAGTCGTAGCCATCGGTGAAGGAGGGGGCCAGCAGCGTCGTCTTGCGGCTCATCCACTCCTGGAAGGACTCCGACAGCCCGGGCTCCGCGGCAAAGTCCTCCCACAGCGGGAGCCCGAAAAGGTGCTCGTAGACAGGCTTTCCCGTGCGCATCGAGTGGATGACGCCCCGCGAGAGCTCGTCGATACGCGCCTGAGCTCTGCCGGGGTCCAGGGACGAGACCAGGCCCGAGCATGGTCTTCCCGTAGCGCACCGGAGAGTGCGGTGCCGCGGAACCTGCCGTCGGCCGCCTCGGTGAGGATCCCGTGCCTGGCCAGCAACGGCAGCAGACGGTGAAGCGCATCCGGTTCGGTCCCCGTGCGGTCCGCCGCGTCCGCCGCGGACAGCGACCGGTCCGCCAGCAGGTCCGGCAGTCGCGGCGTCACCGCGGCCCGGATCGCCCAGGGAGTGACTGTGTCGGTCTTGGCGAGAAGACGCGAGACCAAGGTCTCGGGCCTCATTTCGGCGAACTCCACAGTCGTTCCGTACGGTCCGACTGCGCGGAACCTTCTTGAGGCGATCAGAGGGAGGGGCAGAAGACGAACACCGGCCGCCGCCTCACCGTACACCTCCCATACCTCGGAAACCCACAGCGTCAGGACCGGCACACCCGCAGAGGCGGTGTCCGCTCGCTCCGAGGCGCACTGGGCGGGGAGCGGAACGGTCAGCCAAGCGTCCGGTGACGAGGCACGAACCGTTCCTTCCTCAGGGCGGAAGACCACCTCGTCCGGCAGATGCCGCTCCCAGAACAACGACACTTCCCGAGTGTCGCCTGCCCGGGCCTCAGCCGTCTCGGAGTCCACAGTCGATTCGCTCGGGAGAGACATGATTCTCCTCGCACTCTCGTAGTGGGGACTGTCTCGGCCACAGTGGAGACAGAAGCTGAAACCGATGTACCGATCATGCGGTGAGCGCGCTCAGAGCTAACTCGCAGAGAACACGCGCCCCGCTCCCCCGGCGGTCCCAGCACGCTGCCCCTCTATCTGACCGGCCGAGCCCCCCGGGCGCACGGTAGTCCGACGCTCTCGCGCTCACCGGCCTCACCGATGGCCGACGGGCCGACGGCGGGATTCCCACGGCTTCCAGCAAGAGGCCGACCACCCGCGGCGTGCTGTCGGCGTTCCCCTTCGGCTGGCACCGCCACCGGATCCGGCGCGCCAATGTTGGTCACACAGCGGATCCCCCGTAGCCCCCGTAGCCCCCGTAGCCCCCGTACGGCATCTCGCAGCTCGGCGGCTCGCTCGCCTTGGCTCTTGCTCGTCGGGGCCTGCACGCCAGTGCATACCTGGAAGCTACTGACGACTTTGCCGTCGTTGTGATCATTCCTCGCCCTCAAGGACCGACGACCACACAGCCACAAGATCAGTAAACTCCCAGCACATTGCCCTGCCATCGGTTCACCATGATCGCCGTACGGTCGATGGCCGCTCCCCTTCGATGGCGGATGGCCTCGGGTGTGGCCGCGTGTGAGAGCGCCTGACGGACGGCGTCGCCTCGCTGGCTGGCCGACAGGATCCATGTCTGGGTGCCACACACATGCTCTGAAGAGCAGTTCTGCAGCGTAGGAACGGTGACGATCCAGCGCGCCAGGGGCTCGACGGACGGAGCAGGCGTCCAGCGTGCAATGCTTCGATCTTCCACTTTCCTCACCCGTTCTCCAATGCTGACCGACCCCCCATATCGGCCTCATGTATCCGAATATCGTCCTTCACGCTCATCATTGCTCCGATTTCCGGGAGCGTCAAGAGACGATTTCGGGACACGGGTCGGCCGTGGTCGTTGCACAGCCTCGAGGAGGGACAGGTATCGGGGAGCTACGACCTCGGACAGGGCCATCACGCTGGTGGACCGCACGACCGCCGGAATCTCGTTGATGCGCAGCAGGGTGCGTTGGAGCCCCTCGTGCGAGGTCGCAGCAACCCGGCACAGCACGTCGCTTGCACCGGTAGTGCCGTAGGCCTCGAGCACGTCGGGGATGCGCGCGAGTTCCGTGGCGATCTGCGCCAGGTCGCCCTGGGCGATCTGAAGACTGACGAAGGCGAGGACGGGATAGCCGGCCGCGGGCAGGTCGATGTTCGGGCCATGCCCGGTGATCACCCCAGATGCCTCAAGGCGCTGCACCCGCGATTGCACGGTGGCCCGGGAGACCCCCGTGACCCGGGAGAGCTCAAGGAAGCCTGTGCGCGGGTTTTCCGCGAGTGCCTTGATGAGCAAGACGTCGAGCTGATCCAGCTTCCTAGGCGCTTCTGCCATCTGAAGACCCCTGATCTTAGTTGAGCTAGGCAGATTGCATAGCTCATGTGACGGAGCTTGTCAGATCATGATGCTAGTGCTTCTACTGCTGCGCACCAACCAATCAGGGCAGATGAAGGGATCAAGGCCTCATGACTCAGTCCCTGCAAAACGACGACGACCTGATCGGCGCGGTCGAGCACGACGATGCAGCCGACCCGTTTCCGGTCATCGGCATGGACCATGTGCGCTTCTACGTCGGCAACGCCAAGCAGGCCGCGCACTACTACTCTTCGGCCTTCGGCATGACCTGCGTCGCCTACCGCGGCCCGGAGACCGGCAGCCGCGATGTTGTCGAGTACGTGCTGACCTCCGGAAAGGCTCGCTTCCGCATCACCGGCGAGGTACATGCAGGCACCCGGGTCGGTGCTTCGGTCTCTGCTCACGGAGACGGCGTCGTCGACCTGGCGATCGAGGTCCCGGACGTTGACAAGGCTGTGGAATACGCGCGCGCCCAGGGAGCTACGGTGCTGGCGGATCCGTACGACATGGGCGACAGGCATGGCACCGTTCGGCTCGCCGCGCTTGCCACCTACGGCGACACACGCCACACGCTGGTGGACCGCAGCCGTTACAACGGCCCGTTCCTGCCGGGGTTCACGGCTTCCAAGCCCCTGTTCCACGGCAAGCCGGCCTGCCACCCGAAGCGCTACTTCCAAGCCATCGACCACTGCGTCGGCAACGTGGAACGCATGGACGAATGGGTCGGTTTCTACAACCGCGTCATGGGTTTCACGAACATGAAGGAATTCATCGGTGACGACATCGCCACCGAGTACTCCGCCCTGATGTCGAAGGTGGTCGCGAGCGGCAACCACCGCGTCAAGTTCCCGATCAACGAACCGGCCATCTCCAAGAAGAAGTCGCAGATCGACGAGTACCTGGAGTTCTATGGCGGACCCGGGGTGCAGCACCTGGCGCTGGCCACGAATGACATCGTGGCCAGCGTGCGGGCCATGCGAGAGATGGGCGTGGAGTTCCTCGACACGCCGGATGCCTACTACGACACGCTCGGCGAGTGGGTGGGTGACACCCGTGTTCCGGTCGACACTCTGCGGGAACTGAAGATCCTCGCGGACCGCGACGAGGACGGCTACCTCCTGCAGATCTTCACCAAACCGCTGCAGGACCGGCCCACGGTCTTCTTCGAACTCATCGAGCGCCACGGCTCTCTCGGTTTCGGCAAGGGCAACTTCAAGGCTCTCTTCGAAGCCATCGAGCGCGAGCAGGCCCGACGCGGGAACCTGTGAGGAGGCCGCCATGGCGTACTACCGGCAGGCGGGTGACGTCCCGCCCAAACGTCATACGCAACACCGTGATCGTCATGGTGCGCTGTACTACGAAGAGCTCATGGGCGAGGAAGGCTTCGCCAGTGACTCATCCCTGCTCTACCACCGGCATATCCCTTCCGCGATCACCAGCGCGACGCCGTGGCAGCTTCACGATCAGTCGCTGAGACCGAACCATCCCCTGCTCCCACGGCACGTCCGCTTGCATGACCTCTTCGGTGTTCAGTGGACCAGTTCCGACCCTGTCACTGCGCGACGACTCGTGGTCGGCAACCCGGATGTGCGCATCTCCTACGTCGTGGCGGGCCGGCCGTCGCCGCTGTACCGCAACGCGCTCGGCGACGAGTGCGTGTACATCGAATCCGGCGCCGCCGTGGTGGAGACGGTCTTCGGGTCGCTACAGGCTCGCCAGGGCGACTACGTGCTCATCCCGAGAGCCACCACGCACCGGTGGCTTCCCGCACCTGGGCAACCGCTCAGGGCCTATGCCATCGAGGCGGCCTCGCACATCCTCCCGGCCCGTCGATATCTGTCCAAGCACGGCCAGCTGCTGGAACACGCGCCCTTCTGCGAACGGGACCTGCGCGGGCCTGAAGGTCCACTGCTCACTGACGGCGCCGACGTCGAGGTGCTGGTCAAGCACCGCGGCCCTGAGGGTGTGACCGGCACCCGGTACGCCTACCGCCATCATCCGTTCGACGTGGTGGGCTGGGACGGCTGTTTGTACCCCTACACCTTCAACATCGAGGATTTCGAGCCGATCACCGGCCGCATTCACCAGCCTCCGCCAGCCCACCAGGTCTTCGAGGGCGAGAACTTCGTCATCTGCAACTTCGTGCCCCGCAAGGTCGATTACCACCCGCGGGCCATCCCGGTGCCGTACTACCACTCGAACGTGGACAGCGACGAGGTCATGTTCTATTGCGGGGGCGACTACGAGGCGCGCAGTGGCTCGGGCGTTGGTCAGGGATCGTTGTCCCTGCATCCGGGCGGGCACGCCCACGGCCCGCAGCCAGGGTCCTACGAGCGCAGCATCGGAGCGGAGTTCTTCAACGAACTGGCCGTCATGGTCGACACCTTTCGGCCACTCGAGCTCGGTGCGGCCGTGTTCAGCAGTGAGGACCCCGACTATGCGTGGAGTTGGGTCACCGAGGAGGCCTCATCGTGACCGGCTGCACGCTGCCACCTCTGTTTGCCGCCCTGTGCGATGACGCGGCGATGTTCCCGCCGGGCAGCTGGCCTGCGACCGAGGCAGTCTCCACCCACCGGTGGCACCACGGCGCCGCCCACGCCCACCTGGTCGGCCCTTTTGTCGTCGATGCCGGGCACATGGGCGCCGTAGCTGAGCAGGCTCGCTTGACGGCCACGGAAGGCCCCTTGCGTGTGGTTCTCGTGGCAACCGGCGCCCCGGACGGCCTGCTGCGCTCCGTCCAAGCTGCCCTGTCCGCAACGGAACTACAGCTCGTGGGAGTCGAGGTCACTCCAGACCCGAACACCTCCGCAAGGAAGGCAGTGCTGGAGACGGTGGCGGCGCTGGACGCGGCGGTTCCCCGAACCATTCCTGCCGCGATGGAAATCCCACGAGGCATCGAGCCAGGCACCGTGTTGGACATCCTCGCCGCCAGCAGGTACAGCGCCAAGTTCCGCACCGGCGGAACAACCTCTCAGGCCTTCCCCAGCGAGGCTGAGCTGGCTCGAGTTGTGACCGCCTGCGTGAACCGGAGCCTGCCGTTCAAGTGCACCGCCGGTCTGCATCATGCCGTGCGGCACACCGACCCGGAGACCGGCTTCGAACACCATGGCTTCCTCAACGTCCTGGCGGCCACTCATGTGGCTGGCCGTGGCGGCGACACGACCTCGGTCACCGAGATACTCAGGGAACGCTCCGGTCACGTTCTGACATCCATCGCACGGCAGTGGACAGCCGCCGACGCGCAGGCCGTCCGTGGGGCCTTCACCTCCTACGGCACATGCAGCATCGCGGAGCCCCTGGCCGACCTGGTCAGTCTCGGGCTCCTTCCCGCCGCGTGTGCCGACCCAGTGCTGAGGGAGACCGCATGACCTTGCGCAGCTGGCTTGCTGGTGCCGACGACTCCGCGTTCAGCGTGCACAACCTGCCCTACGGTATCTTCACCACCGCAGACCGTCCTGGTGAGCGCAGGATCGGGGTGGCCATAGGCGACCACGTACTTGACGCCGGTGCAGCCGCGCGCGCCGTCGGCGTGTCGTGCGCCGTGCTGGAGGCGCCCACACTCGGCCCCTTGATGGCGGCGGGACGGCCCACGTGGAGGTCCGTACGCCATGCGCTGACCTCCTGGCTCACACAAAGCGGGTACGCCAAGGCGGTTGCTGCTCGTCTCGTGCCGCGCTCGGAGGCAACACTGCATATGCCTTTCGACGTCGCCGACTACGTCGACTTCTACGCCTCGGAGCACCATGCAACCAATCTCGGTCGCCTCTTCCGCCCGGGGCAGGAACCGCTCACGCCCAACTGGAAACACCTTCCGATCGGGTATCACGGACGGGCCGGCACGATCGTGGTCTCCGGGACTCCGATCGTACGTCCCGCGGGACAGCGCAGGCCAACGGATGCGGCCGAACCGGTATTCGGGGCATCGCATCGCCTCGACATCGAGGCAGAGGTCGGTTTCGTAGTCGGCACACCGTCGGCACTGGGTACCCCCGTGGGACTCAAGGGGTTCACCGAACATGTCTTCGGCGTCTGCCTCGTCAATGACTGGTCCGCTCGCGACCTTCAGGCATGGGAGTACGTGCCACTGGGCCCCTTCTTGGGAAAATCCTTCGCCACGTCCGTCTCACCGTGGATCGTGCCGCTTGAAGCCCTCGAATACGCGCGGACTGCTCCGCCGCCCAGAGACGTCGAACCCCTGCCCTACCTTGACGATCGCGGCGAGGAGCCCTGGGGGTTGGACATCACTTTGGAGATACGGCTCAACGGGCAGCCCGTGTCCATGCCCCCCTTTGCCGCGATGTACTGGACAGCCGCGCAGCAGCTGGCGCATCTCACGGCCAATGGCGCAAGCCTGCGCACCGGGGATTTCTTCGCATCGGGCACGGTAAGTGGCCCTGGTCCTGGTAGCCGCGGCTCGCTGATCGAACTGACGTGGAACGGACAGCACCCGGTCAAGATGGCTGACGGCAGCGAGCGCACCTTCCTGCAGGACGGCGACGAAGTGCTGATCACGGCCACAGCCCCGGGCCCCTGCGGAAGCCGCATCGGCCTTGGAGAAGTGATCGGCCGAATCAGCCCGGCACAGGACTGAGCCATGTCATCGATACCCAGTTGACTGCAGGTGAGAAGGGCAAACGCATGGACAAGGTGGTCAATTCCGCGGCTGAAGCCGTCGCGGACATCAGGGACGGCGCCAGCCTGGCCGTCGGGGGGTTCGGGCTGTGCGGGATCCCCGCCGTCCTGATCCAGGCCCTCCTGGAACAGGGCGCGGGAGAGCTGCACGTGGTGTCAAACAATTGCGGAGTGGACGGCTGGGGTCTCGGGCTCCTGCTCGACGCAGGGCGCATCGCACGTGCTACCAGCAGCTACGTCGGCGAGAACAAGGAGTTCGCCCGGCAGTATCTGTCCGGAGAGATCGAGCTGGAGCTGACACCGCAGGGCACGCTCTCCGAGCGGTTGCGCGCCGGCGGATGCGGCATACCTGCCTTCTACACGCCTGCCGGGGTGGGGACGCAGGTGGCCGAGGGAGGGCTTCCCTGGCGATACGCCCGCGGAGGCGGCGTGGCGGTGGCATCCCCCGCCAAGGAAGTGCGTCGTTTCGGAAAGGTGGATTACGTCCTGGAGAGGGGGATCACCACTGAGTACGCGCTCGTCCGCGCGGCCCTCGGAGACCGGCACGGCAATCTTGTGTTCGACGCCTCGGCACGCAATTTCAATCCGTTGGCCGCGATGGCAGGCCGCATCACGGTCGCTGAAGTCGAGGAGTTGGTGCCGGCCGGCGCGATACGGCCCGAAGACGTGCACCTGCCAGGAGTGTTTGTACAGCGCGTAGTGGAGCTGACACCGCGGCAGGCCGCTGACAAGCGCATCGAACGCCGCACCGTCACTACGTCGGGCGCGCAGGGGACGGGACAACCGGAAGGAGCGGCGTAATGGCCTGGACTCGAGAGCACATGGCGGCCCGGGCGGCGGCCGAACTGCCCGACGGGGCATACGTCAACCTGGGCATTGGTCTGCCGACACTGATTCCCAACCACATTCCACGTGGCGTGCACGTCGTGCTGCAGTCGGAGAACGGCCTGCTCGGCGTGGGTCCCTATCCGGATGACGAGAAGGTCAACGCAGACCTGATCAACGCCGGCAAGGAGACGGTGACCGTCCTGCCGGGGGCCTCCTTCTTCGACTCGTCCCTGTCCTTCGGGATGATCCGCGGCGGGCACATCGACGCGGCAGTGCTCGGCGCGATGCAAGTTTCAGCCGGGGGTGACCTGGCGAACTGGACGGTGCCCGGCAAGATGATCAAAGGCATGGGCGGCGCCATGGACCTGGTCCACGGAGCCCGCCGGGTCATCGTGCTGATGGAGCACACAACCAAGGACGGCAACCCGAAAATCCTGCCGGAGTGCACCTTGCCGCTCACGGGACGTGCGTGTGTGGAGCGCATCATCACCGACCTTGGCGTATTCGACATCACCGGCGCAGGGATCCGGTGTGCGGAAATCGCGTCGGGCGTGGCCTGGGAGGAAATCCGCGCGCACACGGCAGTGCCCGTCCTGCCATCTGCAGCAGTGCGCTGACCCGCACAGAGCTGCTCCGACGGCGCGGGTTCATCGTGTCCCACCCGCAGCGCCGGAGCTCCGGCGGCGCTCACTCCAGCCCATGTGCGGAGAGGTGCCACCGGCTGAGGCCCGGCCCGGTCAACTGACCGGGCCGGGCTTGTCATGGGTGGTTGGGCAGTCCCCGGTCTGGCACCACGAACTGATCCCGCCATCGTGCGAAGAGGGCTGCGGGTTCTCCGCAGTACGCCCAGGGAAGGCGCGTCGGCCGGTTCCCGAGGTGTCGGAAGACCTCGCGCGCCCCACTGGTCATGTCCGCGAAGACCAACCCGTGAGCCAGCAGGTTGAGATCAGCCACGTCCTGGGCGTATTCCACATCCCGCACCTGGATCCAGCGGCGCAGCGCGGTGCTCAGATCGTACTGCGCACCCTCGTTGCTCCAGTGGTAGGTCAGTCCCACCGCCAGTCTCCCTTTCGCCTCGGCGAGATCGCGGTAATGTTCCACTCTCGCGGCCTGAGGAAGCACGATCAGGGGTGAGCCGTCCGGTGCGCCGACGGCGCTTTCCTGCGCGAACTCGTACATGGTTCCGTGGCTGCCGTGCCAGCGCGCCGATAGATACCGCAGGATCTGATGGTGCCCTTCGCGGTTGTACGGGTCCCGGGCTCTGAGCTCGTCCCACCAGCGCTGGGTGTGGCGGTGCCCATGGGCGTACAGGCGGGCGAGGCTGACGAGGGAGACCCACGGTACGGGGTCCGCCGAAACGGTGTGCGCGGCTCGAATGCACAGCTCGATCGCACGGTCGAGCATTTCCCGCGGCAGGCTGTCGTGCCCGGGGCGCGGTTCCTGACCGCGGCGTGCTGACTCGGCGAGAGCGGCAAACAGCCTCATCACCTCCGTTTCGGCGCGCAGGACCTGCGCGTCGGGGGTGCGTGGCTGGGCGATCAGCCAGCTTTCGGCGCTCTTGTTGCCAGCGGCTACCTCGGCCAGCAGCCGCATGCGATGCGTGCGGTGGTCCCAGTCGTTGCCGGTGGCCCGGAGGAGATCCCGGGCCCCCTGCCAGCGGCCGATCACAAGATCCCTGCGTGCGGCAGCGAGGTCCGCATCACCGAACGTCGGGTCGTATACCACGTGGGAGTATCGAGGGGGCATGATGTCTTTCGATCACGAAGGTCCCCGCCGCGTTGAGCGGCGGGGACCTTGGCGGATTCAGTGAAAGGGCAAAGCTCAGCGTGCCCGTTGCAGGGGCACTTCCCAGACCGCGTAGCGGAATGTGCGTTCGAAACCGCACCGCGTGTACACCTCAGCGGCACGGGTGGAGCTGCCTGCGTCGACCATCAGCAACGCCCGGTGCAGGCCTTGCTGGGAGAAGCGGTCCAGGGCCGAGCGAACAAGGACCTCGGCGATGCCGCGACGGCGATGGGAGGGGCGTGTGCCCACCACCTCGATGAAGCCGGCTGGGCTGCTCCGGCCGTCGTCACGCTCACTTACGTGGCCCAGGATGACCCCGGCGGGCTCCGAGTGTTGACGGGCCATCAGCTCGAGGCCCACTGGACCACGTGATGCGAGACGTTCCCGCCACCTTTCCAGAGTCCAGGGCAGATAGCCACCCCAGTGCTCAGCGAACGACTCGTTGATCACCTGCACCCACGCGTCATCGGTGATGGTGCGCGTGCTGTAGTCCACGACGTCGACGTCCCCACGTGAGGGGGTTGGTCGTGGCATGGTCAGGTCGCAGTCCATGCGCCAGATTTCCCGGACCTTGCTGAAGTGGGCCGGCCCGGCGACGCCACGGCCGCGCAGCGTGCGCAGCGATCGGAAGGAGGGCAGTCGTTCGGCTGTGGCGATGGCCCAATCGACCAGGGGGGCCTGAAGCTGTTCGTCGTCGGTGACGATGTCCAGGAGAGCCGCCTGCGTGGACGGCGGTGCGACCAACCCCATGGCTCCCACCGCGACGAATCCTGCGATGCGCCCCGCGACTCGAGCCACACGCGCGTCGCCGGCTTGCTGACCCAGCACGGCAGCCAGCCGCTCCATGGAAGGGGTCGTATCGAACTGGCCCCGCTCCCGCGCGGCGGACAGCAACGCATGGATCTCGCTCAGGTCTTCCGCCAGGGCGGGTTCGAGCATCATCGTCACCGTCACAGTGCGCGTCCCTGTTCTGCCAGACCGTCCGCGGCCGGGGCTATTCGCGGGCCTTCATCACCCACGGGCGCACCGCCCGTGCCGATCGCGTCGATCGACTCCGGCCGGCGACGCCGCAGGTAGACAAAATAGCCGATTCCGCAGCCGAGCCAGGCCACGACAATCCAGGGGGCGAGGTTGAGCGGCCAGGCCAGTGGAGCGATGCCCAGGCCGGCGAAGTCGATGCCCATAGCGGCGATGAACACCGGCACGAGGATGGCGATGCCCAGCAGCGGGCACACCACATGGACGAGCGGACGGAGTTCGCCGCGCTGCTTGCGCAGGTAGTACACGGCGCAACTGGCGCAGGTTCCTATGTAGACGAGGATCAGCATCAGGGTCAGAACGGTGCCCAGCAGCGCGAAGGCGAGTAGCGGTGATCCGAACACCACGGGCAGCACGATGCCCAGGACGATGGAGAAGCCGCCGAGGCTGAGGAGCGCCACAGAAGGGGTCTGGTGCACCGGGTGCACTCGGTCGAAAGGCCCCGGAAGGAGCCGGGCACGCGCCAAGGCGTACAGCACACGTGAGGGCGGGTTGATCGAGGCGTTGACGTTGGCGGCCTGCCCGCTCCAGACCGCCAGCGAGGACAGGATGGCCGCGCCGCCCCAGACGAGTGCTGTCAGGCCGCCCCAGGGATCACCGCCGCCGAGCTCGGCGAAGGTGCTGCCGCCGAACGCCTTGGGGCCGAAGTACACCGTGGCCGCGTAGTAACACAGGATGTAGAAGGCACCCGCGACGAGACAGGATCCGATGACTGCCTTGGGGATGGTCTTACGGGGCAGGTCAGCTTCTTCGGCAAGGGCGACCGACGACTCGAAACCGATGAAGTTCAGCACGATGAAGATCATCGCCGGGAGGACTCCCAGGTCATGCGGCACGAAGACGGATGCGGTGTTCGCGGACCCCGCTTCGAAGATCATGGTCACGGCGATGGCGCCGAAGACGACGATCTCGAACAACCCGAGCACGATGCCCACCCGGCTGGACTGCCGGATGCTGCGGTAGGCGAGGCTGACGGCAAGTACTGTGCTGCCCACCACGATCGGCAGCCAGGTCCAGGATGGAAGGCCGAAGCGGTGCTGGAGATAGCCGCCGAGTCCGTAGCCGAAGATCAACGCGGCGATGGTGGGCAACAGCAGGTAGGCCAGCAGGTAGATCCATCCCACCAGGAAGCCAGCCGCACGACCCAGGCCGGCGACGTTATAGGTGTAGAGGCCTCCGGCCGATGGCAGGTGACGTGCCAGCTGACCGATGCTGGTGGCCACCATCAAGCAGGCCACGAGGCTGAGGACAACGGCGAACGGCGTGCTGCCCTTGCCGTAGGGGGCCACCAGCAGCATCCCGGCGAACAGGCTTGCCGCCGGTGCGATCGTGGCGAGGGAGACGAAGGCGACAGGGATGACGCCGACGGCTCCTCTTCGCAGACCGTGTCTGGGAGCGTGGGGAGGTTGGTCCGACATGGCATTGCCCTTCTCAACTGTCTTGACCGTGCTGCGCGGCCGCGGCACTTTTCCTGGCGTGTGGGTTCCATGCGGGTTCGGGCCGGCCAACGGTCCGAAGAGGGTGGGGGCTGCGGCCCGGAAGGATCGTCTGGCTGGTGGCGCCCAGCACCTGGACGTCGAGGGAGACCACGTCTCCGGGCTTGAGCCAGCCTCGGAAGGTGTCGGGGTGCTGGATGTAGGACTCCAGGAGGCACCCTGAGGGGACGGTGCCGGAACCGATCATCTCGCCCGGGTACAAGGTCGTTCCGCGTGACGCGTACGCGATCATGTCGCCGAACGTCCAGTCCATGCTGTCGAGCCAGCCGTGGCTTGTGCGCTCACCGTTGACGCCGGCGGTCATCTCCAGACGGTAGGAGTCGCCTGAGCGCCATGGTTCGAGTTCGTCGGGAGTCACGAAGTACGGCCCCAGCGTGTTGGCGCCGTCTTTGCCCTTGGCCGGTCCCAGTCCCAGGCCCATTTCGCGCAGCTGGAGATCGCGGGCGCTCCAGTCGCAGAAGAGGACGTAGCCGGCGATGTGGCGATAGGCGTCCTCTGGACGGACGTCGCTTGCCGGGCGTCCGATGATCGCCCCGACCTCCAGCTCGTAGTCGAACTGGTGACTGCCAGGGAAGACGGCGATGTCGGTGTAGGGGCCAGTGACGGCCGCGGGGTTGGAGAAGTAGAACGGCGGAAACTGGGTGAAGTTATCGTTGATGGTGCTTGTGGGACTGGTGTTGCGCACATGCTGCAGGAATCCGACGCTTTCACGGATCGAGGGAGGTCGCAGCGGGGGGCCGATGCGGTCCCGGGTGAAGGGGACAACGTCGGCTGGGTCGGCCGTCGCACGCTCGGCAGCTGCGTGCAGCCGCTCTCCGTCGTCGCCCAGGAGTTCTACGACACTGGCGGTATCGGGCAGGAGGTGGACACGGTCGCCGATCAGGAGGCCCGCCCGGGGGCCTGTGGAGGGAAAGTGGTAGGTCACCCAGCGCATCGCCTCAGGACTCCTCGGGTACGAAGTCCGCTTCGAAGTCGCCCATACGTTTCATGACGTCGATGTGGGACAGGCGGGGGAACGCAGGGTCCAGGTGCTGGTACACGTTGGCGACGTTCTGTACGAGCCGTCCGGGCTCGCTCCAGACACCGAAGCGCCCCAGCGGGATTCCGGCGACCGCCTCCTCGAAGGGTCGCCCCTGGTTGAAGCACTCCGTTGCCGCGCGTTCGACGTAGGCCAAATAAGCCTGGGTCTCCTGGACCCCTGCCTTGTCGGTTACCGGTCCGTGCCCGGGTACGACGGTCTCGACGTCGAGGTCGAGGATGCGGTCGCATGCCTTGACCCAGCCGGAGATCGGCCCGGCCCAGGCAACCGGCGTTGCGCCTATGAACAGCAGGTCACCGGCGTAGACCGTGCGCGCGGAGGGGACGTACACGATGATGTCCCCGTCGGTGTGCGCCGGTCCGACGGTGATGCAGTGAACCTCAACGCCGCCGATGTCGAGCCTGATCTCACCTTCGAAGGTACGCGTCGGCGGGGTGATGGTGATGCCGTCGAAGTCGAACCCGCCGAACAAGCGGCGCACGTTGTCGCCGTGCACGCCCGGTGCCTGGAGGTCGGCTCGCAGGGATTCCACGTCGGACTGGGACATGTGAGCCGCCGCGTTGACCGACGCAATGATCTCGGCATGGCCCAGCAACTGATTGCCGAAGTAGTGATCGCCGTTGGCGTGGGTGTTGACCACCGTGCTGATGGGGCTGTCGCGGGTGACAGAGGCCATCTCAGCCAGCATCGCAGCAGTGAGGTTCAGGTCGAACAGAGTGTCCACCAGGAGCGAACTGGACTCCCCGACGATGAGGCCGGCGTTGCTGTAGCCCCATCCCGCTTCGTGCGCCACCCAGGCGTAGCAGGCGTTGCCAAGCTCGTGCAGGCGACCGTGACCGCAAGGTCCTTGCCTCATACTATCTCCCGATTTTCGGAGCGGACTGTCCGAATCTCGTCCGCCCTCCCGGACGCTAGGTCCGCTTAACGGCGGAGTCAAGGGAAGGTGTCGGGAAAGTTGCCACTGCTTGCTGCTTGCCGTTCCTGATATCGGCGCCTACGATCCGAAATCAGGGAACAACTCATCACGGATGTCCGATAATCGGCGGAAGGAGGTAAGCTCACATCATGTTGGACAACATCGACCGTGAGATCGTGCGCCTCCTCGAGCAGGACGCTCGGATGAGCAACGTAGCTCTCGCACGCGAGCTCGGCGTTTCGGAAAAGACCGTTCGCACAAGAATCGCCCGGCTGCTCAACAGTAAGGCAGTGCGGCTCAAAGTGGTGGTCGCGGAGAACGACCGCCCCAGCCGCATGCTCTACCTCGTGCATGCCGAACCAGGACACCGATTCGACGTGGCCCGGACGCTTGCCCGCAAGAGCGACGTCGACAGCGTGCACCTGTCCACCGGCGCCTACGACCTAACGGTTCTGGCCTCGTTCCCCGACGATGCGACTGCGCTGGAATTCTTCGTGCGGGAGGTAGAAGGAAACCCCGACGTTCGGACCGCCCAGTCGTGCCACCTCATCTCCGAGGTCCCGGCCCAAGGGCATGACACAGCCGCAGCAGAGACTCCTGCCATCGCCACGGAGGAGATCACCTCCTTCCTCTTGCGGCGCCCCGCCTTTGCCAGTGCCGAGGAGCTCCTCGACGAAGCCTGCCGTCTGGCAACCGAGGGCCTGGCTGCCGACCGCGCGCTCGCTTCCATCCTCGACCCGTCCGGCAAGGAACTACAGTGCACCCGCGCTCGCGGCTTGTCCCAGGCCTACGTGCAGTCCACGATCAGCCGTGCCCGGGAACACCGTGGTCTGCCCGTCGTCCAGAAGGTCATCGAGACTCGCCAGCACGTGCTCGTAGCCGACGCCCGCACCGGCCGTCTCATGTCCTGGGCCCATGACCTGGTGCGCGCCGAAGGGTATGTCACCTTCCTGACCCTGCCGATGCTGTCGGGCGAGCGAGTGGTGGGTGTTCTGTCGCTCTACCTGGACCAGCCCACGGCTATCAGCGACGAGTACGTAGCCACCGCTCAAGCGCTGGCTGATCACCTGGGCATGGCGTGGAGTCGCCTGGCCCCGGCCCCACTCCAGGCCCCGGACGCCTGAGCTCTCCACCTACCGAAAGGCCGTATACATGCGCACAGTCATCCATGGGGGTACCGTCTTCGACGGCTCCGGGTCACCGCCGTCCCCCGCCGACATCGTCATCGATGACGGGCTGATCATCGACGTTACGCCGGTCGGCGAAGGCGACGGTGACACCGGTTTCGACGCCACCGGCCTGACTGTGCTGCCCGGACTCATCGACGCTCATGTCCATGTCATGCTCTCCGGCACCGATGTACTGGAGCGGCTGGAGGAGCCTTTCTCCTACCAGTTCTACACGGCGCAGCGGAACCTGGAACGGACGCTGGACTGCGGCATCACCACGGTGCGGGATGCGGGAGGCGCCGACCTAGGGGTCAAGCGCGCCGCCGCCGAAGGCCTGATATCCGGTCCCGACCTGCACATCGCCGTGAGCATGCTGGGGCAGACCGGCGGCCACACCGACGGCTGGCTTGTCGGCGGTCACTGCCTTCCCCTGTTCGCGGCGCACCCCGGCCGTCCGGAGATGATCGTCGACGGCCCGGAGGAGATGCGCCGCCGCGTGCGCGAACTGGTGCGCGCCGGCGCAGACGTGATCAAGGTATGTGCCACAGGCGGTGTTCTCTCCCCTCGCGACGACCCCCGGCATCCGCAGTTCAGCGCCGAGGAACTGTCCATGTGCGTGACCGAGGCGGCTGCAGCCGGCCTGTCGGTCATGGCACATGCGCAGGGGGCGGCGGGGATCAAAAACGCGTTGCGGGCCGGCGTGCGATCCATCGAGCACGGTGTGTTCCTCGACGACGAATGCATCGAACTGCTGCTTGACAAACGGGCCTGGCTGGTCCCCACGCTTCTGGTGGCCACTTCTCTCGTCGAGGCGATCGACGCGGGCGCGCGGATGCCGGCCGCGGTGGAAGACAAGGCCAGAACGCTCCAAGAGGTGCACCGGCAGTCCGTCCGGCGTGCCATCGCTGCGGGCGTGCGTATTGCCATGGGCACCGACAGCGGTGTGGTGGCGCACGGAGACAACGTGCGCGAACTGGCGTTGCTGCAGCAAGCAGGGCTTGCGCCCCACCGAGTCCTTCACGCGGCAACCGCATCCGCCGCCCAGCTGCTCGGCCTGGACGGTGAGCGGGGATCCATCACTGAGCGCAGGCGGGCAGACCTGACCCTGATAACGGGCGACCCTTACGACTTCAACGAGTACAAAGAGCGCATCGCAGCCACCTTCAAAGCCGGTGTTCCGGTGCGCACCCCCGCTTTGGAAGAGAGCGCACGATGACCAACGCAATCCCGGTCCCCAGACTCCGCACCGCCTTGCGCACCGTGCCCGCCTACCGGGCCGGTAAGCCCGCCGCCAGCAGTGATGCACCCACGTACAAGCTGTCCTCCAACGAAAATCCCTACCCGCCCCTGCCCGGCGTGCTCGAGGCCGCGACGGCCGCAGCTGCGTCGCTCAACCGCTATCCCGACGTGGCCTGCGCCGGACTCGTCGCCGAACTCGCCAAGCAGCTCGCCGTTCCGGAAGCGCACATCGCCACCGGAACGGGATCGGTCGGCGTGGCCCAGCAGCTCATCCAGGCGGTCGCGGATCCCGGCGACGAAGTCATCTACGCCTGGCGCTCCTTCGAGGCATACCCGATCATCACCCGGATCAACGGAGCGGTGCCTGTCGAGATCCCCCTCACCCACGGCGAAACCCACGACCTGGACGCCATGGCCGGAGCAGTCACCGACCGCACTCGCGCCATCATCATCTGCAATCCCAACAATCCGACCGGGACCATTGTGCGCCAAGAAGGACTGGAGCGGCTCCTCGACCGCGTCCCCGATGACATACTCGTCGTCCTGGACGAGGCCTACCGCGAATTCGTGCGCGACACCGATGCACCCGACGGCATCCGAATGTATCGGGACAGGCCCAATGTCGCCGTGCTGCGGACCTTCTCGAAGGCCTATGGACTGGCCGGAATGAGAGTCGGCTTCGCAGTGGCTCACACACCCGTCGCAGCAGCTCTGAGGCAGACCGCCGTTCCTTTCGGAGTCAGCCAGGTCGCACAGCAGGCCGCCATCGCATCGCTACAGGCCTCCCAGGAGCTTCTGGCACGAGTAGACGCGCTCGTCAGCGAACGCGCCCGAGTACGGACCGCGCTCATCGCCCAAGGCTGGCCAGTGCCCGAAACGCAGGGCAACTTTGTCTGGCTCCGCCTTGGCCACCACGCCGCGGCCTTCGCCCACGCATGCGAACGCTCCGGGGTCGTGGTGCGATCATTCGCTGACGAAGGCGTACGGGCAACCATCGGCGAACCTCCCGCCAACGACATCCTGCTGGAAGTGGCAGCACGGTTCAGCACATCACTTGGTCCGGGCCCATCCCCCGATGGTGCACCTGCCGGTCTTGCGTGAGCCTGGGTCAACGCTTCCCCTCGACACTTGCTGCGACGGCACCCGGGCCTTCTGCAGGAGACCGTTGTGGGCGAGCTACGGGACGGCGTGAGCAGGCCAACGACACCCTGCTGGAAGTGGCGCCAACGTTTTGCCAGTCACTTGGTCCGGCCTCAGCGCTCGATGGTGCGCCTACCGGGCTTGCGTGAGCGGACTGATCGGCAGTCGTCTACGTGCCGATGCATAGGCCGGCCCAAGCATTGAGCGACCTCCGGTGGCCGGCTCGGCGTGCAGCGGGTCCCAAACCACCTGCCCCCTGGCCATGATCGACCAGACTTTCACCAAAACCCGGCAGGACAGAGGCATGGAACCGTCCCAAGGGGTTCTGGGGCGGCGGCTCCAGGCGCCCCCCGGCGGCGTCTCTCCCGGCAACCTTCCGTGTCAGGACCGTGGTCCGGCCCGACCGCGCACCGGTGGCAACACACTCTGTCGCAGTGTCGCCACCGGCGCCGATTCCGCCCGACTACTTGCCGTTCAGCGTCAGGTGGTCGTTCTGCTTCCACTTCGTGAGGATCTTCTTAGTGGTTCCGCCCGCCCGCAATGCCGCGATGTCGGCGTTCAACGCGCTGCCAAGGGCGGTGTTCGACTTCTTGTAGGGCATGTTGACGCCGTAGATCGGCTGTAGGTTCTTGGTGGCGGAGCTGGGTGCCAACCGGGTCGCCCTGAGCCCGGTGTACTCGGCCTTGGCCAGTTGGTACTTCGCCTCGCCGGACGCCGTCACTGCGACGTCGAGCCGCTTGTTCTGCACGTCGGCGAGGAGATCCGCGGTCGACGGGTACTCATGGACTTTGCTCGACCCGAGCCAGGTGCGCAGTGGTTGGACGTACGCCGATCCCGACAGCGCGCCGATCTGGTGGCCGCGCAGCTGGTCGACGGTGCCGAGGGAGTTGCGGGATACGACCACGGTGTACTGGTAGTAAAGAGGCTTTGTCTGCCCGACGACCCTGCCGCGCTCGGGCGTGATGTAGGCCCCCGCCGACAGCAGGTCGACCTTGCCCGAGTCCAGGCTCTGGATCGCGTCGGCGCCGCTGACGGCGACCGTGGTCACGGTCAGGCATTCCTTCGCCGCTATCGCGGCGCCGAATTCGGCATCGATTCCCTCCCACTTCCCGGAGACTGGATTGACCGAGGAGTACGGCAGCGAGGAGATCACTCCAACCGTGAGCGTCTTCGGCTTCACGGTGCCGAAGGTGTGCGCGGGCTTGCAGTCAGCGGCCACCTTGCCTGAGGAGTTCTTCGCCGAGCCGCCACATCCGGTGAGGAGCAGTGTCGAAACGGTCACGGCGACACAGGCCGCCGTGGCGGAAACGCGTGTGAGCATGGTGTATCTGCCTTTGCGTGAAGAGGGGAGCAACTGTCAGGCGGATGCTGCTTTCGAGGGCCGGACTCGCGATCGCATCGCGTCGCGAAGGCCCCGGCCACCGCGGCGTCGCTGCACGTGTGCGGCGAGGGCCAGGAACGGGATGCTGAGCGCGGCGTAGAACACTGCGGCCAGGACGATGTAGTAGGTGTAGGCGAACTGCTGGGCGCCGAGGCTCGTGGCCCGGGCGAACAGGTCGGAGGCACCGACTACGCTCGCCAGCGAGGTTCCCTGGAAAAGGATCACCGTCCAGGAGATCAACGGGGGGAGTGAGGCACGGACGGCCTGGGGCAGGACGATTCTTGTGGTCACGGTCCAGCGCGAGAGCCCCAGCGCGTCCCCTGCCTCGATGTGCTGGCGAGGCACGGTCGCGATCGCTGCGGACAGGATGGGGGCGGTGTAGGCGACGAAGGTCAGCCCGAACGCGACACAGATGCTCAAGGTGTCGTTGAGCACGATCTCGACCGCGGGAAGGCCGTAGTAGACGAAGTACAGGGTCACCAGGGCGGGCATGCCCCGGAGCACCTCGATCACGACGATCAGCGGGATGGTCAGGCACCGGCTCCGGCTGCGCAGGCCGACCGCGATCACGACGGCGAGCGGCAGTGCCATCGCGAGGGTCAGAGCGGTGAGCCAGACGGTCGTCATGAACCCCGGGAGCAGCAGGGTGACGTCGTGGAGCAACTTGTCCATCAGTGCCTCTCCAGGATCCGCTGCTCGACGTGGCGGGCAGGCACGGCCACGAGCACGCTGAGAATGACGTAGAAGGCCGACGCGATGGCGAAGACCTGGATCGGCTGGCCGAGTGCTTGGCGGTACTGGTTTGCCCGGAAGGTCAGCTCGGCAACGGAGAGCAGCGAGGCCAGCGCGCTGTCCTTGAGCAGGGAGATGGCGTACGAGGCGGTGGACGCCGCCAGCAGCGCCGCCGTGTTCGGCAGCAGCACCAGCCGGTACTTGTCCCAGCGGCTGAGGGCCAGCGCGTCGGCCGCGTCGACCTGCCCCTGGGGCACGGCCTCCAGCGCCGCCCGGTAGATCTCGGCCATGTAGGCGGCTCCGACCAGCCCCAGCGCGACCACCGCGGCCCCGAGCGGAGGCAGGGAGACCACCCCGCCGAATCCGTAGTACGCCACCAGCAGCCAGGCGACCGGCGGTACACCGCGGAGTACGGCCACGTAGACGCCGCCGATGATCCGCACCGCCTTCGCGGGGCTGCGCCGGGCGACCGTGACCAGGGCTCCGAGCACCACGGCGACGGCGAAGGCGCCCAGCGTGACCTGCACGGTCGTGACGATGCCCTGGGCCAGAAACTCAAGCATTTTCAGTACCCTCCTCCAGCGCACCGCTGACCGCGGTCAGGAAACCGCGTACGCGTTCATGCCGCGGCCGGTCCAGAACCTGCTCGGGAGGGCCGCACTCAAGAATCCTGCCGGCGTCGAAGAAGACGATCCGGTCGGCGACCTGTCGCGCGAACTGAAGTTCATGCGTGACGACGATCATCGTCATGCCCGCCGCAGCGAGTCCGCGCATCACCCGGAGAACCTCGATCCGCAGCTCGGGGTCGATGGCCGAGGTGGGTTCGTCGAACAGCATGATCTCCGGATCGAGCGCCAGTGCCCGGGCAATGGCGACCCGCTGCTGCTGTCCGCCGGAGAGGGTCTGGGGCCGGGCGTGTGCCTTGTCGGCGAGCCCCACCTTTTCCAGCAGTTCCAGGGACCGGCGCTCGGCGTCGGGACCGGTCCGGCCGAGGCTGCGGACCTGGGGCATGGTCACGTTGGCCAGCACCGACATGGTGGGGAACAGGTGGAAGCCCTGGAACACCATCCCGACCCTGCGTCGCAGATCGCGCAGCTGGCGCACGGACGGGCTGACTGCTGGGCCGGTGTCGCGGGCCTCGAAGACGGGCTTTCCGTCCAGCCTGATCGAGCCGCCGTCCGGCCGTTCCAGCAGGTTGATACATCGCAGGGCGGTGCTCTTGCCCGACCCGCTGGGGCCGATCACGGCGATCGCCTCTCCGCGGCGCACTTCGAGATCCACTCCACGCAGCACCGGCACCGCGGCGTGCCGGTGTGGGCGGAACGTCTTGGACAGCCGCGACAGGCTGAGGAGTACATCGGGCGCTGTCGTGGGCACGACAGCGCCTAGGGTTGTCGTGGCTTCCGTGCTGTCCTGCATCATGTCTCCACTCGCCCCGCCTGTGCGGGGTTGTCTGGCGCTGCCGCTGTGGTGGTGTCGCAGAATGGTCCCAACCGGGCACCGCGACGACGTCGTGCCGGTGTCGAAAGATGGCGCCCCGGGTTTCGACAGATGTCGGAGCCGGTCGCCGTGGTTGTCGTGGAGTGTCTTCTCAGCTCGCGCGCCTTCCCGCGGAGCGTGAAACGAGGCCGCGGCGGAGGTGGGCGAACGGGCGCGGGCGGTCGAGCGCCACCACCGCGGTCGTGACGACCCCTGCCGCCGTGGTGCGTTCGTACCTGCCCGCGAAGCCCACACCGGTCAGTTCGCCGTCGACGAGCGTCAGTGTGTCTCCCGGGGAAGGGCGCCCCGCAAGCTGCAAGCGGTGATTATACTGATCGGACCAGAAATACGGAGGATTGTCTCCCACCATGCCGCCCGGCAGCCCGAGCAGGGCCGCGGCTGCCACGTCCGCGTTCTCCACGGCGTTGGACCAGTGCTCGACCCGCGCGGGGCCGCCCAGGAACCGGTGCTCGGCGGACGCGACGTCGCCCACCGCGAACACCGACGGCACCGTGGTCCTGCACTGCGCGTCGCAGGCCACCGAGCCGTCCGGGGCCAGCGCCACGCCGGACCCGCGCAGCCAGCCGGTTTCCGGGACCGCGCCCACTGCCAGTAGCACCACATCGGCTGCCAACTCACGCCCGTCCCCAAGAACCACGCCGGTCGGTCGGTCCGATCCCCGGATCGCCGTGACGCCGACGCCACACTCCACGCGGATCCCCTGCTCGCGGTGCAGCCGCATGAGGCCGTCGGCCACCTCGGGCCCGAGGGCCCCGGCCAGGGGCTTCAGCGCCGCCTCCACGATCGTCACGTCGAGCCCCAGCCCGCGACTGGTCGCGGCGACCTCGCAGCCGATGAACCCGCCGCCGATCACGACCAGTCGGGCGCCGGGCCGGAGGTCCGCCGCGAGACGGCGCGCGTCGTCCAGGGACCGCAGGACATGCACACCCCGGCCGGGTGACGGCAGCGGGATGGTCCGTGGCCGCGCACCAGTCGCGACGACCACCGCGTCCGCGGTGACGGATGACTCGTCGTCCAGCAGCACGGTCCGGTCGCCGGGCCGCAGCCCGGTCGCGCGGCGGCCAAGGATCATCCGCACGCGGAGGTCCTCGTCAGCACTGACCAGTGCGAGGTCGGCAGCCTCTGCCCGCCCGGCGAGCAGTGCCTTGGACAGTGGTGGCCGGTCGTAGGGCTCGTGCTCCTCCGCGCCGATCACTGTGATCTCACCGTCGAACCCGTGGCCGCGCAGCGCCCGGGCGGTGCTGACACCGGCCAGGGAGGCGCCGATGACGACGACCGAACCGGTCATGGCGCCGCCCCCGTCGCCGAGACGAACACCGAACCATTGCGTACGATCACCGGGTGGGTCCGGACGGGGCGCACCGCCGGGGGACCCGACGGGCGGCCTGTCCGCAGGTCGAAGCACGAGGCGTGCAGCGGGCACTCGACCATGCAGCTGTCCTCGACGAAGCCGTCCGAGAGGTGAGCCTCCTGGTGGGTGCAGCGGTCGTCGATCGCGAAGAACTCGCCGTTCACCCGGAACACCGCGACGCGGACATCCAGCTCGACGACGGTCACGTCCCCATCGGCCATGTCGTCGACGCATGCGACGAACACCTCGGTGTGCCGCCTGTCCGTCGTCCCGCTCACGCCGCGTCTCCGAGCGAGGACAGGTACCACTGGTAGAAGACGCCGATCTGGGTCTGCTCACTGGGCACGAGCACCCCGCCCTCCCGGTACGCCCGGGAGGACATGTTCGGCTGGCACCACTCGGCCGCGGCGAAGTCCTGCTCGTTGACCTTGCTGAACAGCGCGACCGCGTCGTCCACCTGGTAGTCACCGGAGTCGACCACATCCGCCGGGAAGAGCCACTCGCAGACCGCCCTGGTCCGGTCAGGCGCGACCGGCTCGAAGCGGTGGACGATCACATGGTCCGACACCAGGGAGATGAAGCAGTTGGGTCGGACGACCATGCCGTAGTAGAGCCGGTCGTCCTCGGGCAGCAGGTGGGGCAGCCGGGGCAGCACCGTGCGGCCGGTCAGCGAGAAGGACTCCAGGTCGCCGGCGATGGCGTAACCGGTGGGGTCGTAGCCTCCGGTGCCCATCGCCGGGGACTGGAACTCGGGAATGGTCCGCACCAGCTCGGGGTGGATCGTGCCGCAGTGGTAGCACTCCTGGAAGTTTTCGTAGATCAGCTTCCAGTTCGCCACCACCTCGTACTCCACGCGGCCGCCGACCTTCAGGTCGCCGAGGCGGTACCGCTCGAACTTGGAGTAGTCGGCGAGCCGGGCCTCGATCTGGGGACGGAGCTGGTCGATGAGCGGGGTGGGGCTTGGGGCCAGGTTCACCCACAGCAGGCCCTCCCACTGCTCCACATGCACGGTGTGCAGTCCGTACTCCTCGCGATCCATGCTCTCCATCGCTTCCCAGTTCGGCGCGGCGAGCAGCTTGCCGTCCAGGCCGTAGGTCCAGGCGTGGTACGGGCACCGGATCGCCTTGCCCACGTCACCGGTGTCGGTGAGGCAGAGCTGGGCGCCGCGGTGCCGGCAGACGTTGAGGAAGCCGCGGACGACCTGGTCGCGTCCGCGCACCAGGATCACTGACTCGCGGCCGACCTGCCGGCGCAAGATACGGCCAGGGGCCGGGATGTCGTCGGCGCGGCCGACGTAGTACCACTGGCGCTCAAAGATGTGTTGGTTCTCTGCCTCGAAGACAGCACTGTCGGTGTAATAGCGGCTGCTCAACGTGGGGGCAAGGACGGAATCCTGGGTGGCGGTCACTGAGACTCCCGCATCTCCGAGTGGGCTGGTGACAACCCGAGACGCTAGTCAGAGGGGAATATCACCGGCGTCCAGCAGAAGTCGGGAGTTGTCCGGCGCCCGTATCGACAGATGTAGGAGCGGCACGAGTCACACGCTTCTCGGCGCCCCAGGTTCTCGCAGGAAAATGATCAGGTAGGGAAACCCTCACCAAGTTGGCGAGCGAGTTACGCGATGGTTATCTCCCGCGTCTCGGCGTGCCACACGACGACACCTATCGTGGCCTCAACGGACGTAGGAGTGGTGGTTGAGGAGCGTTCGATGGTGGAAGATCGCCTGCAGTTCATCGTCGAGCAACTCGCCGAGCGCCTGGAACGGTCGGTCGTCATCGACGATTCGGCACTGCGCCTCCTGGCTGTCAGCGCCCAGCTGGGACGGGTCGACCAGTCGCGGATCGACGCGGTGCTCCAGCGGCGCACGAGCCACAGGATCCGCGCGTTCATCACCGCGCAGGGGGTCCAGCGCGCGCGTGGACCGGTCCGTATCCCGCGCAACGACGAGCTGGGCACGCTGCCCCGGCTGGTGATCCCGCTGCTGGACCAGGGGCTGCACCTCGGCTCCCTGTGGCTCATCGACGATCCCGTCCTCACCCCGGACCAGGTCGGCGTAGCACTGGCACACGCGGAAGAGGCGAGCCGCCTGCTGAGCGACCGTGTCGCGCAGGACTCCCAGGAGATGGAAGGGGTGCGACGGCTGGTCGACAACCTGCTGCGGCCGGACCCCCGGGTGCACGAGCGCGCCGCGGAGAGCATCCGCGAGCTGGACGTGATCGAGGACGCCCCGTCGTATGTGGTCGCCGTGGTCCGCGCCCGCCGGACGCACCCGGTCAGGGCGGGGGGCCCCAGTGCTCTGACCGACCTGCGCCGGCTTGCGGGCGAGGTGCGCCGCCGCGCCCCGCGCCGAGCCGTCCTGTGTGGCACCCCACGTGACGTGGAACTCGTGCTGATCGCCTCCGGGACACAGCGCGAGTCCGTCCTCGGCGCTCTGCGGCGGAGCGCCCGCGAGCACATCGTCGGCACGCGCAGTGGCGTCGACTGCCTCGAACGGGTGCGGGAGGCCCGCGAGGACGCGCGGTACGCCGCGGATGTCTGCGGTGTCGCGGCCGGTTCCGCCGGGATGTCCGACTGGTGCGAACTCGGCGCCTACTCGGCGTTCCAGCACCTCGATCGAAGCCTGAGCGGGCTGGAACGGCTGTGTCCGGGCATCTCGGCGCTCTGGGACTCCGGCAACGAGATGTACGAATGCACGGTCCGCTCCTACCTCGGCCACGGAGGCAACGTTCAGAAGACAGCGGCCGACCTGCACATCCACCGCACGACGCTCTACTGGCGGCTGACGAACGTCGAACGGGCGCTGGGCGTCGACCTGTCCAGCGGCGACGACCGCCTCCGCCTGCACATGGCTCTGCTCTTCGCCGAACTCGTCCCGCAGGTGGCCCGCATCAAGCCGGCCACTCCCCACCCCGTGGCCGCCGCGAGCACGACCGTGTGAACCCCGGACTACGACAGCTGTAGGAAGCCCTCCCCCGCAGGTCTCGACGGTCGCCCGAGTCGGCGCCGTCGTCATGAGCCATACCGTCGACGCACCGTGCGGGCCCCGCGCCCGTCGGCTCGCGAGGAGATATGGAGTGCTCATGACGACAGTGGACGCACAGACCGTCGTTGTCGGTGCGGGAGCGATCGGCAGCGCGACCGCCTACTGGCTCGCAGAACGGGGACAAACGGACGTGGTCGTCCTGGAGCAGTACGACCTCGGTCATGGAAACGGCGCCTCGCAGGACCATTCACGGGCGATCCGGCACAGCTACCACGACAACGCCTACGGACGGCTCACCCAGGCCGCCTTCGACAACTGGGACCGGCTCGCCAAGGAGAGCGGCCAGCAGGTGCTCCTGCGTACCGGCGGCGTCGAGATCGGTCTGAAGGGAACTCCCGGCGAGGAGATGATCGCCCGGTACCGCAAGGTTCTCGACGATCAGGGGCACGCCTACGAGCGCTGGGACAACGCCCGGCTCGCCGAGCACTATCCGCAGTGGCGCGTCGAGGAGCCCGCCGAGGTGACCTTCACACGCGACATGGGTCTGGTCGATATCGGCAAGGCCGGGCAGACTCACCGTGCGCTCGCCGCGGCTCTGGGCGTGACGTTCCGGCCCCGCACACGGGCGGTCCGCATCGAGACGCTCACGGACGCGGTGCGCGTACACACCGACGACGGCGGGTCCGTGGTCGCCCGTGATGTGGTGGTCGCCGCCGGCGCGTGGTCCGACGACATCCTGGCCGAGGTGGGCCAGACCTGGCGCACCACGATCAGCCAGGAACAGGTCGCCTACTTCGTCCCCAAGGTCCTGCGGGACTTCACTCCCGAGGCCTTCCCGGTGTGGGGCTGGTACGGCCCGACGCTCTTCTACGGCTTCCCGGTGTACGGCGAAGTCGCGGTCAAGATCGCCCGGGACATGTCCGGCCGGTTCGTCACCCACCAGACCCGCTCGCTGGAGCCGGTCGCCGAGGAGACGGAGTTGCTGGAAACGTTCCTGCGCGAACGCCTTCCGGAGGCCGCGGGATTCGAGCTGTACAGCAAGACGTGCATCTACGACATGCCGCCGGACCGCAACTTCGTCATCGACGCGATGCCCGGGAATCCCAGGGTCGTCGTCGGTATCGGTGCCGGCCACGCGGCCAAGTTCGCCGGGCTGTTCGGTGAGATCCTGTCCCAACTGGTCGTCGAGGGCAGGTCCCGGTACCCGATCGAGCCGTTCAGGGCCGACCGGCCGGCCCTCAAAGACCCGTCCTTCAGGTCGGTCTTCGGCTTGTGAGTCCCACCTCAGCGCTGTGCGCGGACCACCCCTGCGGCGTGCGCTGCCGCGGGGGTGCTCAACAGGGTGTTGAGCCGGTCGAACAGTTCGCCTGCGGCCACACCGTTCCACTGCGACGGAAGCAGTTCCAGGGGGAGTCCCGGGTCGCGGTAGGGCATGCGCCGCCACTGGGTCAGTATCGGCACGTAGGTCCGGAACGCCTCCAGCGGCTGTGGCTCGCGCCGTGTCACCGCGTCCAGGACGGGGCGGAACTGGCGCAGGAAGTCCGCGTACATGGCGGTGAGTTCATCAAGGTCCCACCAGGAGCGGGCCTTCTCCCGCAGGTCCCCGAAGGCGAAGTGGTCGCCGGTGAAGATGTCGACGTACTCGGACAGTTCCCGGCGTTCCAGGGTTCGCCGCGTCTCGGCCGCCACGTGTGCGGGAGCGACCCAGACACCCGGCGCGGCGGTGCCGAAGCCCAGCTGGGTCAGGGCCGTGCGCAGTGCGTGCCGCTTGTCGCGCTCGGCCTCGGGCACGGAGAACACGACGAGGACCCAGCCGTCCTCGCGGGACGCCCTGGTCCGCTGGAAGATGCGGACGTCCCCTTCGGCGAGTGTCTGCAGGGTCGAGTCGTCGAGTGAGTACCCGGCGACACCCTCGTGGCGCTCGCCGCGCAGCACGCCACGGCGTTTCATGCGGGAGATCGAGGACCGCACGGCCCGGCTCTCCACGCCGAGGTCCGCCATGAGGCTGATCACCGAGGCGACCGAGAGCCAGTTGTGCTCGCCCCGGGCGTAGAGGCCGAAGATCGTGAGGATGAGCGGGGCATGGCGGGTTTCACGTTCGGCTGCCGCGCCGGTGGCCGCTGTCGTCTGTGCAGTCATTCCCGGCACCTTAACGCCTGTTGGTGCCGGGAAGATCCCCTTCTCGGTCAGGACCTAGGTGAGCCGGGTCCGGCGCACCCTGTTGCGCAGTTCGCCGAGTCCGCTGACCCGGGTGACGACGACATCGCCGTCGCCCAGGAAGATCTGCGGCTCCCGGGCGTTGCCGATGCCGCTGGGGGTGCCGGTGAGGACAACGTCCCCCGCGCGCAGGGTCATGCCGTGGCTGAGTTCGGCGATGATCCGGGCGAAGGAGAATGCCATCCGGCCGCTGGAGGCGTTCTGCAGCAGGTGGCCGTTGACCTCGCACCGCACTTGCAGGGCCGCCAGGTCGTCTATCTCGTCGGCGGTGGTCAGCCAGGGCCCCAACGGCATCGTGGCGTCGACGCTCTTGCCCTTGAGCCACTGGCCACCGTGGGCACGTTGCAGGTCGCGCTGGGAGACGTCATTGGCCACGAGGTAGCCGAAGACGTGGTCCAGCGCCTTCTCCTCAGGGATCGACCGTCCGTCGCGGCCGATGACGAGGGCGATCTCGGCCTCGTAGTCCCACTGCGCGGATATCTCGGGGTCGTAGGCGATGTCATCGGTCGGACCGATGACGGTGTCCGGGCCCTTGGTGAAGAAGGTGGGATGTTCGGGCCGGCTTGCGGGGTCCTGGCCCTCGCGCCTTCCCTTCGACTCCTCGAAGTGATCCCAGTAGTTCCATCCGGTGCACAGGATGTCGCGGTTGAAGCGGTGCAGCGGGGATTCCAGGCGGACTTGGGAGAGGGAGCGCACGTCGCCGGCCTGGGCGGCCGCCGTGCGCGCCGCGGCGAGGGCCGCTCCGCCACCGCGGACGATATCGTCCACCGGGCCCAGCTCGGCGGGCAGCACCGTGACCGTCCGCTCGGTCTCGTTAACGGCGCCCGCCCGGCGCCCGCCGTCCACGGTGAGGGATGCGAGTTTCACGTCGACCGTCCTGCCTTTCCTACGGGCGAGGCGCCGCGAGTCGTTCGTTCGGTATCACGGCCACACCGAGGATCTCGATCATGGCCTCGGGCTGCCACAGCGCCGTGCAGCCGATGCCCGCCATGGCCGGGTAGACGGACCCGGCGAGCTCGCGCCAGATCTTGCCGATCTCCTTGCCGTGCGCCTGGTAGTCGGGGATGTCGGTGAGGTAGAGGGTCACGCTCACCAGGTCTTCGGGCCGACCGCCGGCCTCGCGCAGGGTGGTGAGGAGGTTGGTGAACGCCTGTCGGAACTGTTCGATGATGCCGCCCGGAACGATCTTCATGTCGGCATCGAGGGCGGTCTGTCCCCCGAGGTGGAGCGTGTTTCCGACGAGTGTTGCGTGCGAGTAGCCGCTGGGTGCCGGCAGGGCGGGCGGATTCACGGGGACGGGGGACATGTGGCCTCCGGCTCGGTTGGGTTCCATCCTGCCCCACGGCCGGGGCAGGTGTATTGACTTTAAATGACGACCGTGAAAAATACGAGACATCGGATCCTTGTCCCGACCGAACGGAGCCGAACCCATGGAGCCCGACCTCAGCAAGTACCGCCTGGACGGCGACAACTCGATGTACCGGCTGCCCAGTGGCATCGTCGCCCCCGTGGTGACGCGCGGCGGGCTGGAGGACGCGAATACCGCCGACTCGGGTGGTGCCGTTCGCGCCTCGGGCGTGAGCATCCAGCACACTCCGGCCACGCGCCTGTGGTACGGCAAGGTCCGCAACGAGCCCGGCTACCGCTCGGTCTCCCACCACCACGGGGAGGCTGAGACCGGCGGGTACGTCCTGTCAGGCCGGGCGCGCATCTACTTCGGCGAGAAGTTCGAGGACTACGTCGACATGGAGGAGGGCGACTGGGTGTTCGTGCCGCCTTTCATGCCGCACATCGAGTGCAACCTCTCCCGCACCAAGCCGCTGACGTGGTTGACGACCCGGACGCCGGAAAACATCGTCGTCAACCTTCCCGACGTGGCCGACGCCGACCTGTGCGACTGGCTGGACCGCCGATGACCGGAACGCCCCCCACCTCCGCCGTCTTCACCGCCGCCGTCACCCTGAAGCCCGCTCAGCCCGAGCACTTCGACCTCGCCTTCACCGCCACGACCCAGCCCTGCCCCTGGCCCAAGGCCTATGGAGGCGACCTGGTCGCCCAGGCCGCGGCGGCGGCCATGCGGTCGGTGACCGACGGCAAGTCGCTCCATTCGATGCACAGCTACTTCCTGCGCCCCGCCGACATCGGGACAGAGGTCCGCTACGAGGTGGAGGTGGTACGCGACGGCCGCGGCTACAGCACCCGGCAGGTGCGCGGCTACCAGAACGGCAAGCCGCTGTACGTCTGTCTGGCCGGCTTCGCGGCGGGCGAAGCCGGCCCGGCCTTCCACGCCACGTTCACCGAGGACGTTCCCGACCCGGAGAGCCTGCCCGGCTCGGCGGAGTACCTCGCGGAGCGCAGCGGCGGCTCGATGACCGAGGAGACCAGGGCCTACTGGTCCGGTGGCCGCAGCTTCGACATGCGGCACGTCCCGGGCCCGGTCTACCTCACCGTCGACGGGGAACGCCTTGCGCACCAGGCGGTCTGGCTCAAGCCCTTCGACCCGCTCCGCCCGGTCGACGGGCTGACCGACGCCCAACGGGACCTGGCCGCCCTCGCGTACGTCTGCGACTACACGATCCTCGAACCCGTCCTGCGGGTGCTCGACCTGCCCTGGGCCAGGCCCGGGCTGGTCACCGCGAGCCTCGACCACGCCATGTGGTTCCACCGGCCGGGGCCGGTGGGCGACTGGCTCCTCTACGTCCAGGAAGCCGTAGCCGCCGACGCGGGCCGCGGTCTGGGCACGGGCCGCTTCTTCACGCGCGATCACCGTCACCTGGCCACCGTCGTCCAGGAGGGCCTGATCCGCCCCACCTGACCGCCGCTCTCTTCTCGGCGGGTTCCGGAAGGACACTTCCGTTGACTCTTCCCCTCTCCCTCTCACCCTCGGCGCACGTCGACACCTTCACCCGCGATCACCTTCCCCCCGCGCACCTGTGGCCGACGATCGAGTTCACGACGCCTGAACTGCGCTACCCGGACCGGCTCAACGCGGCGACCGAACTCATCGACATACCCGCCTCGCTGTACGGCCTCGACCGCCCCGCCCTGCGCACCCCGGCCGGCGAGCTGTGGACGTACGGTGAACTGCGCACCCGCGCCAACCAGATCGCCCAGGTGCTCACCGAGGACCTGGGCCTGGTGCCGGGGCATCGCGTCCTGCTGCGTTCGCCCAACAATCCCTGGACCGTCGCGGCCTGGCTCGGCGTCCTGAAGGCCGGCGGCGTCCTGGTGACCACGATGGCCGCCCTGCGCGCCCGGGAAATCACCCCGATCGCCGAACGCACCCAGCCGTCCATCGCCCTCGTCGACCACCGGTTCGCCGACGAGGTCCGCACGATCCGGGACGCCGTGCTGCCCGGTCTGACGGTGGTCGAATACGGCGGCACCGGCCCGGAGGATCTCGTGGCCAGGGCCGCCGCCAAGTCCGGGGTGTTCACCGACGTGGCCACCGCCGCCGACGACGTGGCGCTCCTCGGCCCCACCTCCGGAAGCACCGGCATCCCCAAGATCACCATGCACTTCCACCGGGACATCCTGTCCATCGACAACACCTTCGGCCGCCACACCCTGGGTCTGGGCACGGACGATCTGGTCGCCTGCACCGCGCCCCTGGCCTTCACCTTCGGACTCGGCATGCTGGTCGTCTTCCCCCTGCGGGCCGGCGCCTGCGCCCTGCTCACGGAGTCCGCCACCCCCCTGCAACTCGCGGAGATCGTGCGGCGGCACGGCGTCACCGTCCTGGCGACCGCGCCCACCGCCTACCGGGCGATCGTGCGCGAGGGGAAGGAACAGCGGCTGGCCGGGGTGCGGATCGCCGTTTCGGCGGGCGAACACATACCCCGCACCACCTGGGAGCAGCTGTACGAAAATATCGGTCTGAAGGTCGTCGACGGCATCGGTGCCACCGAACTGCTGCACATCTTCCTCTCCGCCACCGGTGACGACATCCGGCCCGGCGCCACGGGGAAGGCGGTCCCCGGTTACCGCGCCACCATCCTCGGCCCCGACGGCTCGGAACTCGGCCCGGGTGAGCCGGGCAGACTCGGCGTCATCGGCCCGGTCGGCTGCCGTTACCTCGACGACGAACGGCAGCAGGATTACGTCCTGGAGGGCTGGAACGTCACCGGTGACATCTTCCACCGGGACGAGGACGGCTACTTCCATTACCACGCCCGCAGCGACGGCATGATCGTCTCCTCCGGGTACAACATCGGCGGACCCGAGGTCGAGGCCGCCATCGACACCCACCCGGACGTCGTCGAATCCGCCGTCGTCGCCCGCCCCGACCCTGAGCGCGGCTCGATCGTGTGCGCCTTCGTGGTGCTGCGCGACGGCGTGCCGGGGGACGCGGCCAAGGCGAAGGAGATCCAGGACCACGTCAAGCAGGTCCTGGCTCCTTACAAGTACCCGCGGGAGGTGCGCTTCCACGACGCACTGCCACGCAACACCAGTGGCAAACTGCAGCGCTTCGCGCTCCGCAAGATCATCGAAGATGAGCAGGCCACCGAGCCCGTCGCCAAGAAGTGAGAGGATTCCCCGTGAAAATCGCCATCATCGGCGGTGGTCCCGGCGGGCTGTACTTCGCAGCCCTGATGAAGCAGCTCGACCCCGCCCACCAGATCACCGTCTGGGAACGCAACGCCCCCGACGACACCTTCGGTTTCGGCGTCGTCTTCTCCGACGAGACGCTCGGCGGCGTCCAGAACGCCGACACCGTCATCGCCGAGGCCATGGCCCGGCGCTTTGCCCGCTGGACCGACATCGACATCCACTACCGGGGCGAGAGCCACACCGTCGGCGGCCAGGGCTTCGCCGCCATGAGCCGCAAGGAACTGCTCCGCCTGCTCCAGGAGCGCTGCCGCGACCTCGGCGTCACCCTTCACTTCTCGACCCTCGCCCCGGACACCGGACGACTGCGCGCGTCGTACGACCTCGTGGTCGGCGCCGACGGCGCCAACTCCCTCCTACGGGCGGCCCACGCGGACGTCTTCCGCCCGTCCCTGGACCGTCGGCACAACAAGTACATGTGGCTCGGTACGGACCTGGTCTTCGAGGCCTTCCAGTTCTTCGTCAAGCAGACGAAATGGGGGGTCATGCAGGTGCACGGCTACCCCTACTCCGACACCGGCTCCACCTTCATCGTCGAGATGCACGAGGACGTCTGGCGGCGGGCCGGCTTCGACGCCACCGAGGGGACCGACTTCCCGCCGGGCGTCTCCGACGATCAGGCCGTCGCCCGTGTCCGCGAGCTCTTCGCCGACGAACTCGACGGCCATCAGGTGTTCGCCAACAACTCCAAGTGGCTGAACTTCACGACCGTACGCAACGAACGCTGGCACCACGGAAACCTTGTCCTCATCGGAGACGCCGCCCACACCGCCCACTTCTCCATCGGCTCGGGCACCAAGCTGGCGATGGAGGACGCGCTCGCCCTCGCGGCCTGTCTGCACGAACACCCGGACACTGAGGCGGCGTTGACCGCTTACGAAACCGAGCGGCGCCCGGTCGTGGAGTCCACCCAGCGGGCGGCGCAGGCCTCGCTGGAGTGGTTCGAGAACATCGGCATGTACGTCCACCAGGAGCCGACCCAGTTCTGCTTCAACCTGCTGACCCGCTCGCGCCGCATCACGTACGACAACCTGCGCACCCGCGACCCGGAGTTCGCCGACCAAGTCGACGTCTCCTTCGCAGCCGCGCAGGGCCTCGACGGCGTGGCACCGGC
Organism: Streptomyces sp. NA02950; assembly: GCF_013364155.1. Taxonomy (NCBI): domain Bacteria; kingdom Bacillati; phylum Actinomycetota; class Actinomycetes; order Kitasatosporales; family Streptomycetaceae; genus Streptomyces; species Streptomyces sp. NA02950. The sequence continues at coordinate 9,243,412 of NZ_CP054916.1, read as the reverse complement.
GATGTTCCAGCCCTACCGACTGGGACGTCTGGAGCTCAAGAACAGGGTGATCGTCTCGCCGATGGACATGTACTCCGCGGTCGACGGCGTTCCCGGCGACTTCCACCTGGTCCACCTCGGCTCCAAGGCCATGGGCGGCGCCGGCCTGGTGATGACCGAGATGGTCTGCGTCTCGCCCCAGGGTCGCATCACACCCGGCTGCACCGGCCTATGGAACGACGAGCAGCGCGACTCCTGGCAGCGGATCATCTCCTACGTCCATGAGCAAAGCACCGCCCGCATCGGTCTCCAGCTCGGCCACTCGGGCCGCAAGGGCTCGACCCGGCTGATGTGGGAGGGTATGGACGACCCGTTGCCGGAGGGTGACTGGGAGATCGTCGGCCCGTCCCCGCTGCCGTACGGCCCCGGCTCCACGGTTCCGCGCGAGGTCACCCGCGCCGACATGGACCGGATCACCGCGGACTTTGTCGCCGCCGCCCGCCGGGGGGCCGAGGCCGGCTTCGACCTGCTCGAACTCCACTGCGCCCACGGCTACCTGTTGTCCTCCTTCCTCTCGCCGGTCGCCAACCACCGCACCGACGCGTACGGCGGCCCGCTGGAGAACCGGCTGCGTTTCCCGCTGGAGGTCTTCGACGCCGTGCGGGAGGCATGGCCTGCGGAGAGGCCGATGATCGTGCGCATCTCCGCGACCGACTGGGTGCCGGAAGGCAACACCGAACACGACGCCGTCGAGGTCGCCCGCGCGTTCATCGCACATGGGGCGGACGCCATCGACGTCTCCTCCGGCCAGGTCACCAAGGACGAGCGGCCCGCCTTCGGCCGCTCCTACCAGACCCCGTTCGCCGACCGCATCCGCCACGAGGTCGCCGCCGCCACGGGTACCGCGGTCATCGCGGTGGGCGCGATCGCCTCGTACGACGACGTCAACTCCCTACTTCTGGCAGGCCGCGCCGACCTGTGCGCCGTAGGACGCACCCACCTGTACGACCCGCACTGGACTCTGCACGCGGCCGCCGAGCAGGAGTACCGGGGCCCGGGCGCCGAATGGCCGGTACAGTTCCGCGCGGGCCGCCGCAAGCCCCCGACCTCGCGCACCGACGCCATACGCCCTCGTCTGTCACTGCTCCGGTCCGAACTCGCCGACCAGACCGTCCACCTCCGCTGGATCCCGACCCGTGAACCGGCCCCCGTCTCCTGACGCGGTGGACGACACCGGCGGCTTCGCCCGTGTCGTCCACCGGTCCCGCGTGCAGTGGTCGGACACCGACGCCGGCGGTCATCACCACAACACGGCGATCGTGCGGTTCGTGGAGGCGGCCGAGGCGGCGTTGATGCGCGAGCGTGGCGTCGCCGGCTATTTCGGTGCCGCACCGCGGGTGCGCCATGAGGTCAACTTCGTGTCCCCGCTCTGGTTCGGGCAGGAGGTGACGACGGACCTCAGCGTGGAGCACATCGGCACGTCGTCGATGACCTTCCGGTTCGCGGTCTGGGGCGAGGAGACCGACCGCCAACCGCGCCGGCTCGCAGCGTCGGGCCGGTACATCGTGGTGCACGTCCTACCTGGCGGTGAGCCCACCAGTGCTCCCTGGCCCAAGGAGTGGATGACCGCACTCAGAAATCACACCCAGTCCGAGTCCACTTGCCGATGCCACTCAACTCAACAGGAGAGAACTTGAGGATCGTTGTCACTGTGAAGTACGTGCCCGACGCCACTGGCGACCGGCACTTCGCCGATGACCTGACCATCGACCGGGACGACGTGGACGGCCTGCTCTCCGAGCTGGACGAGTACGCGGTCGAGCAGGCACTACAGATTGCAGAGGACGCGGATGACGCCGAAGTCACCGCGTTGACGGTGGGTCCTGAGGACGCGAAGGAGGCGCTGCGCAAGGCGCTGTCGATGGGTGCCGACAAGGCGATCCACGTCGAGGATGCCGATCTGCACGGCACGGACGCGATCGGCACCTCGTTGGTACTCGCCAGGGCGATCACCAAGGCCGGCTACGACCTGGTGATCTGCGGCATGGCGTCGACGGACGGCAGCATGGGCGTCGTTCCGGCGCTGCTGGCGGAGCGCCTGGGCGTCCCGCAGGTGACCCTCCTGTCGGAGGTGTCCGTCGAGGCAGGCAAGGTCAGGGGCCGCCGCGACGGGGACGTGGCCTCCGAGCAACTCCAGGCGTCCCTGCCGGCCGTGGTGTCGGTGACTGACCAGTCGGGTGAGGCGCGTTATCCGTCGTTCAAGGGCATCACCGCGGCCAAGAAGAAGCCGGTGGAGTCCTGGGACCTGTCCGACCTGGACATCGAGGCGGAGGAAGTCGGTCTCGAGGGTGCCTACACCACGATGGACTCCGCCACGGATTCTCCGGCTCGCGCCGTGGGCACCATCGTCAAGGACGAGGGCGAGGGCGGAAGGGAACTCGCTTCCTTCCTCGCGGAGCGCAGGTTCATATAGCCGTCTCGCGAGCCGGAAGTCCATCTGAGGGATGGGCGGCCTATTCGAAGGCTCCTTTTCTTTTCCGTCTCCTTTCGAAACTTCTTTTACCCTATCCGTTCCTTAAGGATTCGCAATTCCGCTGGGAGAACCATTCCTATGGCTGAAGTTCTCGTCCATGTCGACCACGTGGACGGCTCCGTCCGCAAACCCACCCTGGAGCTTCTCACACTGGCCCGCCGCCTCGGCGAACCTGTCGCCGTCGCCCTGGGCGCCGGTGCGGCCGACACCGCCGCCGTCCTCATCGAGCACGGCGCGGCCAAGGTGCTGACCCACGACGCTCCCGAGTACGCCGAGTATCTGGTCGTGCCGAAGGTTGACGCGTTGCAGGCCGCCTACGAGGCCGTCTGCCCGGCTGCCGTCCTCGTCCCGTCCTGCGCGGAGGGCAAGGAGATCGCCGCCCGTCTGGCCCTGCGCATCGGCGCGGGCATCATCACCGACGCCATCGATGTGGAAATCGGCGAGGAGGGCCCGGTGGCGTCCCAGTCGGTGTTCGCTGCCTCCTTCACCACGAAGACCCGGGTGTCCAAGGGTACGCCGGTCATCACCGTCAAGCCGAACTCGGCCGCGATAGAGGCCGCTCCGGCTGCGGGCGTGGTCGAGGCACTGTCCGTGTCCTTCTCCGAGAAGGCGACCGGCACGAAGATCACCGGCCGGACGGCGCGTGAGTCCACGGGCCGTCCAGAGCTGGCCGAGGCCGCGATCGTCGTCTCCGGTGGCCGTGGCGTGGGCAGCGCGGAGAACTTCGCGATCATCGAGGCGCTCGCCGACTCCCTCGGCGCGGCCGTGGGTGCCTCGCGTGCCGCGGTCGACGTGGGGTGGTATCCGCACACCAACCAGGTCGGCCAGACCGGCAAGTCCGTCTCGCCGCAGCTCTACATCGCCAACGGCATCTCCGGGGCGATCCAGCACCGCGCCGGCATGCAGACCTCCAGGACGATCGTGGCGGTCAACAAGGACCCGGAGGCCCCGATCTTCGATCTGGTCGACTACGGCGTCGTCGGCGACCTGTTCGACGTCGTCCCCCAGCTGACCGAGGAGATCAACGCCCGCAAGGATTGACCGCGGCGGAGGCGGTGGGACCCCTCACTGATGCGCCGGGTCCGTGCCCACCGATGGCTTCACCAAGACGACCGAAGCCGCGCGTGCAGGCGTTTCCCCCGTCGGGGGACACCCGAACGTGTTTCCGGCGGTGCGGCGTGGGCAGCTGTCGATTGAACCATCCCCGGCGTATCGAGGATCGGGCCCTGCGTTCAGACGCGCCCTTCGAGCTCACTGTCCCAGAGCGGTTGTTCGGTCCAGATGACCTTGCCGCGCGCCGTGTAGCGGGTGCCCCAGCGTTCGGCCAGCTGGGCGACGAGGAACAGGCCGCGGCCACCCTCGTCGGTAGTGGCCGCACGCCGTAGATGCGGCGAGGTACTGCTGCCGTCGGAGACCTCGCAGATGAGCTTGCGGTCGTAGATCAGGCGGACCCTGATGGGTTGGGTGCCGTAGCGGATGGCGTTGGTGATCAGTTCACTGACAATGAGCTCCGTGACATACCCGATCTCCTCCAGCCCCCAACCGTCCAGTGCGCGAGCGCACGCGGATCGGACGGGAGACACGGCCGCCGGCTCGGGGGAGACGTCCCACTCGGCGACCCGGTCCGGATCCAGTACCCGGGTACGGGCCACCAGCAGCGCGATGTCGTCGCTGGGACGAGCAGGCAGCGCGGCGTCCAACACGGCAGCGCAGGTCTCCTGCGGGTCGCGGTCCGCACCGGTGCCCAGAGCGGAACGCAGCAGCTCCAGGCCCGTGTCGATGTCGCGGTCGCGGTCCTCGATAAGCCCGTCGGTGAACAGCACCAGCTTCGACCCCTCCGGCAGATGGAGCTCGGCCGCTTCCACCGGCAGGCTGCCGCCCAGGCCCAACGGCGGGGAGACGGGCACGTCCGGGAAGGAGACGGTGCCGTCCGGGAGCACAAGGGCCGGTCCGAAGTGGCCCGCCGTTGCCACCGTAGCCTGCCTCGCGACCGGGTCGTAGACGGCGTACAGGCAGGTGGCCCCTGTGACGTTGTCGCCCTGCCCATCGCCGTCGCCACCGCTACCGGCGGCCGCGTCACTGTCGCTCCGGGCGGCCAGTTCGTCAAGGTGGGCCAGGAGCTCGTCGGGGGACAGGTCGAGGGCCGAGAAATTGTGAATCGCGGTGCGCAGACGGCCCATCGTTGCGGCCGCGTGCAGCCCGTGGCCGACCACATCGCCTACGGTCAACGCCACCCGCGCACCAGGCAGCGGGATCACATCGAACCAGTCACCACCCACCCCGGCCTGCGCGGGCAGATAGCAGTGAGCCACGTCGAGGGCGGACTGCTCGGGCAGCTCGCGGGGCAGCAGGCTGCGCTGCAAGGTGACGGCCATCGTGTGCTCGCGGGTGTAACGGCGGGCGTTGTCGACAGCCACCGCGGTCCGGCCCACCAGCTCCTCGGCGATCGAAACATCCTGCTGCTCGAACGGCGGGGCCTGCCCTGACCGAAAGAAGCTGGCCACGCCCATCAGCACACCGCGCGCACGCAGCGGCACGACGATCATCGAGTGGATGCCGAAGCCGACGAGCCGCCGGGCTCTGTCGGGATCATGCTTCTGCCATCCAGTGAAAGAGGGCATGTCGGCCTCGAGTACCGGCTCCCCGGTGCCGAAGCCGACCGCCTGAGGAGTTCCTGGACCGAACTCGATCACCTTGCCCACCGGGAAAAGAGGATGCTCCTCCTGGATGCCGCTGACAGCCGCTCGACGCATTGCCGTGCCCACCGGGTCACCACCCTGGAGAACCGGTTCGACAAGATCAACGGTGGCGTAGTCGGCGAACCTGGGGACCGCGAACCGCGTCAGCTCCTCGGCGGTCCGTACCACGTCAAGGCTTGTGCCGATCTTCGTCCCGGCGTCGCACAGCAGCCCCAGGCGGCGCTGTGCCGCTGCGGCCTTGCCGGACAGGGCCTGCAGTTCCGTCGTGTCGCGGAGCGTCACCATGCTCCCGCCCGGACCGCCGTAAGGTGCGGTCCTCCGGGCGTTCACCGCCACCATGCGGTCACCCGCCGGGAAGATCTCGTCGTTGGCCACCCGACCGGACACCAGCAGTTCGGCGATGGGTGGGTCCAGACCCAGGTCGGCGACGTTGCGCATCTCAGCGTCCGTGGGCAGGGCGAGCAGGCGCCGCGCCTCGTCGTTGGCCAGCAGCAGCAGCCCGTCATCCGCGACGATCAACACACCTTCCCGCGCGGCGTGCAGCACCGCGTCGTGGTGCTCGTACATTCTCCTCAGCTCGGCGGGCTCCAGGCCGTGCGTCTGCCGCTGCAGCCGACGACCCACCAACGTCGCCCCGGCCGAGACCAGCACCAGTGCGCCAGCAGCAGAACCAAGCAGAAGCGGCAGTTGCTCACTCACCCGCGCGTTCACGTTCGTGACATTGATTCCGGCCGACACCAGCCCGACCATCCTGCCCTTGGAGTTGAAGACAGGAACGGTCGTATCCACCACTGGTCCCACCGGTGTGATGTACATGGACCTCTGCGTATGCCCGGCATACGCCTCGTCGGCGTGACCAATCACGTGCTTGCCGATCAGACTCGGGTCGGGGTGAGTCCAGCGGATACCGGCTGGATTGTACGCAACGATGTAGTCGAGTCCCGAGGCCTTCCGCGCCTGCTCGGCACGCGGTTGCAGCAAGGCACTGGGATGGGCGGACTTCATCGCGGCCAGCGTTCCCGGGGCGTGAGCGAAGGTCTCAGCGCCGACGAGTGAACGTGCCCGCGCCTCATGCATGGTTTCGTTGCGGGCCTGCAGCACGAGGGCAGCCGCCGCCGCCAGCCCCAGCAGCAATACGAGCACCAGCTGCAACATGAACACCTGACCCGCGACGCTGCGCGGACTCAGTGGGAATCGGTGCGGGGGCCCTGTCGGCGAAGCCTTGGCTCCGACGTGGTTTGCCCGGCCCCGTGAAAGGCAGAAAAGCCGCCTCATGTGACATTTCTACCATGGGTCACCCCGTGGGTGAACAGCTTTTCGGTTGCACTCCGTGTCCGGAGCGCTTCGGTAAGCCGCGCCTCGACACGTTCAGGCTGGGCATACCTGGTCTCGGTCGGCCCCTCGTCCCGAAATGGATCTTCGCGGCGCCTGCCTTGCGCTCAGCATGCTCGCAGAGCGGGGAGGAAGGGCGGGGGAGAGTCCGCCCGGCCCAGCCCGGCGTGCCGCAGGCGATGGGCAACGGATCGCCGCCGCCGGTCTCAGCCCTGCCGACCAGCACAACGACGAAGAGAGCAGGCCCGGACACATCCGGGATTGACGCTGGTCCGCCTGACCGGCACCTTCCGCACCGCGCTTCCGACAGATGTAGAACATCGCCGGGAAGAAGCCTCGACAACCGTTGATTCTATTCCGTTATGAGCGTGAGCATACTCATCACTCAGAGGCGTGTTCGTAGAGCATCACGCGGTCGTAATAAAGCAGCCCGGACTGCTTGGTGGCGTCACCGTCTGATTGCGGAATCCACAGAGACCCTATTTTCGGCGGTTTTTTACCCGTCCTCGTCTTTCCGAAAGGAACGCGATGTCCGATCAGAGCTTCGATGCAGTGGTGATCGGAGCAGGCGTCATGGGCTGCTCCATCGCGTATGCCTTGGCAGCCGGTGGGCGGCACGTCTGCGTGGTGGAACGGGGGCCGTCGGCCGGAAGCGGGTCCACCAGCGCGTCCTCGGCCGTCATCCGGTTCAACTACTCCACCTGGGCGGGGGTCGCCAGCGCCTGGGAGTCCAAGCACGCCTGGGAACAGTGGAGTGATCACCTCGGCGGTGGCGACGAGGCGGGGCTCGCCCGGTTCATCAGAACCGGCGGACTGCTCCTGGACTCCCCCGGCCAGGACCGCGCCACGGTGTACGAACTGTTCGACCGGGCGGGCGTGCCGTACGAGGACTGGGACGCGACGACGCTGGCAGAGCGCTTGCCGCTGCTGGACATCGGCCGTTACTACCCGCCCAAGGCCATCACTGACGAGGCCTTCTTCGACGAGCCGGCCGGCGAGCTGACCGGTTGCTGGACCCCTGACTGCGGTTTCGTGGACGACCCGCAGCTGGCGGCCCGCAACCTGATGACCGCAGCCGTGGGCCACGGAGCCACCTTCCGATTCCGTTCCGAGGTGACGGGCATCACGGCCCGGGACCGCGTCACCGGCGTCGACCTCGGCGACGGTACCCGGTTGTCGGCACCGGTCGTGATCAATGCGGCAGGGCCGCATTCCGGAGCGGTCAACGCGCTCGCCGGAGTGGGCGAGGACTTCGCCGTCTCCACCCGGCCGCTGCGCCAGGAGGTCCACGAGGTACGTGCACCCGACGGCTTCGGCCAGGATGGCAGGGGGCTCCTCGTCGCCGACCCGGACCTGGGCACATACTTCCGGAGCACCCCGAGCGGCGGTCTCATCGTGGGCGGCACCGAACCGGAATGCGATCCGCTGGAGTGGCTCGATGATCCCGACAGCTACAACCCGCATCCGACGACGGCGGTCTACGACGCTCAGCTCTACCGCGCCGCCTGCCGTATCCCCAGCCTCACCGTGCCCCACACACCCCGCGGGATCGCCGGCGTGTACGACGTCTCGCAGGACTGGATCCCGATCTACGACAAGACGGCGCTGCGCGGGTACTACGTGGCGATCGGCACAAGCGGAAACCAGTTCAAGAACGCTCCCGTGGTCGGGCTCTTCCTGACGGCCATCATCGACGCCTGCGAGAACGGCCAGGACCACGACGCCGAACCCGTCGTGGTCAAGCTGCCCCGCACCGGCCATGAGGTGGATCTGTCGCACTACAGCCGTCGTCGTCAGATCAACCAGGACAGCAGCTTCAGCGTCATGGGGTGACCTGTCGTAAGGGTGTCCCTCCACCGCACAACGAAAGCGAAGACGCATCCATGAGCCAGCGGTCCGAGCCGGCTTCACGGCACAACACCCGAGAGATCGAGCAGGGCATCTACACCAACCTGCACAAGGAGACCACGTACGGTGGCTACCTGCGACTCGACCGGTTGCTGTCCGCGCAGCAGCCCTTGAGCAATCCGCCGCACCACGACGAACTCCTGTTCATCATCCAGCACCAGACCTCGGAGCTGTGGTTCAAGCTCGTGATCCATGAGCTGCGCCAGGCCATGCGCCGGCTGGCTTCCGACGATCTACGGCCCGCGCTGAAGTCCCTCGCCCGCGTCAAGCACATCCAACGGCAGCTCGTCGAACAATGGGCCGTGCTGGCCACTCTCACGCCGAGTGAGTACGCCCAGTTCCGCGGCGCACTAGGGCATGCCTCCGGCTTCCAGTCCGCGCAGTACCGGATCGTGGAGTTCCTTCTCGGCAACAAGAACGGGCAGATGAACCAGGTCTTCGCGCACGACCCGGAGGCGTGCGACGCGCTGGAGGAATCCTTGCGTCTGCCCAGCCTGTACGACGAGTTCCTCCGCTACCTCGCCCGCGCCGGGCACCCGGTCCCCGAGGAGCTGTTGGAACGGGACGTCACCCGTGCACATGGGTTCCACGACGGTCTGCTCCCCGTGCTGAAGGAGATCTACGACAACCCCGAGGCCCACTGGGAAGCCTACGAGGCCTGCGAGGAACTCGTCGACATCGAGGAGAGCTTCCAGCTCTGGCGCTTCCGCCATCTGAAGGTGGTAACGCGGATCATCGGCTTCAAGCGGGGTACCGGTGGGTCCAGCGGGGTGGCCTTTCTGAAGGCCGCGCTCGATCTGACCTTCTTCCCCGAAGTACTCGCCGTGCGCACCGAGGTCGGCTGACGCGTCGGCGTGTTGCCGTCCATTCGAGCCATCCTCCCGCTCGTCTCCTGACTGAAAGGACCCTCCTGTGACTGTCACCTTCCGTTGTCTCGACATCCCCTCGGCCGAGTTGGACGAGAGCGTGCTCGCGCCTCCGAGCGCGGAGCCGCTCTCCGGCGAGATCACCGTGCGCAGCCGCGTGTTCTTCACGGACCAGACGAAGGGGATCATCTCTGGCACCTGGGAGTCCGAGCCAGGGACCTCTCGGTGGGAGTTCAGCACCCGCGGTGAGGTCATCACCGTTGTCCACGGCCGGATGACCGTCGTCCGCGATGGAGAGGAGCCCGTCGAGCTCACCGCGGGTGACACCGCTTACTTCCCGCTCGGATGGCGCGGGATCTGGACCATACACGAGCGTCTGCGCAAGGTCTTCGTCGTGTACACGGCCTGACACGGTGGCGGACAAGTCAAATCAGTAAAGGAATTGAGGTTATGGCACAGGAAGTACGCGCGGTCATCGCCCGCGCCAAAGGTTCGCCGGTACAGACCGAGACAATCGTGGTTCCGGATCCGGGTCCGGGCGAGGCCGTCGTCAGAGTGCAGGCCTGCGGGGTGTGTCACACGGACTTGCACTACCGGGAAGGCGGCATCAGCGACGACTTCCCGTTCCTACTCGGCCACGAGGCCGCCGGCGTGGTGGAGTCGGTCGGCGAAGGCGTCACCGAGGTCGCGCCCGGGGACTTCGTGATCCTCAACTGGCGGGCGGTCTGCGGGCAGTGCCGCGCCTGTCTGCGTGGGCGTCCCTGGTACTGCTTCAACACGCACAACGCTCGGCAGAAAATGACCCTCGCCGCCACCGGTCAGGAACTGTCGCCGGCCCTGGGCATCGGCGCCTTTGCCGAGAAGACCCTGGTCGCTGCTGGGCAGTGCACCAAGGTCGACCCGCAGGCATCACCGGCCGTGGCCGGGCTGCTGGGCTGCGGAGTGATGGCCGGTATCGGCGCCGCGATCAACACCGGTGGCGTCGGCCGCGGAGACACGGTCGCCGTGATCGGCTGCGGCGGCGTTGGCGACGCGGCGATTGCCGGGGCGAAGCTCGCGGGAGCGTCGAAGATCATCGCGGTTGACATCGACGACCGCAAGCTCGCGACGGCCCAGAGCATCGGCGCCACCCATACGGTGAACTCGAAGGCCGTCGACATGACGGAGGCGGTCCGTGACCTGACCGGCGGTTTCGGCGCGGATGTGGTGATCGAGGCGGTCGGCCGCCCGGAGACGTACCAGCAGGCCTTCTACGCCCGCGACCTGGCCGGCACGGTCGTGCTGGTCGGCGTACCCACCCCGGAGATGAAACTCGAACTACCGCTGCTGGATGTCTTCGGGCGAGGCGGCACGCTGAAGTCGTCGTGGTACGGCGACTGCCTTCCCTCCCGGGACTTCCCGATGCTGATCGACCTGTACTTGCAGGGCCGTTTGGACCTGGACGCCTTCGTCACCGAGACCATCGCGCTGGACGAAGTCGACAAGGCCTTCGAGCGTATGCACAGCGGCGACGTGCTCCGCTCGGTGGTGGTCTTCTGATGCCGACCCAAGTCGAGCATCTGGTCACCTCCGGCACGTTCAGCCTGGACGGCGGCACCTGGGACGTCGAGAACAACGTGTGGATCATCGGCGACGACACCGACGTGATCGTCATCGATCCGGCCCATGACGCGGCCGCCATCGCCGCCGCCGTCGGCGAACGCCGCCTCACCGCGATCATCTGCACCCATGCCCACGACGACCACATCAACGCCGCGCCCGCGCTCGCCGACCTCACCGGCGCGCCGGTCCTCCTCCACCCGGACGACCTGCCCCTGTGGAAGCTCACCCACCCCGGCCTCGCCCCGGACGGTGAACTGGCCCACGGCCAGGTGATCGCAGCCGGCGGCACCGAGCTCACCGTCCTGCACACCCCCGGCCACGCTCCCGGCGCGGTGTGCCTGTACGTCCCGCAACTGGGAGTCGTCTTCAGCGGCGACACGCTCTTCCAGGGCGGCCCCGGCGCGACCGGCCGTTCCTACTCCGACTACCGCACCATCATCGCCTCCATCCGCAACCGGCTCCTGGTCCTGCCGGGGCAGACCGTCGTGCACACCGGCCACGGCGACTCCACGACCATCGGCGCGGAGAAGGCGCGACTGCCGGAAAAGGTGACCCCATGACGACCTCCCTCGACGACGCCCGCCGCCTCGATGAGAAGGACCCTCTCGCCCCCTTCCGCGACCGGTTCATCACTCCTGCCGACGATGGACTGATCGCCTACCTCGACGGCAACTCCCTGGGCCGCCCGCCGAAGGCCACCCAGGAGCGCCTGAACTCACTGCTCACCCAGGAGTGGGGCACCCGGCTCATCCGCTCCTGGTCCGAAGGCTGGATGGAACTGCCCGAGCGCATCGGCGACGCCCTCGGGGAAGCCGCCCTCGGCGCGGCCCCCGGCCAGGTTGTCGTCGCCGACTCCACCAGCGTCTGTCTCTACAAACTGCTCCGGGGCGCCCTCGCCCTGCGCCCAGGACGCACCGAGATCATCAGTGACCGGCACAACTTCCCCACCGACAGCTACCTCGTCCAGGGCATCGCCGACGAACTGGGCATGACCGTACGGTGGATCGACTCCGACCCGGACGCGGGGGTGACGGCGGAGGAACTCGCCGCCGAGCTGAACGCGAACACGGCCGTCGTCACCCTCTCCCACGTCGCCTACCGCTCGGCCTGGATCGCCGACATGGCCGCGCTCACCGCCCTGACCCATGAGCACGGCGCGCTGACCGTCTGGGACCTCTGCCACAGCGTGGGCTCCATCCCGGTCCAACTCGACACCGCAGGGGTCGACTTCGCCGTCGGCTGCACCTACAAGTACCTCAACGCCGGGCCCGGGGCCCCCGCCTTCGCCTACGTGAGAACCGCCCACCAGGAGTCCTTCCGCCAGCCCATATGGGGATGGATGGGCGCAGCCGCACCGTTCGCCATGGAACACGCCTACCGCCCGGCTCCCGGGGTGCGCCGCGCCCTGTCCGGCACCCCGCCGATCACCGCCATGATCGGCGTCGAGGAGAGCGTGACGCTGACCGCCGAGGCCGGCATCGACCGCATACGCGCCAAAGGCATGGCACTGACCGAGATGGTCACCGAACTCGCCCAGGACTGGCTCGTACCGCACGGGGTGCGCATCGCGTCGCCGCGCGACCCCGACCGGCGCGGCAGCCACGTCACCCTCGCCCGTGCCGACGCGGCAGAACTGTCACAGCGCCTGATCGAGGCAGGTGTGATCATCGACTTCCGTCCACCGGACGGCATCCGCGTCGGATTGTCTCCCCTCACCACCGGCTTCGCCGAGACCTGGCGGGCCATGGACGTGATCCGCGGCCTTACGGCCACCGGCGGGACATGAGTGCCGGGTGCGGTGTCTCCCGCACCCGTGACTCCGGACCTGCACCGTCCTACGCACCCACAACACGACCGCTGGATTGCGCGACGTCCCGGGATCTGGCCGGGTTCGAACAGTAGCGCGGTCCGCCCAGGTCCCTCGTACGCAGGTCTCGATCGCCACCCGAGCGGCGCGGAATCTCATCTGAGCCCGCCAACGAACTTCACATAGTCGACCTGCGGGGCGCCGTGCTGAGGGCCGACCAGGGCCTGAAAGAGGTGACGGAAAATCCGTTTGGCGCCGCTTTGGCGTCGACGGGGCACCACCGGTGCGGCCGCACAGCGATGCTGTCGCGGCCGTGGTGGTCGCCGTACGCGACGCGCTTCAGGGCCCACCGGCCTCCCCATTGCGCTGCAGGTCCAACGCCGAGCGGTCTCTTCGGCAGGGCCGCCCCCGCAACCGCCGATACGAAAGAACGAGCCGTGAGCAGCCCGAACGATTCCACCGATGACGACCTGACGGTCACCTCGCCCAAGACCTGGGCGACTGGGGTGCCGGCGGTCACTCACGCCCTGCGGTACTCGCTGCAGCAGACCTCGCCCCGCCGGGCGGCGACCAGCCTGCTCACCATCAACCAGGCCAACGGCACCGACTGCCCTGGCTGCGCGTGGCCCGAACCGGCCCCCGGCCAGCGGCACCGCAATGAGTACTGCGAGAACGGCGCCAAGCACATCAACGACGAGGCGACCACCCGGCGGATTGGGCGCGACTTCTTCAGGCAGTACACGATCGACGAACTGAATCGCATGTCGGACCTCTGGCTCAACCAGCGCGGCCGGCTGACCGAACCGATGGTCAAGCGCCCCGGGGCGAGTCATTACGAGCCCATCGGCTGGGACGAGGCGTTCTCCCTGATGTCGCAGGAGCTCCGCGGGCTCGACTCGCCGGACGAGGCGGCCTTCTACACCTCCGGCCGGCTCGGCAACGAAGCCGCGTTCCTCCTCCAGCTCTTCGCCCGCGCGTTCGGCACCAACAACCTGCCCGACTGCAGCAACATGTGCCACGAATCCAGCGGTCGCGCGCTGACGGAGACGCTCGGCATCGGCAAAGGCAGTGTCAGTCTGGACGACATCCACCACGCCGACCTGATCTTCGTGGTGGGACAGAACCCAGGCACCAACCACCCGCGCATGCTCTCGGCCCTGGAGGAGACCAAACGCAACGGCGGCCACATCATCGCCGTCAACACACTCCCCGAGGCCGGACTGCTCCGCTTCAAACACCCCCAAAAAGCCCGTGGCGTACTCGGACGAGGCACCCGCATCGCCGACCAGTTCCTGCACATCCGGGCCGGCGGAGACCTGGCACTCTTCCAAGCCCTCAACCTGCTGCTGCTCCAGGCCGAGGACGCCTGCCCGGGCGGAGTCCTGGACCACGACTTCATCCACGCCCACACCACCGGCTTCGAAGACTTCGCCCAGCACATCCGCGCGACCACCTGGCACAACGTCCTGGAGGCCACCGGCCTGACCCGCGAGGAGATCGAGCACGTCCACCACCGCGTTCTGAACAGCCGGAGCATCATTGTCTGCTGGGCCATGGGCATCACCCAGCACAAACACGGCGTGCCCACCATCCGCGAGATCGTCAACTTCCTGATGCTGCGCGGCAACGTTGGCCGACCCGGCGCTGGAGTGTGCCCGGTGCGCGGCCACAGCAACGTCCAGGGCGACCGCACCATGGGCATCTGGGAGCAGATGCCGCAGAGCTTCCTGGACGCGCTCGGCCGGGAATTCGCCTTTGCCCCGCCCACCAAGCACGGCTACGACTCCGTCGATGCCATCCGCGCCATGCGCGACGGGAAAGTGAAGGTCTTCCTCGGCGTGGCAGGCAACTTCGTCCGGGCCGCGCCCGACAGCGAACTCACCGAACAGGCGATGCGCCGCTGTCGCCTGACCGCGCACATCTCCACCAAACTCAACCGCTCCCACGCCGTTTGCGGCCAGACGGCCCTGATCCTGCCCACCTTGGGCCGCAGCGACCGCGACATCCAAGCCGGCGGGGAACAGTTCGTCACCGTCGAGGACTCCATGAGCATGGTCCACTCCTCCCGCGGCCGTCTGACCCCCGCCTCCGAGACGCTGCTCAGCGAGGTGGCGATCATTTCCCGGCTGGCCCGGGCCACTCTCGGAACCTCCCCGGACATCCCCTGGGAGCAGTTCGAAGCCGACTACGACACCATCCGCGACCGCATCGCCCGCGTCGTCCCCGGCTTCGCGGACTTCAACGCGCGCCTCGCCGACCCCGCCGGCTTCCAGCTCCGCAACCCGGTCAACGACCACACCTACAACACGCCCAGCGGCAAGGCAGTCTTTACCCGCAACGCCTTCGAGATGCTGCACGCGCCAGAAGGACACCTCATCCTGCAGACCATGCGGTCGCATGACCAATGGAACACCATCCCCTACGCCATGAACGACCGCTACCGCGGCATCCACCACGGCCGCCGCGTCGTTCTGGTCAACCCCGACGACATGAAGGCCCTCGGCCTGACCGAGCTGCAGAAGGTAGACCTCGTCAGCCTATGGCACGACGGCGTCAAACGCCGCGCCGAGGGTTTCCGCGTGGTGCCCTACCCCACTACCCGTGGATCGGCGGCCGCCTACTACCCGGAAACCAATGTCCTGGTCCCCCTGGACAGCGTCGCCGACTTCAGCAACACCCCCACTTCAAAAGGCGTGGTAGTCCGCCTCGAACCCGCCTCGCCACAGTGAACCGTCGACTTGTAGAGCAGCAGCGGAACGTGGTCGGATTGACCGCTCTTACGTGCCGTAGGACGCCGCGCCCGCGCCCCGAGCCGATTCAGGACATCTGTCCTCGCACCGGATACCGTGCGTAGCGACACGCTGAGACGAAACAAGATGACTGCTGTGCACACCTCACCGCAGTGCATGACTCCTTGAAGGTATTGAGCAGTGCGCTGAACGGTAAGGCGAGCCGGGTGGCGCCCCGGCCTCTTGCGTCTGTCCGGCCCGGAAGACCCGCCGACCATCGCTGCCGTCCTGGACGCCCTGGGGGAGGCCTCGCTCCCGTTGATCGCTCCTGAAAAGGGCACCGGGCAGGAAGAACCACGCTGACATTCTCATCGACGTCCCTGCCGACGGCACCACGTCCGTCGTGATCTCGGGCGCGGACGAGCTGCGTTCCCCGTTGGGCTCGATCCGGATGCCCTGGATATCCTCGGCGCCCAGTGCAAAACGCCCGTCGACCTGGCCCCTGTGCTCCGCCTGACCGGCCTGTCCGAACTCACCCTTGACTCACCGGGTCTCATCCACGCCGAGACCGGGCAGCTGACTGCCCTGCGCAACCTGCGCACCCTGGTGCTGACGGACCCTGACAGGGACGAGGAGGGCGGAATCTGCCGGAGACGCCGCGGCCTTGCCGCAAGGCGCCGCGGCGGCGATGCCGTGACCGCGTATGTAACCCTGCGGATCTTCGAAGGGGCGCCCTTCGCGCCCGGCAGCACGGAGGGCCTGCCCGTCCCCGTTCGACTGCCCGAGGGCTCACCATGGCCGCTGGTCGGCGAGCCGGACTTCCCGCAGACCTCCGACGCCAAGCTGTTCGGCACCATTCTGATCGCCCTCGATCTCGCCGGTCATCCCGACCGTGTGCGCGCGTACAGACCTGCGACGATGATGGCTGTCATCCGCCCACCAGCCTCCACCTGGGCTGCTTCCCAGCCGACTGACCACCGGCCTCAGGCTGCGCCCGTGCCGCCGGTCCTCCCACAAACTATGCGGCGGTCGGGAACAGGACGGGATGCCCGAAGTCCTGACCGGGAGGCACCCCCCGTCGTCGGCGCTGCCACCCTGTCCTGGTGCGCGGACAGATCATCGGCCATCAGGAGGGCGCCGCCGGGCCGCCTCCAGGCCCCGTGTCGGTGGTATCCAGCCCTGTCACGCTCTCGGCAATGAGGCAGCCCCGATGAAGCCTTTCGGCAGAATCGGCCAAGCCCCACCACAGATAAGCCGATATCAGTACGTGGCACCCAGTGGCTCGATAATCAGGGGAGGAGACCGCTGAGGCGCTCGCTTATGCGCGGTGGACAGCGGGGATGATAATACCTGGCCGGCCACGGACGCTCCGTACTTCCTGCGGAGGATCTTCGACCCGCACGTACTGCGTTTTCAGCAGTCAGGAATGTCGGCAGCCGCACGACGACGACAGGGCCCCGTCCCGGAGAGCCTGGACAACGTTCGATATCCGTCTACGGAGATCTTGTCGTGGCTACTTTTCTCTACCGAGTGGGCCGTCTGGCCTTCCGGCGGCGCTGGCGCGTCGCCTTGATCTGGGCTGCCGTGCTGGCTGCTATCGGATTGGGGGCCCTCGCGGCCCCCAAGGCCCCCACCGAACAGTTCTCCATGCCGGGCATCGAGTCCCAGAAGGCACTCGACCTGATGAAGCAACGCTTTCCCGACGCCCCGGCCGACAGCGCGTCCGCCCAGGTCGTGTTCGTCTCGCGGGGTGGCGAGAAGGTGATCGCTGCCGAGAACAAGAAGGCCATCGAGGAGGCCGTGGCCGAGCTGGGCCACGATTCCCAGGTCGCGAGTGTCCAGCCTCATGCGGTCAGCAAGGACGCCACGACGGCGTACACGACCGTCACCTTCAAGGCGCCGGCCGGGGATCTCCCCGAGGCCAGCAAGACCCATCTGAAGCAGGTCATGGACCAGGCCAGGCACGCCGGGCTGACCGTCGAAGCCGGTGGGAACGCGATGGACGGCGAAGGTGGCGCGGGCGGCGCGGCCGAAGTGATCGGCATCGCGGTCGCAGCCGTCGTGCTCCTCATCACCTTCGGGTCGCTGGCCGCCGCCGGGCTGCCGCTGCTGACCGCCGTCATCGGTGTTGGCGTGAGCATGGCCACGATCCTGGCCCTGGCCGACGCCCTCGGCCTGTCCACCACGACCGGCACCCTGGCGATGATGCTGGGCCTCGCGGTCGGCATCGACTACGCCCTGTTCGTCGTCTCTCGCTACCGTGAGGAGCGCGCCAAGGGCCACGCGCCGCAGGAGGCGACCGGTCTCGCAGTCGGCACCGCCGGGTCGGCGGTCGTGTTCGCCGGGCTCACCGTCGTGATCGCGCTGGCCGGGCTCGCGGTCGTGGGCATCCCGATGCTCACCAAGATGGGCCTGGCGGCCGCGGGCGCGGTCGCCGCTGCCGTACTCGTCGCGCTGACGCTGGTCCCGGCGTTCCTCGGCTTCTGGCCGAACGCCGTCCTTCCGCACAAGGCCCGCAAGAGCATGCGTGGGAAGCAGACTCCCAAGGACAACGGGGGTACCCGCTGGGCGCGGTTCGTTTTGCGCCGGCCCCTGTCCACGCTGTTCCTGGGCGTGGTGGGTCTTGGGGCCCTCGCGGTGCCGATGACGGATCTCCGCCTCGGCATGCCCGGGGACGAGGTCAAGCCGACGTCCACCACCGAACGCCGGGCCTACGACGCGCTCTCCGAAGGTTTCGGGCCGGGCTTCAACGGGCCGTTGACCATCGTCGTGGATGCTCAGGGCACCGACGACCCAAAGGGCGCGGTCACGACGATCTCCAAGGAGATCGGTGCCACGAAGGGAGTCGTGTCCCTCTCCCCAGCCCACTTCAACAACGCCGGTGACGCCGCTGTCTTCTCGGCCGTGCCCGCTACCGCGCCGACCGACGAGAAGACCAAGAAGCTGGTGTCGACCATCCGGGGCGAGCGTCCCGGACTCGAGTCGGCGACCGGGGCGTCCTTCGACGTCACCGGCACCACCGCGCTGAACATCGACATCTCCGGCAAGGTGCAGTCCGCGCTGGTCCCATACCTGGTCGTCGTGGTCGGCCTGGCCGTCGTCCTGCTGCTGGTGGTCTTCCGGTCGCTGCTGGTCCCCCTCAAGGCGGCCGCCGGCTTCCTGCTCTCGGTGCTGGCGTCCCTCGGCGCGGTCGTCATGGTCTTCCAGCAGGGCCACGGCGCCGAGTTCCTGGGCGTGGAGCAGACCGGCCCGATCATGAGCCTGATGCCGATCTTCTTGGTGGGCATCGTCTTCGGTCTGGCCATGGATTACGAGGTGTTCCTCGTCTCGCGGATGCGGGAGGCGTACGTCCACGGCGAAACACCCCTCCGGGCGATCACGTCCGGCTTCCGGCACAGCGCCCGCGTGGTGGTGGCCGCAGCACTGATCATGATCGCGGTATTCGCCGGATTCATCGGCCAGAACGAGCCCATGATCAAGATGATCGGGTTCGGTCTCGCCGCAGCCGTCCTGTTCGACGCCTTCATCGTACGGATGGCCATCGTGCCCGCCGTCCTGGCCCTGCTCGGCGACAAGGCATGGTGGCTGCCGAAGCGGCTGGAGCGGATACTGCCCCGCGTCGACGTGGAGGGAGAGGCCCTCAACCGCCGGCCCGAGCCGCACGCGTCTTCGGCCGAGGCGGCCACGGCGCGTACCTGATGAACAAGACGCATACCTGATAACGCATCTTGGGCGCTCGTGGCGACACGGGCGCCCAACAGCGCCGTCCCGTAACGGGAATCGTCCAGCATGGATTCAGTCCCACCGACGGAGAACCGATGAGCACCAGCCTGGAGCGGCGGTACACGCACCGTATCGAGGAATTCGCGCACCGCCGCCCCTTTTTTGTCGACCTGATGACGGCCCTGGTGCTGTGGGGCTGTGCGTCCCTCGGCGGCACGCTCAGCATGCCCGAGACGGACCCGCCGGACCAGCCAGGGACCGCCATCCTCCTCGCAGGCCTGTCCTGCCTGGTTTTGCTGAAGCACCGCAGCCATCCGCGCACGACCGCCGCTGTGGCCACCGTCTGCACGGCGGCCGAGGTCGCGCTGGGGTATCTGCCGACGCCTCTTCTGCTGGCGCCGACCATCGCCGGGCTCTACTGGCTGGGCACCCTCGCCGACCCCAGAACCACCCGGGCGTACGCGGTGTCCACCATGGTGGCGTTGGCTGCCGCGGCCGCGTTCTCCGACAGCACGCCCCACACCCCGCTGGTCTTCAGGGCCATCAATCCCGTCTTCTGGGTGCTGCTGCCGCTCGCCGCCAGCAGCATGGCCCGGACGCGGCGCGCCTACCTGCAGGCGGTTCAGGCCCGTGCCGAACACGCCGAGCGCACCCGGGAGGAGGAGGCACGCCTGCGCGTCACCGAGGAACGCATGCGGATCGCCCGCGAACTGCACGATGTCGTCGCCCACCACCTGGCCCTGGCCAACGCCCAGGCCGGTGCCGCCGCGCACCTGGCCCTCGACAACCCGCAGCAGACCAAGAAGATCCTCACCGACCTGACGGGCACCACGTCCTCCGCACTGCGTGAGCTCAAAGCCACTCTCGGGTTGCTGCGGCAGACCGACGAACACGAACCCACCCCGCCGGAGCCGACGCCCGGGCTCGCCCGCCTGCCCGAGCTGATCTCGGTGTGCGAATCCGCGGGGCTCACCGTCGCCGTCACCACCGAGGGCGGAGCGCGAACGCTCTCCCCTGGTGTGGACCTGACGGCCTTCCGGATCGTGCAGGAAGCGCTCACCAACGTCACCAAGCACGCCGCCGCACACGCCGTACACGTACGGTTTGTGTACTCCGGCTCCCAGCTGCTGATCAGCGTCAGCGACGACGGACCCACCGTGGCCTCCGTCCCGAAGGCCACGCAGGGCGGTGGCTTCGGCATCATGGGCATGCGCGAACGCGCCCACTCCGTCGGCGGCGAACTGCGTGCCGGGCCCCGCCCCGAAGGTGGCTATCAGGTCACCACATCCCTGCCACTCACGCCCCACGCCGTCGAGGGAAACGGAACGCCATGACCATCCGAGTACTGCTCGCCGACGACCAGGCGCTGCTGCGGGCCACCTTCCGGATCCTGATCGACTCCTGCGACGACATGGAGGTGGTGGGCGAGGCATCCGACGGCACGGAGGCGGTGCAGCTCACGCGAAGCCACCACCCCGACGTCGCCCTGATGGACATCCGCATGCCGGGCACCGACGGCCTGACCGCCACCTCCGCCATCTGCGCCGACCCGGAGCTGACCACCACCCGCATCCTCATCCTCACCACCTTCGAGACCGAGGACTACGTCGCCCAGGCGCTGCGCGCCGGTGCCAGCGGCTTCCTCGGCAAGGACGTCACCGCCGACACCCTCCTGGCCGGCCTACGCACCGTGGCCTCCGGCGAGGCACTCTTGTCACCCACCGCCACCCGCTCCCTCATCACCCGCTTCCTCATGTCCCCCGCCGCCGGCACTCACCTGGCATCACCGGAACGCCTGGCCGACCTCACCGTCCGCGAACGCGAGGTCATGAGCCTGGCCGCCGAGGGGAAGACCAACGACGAGGTCGCCGAGGCCCTCTTCGTCAGCCCGCTGACCGTACGCACCCACATCCACCGCGCCATGACCAAACTGGGCGCCCGCGACCGCGCCCAACTGGTCGTCATCGCCTACCAGACAGGCCTCGTACGGCCCACTCCCCCCACCCTCTGACCCGGGTTGCGTCTCCGGCTCAGAACACTGGGTCTCCCTGCTCAGTTCGATCAGCACAGCGAGACGATCGGCGGGCACGCCGGCGCCCGTGTTCGGAAGAGAACTGGCTCATCGGCACGGACCGGTCAGCCGCTGCCAGTCCCGGCTGCTCTGACCCTATTCGGCCTCGTCGTTCTTGCCGGCGATCGGCGTCAGGCCCATCATCCCGTAGGCCTGGGAGTTGGAAATCCCGTAGATGTCGGCGAGTTGACCGGCGATTGCCTGCCCTCAACGAGAAGCTCGCGGAAACCGACAAGCTCATCGAGGCCCGGTTTCGCCGCCACCGCAGCGCGGAGGTGATCACGGGCATGCCCGGCATCGGTGTCCTGCTGGGCGCCGAGTTCCTGGCCTCCACCGGCAGGGACATGGGAGCCTCCGCCAGCGCGGACCGGCTGGCCTCCTTCGCTGGCGTCTCCCCGGTGCCTCGTGACTCCGGGAAGGTGAGCGGCAACCTGCACCGCCCCACCCGCTACAGCCGGCGCCTCCGACGCGTCTTCAACACCTCCGCGCTGATCAGCATCCGTGCTGCGGCGAATCCCGCCGGTTCTACGACCGCAAGCGCGCCCAAGGCAAACGTCACAGCCAGGCCGTCATGGCGCTCGCCCGCCGCAGGGTCAACGTCCTGTGGGCCCTTTTACGTGACGGACGGTGCTACGACCTCATACCGCCCGTCACACTGGCCGCTTGACAACTCCATGAGGAATCTCCGAGGCATCAGCAAGATCCGCCAGCCACCGTGCCCCGGCATGACCGATCACCCCCCGAACCATCGGCACTGACCTTAACCTTGGGACGCAACCCGATAGCCTGCACGTGGAAAGTGCCCTCCGCCTGGACCGACAGAACCCCTCAGCAAGGTTCACCGTCCCAGGCCAGGAAGGCACTTTCGTACTTCCGCCCCAGAGCCTGCCATCCCCAAGTGAAACGGCGAGGCTCTAGCTGCTGTCTCGGGGCCGGACCGGGTCACTGATCCTGGGCAGATGCGGCTCCCGTGGCGACGATACGAAAGCCAGTCCTCGCGTCGGCGCCTTCCACGCCCCCAACGATGGGCTTGCTCTCCATGAGAAGAATGCGGTCTCTCGTGTCTTCATGCCAGCAGAGTCGAACCCTTCGCTCCCCGCGACCGATGCCGGGGGTTGAGGAGCGGTGCGCGGCGTAGGCCGGCGTCGGTCGAACTCTGGCCCAGGCCCAAAGGCCTGGGCCGTGTTCGTCGTTTCGGTGTCTCGGAGATCGCCGATCGCCGTTGACTCCCGCGCGTCATCTCGCGGAGAACCGCTCACTCTGTGAGGTGGTGAGCAGGCGATCGCTCAGGCGGTCGCCTTCTCACCAGGAGCAGGCGAGGTCGGCGCAGTCCATGATCGACCGAGGTACCCGGGGCGGATCAGCGCCATGGCGCACATGCCGACGGCGGTCGCGACACCGGCCGCAACGAATATCGAGTGGTACCCCCATCGCGCCGCCAGATATCCGGCGAGTGTGGGAGCGGCGACCGCGGCGATGTTCGCGATGAAGTGGGTGAATCCGCCGAAGGTTCCGGCGCGCGTCGGCGCGGTGTCGATGATGACGCTCCAGAAGACGGCGTTGGGCAGCGAGTTCAGCGCATTGCCGATGGCCATCAGCGTCAGAACGCCGACCGCGCTGTTCACGAGAGGGATGCTCAGGAAGCACAGTGACGTCGCGGCCATGGAGCACACCGCCACCGCATTGCGCGCCACGCGGAGGCTGCCGGTACGGCGCCGCAGCCGGTCGGATATCCGCCCACCGAGCAGGATCGTCACACATGCACCGATCCACGGCACCATGCCGAGGTACCAGAGGGAGCCGAGCGAGAAGCCGAACTCGTCCTGCAAGTACTTGGGAACCCAGGTCAGGATCGTGAAATTGACGAACATGAACGAGAAGTAGCCGACCGCGTTGAGCAGCAGGGTCCGGCTGCGGAAGAAGGCCCACGCCGGTACGCGTATGTCCGGCTGTGCGGCTGCTTCGGGGCCGGCCGGTTCACCGATGCCGCGGATGTGGCGGAGTTCCTCCGCCGTAACCTTCGGGTGGTCCTCCGGCGCGTTGCGGAACATACGGTAGAAGGCGATGAGGAGCAGCAGGCCGACTACCCCGAGGATGATGAACGTGGTCCGCCAGCTGTCGGTCAGGGTCAGCAGCCCGACCGAGACCGGCGCGGTGAGCAGTGCGCCGAGCGGAGTGCTGAGGAGTCCCAGCGAAACCGCGAAGCCGCGCTCCTTGGCCGCCGCCCAGTCCGCGATGGTCCGGTTGATGGTCGAGTAGGCCGGCCCTTCTGTGAACCCGAAGAGCACGCGCACGACCGCGAATCCGGCGAGCGCAGAGCCGGCGAAGAGCCCGATACCGATCTCACCGGCGAACGCGGAAGCGATCTCCAGCACCGACCACGCGGCACCGGCGCACAGCCATACCCGGCGTGGCCCGATCCGGTCGGCGAGCCAGCCACCCAGCAGCGCACCGAACATGTACCCGTACCCGAAGAAGCCGAGCACCTGGCCCCACGCCGGTTTGTCGAAGCCGAACTCGGCGGTGACCGGCCCGGCAGCGTACGAGATGGCGCCACGGTCGATGTAGTTGACCAACGCCACGGCGACCAACAGACAGAAGATCACATAGCGGTATCTGGGAGCCGTCATGACTGCCCTCCTTGTCGCGAGTGGGCAGACTTTATAAAGTGCACAGTATGATGTGCAAGGCTCACACCAAGACCGGGCGGCCTCTGGTCGCCGTCGCCTCCCTCGGCGGCACCATCACGATGACGACGAGCGGCGCTGCCGCGGGCGTCCGTCCGGAACTGCGCGCCGAGGACCTCCTCGGCGGACTCGCCGAGCAGCTGGACATCGACGTACGCGCCGCCACGCTGGCCACCGTTCCGGGCGCCTCACTCGACTTCGACACGCTCGGAGACTGCTACGACTGGGCGGCCGGACAGGTGGCGGCCGGCGCGGCCGGAGTGGTCGTCGTGCAGGGCACGGACACCTTGGAAGAGACCGCCTACTTCTTCGAGACCGTATGGCCGTATCAGGAGCCCCTCGTCGTCACGGGTGCCATGCGTCACCCGGCCCTGCCCGGCGCGGACGGACCGGCCAACCTCGTCGCCGCGCTGACCGTCGCGGCAGCTCCGGCCAGCCGCTCGCGGGGCTGCGTGTTGGTGATGGGCGACGAGGTGCACTTGGCGCGATGGGTGCGAAAGGCGAACTCCAGCCGTCCGGATGCCTTCTCCTCCGCGCCCACGGGCCCGGTTGCAGCCGTCACCGAAGGCGCCGTGCACTATTTCCATCCGCCGGGCATCCGGCCGCCCGCGCTGGAGCGGCCGCGGCCCCGGCCCGGCGGCACGGATTCCGTCGCCGCCCGTGTCCCCCTGGTGGAGGCCACTCTCGACGATTCCGGCGAGCTGCTCGATGCCGTCGTGGCGGCCGGTGCACCGGGCGTGGTGGTCGCCGCCACCGGCGTCGGTCATGTCTCCCAGGGGGTGGCCGACGCGATCGAGCGGGCGCTCCCGAATCTCCCCGTGGTGGTGGCCTCCCGCGCCGGCTCCGGCACGACTTTCCGCCGAACCTACGGTTTCCGCGGCTCGGAATCGGACCTTCTGGCGATGGGGGTGACGATGGCCGGATGGCTGTGCCCGCGCAAGGCCCGAGTACTGCTGTGCACACTGCTCGCCGCGGGTGCCGAGCGGGAATGGATCGAAGAAGAGTTCCGCCGGCGGGGCGATCTCGGATAGGTTCTCGAAGTGCGACGACAGTGTGGACGACCCCATGAGGGCCAGGAGAGCGACACGTGTCCCCGCGTTCCGGGAACGGAGCTGAAGCGGTGACCGGCAGCCGTCCCCGAACCAACTACGAGTTCGCGCGCCAGACGCTGCGCTCCGACATCCTCGACGGCCGAGTGCAGCCCGGCAGCCGACTGGTGCAGACCGAGCTCGCCGCCCGGCTCGGCGTGAGCACCACCCCGGTCCGCGAGGCGATTCAGGACCTGGCCCGCGAGGGATTGGTGACCCTCGACCCGCATCGGGGAGCCTTCGTCAGATCGCTGAGCCTCGCCGAGGTCCGGGAAATCTACGAGTTGAGGATCGTCCTCGAACCCATGCTGCTCCGCCGCGCGGCGGAGCAGCTCGACAAGGCAGCCCTCGACCAGGCGGAGCGCTTGTACGAGCAGATGGCCGAGGAGCATGACCTCTCCCGATGGGCCGAGCTCAACCAGGAGTTCCACCACATCCTCTTCGCGCCCGCGGAGGACAGCCGCCTCGCCGGCATCGTCGCGGGACTGCGCGACAGTGCGACCCCGTATGTGGCCCTGTCACTGCGTGAGCCCGATCAGCAAGAGCACAGCAACGCCGAACACATCGAACTGCTCGGCCTCCTGCGGGCCCAGGACATCGAGGCCGCCGAAGAGCTGACGCGTCGGCACCTTGCCGCGACTCTGGGCATCATCGAGCAGTCCTACGACAGCACCGGAGCCGACCGAACCCTCCACGGCTAGTCCCATCCTCCGCATATGACCGGTTCGGATGATCCGACGATGTGCCCGCTACCCGGCCGGGTGTGGCTCGTTGAGTGAGACATGCCGATATCTCGTACACCCGTCGCTCACGGGTCCAGTCCTCGCATGACGGTGGAGTTGACTTCCGTGGTGAAGAGGCGTCTGGGCGCTCTGCCTGCCTCTGCTCCGTTTCTGCGCCGGCTGGACGTGGCCGGGATCATCGACGAGCTGCGCCCGGACCGGGACGTGGCGCACTTGACGCACGGACAGGTCATCGAGGTGCTGGTCGCCAACCGGCTCTCCTCGCCGACATCGATGGTCGGGGTGGAGAACTGGGCGCGTGGGTGGGCTGTGCCGGAGGTGTTCGGCGTTGATCCGGAACTGCTCAACGACGACCGGATCGCTCGGGCGCTGGATGCGATCGCCCCGTGCCTGGAGGAGATCACCGGATCGGTCGGCGCGCAGGCGATTTCGGAGTTCGGCATCGATACCGCCCAGATCCACTGGGACCTGGCCTCGATGTCGCTGTTCGGCGCATATGAGGACCAAGAGGAGGGGTTCTGGCAGGTCATGTACGGCCATCCCAAGGACCGGCGGGTGGACTTGAAGCAGACCCAGGCCGGGCTGGCCGTCAGCCGGGACGGGGGCGTCCCGCTGTTCCACCGCGTCTACGACGGCGGGGCGGGCGAGGTCGCCCAGGTCGTCGGCGCGATGAAGTCCCTGCGCAAGATCGCCGACCGCTAAGACCTCCTGCTCGTCGCGGACTCCAAACTCGTGTCCTACCCGAACATCACCGCGCTGCTGGACGCAGGCGTCGACTTTATCGCCCCGCTCCCGGCCGCCCAGGTCAAGGCCGAGGTCTATGCCGCCTTGGACGTGACCTCCGCCCAACTGGTCGACTACGTCAACGACCGCGACCGCGAGCGGAACACCCTTGCTGACCAGCGGGAAACCTACCGAGTCCTGGAGGACGTCCACGTCATGACCGGGCGGCGTAAACGCGACCCGGTGCACCGGCTGCGCCAGATCCGGTCTACTCTACCGGCAATGCCAAAGGCCAGCAGGCCGCCCGCGCCAAACCCCTGACCAAGGCAACGGAAGACCTGGATAAACTGCAGCGCTCCGCCGGCGGCCGCTACTACAACACCGCGGCGAAGGTCGGGGCCCGGATCGGCGTGATCGCCAAGACCCGGCGCGTCGCGAACTGCCTGCGCACCACCGTCACCACCGACTCCGACGGGCGCCCGTCCCTGACCTGGCACTTCGACCAGGACCTCCTCGACACCGAGGCCGCCGCCGACGGCTGGTACTCCCTGGTCACCCGGCTCACTCCCGAGCAGGCCGACGCCGCCGAAGTCCTCAAGCGCTACAAAGACCAGGCAGTGGTCGAACGCCGCTACGGCGATTTCAGGTCCCCTGGCCGTCGCGCCGACCTTCCTGGAGCACAACCGCCGCATCACCGCCCTGATCACCGTGATCTGCCTGGCCCTGCTCGTGTTCTGGCTGATCGAACGCCAAGTCCGCCAGGCCCTGGGAGCCGAGCAGACCATGCGCGGGCTCTACCCCGACCATCGCAGGGTCCGCTTCACCGGACGGATGATCCTCTACCACCTCGACGGCCTCATGCTCCGCCCCGGCACCGCAACCGACCCGCCCGTCATCCTCGTCAGCCAGGGAGCCCAAGCACACCTGCTCGAACTCCTCGGCATCGACGAAACCCGCCCCCGCTGGCAGGAGACCTGATACCCCCATGTGCGAAGTCACCGGCTAGGCGTGGCGGAGGCGCTGACGACGTTGGCGAGGGACCGCATGACGGGCACCCGTCTGTCTCATCTCGACCAGAGCCTGGCCGTGCAGCCCGTCGTGCGACGGGAGTACGCGCGGCTGCGGATCCGCACCGACGAGGTGCGCACGTTCCTGTACGACACCCTGGCCGCCCTGACCGCGGACCGCCCCGACGCCACGCTTCGTGTGCTGCGCCGTGGCCGGGGAGGTCGCGTCCGAGGTGGCGGACGGTGTGATGCGGATCTGCGGCGGTTCCGCGTTCCGCCGCGAACTCGGGGTGGAACGCCGGTTCCGCGACGCCCTGGCCGCGCGCGTCATGGCGCCGACCACCGAGGCCCTGTACGACTTCACCGGACGCGTCGACCTGGGCCTGCCGCTGCTCGACGAGACCTACCCCGCGGGGGAGGAAGCGTGAGGGCCGGGCTGGCGATGGGGGCCGTCGCCTACGACCCGAAAGTGGTGACGATCTGGTCCGGCTTCCGCGCCTGGCTGACCGAGCGGGGACTGCCGTTCGACTTCGTCCTGCTACTCGCACTACGAGCGACAGGCCGAGGACCTGACAGATGGGCGGCTGCACGCCGCCTGGCACTCGCCGCTCGCCTGGGTGCGCACCCGCCGTATGGCCGCCGCCCGGGGCGTGGCCGTCCGTCCGTTGGTCATGCGGGACACCGACCACGATCTCACCTCGGTGGTGATCGTCCGTACCGACTCGCCGTACACGGTGCCCTCCGACCTGAAGGACCGGACCGTGGCCGTCGGAGCGGTCGATTCCCCACAGGCCACCCTTCTCCCGCTGTCCCACCTGCGCGGCCTCGGCCTGCTCCCGGGCGAGCACTTCCGGGTGAACCGCCACGACACCGGTGTGGGGCTCCACGGGGACCACATCGGCGGCGAGCGCGCCGCCGCCCGTACCCTGGCCGCCGGGGAGGTCGCCGCCGCCTGTCTGACCGACGCCAATCACCTGCTGTTCAGCCAGGAGGGATTCCTCTCGCCGGGCGGCACGCGCATCCTGACCCGGACCGACCCCTACGACCACTGCGTCATGCCGAGCGGCGAAGCGCTCGCCCCCGACCTCGCAAGCCGGTTCGTGGACGACGCGGACTTCTACGACGCGCAGGGTTGAGTGACGGCGTCCGAGTACCGGCCGTGAACCCCCGACGCGAGGAAGGCGTCTCCGCGCCGTTCGTCGACCTGGCGGGCCTCGGCTTCGAACAGGGCGCTCACCTGCTGCTGCGCCGGGCCCTGGCGGACGTGGGGCCGGGCGGCGCGGTCGACATGACGGGTGCGACCCGGCCCTGCCGGTGCACCTCGCGGCGTGGGCCCGTCAGGAAGGCCACCGGCTCCTCCCCGAGGACGCGTCCTCCGGAGCCCCGGCCCGATTCCGCGTCGTCCGGGGCCGGGCGGACACCGACCGGTGGTCCGGTGCGCAACGCGCCGGAGGACCCGGGCCGGATGACGTGGTCGCCCGTCCGGAGGCGCACTGGGGCCTGGCCGCCCGTGGCGCTCTGGCGGAGGCGGGCGGCCCCGAGCTCCCCTTCGACGTGGCCGACCGCGACGTAGCCTGGGCCGACCTGGCGCCACGCCTGTACGCCCATGCCGCAACCGCCCAGTGGGACCCGCGGACCGCGGTCGACTGGGATGCCGAGTTCGAACTGCCAGGTGAACTCGAGGACGACGTCGTGCAGGTGATGACCTACCTGGTGGAGAACGAACAGGCGGCCCTGGTACTCCCCGGCCGCATGCTCGCCCGGGTGCACCCGCACTTCCGGGAGGTGCTGCAACTGCTCGCCGTCCAGGCCGCCGACGAGGCCCGCCACGTCGAGGTCTTCACCCGCCGTGCGGTGCTCAAGCGCGGCGCCATGGGCACCACGTCCGCCGAGGGCAGGGCCTCGCTGGCCACCTTGCTCGCCGAACCCGATTTCTCCCTGGCCGCCTTCCTGCTGTCGGTGCTGGGAGAGGGCAGCTTCCTGACCCTGCCGGCATTCCTGGACCGGCACGCCCCCGATCCCGTCACCCGCCGCGTCACCCGGCTCGCGCGTCAGGACGAAGCCCGCCATGTGGCGTTCGGCGTGGCGCACCTGGAGCACCGGGCGGCCGTGGACCCGGCGCTGCGCCCGAGGCTGCGGGCAGCTGTGGAGCGTCGCCACGACGCGCTGACCGCCACCGCGGGGCTGAACCGTGACGTCTTCGATTCCCTCGTGCTCCTCGCTGCCGGGTCGTGGGCCCCGGACGCCATCGCGCGCGGGCACCGTGCCGTCAAGCGGCTGGAGCCGGAGATGGACGAGGGACGCAGACGCCGTATGGCCCGCCTCGGTTTCCCGGACGACGAAGCTGCCGAACTTTCCGCCTTGCACACCCGCAACGCCATGTAGGAGGAGGAATGCATGGCGGGTTCGGTGAAACAGCGGTCGGCCGAATGGCCCGAAGTGCGAGGAATACGTTTGGGACGCCTCGCGGCGCGGATACGTCAGTGACATCCCCTCACCGGCAGAGGTCATGATGCGTCTGTTGCTCGTCCACCCCAGTGCTCTGATGTACTCGGAGATCTTTCTGCGCCTGGAGCCGTTGGGTTTGGAGCGGATCGCGGGTGCCGCTCGTGACGCCGGTCATCAGGTTCGTGTCATCGACCTCCAGGTGCACTCGCACCGGGATCTGGAAGAGGAGCTCACTTCCTTCCGGCCGGAGGCGCTCGGTGTTTCCCTCAACTATCTGGCCAATATTCCGGAAGCGATCGAGATCGCCAGGCGCGTCGAGCAGACCCTCCCCGACTGCTTCGTGTTCTTCGGCGGTCACAGCGTCTCCTTCGTTGCCCAAGAGGTGCTCGAACAGGCGGAGGGCGCCGTCGACGCGGTCGTGCGGGGCGAAGGGGAACCGGTCATCGGCCCGCTGCTGGAGGGGCTGCGGGACGGGAGCGTGGAGGGGGTGCCCGGCATCGTCACACCCTCCGGAGGCGGACCGGCGCCTCAGATGCTGCACAGCATCGACCTGCCCAGGCCCGCCCGCGATCTGATGCGCCGCCGCAACCGATACTTCATCGGAGAGCTCGACCCCTGTGCCTCGATCGAATTCACCCGCGGCTGCCCCTGGGACTGCTCGTTCTGTTCCGCGTGGACCTTCTATGGCCGCAGTTACCGCAAAGCGTCCCCCAAGGCCGCGGGCGAGGAGATGGCGAGTATCCGGGAGCCGAATGTCTTCATCGTGGACGATGTCGCCTTCATCCGCCCCGAGCACGGGCACGCCATCGCCGCGGAACTCGAACGGCGTAAGATCCGCAAGCGGTATTACCTTGAGACCCGTAGCGACGTCCTGCTGCGCAATGTGGAGGTTTTTCAGCGCTGGACTCGTCTGGGCCTGCGCTACATGTTCCTCGGCATGGAGGCGATCGACGCGGAAGGACTCGACCTCTACCGCAAACGCGTCAGCCCGGACGACAACTTCAAGGCGTTGGAGACGGCCCGCCGCCTGGGCATCGATGTCGCCATCAACCTCATCGTCGATCCGGCTTGGGACGAGGAGCGTTTCCGGGTCGTACGGGAATTCGCGCTGGCGGTGCCCGAGATCGTCCATCTGACGGTGATGACGCCCTATCCGGGCACGGAGATCTGGCACACCGAGTCCAGGCGCCTGACCACACGCGACTATCGGCTGTTCGACATCCAGCACGCGGTGGTCCCGACCACGCTGCCGCTGAAGTACTT
Organism: Streptomyces sp. NA02950; assembly: GCF_013364155.1. NCBI lineage: Bacteria > Bacillati > Actinomycetota > Actinomycetes > Kitasatosporales > Streptomycetaceae > Streptomyces > Streptomyces sp. NA02950. The sequence continues at coordinate 9,212,204 of NZ_CP054916.1, read as the reverse complement.
CTACGAGGAACTCGTCCGGACTCAGGCCGTCATCAACCGCAAGCATCTGGGGCTGTCCACGGCACTCGGCGCGCTGCGGGTACTCGGGGGCAACCTCCTCAGGGGACAGACGAACTTCGCCCGTATGCTGTGGCGCTTCAACCAGGTCTACGACCCCCGCAAGCAGCTCGCCGATCATCACCGCCCGGTGCGTTACGAGCTGCCGATGCCCAAGCGGCTGGACGTCGGCGACCGCCGTCTGCTCTATGTGCACAGCAAGCCCCCGTCGCGTGGTGCCGGCGCGCGCCCGGTCCCGCCTGCCGATGCCGTCTGACGGCCATCGCGGTGGAACCGATGGGCATAAGAGCGGTGGGTTGAGGCACTCGTCCCTCAGTGCGGGGAAGGGAGGCGGGAGTGCCGGTCAGTCAAGCCTGGGAGCCGATGCTGATCACGCTGGGTGTGGTCGCGGCCGCTGTGGCCGCCCTTTACGGGCTCGGACTGTGGCTTGCCGACCGCGGGGATCCGTTGCGGGCGGGAGCGTTCAGCGGCGGGCTGCCTCCCGCTGAGCATGCCGTCTCGCGTTTCCACGTGCGGTGGTATCCGGTGGCCATGATCTTCCTTGCGTTCGACATGGAGATGCTCTTCATGTACCCGTGGGCGAGGGTGGTGGCGAAGACTGGCACCAGCGCCGTGGTGGAGATGTTCCTGTTCCTCTGGATCCTGCTCGCCGCGGTCGCGTACGCCTGGCGTGAGGGCGCCTTCCGATGGGCCTGAGGGACGAGGCGAGGCGTGCGGCGTTGAGCCGCCCCCACGTGCTTCTGGCTGTTTCGGCGGGGGCCACGGAAACCCAAGAGGGAACTGCGCCGGCTCGGGTGGCCGTCGGCGCAAGGTCCGTCCTCTGCTGATCTGCTGGTGGTGGTCGGTGAGACCGGCGCCGAGCAGGACGCTTGGCTCGGGGAACTTTTCGGTGAGGTCCCGCGCCCCCGTGCCCGCGTTGCCGTCCGCTCGCCCCATGCGGCGACTGCCACGCTGCGGGAGGGTCATCTGAGGCTTCTCGCAGGAGAAGAACGAGGAACTGCGGCGGGCGGTTCACCTGGCGGGCATTCCGGTTACGAGGACCGTGACGGCGAGATGACGGTGGCCGACCTGCCGATGGCGGAGCGGGCCGATGGCGGAGCGGGCCGATGACCGGGACGGGCTCAGGCTTGACCGGCTGCATGTGCCCGCTCGGGCCGGTGCTGCCGGACTGGCCCGCCGGACTTGTGCTGCGCCTGGCTCTGCAGGGCGATGTGGTCCAGTGCGCCGAGATCTGCCCCGTGAGGGCCGCGGGCGCCCCGGGGCAGGCGTACTGGGACGAACCGTGGCTGCGTGCCGCCCGCGGTGAGCGGGTGGAACGGGGGCGGGCCGCCCGGCGGTTGCGCGCGGCCCACCCCGACAGCGCTGCCCGGTTCCTGGCTGTGTGCGGCTGGGACGATCTCGCCGCGCGGGCACGGGGCGTCCGCGACGAGGTGGTGGACGGCCGGGACGTGGCAGACGAGCTGAGGGCCGTGGTGCGGCGCGCGGAGCGCTCGTGGGCGCTGCGCCGGCTGGTCACCGGACTCGGCCCACTGCCCGCACCCCACGCCCGAGCAGCGGGGGTCAGCGGTCCGCTGGTTGCCGGTGGCGCGTCGGGCGCGTCCGCCGCGTTGCTCGCTGTAGCGTTCCTGAGCCTGTGCTGCCTGGAGCGAAGCCAACTCGGCGGAGAGCTGGGCGAGTTCTGTGCTGCTCAGTCCGGTCAGTCGCGGGTCGGCCAGGCGGGATCGGCGTCGCTCGGCGACGCCGCGCACCTCGCTGCTGACAGGTGAGGTAGTCGGCTCGGTGGGGTCGGGCAGCAGGGTGTAGTTCCACTGCCGTGGGTCTCATGCTTGACCAGGAGCAGAGCGGCAAAGCGGTCCCTGCTGATCGCGATGGTCCCGTTCGATGCGGGTGAGTTCGGCCGCGTGGACGTCCAGCGCGGTGGACCGTGTGGCGGCCAGCCGGGCCACGCGGCGGGCCAGTTCGGTGGCGCGCGGGGCGGACAGCAGGCGGTGGGTGAGCCGGGCGTGCAGCGTCGTTGCGGCCGGTGCCAGACGCAGACCCGCCGCGAGGAGGACGAGGCCGAGGAGCAGGGCGGACACCATGGTGGCCGTCGTCGTGACCGGTACGAAGGCGTACCAGTTGCCCTCGCCCAGCCGCCGCCACACCCAGGGCTGGACGAGCGCGCCGAACACCCCGTACTCGGCCAGCCCGAGCGGTACCGCCGCCAGCAGTCCGCCCGTCCACGGCTCCAGCCAGGCCCAGCGCAGGTCGCGCCAGAAGCCGTCGTCCCCGAGGATCGCGGACTGCTGCGGCGGGCCGAGGTGTGTGTCGTGCGGGAGGGGGTCGGGAGGGCTGAGGGGGCGGCCGGACCAGCGGGCCGCGCGGTCCCGGTACCGGTCGGAAACGCGGCGCAGGAGCCGGGCGGCCGGAGGCAGCGCCCAGAAGCCGACCCCGAGCGGCACCAGCAGCAACGCCCCGCCGGCCAGCATCCCGGCACCGATCACCGCGACACCGGTCAGCCCGAGCAGCTGGCAGCGCCCGAGGGCGACCCACTCCTCGCGCCGGAAACGCCCTGTCCCCCGCGCCCTGTCCTCATGACCCCCGCCCCGCTCACCCCGCCGTCGCGGTGATCGTAACGGTGGTGGTACGCCGTCCCCACAACACCCAGGGCACCGCCATCGCCGCGCACGCCAGGCCGAACAGGACCATCGGCGCCGCCCTGCCCGTCTCCTCGTCCATGAACCCGAGCATGCCCAGATTGACCAGGGTGTGGAAGGCGCCCGCGCACAGCAGGCGGACAAGCCCTCGCGCCTGGTCCAGGGCCAGGCCCAGTACGACGGACATCGCGGTCGTGGCCAGCAGGAAACCCGCCGCGTAGGCGGGACTTTGGGCCAGCACCTGGACATGCCACAGGCCCCACACCACCCCCACCGCCGCCGACGCGGCCAACGGACCCAAGCGAGTGCGCAGCAGGGGCTGCAGGAAGCAGCGCCAGCCGATCTCCTCACCGCAGGCCCCGGCCAGCTGGGCAACAGCGATGAGGAGGAAGGGGTGGTGGACAGTGGGCGGGCCGGTGGCATGGGCGGTGGTGGTGAGGAAGGCGTACGAGCCTGCCGACAACAGGATGATCACGGGGGCCGTGGCGAGCAACGGCAGCCAGGAGACAACCGCTCCCGGAGCGGATCCGGCCAGCAGCCCGCGGGTCCGGGACGGCCACAGCACAGCCGCGACAGCCACGGCCAGCGCCGGACCGAACTGGGTCAGAACGACCTCGGTGGGAACGCCCGTCGCCGGCTGCACCACCGCTCCCAGCACACCGGCCGCCACGAACGCGACCACCCCATAGACCCCTGCCAGTGCTCTCCACCGCTGTCTCATCTGCATGACCTCGACAATGCCGCGCATGGGGCGTGCCCGGACTGCACCTGACTACCCGACAGCGCTGTACCCAGCACCACCCCCCCAGACGAGCCGCAGCACGGCATCCCGGCATCCCCCGGCCCGGAGAGAAGTCCGCGACGCATCACCTCCCCCGCCGCACTGATACCCCACACGCGTCCCGCAACCACCGCCGGGGAACACCTCGACGCGGCCGCCGTCACCGCCCGGGGCGAGGACGCGCGGTACGGATCTGGGTAGGCGCGCTCATGCGGCAACCAGCCTGGGAGGATGGCCACCTCTTCCGCGCCATCTGGGGTCCCGTCACGCTCCCGGCGGCTGAACTCGGCAGAGGACACCCTGTGCCTTGGCCGCCCCGCGGACCGGAGAGTCCTGGTACCCACGGCGAGCGGGAGACGGTGGCACCCAGGCACCGCTGCCGCCCGGCACGGCGACCGGTTGCGCCTGGACGGCCCTCCTCCGGGCCGCCCCCGGCAGCGCGCCGTCCGGAGCCCGAGGCGTGAGCGGCGGCCAAGCCGAAAACCCCGTCGAACAGGCCAGTGCGGTCAATACCGCCGGCAAACGGTTCACCGGCGGATACGCCGACTGCATCACCGGCTGCGGCCAGTGCGGGCTGCGGCCAGTGCACTTGCCACCACCCGCTCATCCGTTCCTTCCCACTGACGCACCGACATCGCAGACGCCCCGCGCCGAGCCCACGACCGACTTCCAGTTCATCGCGTACAGATCACTCACCCGTACTTCGTGCCCGGCGTTCTCCCATGGACACCGCGAGGTCCTTCAGCGAACCGTTGAGCGACTTCGGCTCCGGGTGGGCGTAGACGCTCAGCGTCTTCATGGGAACTCCTTCGGATCGGATGCCTTCGATCCTGGGCGCCGCGGCGCCCGGCGTTCAGGAGCCCCTCTTCCATCGGACGGGGCTTCCTGGCACTGGCAGGCCACCTTCACGGGCGCCACCGAGGCCGGGTGGGCATGGACGATCTTGCGGGCTTCCTGCGGACCCGGCGTTCCCGGGTCGACCCGACGGCCGTCGGCATCCCCACCAACAGTCGCCGCCGGGTCGAAGGGCTGCGCCGTGAAGAGATCGCACACCTGTCCGGAGTCAGCGTCGACTACTCCGTACGCCTGGAGCAGGGCCGTGCGACGCAGCCCTCCGAGCAGGTCCTCGACGCGCTCGCCCGCGTTCTCGGCTCGGCCTCGACGACACCGACACCTCTACCGGCTCGCCCGGCAACGCCGACGCCGAGCGAAGGCGCCGGGCGTACGGATCCGGCCGGAGCTGCTACGCGTCCTCGGCCCGGTCGCCGACGCGCCCGCGCTACTCAGGAACCACCGTCTGGACGTGCTCGCCGGGAACCGCCTCGCCGGGGTCCTCTACGGCCGGCCGATGCCGGGCCTGAACACTGCCCGGCACATCTTCCTTTAGGGGGCCGCACGCGGCCTTTACGCGGACTGGGACACATGCGCCCTCGACGTGGTCGGGCACCTGCGCCTGGCCGCCGGTAAATACCATGGGGACCCCCGCCTGGCCCCGCTCATCGGCGAGCTGGCGATGGGCAGCGGGCGCTGCCGCCGCCTCTGGGCCCGCGCGGAGGTGCGTGCCCGCACACACGGACGCACGACGTACCGGCACCCGCTGGTCGGACTGCTGGAACTGCATCAGGAGAACTTCGCGCTGCCGGACGAATCAGGCGTGGAGCTGCTGGTGCTGTCCGCGGCTGGCGGCGCCGCCGAGGGCGGGCTGCGCCTGCTCGCGAGCCTGGTCACGGACAGCAGTGACGCTGCGCCCGTCGGCCGGGCCGCCGGGGGCCACTGGCCGACCGCGCCGAGCAGATCGCTTCGGCTGCCCAGCTGGGGCTGCCCCGAAGCGGACGTCGTCCGCGCGGTCTGGGAAGCCGCTCCGCTGTGCCGGGTTCTTCAAGCCCACACAACACTCTTCCAAGTGGTCTCGTTACAGAAATCTCGTCACCAACGGCAGAGAAAACCTGTTGTGGCGGACGTAGACATTGGGGCGCGCCGAGGGTAGCGTTTTCCTCGTACCCAAGAAGTCGAAGAGGGCACGGCAGAGATGAACTGCCGTGCGAGCAGGTCAGTAGGAAGCGGAACGGCAGTGGAGTGACGGGGCCGGGAACGGTGGGTCCCGTTACTGGCTGCCGGGCCGAGCGGCCCCAGGGGCCGCCAGCAGTACCCGCAATATCCAGCAGTACAACCGAGTAGCCGAGTGAAGTAAGGAGCAGACGCCATCAGGATCGCCCGGGCGGGGAAGAACGCCGCTCGGGCACCGCAGGCCCCGATTGGAAGGTGGTCCCCGGTCACGCATTCGCGATCCCCGCGTTTCCGTCCTCCTGTGCGGAGCAGCGGAACAAGAAGGCCGGCGCAGTCAGCCGGCAGATGGTGTTGAAAGCTCGGGGCCCGGGTGCCAGCACGGCACCCGGGCCCCATGACGCGTCTTTCGAAAGAAGAGGTCTATGCCCCCTAGCAGTTCCCGTCCCACCGACAACCTTGACGACGACGACTACCCCGCCTACACCATGGGCCGGGCCGCGGAGATACTCGGCACCACTCCCGCCTTCCTCCGTGCCCTCGGTGAGCACCGTCTGATCACCCCCCTGCGCTCCGAAGGCGGCCACCGCCGCTACTCGCGGTACCAGCTACGCATCGCCGCCCGGGCCCGCGAACTCGTCGACACCGGCACCCCGATAGAAGCCGCCTGCCGCATCGTCGTCCTCGAAGACCAACTCGAAGAAGCTCAGCGCATCAACGAAGAACTGCGCACCCGCCCGAGCTGATCACCCTCGCCGACCCGCGGAGCACCGGCAGACCCGGCTCTGTAGAACAGATTCTGTGCCAGACCCGGCCGTTGCTCCTGCGCTCCGGCACGCCATGCGCCTGCTGGAGGACGCTGCCGAGGCCGCCTACGCGCTCGCCACCGAGCTGACGCGGCGGTACGCCGCCGAGGCACCGTCTGCGGGCGCCCGCCACGTCCGACGGTCTGCCACAGCCAGAGGCTGGTGGCCTTTCGGGCTCCTGCGCCCGGTCTTGGACAGGACTCAGGCCCCGGTGCGACGCACGAACCTGTCATGCTCATGGCGGAGCGGCACGGGAGCCCGGACGGTCTGCCTCCCCGCGCACAGTGAGGTCCGGACCGCAGGAATACGCGCGCCTGGGCGCCGCGCTGCGCGGGCTGCGGCCGGTTTCCGCGGTGCGGCACCCGGGGTTCGAGCCCAAAGAGGCTCTGCCCTCCACACTGGATGCTCTCGTCACCGCCCAGGCCATCGCCGTCCCCTCAGCTGCCGCCGAAGGCCCGCTGGTACTGCTGGCGCGGTCGGCCGGTGGCTCGGTGGCCCATGTCGTGGTCGAGCGTCTGGAGTCCGAGGGCGCCGCCCCGGCGGCCGTCGCCCTGGTGGACACCTGTCCCCCAGGTCCCGGCGACCGGGGTCAGACCCTCTCCGCGATGACGTCGGACATGCTGCGCCGGGCGGCGGAATTCGCCTCTGCCAGCCCCGACCGGCTCACCGCCATGGCCGGATACTTCGAGCTCTTCAGCGGCTGGAAACCCGCGCCGCTCGCCTGTCCCACCCTGTACGTACCGGCCCGGGATCTACCGCCCGGTGCCGAACCTGCCCCGGAGCGGAACCTGCCGCACGCCGAAGACACCGTGCCCGGAAACCACTCCACCATGCTGGAGGAACACGCCCGTACCACCGCACTCGCCATCCACCGGTGGGCGGGGGCCAGCCCGGTCTGAGGCGTCCTGGGAGAGACGCGGGTGCGCGCGCGGGTTTGCGCAGCGCACCCGGACCATCTGCCCCACCCGGTCGATCAGGCGGGACAGCGTTCCCAGTGACAGGCCCATGGCGCGCTCGTCGTCCAGGATCTCCCACACGATGTCGACCAGTCGCGCATCGACCCGTCCATATGGGGCTGCAGTACGCAGGTGCCGTTTGTCGACCAGGCCCATCAGGCCCTCTTCGCGCCAGGCCGCGCACTTTCGTCCCAGGTTGCCGCGGACACCGGTACTCCGGCTTGGGTGAGCTGGTCGGTCTTGGTCGATGAAAACGTTGGAGGGTCCGTGGCTATACGCATGGGGATTACCGCTGAGCCGATACCCTCGCCTGTATCCGCGCTGGATTACGTCATCCGCCCGGCTCTTGAGCAGGGCCACCACGTCGCGCTCCACGTCCCCGTCATGTTCCGCGGCGTAGCCCGGCGGCACGGTGTGGAGTTCCACGGTGCCGAAACGAACTGGACCTGTGATCCCCTCGTTCAGCAGATGGCGAGCCGGTTTACCTGGGGCTATCGGCAGGATGCGAGGGCTTGCGGACCCGGGGTCCCGCAGGCGGGCGGGCACGCGGACGGCCGCCACCCGTCCGAGGCACCGGATGCCTCCAACTCGGTTCGAACTGAGGCGAGTCGCCATACTGCCCGGCGGTGACCAACAGCGCCGGCGGCTCTGCCCTGTTCATCCCCCTTTTCCGCGCACCGGCGGCATGCCGGGGCTGCATAGGTGTGGCGCAGCCCGGGAAGGGATACGTACCTGAAGGCTGGTTGGCCGCCTCCCGCAGGCCGCACATCCCCCTAGAGTCGTCCCATGAATAGCCTGCGTACGCCTGATGAGCGGTTCAACGACCTTCCGGACTACCCCTTCGCGCCCCACTATGCGGAAGTGGCGGCGGACGATGGCAGCGACGAGTCGCTGCGGTTGCACTACGTCGACGACGGAGACGGTTCCTCGGGCGAGACGGTGTTGCTGCTGCACGGGGAGCCGACCTGGTCCTACCTCTACCGGCACATGATTCCGGTCCTCTCCGCGGCGGGGCACCGGTGCGTCGCGCCCGACCTCGTCGGCTTCGGCAGGTCGGACAAGCCGGCCCTGCGCTCGGACTACACCTACCAGCGCCACGTGGACTGGATGTGCGAGGCCCTGTTCGACCGGCTGGACCTACGCGGCATCACCCTGGTGTGTCAGGACTGGGGCGGACTCATCGGCCTGCGCCTGGTGGCCGAGGCACCCGACCGCTTCGCGCGGGTGGTCGTGGCGAACACATTCCTGCCCACCGGGGACCGCGATCCCGGCGACGCCTTCCGCGCATGGCGTGAATTCAGCCAGAAAACCCCGGAGTTCCGCGCGGGCGACATCGTCAACGGCGGCTGCACGACAACGCTCGCTCCGGAGGTCGTCGCCGCCTATGACGCGCCGTTCCCCGACGAGACGTTCAAGGAGGGGGCGCGGCAGTTCCCGCTGCTGGTACCCGTGTCCCCGGACGATCCCGCCGCCGAACCCAACCGCCGGGCGTGGCAGGCCCTTCAGAGCTTCACCAAGCCCTTTCTGTGTTCCTTCAGCGACCAGGACCCGATCACCCGCGGTGCCGACCGGGTCTTCCTCAAGCTCGTTCCCGGCTGCGCGGGCCAGGAACACGCCGTGGTGAAGGACGGCGGACACTTCCTCCAGGAAGACCGGGGTGCCGAGTTCGCGGAGATCGTGAACCGCTTCATCGCCGCAAGCTGACATCCCGGCGCCGGGCACCTCCCCGGACACACGGCGGGCGGCGCCACCCCGGTTCCCGACCGGCGTCCGGCGCCGTCTTCCGCGTCAGACGGCATCGGCACCCCGGGCGGCCTCCGGCCTGGCCTCATGCCGTCTGGGCCGGACGGCCGTCGGCGCGGCCGCACCGGCCGCTACACGCTCCGCGGGAGCGAGACCGAGGCGGCGCTCGCGCGGCTGACGCTTCCCGTCCTGGGCGTCGGGGTGGAAAACGACGCGCTCGCACCGCCCGGAGCGATTGACCATCTGCTGCAGAAGATCCCGGCTGCGCCGGTGAGCCGGTGGCACTACACCGAGGCCCTGGCCGGCGGCCGCCGGTTGGACCACTTCCGTTGGGGTCCGGCACAGCGACGGCATGAGCACGTACATCACGGACTGGATATCCAGCACGCTCACCACACGGCAGGACGGCACCGCATAGCAACGTTCGCAACAGGACTCGGTCGGTGACGGCCGCCACGGCCTGACAACGGTTGAGCTCGCAGAAATCAGCCTCAGCCGGATCCCCGACGTGCCCCAGCCGGTCGGTGGTGAGCCTCTCATGGAACGGTCGCCTCGGCGCAGGGGCGATGTCCAACGGCACGCAGGTCTGCTCGATCACCTCGTGCCAGGAGGCCAGCCGTTCGCCGACGGGCACCGACGCCGTGGACAGCACATGACCCACCCGAAGTCTCCCCGGTTCGTCATGTCCCCCTGGGAACGTGGCCGCCGCAGCGCGGTGGAGATCAGTGCACTCCCGGACAAGTGTCGGTGCGCTGGCAGGCAAGCGGCGCGTGCCACCGGCCCTAACGTCGGGTGGTGGCGCCGACCGGCTGGTTTGTACGTCATGGCGCCTGTCGCGTACGAGATCCATCGCCATCAGGGACGGGAGACATGGAGCCTTCAGCCCGAAACCGCCAGGTGGTCAGCCGGCGCGCTGTGCTGCGCGGCACGGCGGCCGGTGCGGTCGGGATCCCCTTGGGTGCGGGTGCCGGACTCACCGATAGGAAAGCGGCATGGGCGGCAGGGCCGGCCGGGATGCCGACATATCGGTACCTGCGGGACGCGCTGGCAGCGCCGCTGCGCTACAACCCCACCGGTGAGTGCATCTTCCCCACCGTCCGTGGGATGTACGACAAGATCAGCGGAGCCCGGGCGAAGTACTACCTCTACTATGCGCCGCACGAGAACCCCGGCGGCATCTGCGTGGCCTTCGCCGACTCCCTGGCTGGGCCGTTCGCCGAGTATCGGGGCAACCCGCTGATCGACAACCAGCTGCCGAGCACCACGGTCAGCCACGTGTCCTCGCCGCACGTATTGTGGGATGCAGCCACCCGGCAGTTCTTCTGCTACTTCCACGGCGAGAACACCGTGACCCGGGTCGCCCGCTCCAAGGACGGCATCACCTTCACCGACGAGACACCCATCCTGAGCACCCGGCTGGTGCCTGGCACCTCGGAGACCTCCTACGCCCGGGTCTTCGATCACCGGCTCCCGGGTCGCGACAACAGGTACGTCATGGTCTTCATGGGCGTCCGCAACGGGCGGCGGATCTTCTACGGCTGGTCGCCCAACGGCTGGGACGACTGGCAGTTCAGCTCGACCCCCTTGGTCAACCCCGAGCCCGACGGGCTCACGGACATCGCCGGACCGGCGTTGGTCAAGCGCAATGGAACCATCTACGTCGCCTACCACGGCAGCGACGGCCGGATGCGGATCACCGAGGTTGGCAACGGCCTCGACATGGAGAACCACCTGGGCGTCTTCCACTCGCCCATCCCCTCGGACAACGGCCGCGTCGCCGCACCGTCGTTCGGCAGCGACAACGGCACCGAGTACATGTTCTATGAGGCAGGCTCACGGCTCAGCGCCCGCATCTGCATCGCACGTGCCGCGTGAAGCGAACCACCGCAGACGAAAACAACACAACGACACCGGGAGCCCACAAAATGACCCGATGGAAGAGCAAAGCGACGACGCGTGCGGCCGTGATCGGACTGGCCGCCACATTAATGTCGGTCACTCAAATCGGTTCCGCCTCGGCTGATTTCTGGAGCGCGGAAAAGGTGCGGATCAGGGCGGCCACCGGCCAGAGCGAATGTCTCACCGCCTATGAGCGGTCCACCGATCCGATGGTTCTCGAACGGTGCGACACGGACAACCTCCGAGGCAACTGGCGGATCATTCCCTGGAACCCGTACGACCGCTTCATGGTCAAGAACTGGGCTTCCGGGGAGTGCCTGGACGCCGGAGCGGGGATCAGGGCGCTGGTGTACACCTCCCCCTGCGACCGCAACGACTCCGGCCAGGTCTGGGCCTTCGACTGCAACGACGGCGGGCTCCGGAGCGAAGGCCCGACGACACACCTGACCTGGTGGAACGACAACACGGTCAGCATGCGGCCGTTCCTGGACGTGCCAAGGATCAAGCAGACCTGGGAGATTGTGCCACGACCTGCTCAGTGCTGACGGACTGCGGCATCCCGGCCTGACGGTGTCCGGCGGCGGTGCTGCCGGACACCGTCGGGCGCGGGCTCGACAGCGTCGGCCCTTGGTCTTGGAAACCCCGGCCGACCGGATGACCACTCGCCTCTGATCCTCCCCGAGGTCAATCGGGCGCTGTAGGCACAATGCCGCAGCCCGGTTGACGGTCGGCCGGTCATCTTCTGGCGATCGGGCGGCAAGTCCTGTCTGCGACTGCGCATCCGGTGGGGTCGACATCTGGCATGACCCGGCTGGAGCGGCAGCGGTGAGAGCAGCCAACGATGGCAATGAGTCCGTGCCGACTGACTTCGTGGCGGGACAGCCGCACGTCAACCCTGATCCCTCATCTATGCACTCCCTCTACGCCTCATGGGCCTGTTCGTCCAGCGACACCAGCTGACGCCAGACCCGGTGTCCTGGCGCACCCTGTCCGCCGAGGCACCGAGACTTGTCTCAGAGCACACTGATTTTCCCCTGGCCCCGGCGGCTACATTCGCACGGACGAGTCAGGAACAAGGGGGGAAGAAATTGAGTCGCGTGCTGTCCACGGCATCGGTGCCCGCCGCAGATCGGCTTGCCTACTGGCACGAGGTGATCGAGCGGACCTGCGTGCCCTTGGACATCACGCCCATCGCCGACGAGCCCTTCCGTGGCATGGTCACCACCGACCGGCTCGGCTGCTTGCAGATCTCCACGGTTGAGGGCGACGCGAACCGAGTCCGCCGCACCGCGCGCCTGATCGCCAAGGCCGAGGGAGAGCATGTGAACCTGGGCGTCCAAGGGCGTAACTCCGGAGTGGTCGCCCAGGACGGCAGGGAAGCGCTCCTCGGGCCGGGCGACCTCACCTTCTACGACACCACCCGGCCATACGCACTCAGGTTCGCCGAGCCCTTCCGGATGCGGCTCTTCAGCGTGCCTCGGCAGGCGCTGGGACTTTCAGAGCCCGACCTGCAACGCATCACCGCGGTGACTCTGCGGCCCGACACCGGGACGGCCGCGCTGGTGGCCCGCTTCCTCTCCCGGCTTGCAGCCGAAGCGCCCAGCTACCCGCCACGGATCGGTGACATGCTCGCCCGCAACGCCGTGGACCTGCTGAGCACGCTGATCGCCGAGCGGCTGGGCCAGGACACCACCGACACCGCCGGTACCGCGATGCGGCTGCGCATCCAGACCTTCATAGACCGCCACCTCTCCGACCCCGACCTGTCGCCACAGGCCATCGCCGCTGAGCACCACGTGTCCGTGCGCTATGTGCACCGGCTCTTCGAGGCTGAGGGCACCACGGTCAGCCGGTGGATCCAGCGCCGCCGGCTGGAGGCATGCCGACGTGAACTGGGCCGCCCCGGTACTGGCGGCCCCTCGGTGTCGGCCGTCGCGCACCGCTTCGGCTTCACCAGCCCCTCCCACTTCAGCCGGACGTTCCGAATCGCCTACGGAATGTCCCCCCGGCAATGGCGCGCCATCGCAGGCGGCGGTTGTGCCGACGACCAACGGCGCACCGCATGAAGAGCGCCGCGGTGGCCGACAGGGGCGACAGGGCGGACTCACTCAGTCGGCGGTCGGCGTGTGCCGGACACCCACTCCGCGCCCTCGGTCCCCTTGCGTCGCCAGCTTCACGCAGCAAGTGCGGCCGTACGAGGACGACTTCACCCGCTGAGCCATGAAGTGCCGCGCCGATGAACTCCATCGGGCCGCCGGACGGGAAGCCTGGGACCGCGTCATGGACGCGCTCGCAGGCGTCGACGTCGGCGAACTGAATGATCAATGAGTTGCACGACATGGGACTGCGCTCAGAGCACGCCTTCATCGCGCTGATCGACGGCACTCACCAGCTCGTCAAAGCGCCGATCGTGCTGGTGTGGGACCGCTTGAACACCCATGTATCCCACGCCATGCGTGAGCTGATCGCCGAGCGGGCACGACTGACGGTGTTCCTGCTGCTCCGCCTACTCACCGGCCTCACCCCCGTGGAGTGGGTATGAGCGCACGTCAAGCGCAGCCTGGCCAACCTCGCCGTGGTCGCCCTCGACCGGCTCGAGGCCCTCGTCCGCAACCGGCTCAAACGACTTCAGTACCGGCCCGACACCCCCGACACCCTCGACGGCTTCATAGCGGGCACCGGCCTGACCCTCGACGATCCAGCATCACCCTGACGAGCCGACGTCAGTAATGTTGCGGATTGGCCGGTTGCACGCCCCCGGAGGGCGCTTGTCACTCCACCTCGACGCCACCCTTCGAGTGACGCCGGAAGTCAGCCACCGGGGACCCTGGCGCCTCCCCGGACCGGACTTGCACCGGCTGGCGCCCGGACTGCCGGACGACGCTTGGCGTTTAACCTCGCCGGTTCACCTGGCCTGATGATCTTGTCTGCGTCCCCGGACAGCAAGGACGGCCGTGCTTCACGCTTCGAGGTGTCGAGCAACAGCTGCGCGGGCTACTGGTTCGCCTGCTTCTTCGTCGAGCCGGTCAACGACGATCATCGCCGCATCGTCGGCCAGGTGGCCCCCGGTGTGACGGATCAATGCCCGGTGCAGTTGTTCCAGGAACTGTGACGGAGTGCAAGTGGACACCGCTTCCATGGCCTCGGCCAAGGCGAAGAAAACTCCGTCAGGATTGCGGGCTTCGATCACGCCGTTGGTGTGCAGCAGCAGACGGTCACCGGGTGCGAGCAGATAGCTCTCCACCTTGGCGGGAGGATTCCCAATGACGTTGTCAAGCGTCAGCGATGAGCTGTTCGGGTCCTCATGCCGCCATAGCGACGGGTGGGACCGCTTGGTAGCAGCGCCTGTCCCGCAGGAGTGCCCACAGGACGTTGACACGTCTGCGCGCGAGGGCGATGACGGCCTGCGTGTGGCGCTTCCCCTCGGCCCTCTTGCGGTCGTAGAACGCCCTGGACTCTGGGTGGCGTTGGATGCTGATCAGCGCGGAGGTGTAGAAGACACGCTGCAAGCCGCGGTGGTATCGCTGGGGTCGGCGCAGGTTGCCGCTGATGCGGCCGGAGTCGCGCGAGGCGGGAGCCAGACCGCAGAAGCCGGCAAGCCGGTCCGGGGAGCCGAAGAGCTCCATGTCACCGTTGGTGGCAGCGAGGAACTCCGCACCGAGAGTCGGGCCGATGCCGGGCATGCTGGTGATGACCTCGGCGAGTTCGTGCTCCCTGAACCGCTCGGCGATGCGACGGTCCACTGCGGCGATCTGCTCGTTGAGAGCGGTCAGTTGCTGGGCGAGCGTGTGCACCAGCTCGGCGGCGACGTCTTCCCCCGGCACGGCGGTGTGCTGCCGTTCGGCGGCCTCCAGCGCGGTCCGGGCGACCTGACCGGCGCTGCGGACCTTGCGACGGCGAAGCCATGCCTCCAGGCGGGTGCGGCCCAGCCGCCGGATAGAGGCCGGGGTCTGGTATCCGGTGAGCAGGATCAGCGGGCCCGCGTTGCTCAGGTCCAATGCCCGTTCCAGAGCGGGGAAGATGCCGTTCAGCTGGGCGCGGAGCCGGTTGATGGTGCGGGTGCGATCGCAGACCAGATCGGTGCGGCGGGCAGTGAGGAGCTTCAGTTCGGCGCTGAGGCTGTCGGGCAATCGCATCGGGGTCAGGTCGCGGCGCATGCGTGCCTGATCAGCGATGATCGCGGCGTCGCGGGCGTCGCTCTTGCTCTCGCCCCGGTATGCCTCCGAGGCACGGTTGACGGTGCGACCGGAGATGTAGAGCACCTGCTGGTCATGGGCGAGCAGGGTGGTGATGGCCAGTGCGGCGCCGCCGTCGGCGAGGTCGACGGCCCAGACCACCTCATGGCCCAGCGCAAGGACATCGGCCAGGAGTTGGAGGAGTTCCGGCTCGTCGTTGGCCACGCGGCGGGAGAGGAGTTTGTTCCCCTCGGAGTCGATTGCCACACAGTGGTGGTGGGCCTTGCCGGCGTCGATTCCGGCCCATACGCGGGGGTGCATCGCTCTCCTGATCGTCGTCGTGCCGTGTCCCACAGACGACCTCGCCGACGAGTCCCTACAAAGCGATCTTGTCGCATTTCCCAATTGGCGGCCGAGTCGTCGTGGGGCGCCGGGCGGCCAATCCTCCCGAGCCACGAGCGGCAGACCAGTGATAGCCACACCCAGCGCCCCTGGGTGAGCCAACCCTACGAATGGCTCGCTCAGCCCGATCAAGAAGGTAGGGACCAGTGATGAAGTCGTCCAGGCCCAGGGGTGGCAGTGGTGAGCTGGGCATCAGGGCGTGAACCCTGCCCTGGCGCAGTAGCAGCGGAGACGGATGGCCGCGATTGACCACCTGGACCTCGAAGCCGTCGGGCACCTGCGCCACGAGTGCAGTGACGAAATCCTCCGCCCGGTCTTCCCTCTCGCCCTGGTCGACCGCGCCCGGCGCGACTCTCTCCCGGTGCAGCGCAGCCGCGCAGTGGTTCATCACCTCGAGCAGGTCGTCCTCATAGTGCACGGCCTCCCGGAAGGCGTTCAGCACGGCCGCGGCCAGACCCACAGCAGGCAGCCCTTTGCCGCGGACGTCGCCCACGATCATCCGGACCCCGTACCGGGTCTCCACGGCCTCGTACAGATCGCCGCCGATCTGCGCTCCCGTCTCGGCCGCGAGATACGTGCTGGCCGCCCGTACGGGCCCCAGCCGGGCCGGTACGGGCCGCAGCAGGACTCTTTGTGCTGCCATGGCGACCCGGCGAACCTGGTTGAGCTCGCTCTGCCTGCGCGTGCGCACCGCTTTACTCGTGATGACACTGGCCACGGACACTACGAGGAGGCCCAGGAGGTTGCTGTAGATCAGCAGGCCACCCCACGCCTCGTGCAGGGTGGTGGTGGCCAGGCTGACGGCCAGGGCTCCAGCCGCTGCGGAGAAGGTGCCTTTCGGGCCCATCGTCAGCGAAGCCAAGGCCGGCATCGCGACGAGGAGGGGGCCGGTGTAGATATCGTGCGCAGGCGAGAACTCGATCCCCAGCCCGAGCAGTATGATCACGAACGGCACGCACTGCGCGACTCGGAACAGCGCCCGGCTATGACCGCCCGTTCCGGGAGGAGGAGCCAGGCGGAAGAGTGTCCGCATGGGTACAAGCCTGCCTCGCGGAAGTGGACTGTTCCACTCATCGCGCCCCGGGCGTCCAGGGCCGTGACCGACACCGCCCCCCGCGCTACGGCGCACCCGGGGCGGCACCTCAATCTCCATCGCCTCTCACACCGATCAGCCCGCATTCAGGCGGAGCGCGGGTCGGTGCCGTCCGCCGGCGTGCCGGCCGGGGCCGCCTTCCGCCCAGGCCAGGGCGCCGCGACGTCGACGTGCTCCTGGCGCCGCGTGCCGGACGCGGCATGACCTGCTCGCCAGGGGCGAAGGGAGCGGAGGTGGTTCTCGTGCGCAGTCACGGCCACAGCCTCGCCAGGCCGGGGCCGTGGACAGAGCCTGCTCCGCCGTGGCGGGCCGGCCGGTCAACGTGGCCGGCACCGCGGCCGGGGCGGCGCAGCGTAAAAGCTCCGCGAGCTTGTTCAGCAGCCGCACCTATGCCTCGCGCTCCGGGCGGCGCGGCTCGGTCGTCTTCTCCACCGCCTCCCGGCCGGACGCCGACGCCCGCGCGCCTTCAGCGCGGCGGACCACCTCCTCCAGCGTCAGCCCGTGGGCCTGGGCAGCCGCTTGCGCTCCTCCGCCGGCGGCGGCGGAGCGCAGGACGCGACCAGCGCGTCGACCGCGCCGAACAACTCGGACAGGAAAACACCCCCTGACCAACACTCGCCGCCGAACAGTACGGATAGCCCAACGTTCCCGTACGTCGCGCGTACGGGCGGTATTCGAACGCAGGCGAGGCCGGCCTGGTCAGGCAAAGCGCTGGAAACCATCGCGTCACGCGAAGTCTTGGTGGGCAGATACGAGCGGAGGCATTGCTCGAAGTAACCAGATGGTCACGTGGGGTAGAAAGACGCGTTCGGTGACGTGAGGATGGAACGAGCGGCGATACGGCAGCAACTCGAACGTGTTGAAGACCCGACGGTCGGGCTGACCGCACTGCACGGGGAGCTCACGCAGAGCCCCCTGACGATCCTGGAACTCATCCAGGGGGCGTCACCGGACTGTGCGAGAAGAACCGGGAGGTACTCCGACACCACGACCGGATGATCAGCAACCTCAACGAGACGCGGGGCGAGCTTCGGGGACCGCCGGACCCCGTCGACGTCCTGCGCTCCACGCGCAGGCAGAGAAGGCCGGCGACGGCGCGCAGACGCGTCCCGAGTCCCACAGCGAGTAGAAAAGCACGGGCTGACGCCTACCCGGGCAGCCGCGCGGCGCAGGATGCGCAGGCAGGCGCCGTCCGCCGTCGCCGTGAGCAGGGCGGCCAGAGCGATCTGCCGGTCGGGCAGCAGCCGCCAGGCGAAGGGGGACCCAGGCCTGCCGCAACACCCCCTCCCTCCCCGCCAGCGGGCGCACCCCTGCTGCGCGGCGACCTGGCCGTCCCGGTCCTCGGGGCGCGGACCTGTCGGGCAAGATCGAGTTCCCGCGCCCAGTCGCCAAGGCGGAGACCTCACCTGAGATCCGCAGACTCGCCACCCGCCTTGCCCGAGGCCTCATAGAGACACCATGAGAGGGGAAACGTGCTCGACATGGAAATCCACGGCAATTGCAGCGAAGAGTTCAGCGCAGTACGGGAGGCGTTTGCCGATTCCCTGCGCAGCGGAGCGGACGTGGGTGCGTCGGTGGCGGTCTACCTCGACGGCGAACCCGTTGTCGACCTGTGGGGAGGATACGCCGACCAGGCACGTAGCCAGCCCTGGGAACGCGACACCATCACCAATGTGTGGTCCACCACGAAGACGATGACCGCGCTGTGTGCTCTCGTCCTGGCCGACCGTGGCGAACTCGACCTGAACGCACCGGTCGCGAAATACTGGCCCGAGTTCGGTGCCGCAGGCAAAGACCGTATCGAGGTCCGGCACCTGCTCAGCCACACCACCGGCCTCCCCGACTGGGACCAGCCGGTGACGCTGGACGATCTGTGCGACTGGGAGAAAGTCACCACCCTGCTGGCCCGCCAATCGCCCCGCTGGGAACCCGGAACAGCCTCCGGCTACCACCGGTTCACCCATGGCTTTCTGATCGGCGAGGTCGTCCGCCGCATCTACCAACACTCGATCGGCACGATTCTTGCCGATCAGATCGCTGCGCCGCTGGACGCCGACTTCCACATCGGTCTCGCAGCCGAACATGATCACCGAGTCTCCGACGTCATCCCCGCACCCGGCCCCGCATCCGCAGCCAACCCACGAGTAGAAATCCCGGTTGGCGCCTACGTGACTGCCCAGGACACCTGGAGCACCCAGTGGCGCCGCGCGGAGATTCCCGCCGCGAACGGCTACGGAAACGCGCGATCTGTGGCTGCCCTCCAATCGGTACTCGCCTGCGCAGGCCAGACACCCCAGGGACGCCTCCTTTCCGAAGCAACCTGCCGCATGGTGTTCGACGAACAGTCCCACGGCATCGATCTCGTGCTGGGCATCCCCCTGCGCTTCGGTATCGGCTACGCCCTCAACGCGAGCGACGCACCCGTCAGCACGACCAGCACCCATGCCTGCTACTGGGGTGGAAGAGGCGGATCACTGGTCGTCAACGACCTTGACACGCGCATGACCATCGCCTATGTGATGAACCACATGACCAACCTCGGCCTCGCCGACCCACGCGGCCAAAAGCTCCTTCATGCCGCCTACAAGGCACTGGCACCCTGACCGAGAGCCCTGTGGTCAGCTCAGTTCCCAGCCGGGACGTGTGAGTAACTCTATGTAACTGGCAGTCCTCTATCCGCTCGCGCGTGTGCGTGGGGTCGACCAAGGGCCTGGTTCGGGTGAGTCGGCCGGCGGGACCGCATGGAAGAAGGGGCCTTTTGACAGCTCGCGAGATGTCGAATCCAGCAAGAAGCGAGAGGCCCCACGCCGCCGCGTCGGCACCTTTCGGAGTCACCACGGTCTCCGCGGTCGTCAAGGCCACTCCCGGGGCCGCACCGCGTGGATCGCCACGAGTCGGCGGGCCAGCACAGGGACGCGCGTCGCCCATCCCTCATCGTCCAGGACCGTCCCGCCCGCCACATGTGTCATCAGGAGCGACGGATACTCGCACTGCGCGGCGGTCGGATCAACCGCGACCAGCCCAGCAGCCGGCACGCCGGCCCCCGCCAGCAGGGCCAGCGCGCCGGCCTCCCTGTTCAGCCAGTCCTCGGCACGCTCCACGTAGAACGGGCCGACGAAGCTCCGCAGCACCAGGTCACGGTTACCTCCGTCCCGCGTGCCGATGGTCAGCTCCACACGTCGGCAGTCGACCTGGACCATGCGCTTCCGGCGCGACGCCTGGGACGGACGTACGCGTGGTCACCACACCGTACGGCGCTCCAACGAGACGGAGTTCTTCGTCGACACCGCCCTGGACGGCTACGAAACGGAGCGACGGGTGTTTTCCCGAACCTGGAACGAGACGTTGCCCGCGACCTTTTGTAAGCCATGGTGAGGGCGCCCACGCATACATGCATACATGAAGGCAACGTCCCGATGCCGGTGGCCAGCTGCCCGCCCCGGGCAGGAGGGGAAGAGACGTCAGGCAGCGCGCGTGAGTTCGATTCGGCCGAACAGGAGCGCGTAGCCGGAGGGGAGCTGGGCGAGGATCCGGTCCACCAGGTCGTCCCCCACGAGTTGCGCGACGACCTTGAGCACGGAGCCGGTGTCCCAGCGGGCTGTGGCGGGCGTGCCGCCCGCCCGGGTGGCGAGATCCTTGACGAAGCCCCAGCCGGTGAGCGGATCGGGGTCGGGGATCTGGCTTGCGAACATCCGGGCTGCCTCCACGGGCAGACAGCTAGCGAGTTCCACCCGTTCGTCCCCGGTGAGCTGCCGGCCCAGGCCGGTGAGCACGGCACGGACGACCGCCTCGGCCCTTTCACGGGTGGGATAGGCCCCTTCGTAGCGGATCTTCTCCAGCATCTGGGTGAACGTCATTCCCGCTGTGTTCAGGGTGGGTTCGGACTGGGCCGGCATGGCTGGGTCGGTCACCTTTCTCGTCATGATTGCGGTCATTGGAGGGGCCGGTGGACGGCGCGGACAGGCACCCTGGTGTGGTTCAGCCGGTACGCACCACACGCTTCGACCAGTCGGTGGAATTCAGCGTCCGCCGCGTCGACAGCGGCGCCCGGCGCGGCTCTCCCCCCTCCCCCGGGCTGGGGCGGGCGGTCACGGAGGGGGCAGGGAGCATGAGTCCTGCCCCCGCCCGGCCTCCGTCCGCGCGGCCCCGAGGGTCAGCTGCTGATCTGCTTGCGCCCCGCGCCCTCGCCGATGGTGATCTTGCGGGGCCTGGCCCGCTCGGCGATGGGGATGCGCAGGGTGAGGACACCGGCGTCGTAGTCGGCCCTGATGTGCTCGGTGTCGAGGGTGTCCGCCAGCATGAGCTGGCGCGAGAACACTCCCAGGGGCCGCTCGGACAGCTCCATCTGCACATCGTCGGCCTTGGCGACCGGCCGCCGCTCTGCCTTGACGGTGAGCATGTTCCGCTCGACATCGATGTCGATCGCATCGGTCGAGACGCCAGGGAGATCGAGGGCGATCACATAGTCGTCGCCCTCCCGGTAGGCGTCCATCGGCATCGTGGACGGCCTTGACCAGGTTCCGGACGAGCCCATGAGCTGCTGGGTGAGCCGGTCGAGCTCGCGGAACGGGTCGGTGCGCATCAACATCGTGAAACACCTCCAGTGTGCTCGGGCAGTACCGCCAATGCGCTGCAACCTGGTCCCGTTGTATCATGTCATCGGAACGATGACAAGTTTGCGTGTCGTCCATCAGGCGACAGAGAAGGAGGGATACACCATGACCAGCACGGAGGAGCCCGGCCCCGCCCCTTCGTCCTTCCCTGCCGCCGCGGCTGGGTTGGATGCCATCAACGAGGTCGTACGCACCGCCACCACCCCACCGAGCCGGCGGCCGGAGCAGGACCCGACCAGTTCGGAGCAGGCCCTGGCCGCGTTGTTGCTGCTGCGAAAGCTCCGGGACCAGCTCGCCGGGTGGGAACCGTGGCTGATCGAGACGGCCCGTGAGGCGGGCGCCAGCTGGGCCGAGCTCGCCCACCCCCTGGGTGTGGCGAGCCGCCAGGCCGCCGAGCGACGCTATCTGCGCGTACGGCCCGGAGCCCCCGGCGCCACCGGCGAGCAACGAGTGCAAGCAACCCGGGACCGCCGCGCCGCCGACCGCACCGTCACCTCGTGGGCCCGTGGCAACGCGGCCGATCTACGCCAGCTCGCCGGGCAGATCACCGCCCTCACCGATCTCCCCGCCGAGGCCCGCGGCCACATCACCCGGCTCGCGGACGCCCTCGCCCACGATGACGCCGCCCAGCTCATCGCCCCACTCACCGAAGCCCACCAGCACCTGAGGTCGCGGCACACCGATCTCGCCGCCCGCGTCGACACCATGACCCGCCACACCGACCAACTGCGGCAGCACAGCAGCGACCAGCGCCGCGCCCCGGACTGACCGCCGTGTTCAGAGTCAGCCGAACCGCCGTCGGGACTTGCTCCGGAGTCTCAGCGGGATGGCAACCAGCAGATGGCGAACCACAGCATGACCAGGCCGACGACCGCCTCGGCAACAACATGGTCGACGACGTTGAGAACGAGAAGCAGGGTGCAGGCGATGGTGAGTGCCCACAGCACCATTGCGCACACCATGAGGCGGCCGACAGCTTCGACCACCTCGTCCTTCATGCGCAGCCTGGAGAGAAAGCGGCGGATCGACACCGGCGCCATGAGAGCGGCTACCGAAGACGCTCCCGGCTCGTCCGCCGTCAGACGACTTACCTTCCATCCATGGAGCCGCCTCCGGCACGCTGGCCGGCGACTTGCGGTCCGAGGTCACCGCGCGATCGGGCCACCGACGCCGAGCTCCCCCGGCTCGATGACACGCAGCATGGCGCCGGAGGACGCCTTCTGGGTGGAGCGCCGTAGCCAGCCCTTCTCTCCCAGTCCCGCGAAGGTGCGGCGGGGAATGCGATCGTCGGTCATCTCCAGTACGACTTGAGGCCCACGCGCCAGCGTTCGCCGACCAGCGCTTCGCGCGCGTCGATGCCGACCGTGGTGAGGTTCTCTCCGAAGGGACCGTTGTCAGCGCATCGGCCCAGTTGATGCTCCCAGCCGTTCAGATCCTCGGCGCGAAGGGGTGGACGCCCCGGTCGTCGCCGACCGTGGGAAACCCCGATCGCACACCGCGTCCCCCGCAACTTCGCTCGTCCCGACCACCGGAGGGCCCGGCGAACTCACCCTGACCGGCCCTTCGAGGGTGCTCGTGGTCGTGCTTCGGCGGACCTCCTTCACCGGCCGCGCCTCCCCGGCGCGGCCGGACGGAGGCCGGCCGCGCCGGAAGAGAAGAGTGTCGTCGAGCCGCAGGTCAGCGGCCGAGCGCCTTCGCCAGCTGTTCCTTGTTCATCTGCGAGCGGCCCTCGATGCCCCGCTGCTTCGCCTCGTTGTACAGCTGATCACGGGTGGGGCCCCTCGCTCCGCTGTGCGAGCGCTTCCCGCCCCGCTCCGGCGCGGACTTCGGGTCCTTCACGGAGCTCTTGCTGGCGCTCTTGGCCTCGCCCGCGCGGGCACGTTCCTTGTTCACGGTGCGGGCGGCGATCTCCTTGGCCCGTGGCGTGGACGTACCGCGCTCCTCCTGGCCCTTCTTGATGTGCTCGTACTGTCGTTCCCGCTTGCGGCTGGATCCGGCAGGCATCGGTCAGCCTCCCTTTCATGTTCGCGTGCCGCCTTGGGGCCGACCAGACCGACCGGTGAACAGTGAACGGTCCGGGGGACCACCGAGAGGGCAGAAGCTGCCTCCGATGGCGGACACGGCTTTTCCACTCCGTTTTCAACTTTAGGACAGGTCCGCCGAAGGCGAACTCTGCGAGTGAGACGGCCCCGGGGCCGAGGTGGCTGTCCACGTCACCACGACTCCCCCTCTGCGGACATGACCGGGCCCAGCATTGCTGGAAAACCAGGGCACGTGGGTCGCGCGGTGGCCGAGCGCCGGGTCCGCCCGTCCGCCCGTCCGCTCCAGGCGAATGGCCGCTCGGCGGGGCGCAAGACGGCTCGCAGGCGATCACTCAGCGACGAAGACATCGCCGTGATGCTCCTCGGACAGCTCTGCCTGACTGTTGTCATGCGCACGGATCAGGCGTTGTCGGCCAAGGTGGTATAGCCCTGGGCACGTCCGCAGTGAGCGCAACAGAAGAACTTGCCATCGGCGTGGTGACCATGACCCAGAATGCGACACCCACAGTGGTCGCACACGGGGGCGAGCTTGTGTGCGGCACATTCAAGACTGTCGAAGATGTGAACGACACCCGCCGCGCGTACCTCGAAGGCCATCTCGTAATCGTTTCCGCAGACCTCACAAGCGGCCATCCGTGGTCTCCTTCCCGGGCACGATTCGCCGGTCCTCGCGGAAGCGGCTCAGCCATGAGCTCACAGAACCGAGAACCAGGCGCGTTGCGGGCGCCAAATGGCGTAGTGACGGTGGCCGGACTGTAGCCGCTGGACAACAGAGTGCGGGGAGGGAGAAAGCCAAACGGTACAAGCCCCCCGAGGCGGTCCCCAGCCGGCGGTCGCGTCGCTCACCGTTCTGACGGGGCCCGGGGAATCATGGCGTCGGTGCCCTCGCTCGAGATGACGTCGTTCCACCGCAGGCGAGCGGATCGCTGCCGACGGCCAGAGATCACACGGTGAAACGGTCGGGGTCCGCGGCCCTCCAGTCAGCCGCCCAGGAAACGGGCGGCTCGGCGAGCAACTGGCCCGGCGCAAGCCACTCGTACAACGTGTCGTAGGAATGGTCGGTACAGGGGTCGATGCGCCGGCGGAGCATGTGCGGGCGAAGCTGCGCGGGATCGGTGACGCCCATGGACGCCATGATCTGAAGGGCGCTGGCCACGGTCGCTTCCTGGAAGCGCTGAACGCGCAACGTCTTGTCGCTGACGTCGAGGGCGCGGGCTCGGCGGGGATCCTGGGTCGTGACGCCGGTGGGGCACGTATTGGTGTGGCACCGCTGCGCCTGAATGCAACCGACGGCGAACATCATCGCCCGTGCGGCGTTGCCGTAGTCCGCTCCCTGCACCATGCGCTTCACCAGGTCGATACCGGTGGCGATCTTGCCGCTCGCCCCGATCTTGACGCGATCGCGCAGACCCACCCCGACGAGGGCATTGTGGACGGTGAGCAGCCCCTCGGTGAGGGGGGTGCCCACATGGTCCGCGAACTCCAATGGCGCCGCCCCGGTTCCCCCCTCGGCTCCGTCGACCACGATGAAGTCAGGCGTCGCGCCCTCGGCCAGCATGGCCTTGCACACGGCGAGAAACTGCTGACGCGAGCCCACACAGAGCTTGAACCCGGTCGGCTTGCCCCCTGACAACTCCCGCATCCGGACGATGAAGTGGACGAGTTCGCGCGGGGTGGAGAACACCCGGTGGTACGGCGGCGAGACAACCGTTCGCCCTTCGGGCACGCCCCGGGCCCGGGCGATCTCAGCGTTGACCTTGGCTCCCGGCAGGACACCGCCGATGCCGGGCTTGGCCCCCTGCGACAGCTTCAGGGACACGCACTTGACGTGGTCGTGCGCAGCCTTGTCGGCGAACGCGGCCGCATCGAAATCACCTTCCTCGGTGCGGCAGCCAAAGTAACCGGTACCGATTTCCCATATGAGATCACCGCCCGGACGGAGGTGGTACTCGGACACCCCGCCCTCGCCAGTGTCGTGGGCGAACCCTCCAGCCGCGGCACCGCGGTTGAGGGCGAGGATCGCGTTGGCCGACACCGACCCGAAGCTCATCGCCGAGACGTTCAGCAGCGCCATGCCGTAGGGGCGGGCACAGTCCGGGCCACCGATGCGCACGCGGGGCGGTGTCCGCGGCACCGCGCAGGGCGCCATCGAAGGAACGAGGAACTCGTAGCCGGACTGATACACGTCGCGTTCTGTGCCGTACGGCTCCTCGGCGTCGGTGCCCTTCGCACGCTCATAGACGATGCTGCGCACATCCCGGTCGAAAGGGCGCCCGTCGTAGTTCCGCTCGATGAAGTACTGCTGAAGTTCCGGACGTATCCGCTCAAGGAGGAAGCGTGCATGACCCAGTACCGGATAATTGCGCAGCACCGAATGGCGGGTCTGCAGCAGGTCCCAAGCACCCAGCAGACCCAAGAACGTAAGGGGGAGAGCAGCAAACAGCCAGTAGGCCGAAATACCGGCCGCTGCCACCGCGGCCACGAGAGCGGAGATCAGAGTCAGGGTGACGATTCCAACGCGTATCACCTCACTCGCATTGCCCGGGATCCGGCCCCCATGCGCCTCGGTTGTGTCAAAAGATCTTCATGAACTAGCCACGGAACGCCCTCCCTCTGTGCACCACTGCCCGAGCGCTGGCCGTCGGAGCTGGTCGGGCACGCAAGTCCGGTGAGGGAGACTGCGGGCCGTGTCCGGGTTCGCGCGAGATCCGAAGTACTAGGGCGACCCGCGACAGATCGAGCCGGCCTGTGGCCCGCAGCTCGGCCAGCAGCACTTCATGCAGACGCTGCCAGACTCCTGCGCCGTTCCGGTCCCGTAGTCTGCGCCAGCACGTCATGCCTGAGCCGAAGCGGAGTTCGGAAGGCAGCCACTCCCACTGGATGCCGGAGTAGAGGACGAACAGGATGCCGCACAGCACGTTGCGGTCCTCCAGCACCTTCTTCCGACCGGGGCGTCGGTACCGCTGCTGCGGAACCGGCAGCAGCGGCTCGATTCGTGACGACAACTCATCGTCAGACAACCAGGGTTGAGGGTTTCGCCTACTCACGCCCAGGTAACCGGCCTACCCATGTGGTCCGTCACGACGGATCGCTCCTGCATCAACAGCCGTGGCATCATCCCTTGACAACACCGAGGGGCACCAGGCGGACGACAAGGCGGGCCAGTCCCGCCCCCTCGGTGGCGGCGGCCACGGCGTCGACGTCCTTGTAGGCGGCCGGGGACTCTTCGGCGAGGCCGCGCCAGGAGGACGGTCGGACGGTGATGCCCTGGGCCTCCAGCTCTCCGCGCAACTGCTCGCCCCGGACTCGGCGCAGTGCCTGGTGGCGGCTCCATACGCGTCCCGCGCCGTGGCATGCGGACAGAAATGCGTCGTTCTCCCGCGTGCCGACCATTACGTACGAGGCGGTGCCCATGGTGCCGGGGACCAGTACGGGCTGACCGGCCCGGGTGAGGTCCTCCGGCAGGCTCGGGTGGCCGGGAGGCAGGGCGAGGGTGGCGCCCTTGCGGTGGACGCACAGCCGACGCGGTACGCCGTCCACGTCGTGGGTCTCGATCTTGGCGGTGTTGTGGGAGACGTCGTACACCAGGTCCAGGCCCACCCCGGCAGTGGTGGCGAACGCGTGGCGCACGGTGTGGGCGAGCAGTTGCCGGTTGGCGCGACCGTAGTTGGCAGCGGCTGCCATCGCTCCCAGGTAGTCGCGGCCCGGCGGGGACACGACGGGGGTGCAGGCCAGCTGCCGGTCCGGGACCCCGATGCCGTAGGCGCGCAACGAGTGATCCATGACCCGGACGTGGTCGGTGCACACCTGGTGGCCCAGACCGCGTGAGCCGCAGTGGATCATCACGCACACCTGGCCGGGACGCAGGCCGAATGCGGCCGCTGTGTCCGTGTCGTACACGTGGTCCACGGCCTGCACCTCCAGGAAGTGGTTGCCCGCGCCCAAGCTGCCCACCTGCTGGAGCCCCCGGTCCACGGCCCGCTGCCCGACCTGCGACGGATCGGCCTCCGGGAGCGCTCCATGGTCCTCGCACCGCGCCAGGTCGCGTGGCACGCCGTGACCGCGTTCGACCGCGTACTCGGCCCCGCCGGTCAACAGCTTCTCCATCTCCTGGCGTCCGCTCAGCTTCCACAAGCCGCCCCTTCCCATGCCGCGTGGGATCCGTTCGCCGAGTACATCCATGAGCGTCCGCAGCCGGGGGGCGAGCCGACCGCTGTCGATGCCGGCGGCGAGCAGCCGTACGCCGCAGGAAATGTCGAATCCGACGCCGCCGGGCGAGATCACTCCACCGGCGTCGATGTCCGTGGCGGCCACGCCTCCGATCGGGAAGCCGTACCCCCAGTGCACGTCGGGCATGGCACACGAGGCGCGGACGATGCCGGGCAGAGTGGCTACGTTCGCCACCTGCTCCAGCGCCTTGTCCCCGGCCGCTTGCGGCAGAAGTTCCCGGCTCGCGAAGACGACCCCGGGCACGCGCATCGCACCGCGCCGCTCGATACGGAAGCGGAACGGGGCCTCTTCCACCAGCGTGATGTCCATGCCCGTCGCCTCTCTCCGGAGTTTCCGTCAACGCGACACCGGCCATCCGCACCGTTCGCGAGCGAGCCCGGTCAGCAGGCCGACCGAAGGAGCCAGGTGTGCAGTGCCGACCGCAGAGTCAGGGTGGCCAGGAGATTCAGGAAGGGAAGTTATGGTGCGCGGCGCTACTGTTGCGAAAGCGCATCCGTGGAACGAGGCCGTTGCCTGGACTCCTCTGCGTCCCGGCCCCGTGGCATCCATGCTATTGCGGATGGAAGCATGCTGCCGGAACACGGCGGTTCCGGCGCAGACGGCAGGGCTCAGGAGGGGAAGCCGTAGCGTCCTCGCAAGCGGACGAAATAGGCGGGCGTGAGTACCCGCCGACGCTCCAGCCCCTCCGCGGTGCGCAGAAAGGACACGACCTGGTCCCGGCCACCAGGACCGAGGGGCTGTACGAGGCAACCGCCGAAACGCAGTTGTCCGGCCAGTGGCGCAGGAACCTCTGGGAACGCGGCGGACACGATGATCGCTTCGTATGGAGCGCGGTCCGGCACGCCGCCGCTGCCGTCCCCGACGCGCAGTTCGATGTTGCGAAGCCCCTGCCCGGCGAGGTTGCGCTGTGCCTGATCTGCGAGGTCCGGCCACATCTCTATGGTCACGACATCGGCGGCCAACCGGGCGAGTAGTGCGGTCTGGAAGCCGAGCCCGGTGCCGATCTCGAGGACGTGTTCATCCCCGCTCAAGCCAAGCCCCTCGATCATCATGGCCGACAGCGAGGGCTGCGTGGTCACCTGTCCGTGGCCGATCGACAGGGGCACGTCCTGATAGGCGTGCGTGTGGTGGCCGGTGGGGACGAACGCCGCCCGGGGTGTCGCCCGTACGGCCTGGAGCAGCCGCTCATCGCTGATCCCGGCCGCTCGGAGGGCCCGTACGAGATCCTCGGGTGAAAGGGCACCCTCGGTCATGGCCGACGCTCACACATCGAGCGTCACCGAGCACGTCCAACCCGCCGGATCGCGGACAAAGACCAGATCGTGCCACGTCACAGCCTTCGGCGCGGCTCCCGTGACCGGAAGCGCCCCGGCATCAGCCATGTGCAGCCCGCACCGCAGGCCGCCGGTGACGGGCGTCAGTTCCACATCGACCGGGACCTCGCCTTCGGTGTCGAGCCAGTACACGACCTCTTCCAGCAGGGCGACCAGCACGTCCTCGTCCTTGTCCGCCCGCACCACGACGTCCCGCCTGCGGACACCGGCTGCCCCGGTCAGGTCCAGGAACGACTCACAGACGCCCCGCACCGCCTGGGCCAGGCACTCCTCGCGCGTGGGGGCCCAGGCCTCCACGCGCAGGTCAGCGGTGTGCGGAAGGCCGCGACGCCCGGCGCGCCCCGCGGAACTCTCCGGCCTCATCGCCCTGCTTTCCTCTTACACATCCACCCGAACGATCCGTGCTTCCATCGTCGTACCGCGGGCTCGGACACGCGCGTCGGTCGCGTCAGGTCGCGCCGGCACGTGGCAGTACGGCCGACGTAGGTAGGCTGAGCGCTCGGCCCACCGCGGCCCTTGGATGCTCCTCCTTCGGCCCCAAACGGACAGTACGGTGTCTGCTGAGCCACGTCCGCAGAGACCTTTCAGGCTCGGCCTGAGTGGCGAGTGGCGCATCGGCGCCGGTTGCGCATGACCGCTGCCAACGCCGGACACGCTTCCCCCGCGGCCGGCTCGGTCGGGGCGGCAGCACCAGGGCCGAGCCGCACCACTGACTGGCCCTGCTCCGGACGCGCGACCGGTTCAGCACCGCTTCCGCTCGCCGCGTTCCAGCAAGCCGGGGTCAACCCGCCGCTGAGCACGATCGCCGTGCTGTGGAACGGAACACCGGTCACGATCCGCCGGGGCGAGCCCCGACAAGGTGTTCGCGACCCTGCGGTGCACGGTCGCTGACCTGCTCGTCAGCCGGAAGGCCGCGCTCGAGCCCGACCGGCGGCCCGTCCACGCCGGCGCCCTGCACCTGGTGGCCAGTAACGCCCCGGGCTGGCTCACCTTCTGTGGTGCTGTGCCATGCGCGCTCGCGTCCGCAGCTGAGCAGCCTGCTGACCCGAGTCCGTCCGCCGCGGACTGCGGCATGCTCCCTTGGGCCGGGGACGCGGCGGAAGCGGAACGCTTCTGGTTCGCGGCCCCCTGGACGAACCAGCACTCCCCCGCACCGCCGCCGGTGACGATCCGCAGCACCGTGTCCGCCACGACCTCGGCCGGGATGACGGGCAGGCCCGGCTCGGACAGCATGTCGCGCAGCGGGCCGATGATCCGCGATTCGGCGAACCCTGGGCAGACCGCGTTGAAGCGCACCTTGTCCGGCGCGAGAGCCGGGCCCAGGGAGCGTGCCAGTCCGACGACTGCGTGCTTGTCGGCCGCGACAGAGGGTCGAGCGGTACCGCCGCCAGTCCCGCGAGGGAGGCGGTCGCCACGATCGCCCCTCCGCCGCGGGCCCGCGGCGCCGGCAGCACCGCGTGGTGCCGTAGACCACGCCGTCGAGGTTGGCGCCCATCGCCCGGCGGTAGCGCGCCGGGTCGAAGTCGTCACCGACGCCGCATCCGGTCGCCACGCCCGCGTTGAGCAGCGCGGTGTCGACACCGCGAGCAGCGCGATGTCGACACCGCCGTACTGATCCTGGGCGAAGTCCACCAGTGTGCGGTTGGCCTCCAGGTCGGAGACGTCACAGGCGCGGAAGACCCCGCCGACCAGGTCGGCCACCTCGCGGCCGGTCCGCGCGTCGAGGTCCGCGACGACCACCCGCGCTCCGCCCTCCGCCGGCTCGAGTGCCATGGCCCGGCCGAGTCCGCTGGCACCGCCGGTGACGATCGCTGCCTTGTCCACGAGCGGGGCGCCGTCCGTCCGCCCTTCCCGAAGGGCCTCGGCGGCGGTCATGCCAGCTCCAGCACGAGCTAGCCGACGTTCTCCCTGCGGAAGAGCATCTGCAACGTCTCGGGGAAGTCGTCCGCGGTGCCTTTCACCACGTGTTCCTTGACCTTGATGCGGCCGTCTCCGATCCAGGCGGAGATCTTCTGCGCGGCCTTGGCGTACTGCTTGGCGTAGTCGAAGACGACGAAGCCCTCCCTACGGACCCGACGCACCAGCAGCGTGAGGTAGTTGGCGGGGCCCTTGACCCCGGTGGCGTTGTTGTACTGGCTGATCGCACCGCAGACCACCACGCGCGCGTGCATCGCCAGCCGGGGTCAGCGCGGTGTCGCGGATGTCTCCTCCGACGTTGTCGAAGGAGACGTCGATGCCGTCATGCCTCCCGGCACAACACCTTCCTCACATCCTCGGCGCGATAGTCGATCGCCGCGTCGAAGCCCAGTTCGCCAGTGATCAGCTCGCACTTCTGCGGTCCTCCGGCGATGCCCACGACCCGGCAGCCCTTGGCCTTCGCGATCTGCCCCACCATGGTGTCGACCGCACCGGCTGCCCCCGACACCACCACGGTCTCGCCGTCCTTCAGCGCCCGACGTCGAGGAGACCGAGGTAGGCGGTCATGCCAGGCATGCCCAGCGCGCCGAGATGCTCGTTGAAGGGCAGCAGGCCGCCGTTGGCTCCGCCCACCACGAGCCTGGTGACAGCAGTGGGGACCGCGACCCGCTTGAGACCGACCGCCCCCTGGATCCGAGGCACTCAGTGAAAGTGAGGTGCGCGGGAGGTCCAGCCGCCCGCCCCGCACTCCTGCCCCAGGAGCGGGGGGCTACGTCGTAGGCGCTTCCAGCTCGAGGCGGTGCCGCCCGCGCGGCGCTGAGTTGGGCGAACTCGGCACGGATGGCGTCCATCGGCCGTAACACACCCGACCGGCCGCGTACCAGGGCGCTCGCGCTCGCCACCGCGGTCACGAAGACCACCCCTCCCGCGAGCGACCACATCACGGCCCGCAACTGGTCCTGCTCCTTCCGCAGCGGATGTTCCGCCAGCAGAACCCGGTCCGGCGCCCGGCCCATGATCTCGGGATCGCCGGGCACAGCGAACCTGTAGGCGGTGACATCGCTGAACGGAGCGTGTCCGTTCGCCGTTCCCCGTGCACGCGTACGACCTCGCGACGTGGTGCATCGGCCCTCAACCAGGCGCTGATGCGGCCTGGCCTCGGTGGCGGGCTGGCTACCGGGGCCTTCCGGTCCGGACGGCGTGTGGTCGGTCCGTTGAGCAGCCCGCCGTCAGCTCGAACAAAGAGGTGGGAGTTTGGGTTCACGGATACGGCGGGAATGAGCAAGCGAAAGGTGGGCTCCCTGGACAGGGATAGATTGTTTCGATGAAACAGACGCCAGTCCGCAGATCCTGACGGACGCCATCGCATAACGGAACCGAGGAAAGTTGACATGACTGAGCCTTTGCAAGGAAACGGGAAAAGGAAATTACCCGTACCCCCTGTGATCCGTTCCCGTCAGGAGCTGGCCGAGCGGGGTGTGGCCTTCCCGGCGGTTGACGTCGCGCCAACCGACCTGCCCATCAGCGCGAACGGCGCCACCTATCAGATGGCGCAGTCCCTTGCCTGGCTGGACGACCAGCATTTCTCAGTGGGCCGGTGGGACGGATCGCTGAGCGTCTTCGCGTACACCGGTTCGCCGTATGCGGGGCCGGTCATCAGCCGAGCCGCGAACAGCCCCTCGTTCCAGGGCGTGCGCATGGTGGTGCCCGTGTCACGCCGTTCGTTCGTCACATCCAACGATGACCGGTCCGTCGCACTCTGGAGCTCCCCCGGAGGAGCCTGGTCGGATCTGCGGCTGACCGAGACCTTTGAGTACGACGCTTCACTCGGGGTCGCCACCAGCGGGCGTGCCGTTACCGCCGGAGGCCGGGTTGTTGTAATCGGCCACACAAGCGGTCACTTGTCCGTCTGGCGCCGCCTCACCGAGCCGTCCCGGCTTGAATTCATCCGCTCGGTCGACCTCCGCAACCCCCACCCTGTGAACCCTTGGGGACTGCACGACATCAACGCGGTGGAGATATTCGCCGCTTCGCACGGAACTGCCCGGGTCATCTCAGGCTCGGAGGACGGCTATGTCTGCATCGTCGAGGTCCCCTCGGGCGAGATCCTGTCCCAGACCGTCTACAACCCCGACGCCCAGCGCGGTATCAACGATCTCAACGTGCGGGGGGACGCGTTCCTCGTGGCCAACTGCTCGGTGGGGGCGACTGACCACAACCTCTGGTACTACACCGTCGACCGGAAGACGTGGGGGATCGTCCTACGGGACAGGGCCAACCTCATCGCCGACACCAACCGCCCGCAGGTTTTCAACTTCAACGCCATCTGGGGGGCGTACTCGGGCGGCCCTTGCTGGTTCGCCTCCACCGAGGAGGGGGCCCTGTGGATGGGCACTGCGAACACCGGGATCGACGTCCTGGGCTACAGGGAGGTGACCAGCCCACTGGGGTCCGCGCTCGGCTGGAATGACGCACCGGGCCGACTGGTCATGGTCGCCTACGACCTGTACGAGTTCAATACGTGAGACCGCCCGAAACACACGCTGTCTCCAACCATCGCCCTCGTCGCGAACCACGGCGAGGGATATACCGCAAGACGATGGTCTGCGCCGAGGTGGAGGGCCGCGACGCCTGCCTGGGCGACAGCGGCGGCCCGCTGTTCCGCACCGTCCCCGGCCGTGACGTGACGTGATGTACCAGATCGGCATCGTCTCCTATAGCGGCCCCTGCGGCGCCGGCCCAGGCGTCTACACCTCGGTCACCTCCGCCAAGCTGTGGGACACGCTGGGCGAGTCCACCGAAGGCAAGCTCATCAAGGAGGCGTTGCACCGCTGCACCCGAACCGCTGACCGGCGGTCGCCCCCCGCGGGGTGCGACCGCCGTTCTCCGGCCTGGTAGCGGCGGGACCTCGTGTCGTACGCCTGTCGGCTGATCCCGAAGTAGCGGCAGGGCAACCCGACGTTCCCCGGTGACCTCTTCGGCGTGGCGTATTACTGCCAGGCGCCGCTTGGCCTCAGGGTCAAGCGGCGGGGTGCGCGGAGTGGGCTTCGACATGTGGATCAGGCGCGTTCAGGGCGTCACGGAGATGAGGCCTGGCGCGGTGTGCGGCCGTGGCGACGGGCGGCACCCGCACCGGAGTCGGTGCGCCAACCGTTCGCCCAGCATGCCGCGGTGCGCTGGCGGATGGATCACCCCCTTCGAATCGTCTGCCGACCTCGTCGCCGATTGGGGAGATGTGGTCACGGAACGGCAGTGCCGGTGGTGTTGCCGCCTCCGTGATCAGAACTAGGGTCAACGCGGGGACAAGCACGATCAGGCCCGACCGCATCTCCCATAACCCCTCAGGTGAGTCAAGCCAATCGCCATCCGATGGATTCATGCTGAGGAGAGAGGCTCACTGATCTCCAGTGCAGCAGAACTGATCCATAAAATCGGAGGGAAACATTGGTTCCCGGTGGGAGGCGTGTGAAGATAGCTCGCGGCCAGTTACCCGAAGTCCGTAACCGGCCACAGGAAAAAGACCGTTGGGGAACAATTGCGTACACACAAGGCAGCGGCCGGTCTGGTCATGATGGTGGCCCTACTGACGGGCTGCTCCGACGACGGCGACACGGGAAGCAGTTCAGAGAGCGACGGCCTGGTGGCTGTCGAATTCAAGGTGACGGGGGATTCACCGGCGAGCGTGTACATACCTGGCATCAACTCGAACCTGTACACCGACACCAAGAAGAGCGCCAGTGACACGGATCTGGACCTCGACAAGGTCAAGACGCCGTGGTCGAAGAAGGTCAAGGTGAAGCCGGGAAGGTCGCTGTCCCTGCAAGCGGGGTCCGTGGATCCGAAGACGGAGATCAGCTGCCAGATATTCGTCGACGGCAAGCTCGTGGACGAGGAGACGAAGAAGAACAAGCCCGGCAGTACTCTCACCGCCGGATGCAACGGCACGACCCCGAACTGATCGGGGAGCGTCGGGCAGCGCCTCCAAGGCGCCCCCGCACGCCATGGTGGCGGCCGAGGCGCTGAGCGCAGCGACGAACGCCTCGCCCATAGGACCCGGCCGGGCCCGTCCACTCGGCCGGGTCTTGCGCTACGAAGTCCGTGGAGGCTGGGTCCAGCCCAGTCCGCACCGCGCCAGGTGATCGTTTCTGGCGCCGCCGCCCGCCGCACCTGCCCGAGGTCCCCCCGGCAGGCACACAAACCGTCAGCGGCCTGGCCCGGTGAGCTGCCACGCTGCGCATGAACACCATCCGCGGCGTGCGGGACTTGAAGGCGACCGCGGAGACCATCACCTTCCCGCACAGCGCGAGGGCCGCCGCCACGTTCTGCGTCTCCGGCTTGTCGGCGCCGGTTCACCCCTGCTGCCGCGATGGGTCTGCATCTCTCTGTGCATGGCGGACTGGGAACAGCTGCGTGGGCACTGTCACGTTGGCCGGATGGATGATCTGCTTGTTGATCATGTTGGAGAAGTCGTTCGTGGGGGGCGTGTCGCCGTCGCGGACACCGCCGCCGGGGGAAGGACCCGACCCGCCGCGGATGAAGAGCAACAAGTCCTGGGGTGGCCGGTTGACCAGCAGATAGGTGATGATCAGCAGGACTGCGCCCGACGCCACGAACAACACCCCGTACAGCGGGGTGAGCCGCACGCGGACCCGTCGGGGCATCAGACGGGACACACCCCTGCCACGGGGCCGGGCCGCACGAGGCGGGCTGGGCAGACGCATCGGCATCTCACCTCACGTCATCAGATCCGGTACCCGCCACGGGGACGGTCTCGATCAGCGACGGGCAACCGAGCTCAGGCCGCGGCGGCTGATCGTCGCCTTGACCGTCGTGAACGGAGCGGCCGCCTCATCCCACACCCGCTCCAGGAACTCCTCGGCAGACGCCACTCGGCCCTGAGCCGCCAACAGATACTCCAGCACCTCGAACTCCTTGGGGGTGAGCGCGAGCCGCTCCCCCGCCCGGGCGGCGATCCGCTGCGCCGGATCCAGCCTCACATCAGCATGCACCGGAACCGGCGGCACCGCGGGCCCCGAACGCCGGGCGACCGCCCGGATCCGAGCCACCAACTCGGCGTACGCGAAGGGCTTCGGAAGGAAGTCGTCCGCGCCGAGACTGAGCCCCTCCACCCGGTCCGCCGATGTCCCCGACCGTCAGCATCAGCACCCGGGCATGGATGGGCTCGGCCACCAGCACCCCTCAGAACTCGTCGTCGCCACGCACTCCGGGCAGGTCCCCGGTCGAGTCGACCACTGAGGTGCGCTCCAGCGCCGCCTCGCCGTCGTGGACGACGTCGACCGCCATACCGTCCCTGCGCGGCACCGGCCACGGAATCCGCCAGCTCGACATGGTCCTCGACCACCAGCACCCTCACCGCGCACCCCCCGTCATCAGACGCATCGCGACCGATACCGGCGGGCGACGGAAACAGATCATGGCTGACCAGGATGCTCAAGTCGAGGTCACACACTGGTCACAGCCCCTCTGAATGGGCCCTGGTCTCTTGCCGCTCGAGCTGCCGAAGTCGGCCTGCCGCCGTTATCGCCCATGGTCGTTCAGGCGCAGCGGGCCGCTTTCGGCACCGCCCGCCGACCGGGCCGCTGACTCAAGCTGCCATCGTGGAGCACCTGTCCCAGGTTGCGGACCGGTCTTGAGTGGTGTTGCGGAGGTCCACATGTCAGCCGTCCGGCTGTTCCGGAGGCGAATCAGCGAGATCACTCTGCGACGGCGAGCACGAGAGCGGCGACGGCCAGGGCCAGGTAGCCCCCGGGGAACGGGAGGAGGCGGTAGACGCGCCGGGGGAAGTGTGCGGCAACAGCGCCGAGGTAATACAGGACGAGCCCGGCAGCGGCGGCAACGCCGATGGAACGGACACCCAGAAGTCCGAGCAGCAGCCCAGCGGCACCGGCGGTCTTGAGCGCGCCCAGCCACGGGAGCCAGGACTGAGGAATACCCAGTTCGGCCATGTTGGCGAGGATGACCTTGACCCGAGTGAAGTTCGCGATGGCGCTCGCAGCGTTCGCCACGATCGCGATGACGGTGATGATCGTGTAGCCCGTGAACACATGTTCTCCCCTGATCGGCCGCGTGGGGATGCACCCACCGGTGACTCGCTGTGCGCAACAAGCCTGAGCAGGCCTCGACCTGGTGTCCAATGACTTCGGCTATAACCTGACGGCATGGATGTCGACACCCGGCTGTTGCGCTACTTCGTCGCCGTGGCGGAGGAAGGGAGCCTGACCCATGCCGCGCAGCGGCTGTTCGTGTCCCAGCCCGCGCTGACCAAGCAGATCAAGCAGTTGGAAGCCCGGCTGGGCACGACGCTGTTCACCCGGTCCCGTACGGGCATGGTCCTCACGGGCTCGGGTCGGGCCCTGGCGAAGAGGGTGCCCGCCCTGCTGGTCGACTGGGACCGGATGCTGCGGGAGACGAAGGCCACGGCGAGCCGGGCAGCTCGCGTGCTACGGGTCGGTTTCATCGCCAGTGCCGCCAACGAGGCGACCCCCCACATCGTCGCGGAGTTCGCCCGACGCCAGCCGGGGTGGCGAGCCGAAATGCGGCAGGCCTCCTGGTCGAATCCGTCCGCGGGCTTGGCCGAGGGAGACGCCGATGTCGCCCTGGTGCGGCTGCCTTTCCCGGGCCAGAACGCCCTGCGGGTGGCCATGCTCCTCACCGAGCCCCGCTGCGTCGCGCTCGCGGAGGCGCATCCGTTGGCCGCGCGCGACGTCATCCCCTTCCGGGACCTGTGGGATGAGCCGTTCGTGGCGGCCCCGCCGGAAACAGGCCGCTGGCGGGAGTACTGGCTGGCTGCCGACGAGCGTGATGGCCGCCCGGTTCGCGTCGGCGCCGTCACCGAGCAGCCGGACGATTGGCTCAGCGCGATCGCCAACGGCTACGGGATCGCCCTCGCCCCTGAGTCCGCCACCCGCTTCTACGCTCGCCCCGGCGTCAC
Source organism: Streptomyces sp. NA02950 (assembly GCF_013364155.1). Lineage (NCBI taxonomy): Bacteria > Bacillati > Actinomycetota > Actinomycetes > Kitasatosporales > Streptomycetaceae > Streptomyces > Streptomyces sp. NA02950. The sequence goes on along the minus strand of NZ_CP054916.1, from coordinate 9,174,564 downwards.
CTACCGGCGGGTCACCGGTGTCAGTCCCAGCAGGGTCGGCGTCGCCTGGGCCCCCGCCGACGACGCCAATCCCGTCCTACAGGACTTCGTCCGTTGCTGCCTGGAGAGCAGACCCCGGCATGAGGCCACCACCTGACTTGTGCGCAGGTAGCCGTGCGTTCATGCCGCGATGGTCTCGGGCCGTTCGACGAGGTGGCCGCGTTCGAAGCGTGCCGCACGTGCGGTCCAGAGCAGGCGAACGCGCTGGCACGAAAGGATCGCGCAGGGCGCAGCGACGATCCTGCTGGCCGAAGTGGAGCGGCCACGGTGAATTCGGCCCTCATCCCTACGGAATTCATTCGTCCGCCAAGGGCAACGGGAAGGATCCTTCCCCTTTCCCAGGCAGGAGGAGCCGGTGAGCGCCGAAAGATCCAACGCGGAGGAGCCCCGCTTAAGCATCCGTGGTCCCTCTCGACGCCTCGCCCTGCGGGGCCGCACCCTCCGTTCGCTGGTGACCGCGCTCGCCTTCCCCGTGGCCGGGCTGCTGGCGCTTACCGCGGGAGGGCATCTCCTGCTCCCCTTCGACGGAGTCATCACCCTCGAGGGCAAGATCGCTTCCAAGTCGGAGTTCTTCGAGGACGAGAAGGTCCAGCGCATCCTGATGAAACACGGCATCAGGGTCCACATCACCCGTATGGGTTCCCGGGACATCGCCACCACCGGCTTCGACGGCTACGACTTCGCCTTTCCGTCGGGCCAGCCCGCGGCGGACATGATCAAGAACGACCGCAAGAGCAAGGATGCGTACGCCAAGGGGCACTCGGCCTTCGTCAGCCCCATCGTTCTCGCCACCTACCGCGAATACGCCGAAACCCTGCGGGACAACGGTCTCGCCAGGCCACGGCAGGGCGTCGGCGCGGACGAGAACAGCCCGCTCTACTACACCCTCAATATGAAGAGGTTCATCGAGCTGAGCGCGGGCGGGAAGAAATGGAGCGATATCGGCATCGAGAAGCACCGGACCACGAACGGCAACCGGATCCTGGCCCAGACCTCGAACATCTGCGAGGCGAACCACGCCGGGACGTACCTGGGACTGGTCGCCTTCGTCGAGAACAGAAACACGGTCCCGACGGACAACGCGGCGGCGGACCGGGTGGCCCGGATGATCAAGCCGACTCTGGTGTCCCAGGGGCTTCCCTCGGAGGAGATGTTCAAGACGTACGAAGTGCCCGAGGGAAAGGGCCTCGCCCCGATCGTGGTGGTGTACGAGCACCAGTACTTCGCCTACCAGATACGGCACCGGCAGCGGACCGGAAAGCCCGACTCGCAGCGAGTGCTGCTCTATCCCTCGACCCAGTTCCTGACCGAGCCCGAGTACATCGCGCTCACCCCCAAGGGCGACCGACTCGGGGAACTGCTCGCCAGTGATGAGCAACTCCAGCGCCGAGCAATGGAGTTGGGCTTCCGCGTCCTGGACACCAGCGGCAAGGCGACCAGCACCGAGCTGTACCGGTTCCTGGAGGACCAGGGCATTCCGGCGCCCGCCTCGACAGCCGAGGACACCAAGGCCACGCTGCCGAGCCTGCCGCTGCTGGAACGGATGATCACGTCCGTCGGCGACTGCCCGCCGCCGAAGCAAACCCCGGAGACATCCTCATGAGGCGGTGTCCGCGCCGCCGGGCTCCTCGCCGCCGGGTGGCTCTCGCGCTCTGTCTGGCCCTGCTCGGCACGGCCACCGCCTGTGGCTCCGGTGACGAGGAGTCCACCACCCTGCATGTGCTGGCGAGTTCGGAGCTGCGGGACATGGAGCCGCTGCTGGACGACCTGCGCCGGGACACGGGGGTGGACCTGGACATGGAGTACAAGGCCACCGTGGACGCCGGGGACGGGCTGACACCCGGCGCCTACCACCACGACCTGGCCTGGCTCTCCTCCGACCGGTACTTCCAGCTCAGGCTCAAGGAGTCCAGGGGCACCTCGAAGCCCCTCTCCACCACGACCATGCTCTCCCCCGTGGTCGTCGGCGTGAAACCGGAGATGGCAAGCGCCCTCCGTGCGAGGGCCAAGGGCGGGCAGGTGTCCTGGGCGGACATCGCCGATGCCGCCGCCGCGGGCTCGATGCGCTTCGGCATGGCCGACCCCAAACGCACCAACAGCGGCCTCTCCGCGCTCGTCGGCGTCGCCACCGCCGCGGCCGGGACCGGCAGCGCCCTGCGCGCCGAGGACATCTCCTGCGACCGGCTGCGCGGCTTCCGCACCGGCCAGAAGCTCACCGCGGACACCAGCGCCGAGCTGCGCGAGCAGTACATCGCCCACCAGGACCGGCTGGACGCCCTGATCACCTACGAATCGGAGCTGCTCTCGCTCAACGCCGGCGGCAAGCTCCACGAAAACCTGGAGATCATCTATCCGAAGGATGGCATGGTGCTGTCCGACTACCCCCTGCTCCTCCTCGACCCGGCCAAGCGCGAGGCGTACGACAAGGTGGTGAACTGGCTCAAGAGCGCCTCGACGCAGAAAAGGATCATGGAGCGCACGCTGCGCCGGCCGCTCGGCGCAGATGTGCGCAGGGACCCGAGACTGCGGGCGGACATCGGCAACGCGCTGTACTTCCCGGACCAGCGAGCCGTCGTGGACCAACTGGTCGAGGACTACGGCGATCCCCGGCTGCCCACCGCCCACCACGTGATCTTCCTCCTCGACTTCTCCACCTCGATGCGGGGCGCGCGGGTGGCCTCGCTGCGCACGGCGTTCGCCGGGCTCAGCGGTGCCGACACCTCGGCCACGGGGAAGTTCGTGCGGTTCTACCAGGGTGAGCGGATCACCGTGATGCGCTTCGGGGGCCGCGTGCTCGTCGAGCGCGATGTCACCGTCGGCGGGAGGCGGGACCTGGACGCCATAAAGGCTTTCGTCGCGGGCGACGACTTCGACAACTCCACCGCCATCTGGTCCGCGCTGGACCACGCCTACGGGAAGGCGTCCGATATCGCCCGCGACCACCCCGGACAGCCCATCTCCATCGTCCTCATGACGGACGGCAAGAACACCTCCGGCATCACCCGCCAGGAGTTCGAGCGCCGGTACGCGGCACGGGCGGAGACGGTCCGCGGTGTCGCCACCTTCCCGCTGCGGTTCGGCGAGGCGGACACCGCAGAGCTGACCCGGGCGGCGCGTACGACCGGCGGGCACATGGTGGACGCGAACGCCCGCTCCCTTCCCGACGCCTTCAAGGAGATCCGTGGCTGTTGACAGCGGAATGTGGTGGCGCGTCTGGTGGCCCTGGATGCTCGTGTGGCTGGTGACCGCCGTGAGCCTGATCGCCGTCGTGGCCTGGCTGGCGGTCCGGGTGCACCGGTACCGCAAACGGCTCAGATCGAGCCCGGAGAAGCCAACGGAGGGCATCTGCCTCTACCTCCACGACCGGGCCATCATGAACCTCTACGAGATGGGCCGCTACGAGAAGGCGCTGGAGCGGGAGGTCCAGCACCGGATCACCCGCACCGCGGACGGCTCGCTGCGGGCCCGGCTCTTCGGCGTGGGCGTCAGCGGCGGCCGCAACGTCAGCCGCGAGGAAATCAGCATGTACATCGAGAGCGCCAAGCCCATCACGGCGATCGGCCTCATCGTGGACACCCTCGAAAGGGCCGACGCCATCGTCCACGGCGACCTCAGGACCGGCACCATCACCTGGAACCACGCCCTGGCCCGGGCCCTGGACACGATCCACCGCCCGGGCCCTGGGGCCGCGGAGAGCGTCCGGCTGCGCGACATCGAGGACTTCGTCTCCATCAGGGGCCGGTTCCGCAAGGCCGGGCAGACCCCCTCGCGCACCGTCTTCCTCGCCCCGTACGGCGACCCGGAGAACCCGGCCCAGGGCCCCCAGGTGCGCGTGGTCTGCGCCACGGACGGGCTGCGCAACGACGACAGCCACGAGGGCACGTTCCCGGCGCGCTGCCTGGGCAAGGTACGGGACTGGAATCCGGGGACCGGCGAGCTGACGATCGAGGCCATCGCCATTTTCAGCTGACGACCTCGTGCGCGGTTGGCCGTGGCTCGGCGCCCAGCAGACAGGCCGCCGCAGAGGCGTTCTACCGCGTGATCGACACAGCCTACGGACGCCGGTCCGTGATCGTGACCTCGAACCTCCACCCCTCAGGACTCGATATCGCCTGCCCGGGAGGCCGGGTCCGCCGCGCGGTGCCCCGGCGGTGGGCCCGTGGCATCCGGAATCGGTGCCGCAGAGTGCGAACTGACGCATGTCCAGCCGCGAACTGACAGAGTCTCGATTCCTTCGTTGCTCCGCTTCAGCCGGATATTTACGCTCCTGACCCAACGATGTTTTCGCCCCTCACCCCCAAAGGCAGCGGTCAGTACAGGTCTTCACCGAGGTTCCGCACCACTGGACCCAGCAATTGATCAGTGCCGCAGACCGACGAAAGGAACACCGGTAACCGATGACCGATCAGCACACGCAAGCCATGACGACCGAACCCGATATCCTCATCATGGGCGGGGGAGTCACGGCCAATCTGCTTGCAGCATACTTCCGCAAGTACGTACCCGACCTCTCAGTGGTCATCGTGCGGCCCAGGGACAGTACGCGGCCGATCGTCGGGGAGTCCACGATCGAGATCACTACCCGGGTCATGCAGGACCTCGGCCTCTCCCGGATGCTGGTGGAAAAACATTTTCCCAAGTACGGACTGACATACTACTACAAGCGGAACCTCAAGGACCCTACCGACCCGGTCTACTACACCAGCGAACCGGCGAACATTCCGCCGTTCCCCGCCTTTCAGCTCAATCGGTTTGTCTTCGACCGTGATCTGGAGCAGATCAATATCGAGGGCGGCGTCCGCGTCACGAACGGCCGGGTCCGTGAGGTCTCCGTGGGGGAGGGTGCTGCCCGGCACCGGACCAAGGTCCAGCTTGATGAGGGCGACGAGATCGAACTGTCAAGCCGCTGGCTGGTTGACGCGACGGGCCGCTCCCGCGTTCTCGGACGCGCCCTCCACCTCCACACTCCAGATGAGCACGGGCAGCGCGATGTGTTCTGGATGCGGGTTTCGAACTTCGACGAAGGACTGCTGCGGGATATCCCGTCAGTGAAGAAGGAGAACCGCTCCTTCGACTCCTACTATGCGACCCACCACTTCATGGGCAAGGGCAACTGGATCTGGGCGATTCCGATGCGCACCGACGAACACGAGAACCTGATCAGCATCGGAATCATCTACCGGCCGGACATCTATCCACACACCATCAGGAACGCGGAGGATTTTGATAAGTACGTGGCCGAGGAGCATCCAGCCGTCGCCGATCTGGTGCGCAGCGGCACGGTGGAGGACACCAACAGGTACCGCAAGTACATGTACACCTCGCGCCAGCGTTACTCCGCCAACGGCTGGTTCTGCATCGGGGACGCGGCCGACAGCGTCGACCCCCTTTACAGCACCGGTTTGGCACTTTCCTCCGTACAGGCCACGCAGATCACCGAATTGATTACCCGGCAGCGGAACGGTACCTGTGGTCCCGATTTCGCCAGCGACCTCGACCGCGCGTTCGAGGTTTTCCACCACACCGCGCAGAACGACATCACCCGGTTGTACGAGGTGATGGACCAGCCGCTCACCTGTGCCCTGTGGCAGCATCTGGGATTCATCACACACCACTACGTCGTGGCACCGTTCGTCCTCTCCGGCTATCTCTGTGATCCGGTGGGGGCCAAGTTGTGGAGCCGACTGGTCGGCGCAGAGCTGGCGGGCCGTGGACTGAACCCGATGAAGCGTCTGGTGCAGCAGGCGGCTGCGCGGGACGGTCTCGATCTGCGGTCCGAACTCCCCCGGCTGCAATCGGGCTTTGCCCTCAATTTCCGTTTCTTCGAGTGGGCCCGGGAAGAGGACATGGCCCGTTCGCTGGCCAGAATGCACCGGTACCTGGTCGGGTTCCGGCTGCGCATGATGCGGCACGCCGGCTGGAGCAATCTGTCGATGGACCAGCTCGGCGAGCTTGCTCGGGACGCGGCGGCCGGTTCGTTGCTTCCCCTGCTGTTCGAAGGCCGCAAGGTACGCAGCAGTCAGCTCGTGGCCCGGTGGCTGGGTGTGCGCGGCCCGGTGGAACACACCACCCGGCGGGTCTAGGCCCTGCCCGGTGGATCTCATCGGGCCCGCGACGCCTGGCACCGTACCCCGCTGCGTTGTCGGAGTCACCCGAGTACGCCCAGCGAGGGCGATCCTCCGCCGTGCGATCTACGGCACCAAGCGCCGCGGGCTGCTCCTCAAAGATCCACCGGACAGGACCTGGTGCTGTGACCTCAGCACAAGCCCGGTTCGAAACATCCCGTCCGTCCACGGCCCTGACACGCACTCCCCCAGCTTCGGCCTTTGCCCGGCGGAGCCCCCGGACAAAGGCCCGGGGGGGAAGCGTCGACACCGCCGTGCGGCGGGCGGCACCAACGATGGGGATGTGGTGATGTCGGAAAGGCTGTCCCGCAGCTTGGGTACCCAGCGCCGGCGCCGACTGGGTGCCGTCGTCGGCACCGTCGTGCTGCCACTCGCGTTGATCATCTGGGTCTCGGCCCTGGTGGATGAGAGACCAACGGCCGGCTCGCCCAACGCCCTGCCGAATCCGGTACTGGACACCACCGGCCACTTCCTGCTCGGCGTGGCTGTCGTCCTCGCCGCTTCGTACCTGATGGGGGCATGCTCCGCATGTCTTGGACAGCCAAAGGTCATCGGCGAGATAGCCGCCGGAATCGCCCTCGGCCCCTCGCTCCTCGGCTCCCTCAGTCCCGGTGCCGCGAGCTGGCTCTTTCCTCCGGCGGTGTCGCCCATGCTGAACGGCCTCGCCCAGCTGGGACTCATTCTCTTCATGTTCGGTGTCGGACAGGAACTCGGCTCCATGCGGTTCCGCGGAGCGACACAGCAAGCCCTGCTGGTCAGTCAGGCATCCTTGCTGGTGCCGCTCGCCGGCGGCACGCTCGCTGCCGTCCCGCTGACGGATCGTTTCATGGGCGAGGGCGCTCACCCCGTATCGTTCGTCCTCTTCGTCGGCTGCGCGCTCAGCATCACGGCCCTACCCGTTCTGGCCCGCATCCTCAGTGACCTGGATATCACGCATACGCGTCCGGGCCGGCTCAGCCTCTTCGTGGCGGCAGTCGGCGATGCGGGCAGCTGGCTGCTGCTCGCCGTCGTCCTCGCGCTCGCCCATGGTTCCGACTTCTCCGGTGTGCTCCTCAGCACCATGGCAGCCCTCGCGGCCACCGGTCTCTTTCTCGGACCCCTACGCCAGTTCCTCGCCACGTGGCGTGACGGCACTCGGCAGGGCCTTGAGACGCCGACGGTGTCGTGCCTGCTGGTCATCGGTATAGCGACGACCGCCACCCTGACGGCCGCCATCGGTATCCACCAGCTCATCGGCGCCCTGCTGGTCGGGCTGATCTGGCCCACCAGGCACCGGGATGCCGAGGCTGCGGCGACCCCGCTGGCGGCGACCGCAAAGACCATCCTGCTGCCCTTCTTCTTCCTGAGCTTCGGCCTCGGAACGGACTTCAGCGCACTGCACTTCGATACCGAAGCCGTAGTCGTGCTGTGCGTGCTGCTGATGGTGGCCATCACCGCAAAGATCGTCGGCGCCGGCCTGTGCGCCCGGCTGACGGGAATGGCACGGCCCGATGCACTGACCCTCGGTGTTCTTCTCAACTCCCGTGGTCTCACGGAGCTGGTCGTGCTGCAGATCGGCTCTGAAGCCCACATCATCAACCAGCACCTGCTGGGAATCCTCACGATCGTCGCCCTGGCCACCACCGTCATGACCACACCTGTGCTCAGACTGATCACCCGCCGGCCCCGTGAGGACCGCGTGGACGAGGGACCACGGATGAGCGATGACCGCCCTCTGACTGCTCTCGGGGATGCCCGGGCGGGTGAAGACAGTCGCCCGCCAACCGCCTGACATGACAGAAGAACTCTCGCGGGGAGCTGCTCCGCGGGACAGGCTGCCAGAATCCGGACCCATGCTCGCTGCCTACGTCGAACGACTCGGCCCACCGGATGTCATCCGCTACGGCCGACTGCCCGCCCCGCGGCCGGGGCCGACGGACGTACTCGTCGACGTCGCGGTCACCGCGGTCAACCATGTGGACACCTTCGTACGTTCGGGGGCCTGGCGCACTCCGCTGGGGTTCCCCTTCGTGATCGGGAGGGATCTGGCCGGGACCGTGGCGGCTGTCTCCCCCGGCACCCCGGGCTTCGCTGTCGGCGACCGCGTGTGGTGCAACAGCCTCGGCCACGGCGGGCGGCAAGGGGCCGCCGCCGAGCAGGCGGTCGTACCGGCCGACCGGCTCTACCACCTTCCCGACCGGGTGGATCCCGCCGACGCCGTCGCGGTCGCGCACCCGGCAGCCACCGCCTACCTGGCCCTGTTCACCCATGGCCGACTGCGCGCCGGGGAGACCGTGGTCGTCCTCGGCGGCGGCGGGAACGTGGGGAGTGCGCTCATCGTGATGGCCGCCCGGGCCGGGGCGCGGGTCGTCACCACCGCGAACGCCCGGGACACGGGCCGCTGCCGTGCCCTGGGCGCGGCCGAGGCCGTCGACTACCGGGCCCCCGACGTCCCCGGATGCCTGCGGGACGCCTGCCCGAACGGCGCGGACCTCTATATCGACACCTACGGGGGGAACGACCTGACCGGCGCGGTCAATCTGCTGGCACCGCGCGGGCGCGTGATCCTGCTCGCCGGGTTGCGCACCCGGCGCGAGCTGCCCATAGGGCCGCTCTACGTCAAGGACTGTTCGATCACGGGCTTCGCCATCTCGCGGGCCGCCGTCACCGAACTCGCCGAGGCGGCCGGTGCCGTCAACCGGCTGCTCGCTGACGGCTCTCTGCGTCCACCGCTCACCGAGCTCCTGCCGCTGAGTGCCGCTGCCGAGGCGCACCGCCGCCTCGAAGCAGGCGGGGTACGCGGCAAAATCATTCTCCGCAACCCGGGTGCGGATTCCTGAATGGCCGGACTTGACGGACCCTCCTCCTACTTTTTGACCGGTGCGACGGGGGACCACAAGGATCTCCACCATGGAAATCTCAGTCATCGACAACTCGCCTCTTTTCGAAGTGCGGGCCAGCGCCCACGTTTCGGTCGCGCCGAACGATATCTACGCGGTGGTCAGTGATCTGTCGCGCAGCGGCGAGTGGAGCCCGGAATGTCAGGGGGGCGCATGGGTTTCCGGCGAACCCTCGACCGTGGGTGCCCTCTTCCGCGGCAGGAACTTCCGCCCCCAGGACGTGGTGGGCTGGGCGCCGCTGGTGCGGGGCACCTGGTACACGCAGGCCCGGGTCGTCGCCGCCGAGCCGGGGCGCACCTTCCGCTGGATGATGCTCAGCCACGCATGCGAGGACCAGGAGAGCATCTGGGGATTCGACATCGAGCCCGCGGACGGCGGTTCCCTGCTGACCCATCACTTCCGCATGGGCAAGGCCACCGCGGGAATTCACAAGATCGTGGCGAAGCTGGACGAGACGGCCCGCAAGAAGTTCATCGACGACTGGACGGCCAAATTGGAGCGGGACCTCAAGGAGACGCTCAAGCGGATCAAGGACATCTCCGAACAGCGCTGAAACCGGTCCGGTCTTCCTGCGGACCACGAGAGGGCGATATATGTTTTTGCAGCGCATTGGCAACAGGGGAATCAGGCTGGGAACGCTTTTCGACCGGGCCGCGGCCCGCCGTCCGGGGAATCTGGTGATCCTCGACCACGAGCTGGACATCGCCCCGGAGAAGGGACGCCGCATGACGCTGACGGAGGTGGCGGATCTGGTCGACGACTTCGCCTCCCGTCTGTGGGCCATGAGGGTCCGCCCCGGGGAGCACGTGGTCGTCCACAAGAGCGACGGCTTCGACATCTCCCTCCTCGCCTGCTCCATCGCGCGGATCGGCGCCGTGCCCGTGCTGTTGTCGCCGAAGCTGGACGGGGCGACCGTCGCCGAGCTGCTGCGCCGCGTGAACCGGCCGTATCTCGTGACAGACCAGGCCAAGCTGGAGTCGGACCTGCCGGAGGAGGTCTTCGGCCTGTCCGAGCGCGTGCTCCTGGCCTCGGGCAGCCATGAGCGCGCCACGGAGCTGGCAGAACTGGCGGGCGTCGTACGGACGGCGCCCGTGCCCATGCCTCCGGACCATCCCACCCTGATCACGCACACGTCCGGGACCACCGGCATCCCGAAGCTGGCCGTGCACACGGGCCGCACCTTCCAGGCGCGCTACCGCCCTCAGGCGGTCGTGGTCTCCGCCGTCAGGAAGCGGGAGCCGGTCGCGATCCATGTGTCGTTCGTGCACTCCCGGATGTTCACCGCGATGCCGATCTCCGTGCTCCAAGGGCATCCGGTCATCATCCTCAAGCACGACGAGCCGGAGACGGTGAGCGATCTCTTCGCGCAGGTGCCACCGGGCCTGATCGAGGCGCATCCCAACACCTTCCTGCGGTGGGAGGGGCTGGCGGACGACCCGCGCCGTCCGCTGGCGAACGTGCGGTACTTCAGCAGCACCTTCGACGCCATCCACCCGCGTACCGTGCACCGGCTCCTGGGTGCGTCACACCGCCGGATGCCGCTGTTCGCCCAGGCGTACGGGCAGAGCGAAGTCGGGCCGATCGCCGCCCGCGCCTATACGAGGAAGCGCGGTGCGGAGGCCGACGGCCGCTGCGTCGGCTCCTCGTTCCCCGGCATGACCGCCGTGCGGGTGGTCAGCCGCGACGGTAGCCCGCCGGCCAAGTCGAACCCCGGATACATCGAGGTACGCAGCGACGGGCGCATCGTGACCTACCTCGGTGAGCACGAGCGCTGGGAGAAACAGGTCGACGACGGCTGGTGGCGCATGGGCGACCTGGGCTACCGCACCAAATGGGGGTGTCTGCACCTGCTCGACCGTGAGGTCGACGAGATCCCCGGCGTCCGGAGCACCCTGGAGATCGAGGACAAGCTTTTCGCGCGTTTGCCCGAACTCGTCGAGGTCATCATCATCCCGGACGGCGACGGCAGGCCCGTGCCCGTGGTGAGCACCCGGGACGACGAGCCGCTGGACCAGGACGCGTGGAAGTCCGCCGTGGTGGACCTGCCGGACCTGGCCGAACCCGTGCAGTGGCGCCTGCGGGACCTGCCGCAGACCGCCACCACGAAGATCAAGCGTCTGGAGCTGGCCCGGCTGCTGATGTCGGGAGGAGAGGCGGGGTGATCACCGGCCCCGCCTCCACCCTGAGCGACGTCGGCCTGCTCCGGCCGGCAGGTGCCGGGACCCCGGTGGAGGCGGCCGTACGCGACCAGGTGTGGCTCCAGGCGATGGTGAACGCGGAGGCCGACCCGGCGGCGGCCGCATACGTCCACCGTGGGGCCACCGGCCGGAACATCCTCGGCACCGGCGCCATGATGGTCGCCGCCCGCGCTCCGCGCATCATCCGCGCGCACCTGGCCCGTACGGCGATCGCTCCGGCCAGGCTCGCCACCGTCCAACAGAACACCGTGACAGCGGGGCGCACCCTCGCCCTCCACACGGTGCCCACCGCCTTCCGGCTCAAGACGGCCGGCCGGCGGCAGCTCGTCCCAGGCCCGGACGTGTACACCGACCGGCCGGCCGGAGCCTTCGCCGCCGAGAAGGGCCTCGCCCGTCGCGTCCTGCCCTGGCACACACCGCGCACCCCGATCGCCGGCCCGGCCGCCGCCCTTGCCTTCACCGCCGGGGCGCTCGGCAGGATCGCCGTCGACGTTCCGTCGCTGTCGAGGACGAAGACCGGGGAGGTCGCCGACGGGTGCGGCGGCCCCTCCGCCATGCCGTACCCGCGCGGCCCCGTGCTGGCCACGCTGGTGCGCAGCGCCGCCCTCCAGGTTCCGGCGACATCGTCCGGTCTGCCGCGGTGTCCGCTCTCCCAGGACGAACGGCCGACCGGAACGTGGCACGCCGAATGGCCTCCGCTGCGGGAGAGCCTGCGATGGGCCGGCGGCGCGGCGGACGCGCCGACGGACCGCGTGGTGCGGTCATGACCGCTCGTGCCGCCCCTACCGCCCGCGGGTCACGCTGGATCAGGGACTGGGATCCGGAGGACGAGGAGGCCTGGGAGCGGGGCGGGCAGCGGATCGCCCACCGCAACCTGGCTCTGTCGGTCCTCTCCGAGCACATCGGGTTCTCCGTCTGGAGCCTGTGGTCGGTACTCGTTCTGTTCATGTCCCCCGAGAACGGTTTCACCTGCGGGCCCGGCGAGAAGTTCCTCCTGATGGTCGTCCCGACGTTGGTGGGCTCGGTGCTGCGGCTGCCGTACGCCTACGCGGTGACCCGCTTCGGCGGCCGGAACTGGACCGTGTTCTCCTCGGCACTGCTGCTCGTCCCCACCGCGTCGGCGCTGTACTTCGTGCAGCGTCCTGGCACCCCCCTGTGGGTGTTTCTGCTGATCGGTGCGACGGCGGGCGTGGGCGGCGGCACCTTCGCCTCGTCGATGACGAACATCGCCGCCTTCTTCCCGCGGCCCCGCCAGGGCTGGGCTCTCGGGCTCAACGCCGGCGGCGGCAACCTGGGGGTCGCGGTGGTCCAGCTCGTCGGCCTGCTGGTCGTCTCCACCGCGGGCAGCGCTCATCCGTCGTACGTGGTGGCGGTCTACCTGCCGTTGATCGTGCTCGCCACGCTGCTGGCCGCGCGGTGGATGGACAACGTGGACGCCGTACGCGCGGAGCCGGGCACCCAGCGGGAGGCTCTCGCCTGTGCCGATACGTGGTGGATCTCGCTGCTGTACATCGGCACCTTCGGCTCCTTCATCGGCTACGGCTTCGCCTTCGGCCTCGTGCTGCAGAACCAGTTCGGCTCCACCCCGCTGGAAGCGGCCGGCTACACCTTCCTGGGGCCGCTGCTGGGCTCCCTCTCCCGTCCTCTCGGCGGGTGGCTCGCCGACCGTTTCGGCGGGGCCGAGGTGACCCTTTGGAACTTCGCCGGGATGGGCGCGGGGACGGTCGTCCTGCTGGAGGCCTCGCGGCGGGGCTCCTTCGGCCTGTTCCTCGCCGGGTTCACGGCGCTGTTCGTCCTCAGCGGGACTGGCAACGGCTCGACGTACAAGATGATCCCGGCCGTCTTCGCCCGGCGGGCCGAGAACGCGGTCACCTCGGGCGAGGACGCCGCACGCGCCTTCGCCGAGGCCCGCGGGCTCTCCGGCGCGGTGATCGCCATCGCCGGAGCGGCCGGCGCGCTCGGCGGGGTCGGCGTCAACCTGGCCTTCCGCACCTCCTACGGCGGCGGATCCGCCTCGGGGGACCCGGCGTTCCTCGCCTTCCTCGGCTATTACGCGGTGTGTGCGGCGGTGACGTGGGCGGTCTACCTCCGACGTGGGCGCCGGGGCACCACGGCACACACGTCCCTACCCCAGGAGACCACTCGTGCATGACCGCGTCGCAGCAGTGCCGACGCACTGCCCGTACTGCGCCCTGCAATGCGGCACGTGGCTGAGCCGCCGTGCGGGCGGGCCGGGCGCATCCGGCGGGCCGCAGGAGGTGGCGGTGCGCCCGTCCGACTTCCCGTCCAACCAGGGCGGCCTGTGCCGCAAGGGGTGGACGGCTCCCGCGCTGCTGTCGGCCCCCGACCGGCTGTTGACGCCCCTCGTGCGCGGCGGTGACGGGCAACTCGCCCCGGCGGACTGGGACACGGCTCTGGACACGGTGGCCGCCCGTCTCCAGCGCGTCCGGGACGCCCACGGCCCGGACGCGGTCGGTGCATTCGGTGGGGGCGGTCTCACCAACGAGAAGGTGTATCTGCTGGGCAAGTTCGCCCGGCTGGCGCTCGGCACCAGCCAGATCGACTACAACGGCCGGTTCTGCATGTCCTCGGCCGCCGTCGCGGGGAACGCCGCCTTCGGCCTCGACCGGGGCCTGCCCTTCCCCGTCACCGACCTGGCCAAGGCGGGTGCGGTCCTCCTCGCGGGCGCCAATCCGGCCGAGACCATGCCACCGCTGATGCGCCACCTGGACGGTGCCGAACTGATCGTCATCGACCCGCGTCGTACCCGGACCGCCGAACGGGCCGCCCTCCACCTCCAGCCCGCGCCCGGCACCGACCTCGCGCTGGCGCTGGCCCTGCTGCATGCGGCAGTCGCCGGCGGACACCTCGACAAGCCCTACGTGGACGAGCGCACCACCGGCTACGACGCCGCCTGGCGGCGCGCCGTGGCCTGGTGGCCCGAGCACGCCGAGCGCGTCACGGGAGTACCGGCCGCCGACATGTACCAGGCCGTGCGGATGCTGGCTGAGGCGGAACGTGCGTATGTGCTCACCGGGCGCGGCGTCGAGCAGCACAGCACGGGCACCGACACGGCCGCCGCCTTCATCAACCTCGCCCTGGCACTCGGTCTGCCGGGCCGCGAGGGCAGCGGTTACGGCTGCCTCACGGGGCAGGGCAACGGCCAGGGCGGGCGCGAGCACGGTCAGAAGGCCGACCAGCTCCCCGGCTACCGCACGATCACCGCCCCGGAGGCACGGGCCCATGTCGCACAGGTCTGGGGCGTGGACCCGGCGTCGCTGCCGGGCCCGGGCCGCAGCGCATACGAACTCCTCGACGCGCTGGGGACGGAGACCGGGCCGCGTGCGCTACTGGTCTTCGGCTCCAATCCGGTCGTGTCCGCCCCGCACGCCGCCCATGTCACCGAACGGCTGGCCGCCCTGGAGCTGCTGGTGGTGGCCGACTTCGTGCCGTCGGAGACCGCGCGGCTGGCCGATGTGGTGCTGCCGGTGACCCAGTGGGCCGAGGAGGAGGGCACCATGACCAGTCTCGAGGGCCGGGTGCTGCGACGCCGTGCCCTGCTGGACCCGCCGCCGGGCGTACGCAGCGACCTGGAGGTCCTGCACGGACTCGCCACCCGCCTCGGCGAGCCGGGCCACCGGTATCCCACCGTCCCCCGGGAGGTCTTCGACGAGCTGCGCGCGGCCTCGCGCGGCGGCACGGCCGACTACTCCGGCATCACCTACGGCCGGCTCGACGCGGGCGAGGCGCTGTACTGGCCGTGCCCGGACACCACCGGTGCCGGGACGCCGCGGCTGTTCCTGGAACGGTTCGCGCATCCGGACGGGCGGGCGCGGTTCGCCGAGGTGGAGCACCGCGACCCCGCCGGGACAACCACGGCCGACCGCCCCCTGTACGCCACCACCGGGCGCGTGCTCGCGCACTACCAGTCCGGGGCACAGACACGCCGCATCCCCGAACTGCGCGAGGCCGCGCCCGAGCCCTTCGTCGAGGTGCACCCCGACACCGCCGCCCGCGCCGGGCTGGACGACGGCGCGCTCGCGCTGGTCAGCTCCGCGAGCGGCCGCACGGTCGCGCGAGTACGCCTGGACGGGACGATGCGCACCGACACCGTCTTCCTCCCCTTCCACTTCGCGGGGCGTGGCCGTGCCAACCTGCTGACCGGTCCCGCCCTCGACCCGCGCAGCGGCATGCCCGGGTTCAAGGTGTCCGCGGTACGCATCGAGCCCTGGGCGGGGCCGGAGTGACCGACGGCCGCACTGTCGTCGTCGGCAACGGGCCCGCCGCGCACCGGCTGACGGAGCGCTTGCGTCGGCACGGCCACCAGGGCCCGGTGACCGTACTGGGGGCCGAGCCGGCCCCCGCCTACAACCGCGCCCTGCTGGCCTCCGTCCTGGACCGGACGCTCCCACCCGCCGCCCTCGCCCTGCCCCGCCCGGCCGGCGACACGCGGGTGCGGACCGGCGTGACCGTCACCCGCATCGACCGCCGCGCCCTCATGGTGCACACCGACGACGGGACGGCCCACGCGTACGACACGCTCGTCCTGGCCACCGGGGCCCGCCCGAACGTCCCCGCCCTGCCCGGCGCCCGCGGCGGCGACGGCGTACACACGCTGCGCACCCTCGCCGACTGCGCGCGGATCGACGCGGGACCCGCCGCGCGGGCGAGGCCCCAAGGACCGGTGGCGGTGCTCGGCGGCGGAATCCTCGGCGTGGAGGCCGCGCTCGCGCTGCGCCGCACCGGGCGGGAGGTCACCCTCGTCCACCGCCGTTCGTATCCGATGAACCGTCAACTCGACCCAACCGGTGGGCGGTTGCTCGCCGCGTGCTTGGAGGGCCAGGGCATCGCCCTGTGCCTGGGCCGCCGGGCCATCCGGTACGGGAGCGGCAGGCTGCTGCTCGACGACGGACGGACGGTCGAGGCACCCACGCTGCTGATGTGCACCGGCGTCACCCCCGAGACGCGACTGGCCGGACGGGCGGGGCTGGCCGTCCGTCGCGGCGTTGTCGTCGACGACCGGCTCCGCACCACCGATCCGCGCATCCACGCGCTCGGAGACTGCGCCGAGTACGACGGACAGGTTGCCGGGCTCGTCACACACGCCTGGGACCAGGCCGAGACCCTCGCGCGGGTGCTCACCGGCGGCCCAGGGCGCCGCCCTGCCGCCAGAACCGTCACCCGGCTCAGAGCCCCCGGCGTCGACGTGGCCTCCATCGGGCCTCCCGGCGCGCCGGACGGGCCCGGCGGGCCCGGCGGGCCCGGCGAGGAGTCCATGACCCTCTGCGACCCCGCCCGGAACCGTTACGCCGCTCTGACGTTGCGCGATGGCCGCATCGCCCGAGCGGTGCTGCTCGGCCTGCCCCGGGGAGCCGCAGCCGTCAGCCGGCTGTACGACCGGGACGAGCCGGTGCCCCACGGGTGGTCGGCCCTGCTTCTGGGCAGGGCGGCCGACGAGCACGGCGGCCCTGTCGAGCTGCCCGCCGACGCGGTGGTCTGCGTCTGCAACAACGTCACCATGGCCGCGTTGGTGCGGGCATGGCACAGCGGCTCCCGCGAACCGGCCGAGGTGGCCGCGGTGACCGGCGCGACCACCGGCTGCGGCACCTGCGCGGAGGAGGTTCGGCGCGTATGCGCCTCGCTGGAGGCCGCCCACTCGTGAGGAGCCGGGCGGCGTGTCATCCCCGGAAGGGACCCTCGCCCATGACCCGTGGCCGCACCACTGCCCGCACGCTCGTCCTCATCGGGCACGGCATGGCCGGCCATCGTCTCGTGGAGGGCATGCGGGCCCGCGACCCGGCGGGCACCTGGCGGATCGTCGTGCTGGCCGAGGAGGACCGGCCCGCCTACGACCGGACCGCCCTCTCCTCGTACCTCGAGGCGGGCCCCGGAGCCCTCGACCTCGGCCTGGCCACCCCGGAGTCGCTGAACGACCCGCGGGTGGAGCTGCGGCTGGGCACCCCCGCCGCGGCGATCGACCGGCGGGCGCGCACGGTGACCACCGCCGGTGGTGAGCGGATCGGCTACGACGCGCTGGTACTGGCCACCGGCTCGCGCCCCTTCGTGCCGCCCGTGGCCGGCCACGATCTGCCCGGCTGCTTCGTCTACCGCACCGTCGAGGACCTGGACGCGCTGCGCGCCGCCGCCTTCCCCGGCCGTCCCGGGGTGGTGATCGGCGGCGGGCTGCTGGGTCTGGAGGCCGCCAACGCGCTGCGTGTGCTGGGAATGCGGCCGCACGTCATCGAGGCGGCACCACATCTGATGCCGGCGCAGCTCGACGAGGGTGCCGGGCAGGTCCTGGCCGGGCTCGTCTCCGAGCTGGGGGTCGGTGTGCGCTGCGGCACCGCCACGGAGTCCGTCGACGCGGGTCCCGACGGCCGGGTCTGTGCGGTGACACTGAGCGACGCCACCCGCGTGGAGGCCGCCCTCGTGGTGTTCTGTGCCGGGATCCGGCCGCGCGACGAGCTGGCGGGACCGGCCGGCCTGGAGAAGGGCCCGCGCGGCGGTGTCCTCGTGGACGCCCGCTGCCGTACGGCCGACCCGTTCATCTGGGCGGTCGGCGAGGGCGCGGCGGTCGAGGGCCGCTGCTACGGACTGGCGGCGCCCGGATACCGCATGGCCGAGTCCGTCGTCGACCAACTGCTGAACCTGGGCGACACGCCCTTCCCCGGTGCCGACACCTCCACCCGGCTCAAGCTGCTCGGCGTGGACGTGGCCGGCTTCGGCGACACCCACGCCGAGACCGAGGGGGCGATGGAGCTGATCCACGCCGACCGCGCCGCGCGTACGTACACGAAGCTGGTGCTCGCCCCCGACACCCGCACCCTGCTCGGCGGCGTACTGGTCGGCGACGCGCGCCCCTACTCGTTGCTGCGCTCCCTGGTGGGCCATGAACTGCCCGCCCCACCCGAGCAGTTGCTCTCACCCGCGCACGGCGTACACCCCTCCCGGAGCTGATGCGCGATCCGACGGCCGACCTGATGGAGAGTCCCCTCATATGACGAAGAGCGAGGCCCGATCTTGGCGTCCGCCCCCGTCCCCTCACAAGATCTGGGCCATGCGCAACGCCACCGCCATAACGGGCTCGTCCTCGGCGCGCCGGCACCCCCGCTCACGCCCCCGGCACCCGTACGGCTCCGGCGGCGTCTCGCGGAACCGCGCCTGAAGCGCCGGGAAGCGCACCCGCGACTCCGGGCCCGGGGAAACCCGCCACCGATCCGGAGAGCGTGCACCGCGCCGCTCGCCCATTCGTTCGTGGAGGAATCAATGGACCATGTTCTGTCCGAAGTCCGGCGAAGGCCGGCCCTGCAGCAGCCGGACTGGGGTGAGGGAGCGTCGGTCCAGCGGGTCCGGAAGCAGCTCGCGAGCCGCCCTGCGCTCGTCAGGGCCGAGGACGTGCGCACCCTGCGCTCGCTGCTGGCCGAGGTGGCCGCCGGAGAGGCCCATCTCGTGCAGGCGGGCGACTGTGCGGAGGACCCCACGGAGAACACCGTGGGCTACGTGGCCCGCAAGGCCGCCGTGCTGGATCTCCTCGCGGGCGCGATGAAGATGATCACACACAAGCCGGTGGTCCGGGTGGGCCGCATCGCGGGGCAGTTCGGCAAGCCCCGCTCCAAGGCCTTCGAACGTATCGGTGGCACCGACCTGCCCGCCTTCCGGGGCCACATGGTCAACAGCCCGGAGCCGGAGCCCGGGGGCAGGCAGCCCGATCCCCGGCGCCTGCTCGACGGCTACCAGACGGCCAGCGACATCTTCACCCACCTGGGCTGGGGAGGGCCGGCCCGGAGGCCGGTCATCGACCCGCTCGTGTGGACCAGCCACGAGGCCCTGCTGCTCGACTACGAACTCCCCATGCTGCGCCGCGACGAGACCGGCACGCCGATACTCACCTCGGCGCACCTGCCCTGGATCGGCGAGCGGACCCGCCAGCTCGACGGTGCCCACGTCGCCCTGCTCTCCCGGGTCGCCAACCCGGTGGCCTGCAAAGTGGGCCCGGGCATCACGGTTCCCGAGGTTCTCGGGCTCTGTGAGCGGCTCGACCCCCGCCGGGAGGGGGGTCGCCTGATCCTCATCGCGCGGATGGGAGCGGACGCCGTGGCAGACCGGCTTCCTCCGCTGGTCGAGGCCGTACGCGCCGAGGGGCACCCGGTCGTGTGGCTCTGCGACCCCATGCACGGGAACACCGTCGTCACCGCCGAGGGGTTCAAGACCCGCTACCTGGAGACGATCGAGCGGGAGATCCAGGACTTCCAGACCGCCGTCAGGTCGCAGGACGGCATCGCCGGCGGCCTCCACCTGGAGACCACACCGGACGACGTCACCGAGTGCGTCCGCAACGAGTCCTGCGCCGATGAGGTCGGCCGCAAGTACACCAGCTTCTGCGATCCGCGGCTCAACCCCTCCCAGGCCGTCTTCGCGGTCTCGGCCTGGCGCGGCTGACCACCGCCCGCGGCCCCCACGTACGGGACGTCATCGCACACCCAACACCCACCCCAGCACACTTGGAGATCCGGTATGGATGAGCACACAGCCCTCGTCACGGGAGCGGCCGGCGGCATCGGCGCGGCTGTCACCCGGGCACTGGCGGAACGCGGGACGCCGGTCGCCGCCGTCGACAAGGACACCGGCCGGCTGACCGAACTGGTGGACAAGCTGACCGTGGACGGACTACCGGTGTGGGCGTTCGCGGCGGACGTCACCGACAGCGCCGACGTGGAGTCCGTGGTCGGCCTGATCGAGCGGGCGATGGGCCCGGTGGACCACCTGGTCAACGCCGCGGGCGTGCTGCGCGCCGGTCCGGCCATCCAGTGCACCGACGAGGACTGGGCGGCCACCTTCGCGGTCAATGTCAACGGCGTCTTCCATATGTCCCGTTCCGTGGTCACACGGATGGTGTCCCGCTCCCGCGGCGCGATCGTCACCGTCGCGTCGAACGCCGCCGGCACCCCTCGTGACGGGATGGCCGCGTACGCCGCGTCGAAGGCGGCGGCCACGCTGTTCACCAAGTCCCTCGGCCTGGAGGTCGCCCGGCACGGCATCCGCTGCAACCTCGTGGCGCCCGGCTCGACCGACACCCCCATGCTGCGGTCGATGTGGCGCGATGAAGCGGCGGCGAGGGCCACGATCGACGGCAACCCCGACGCCTACCGGGTCGGTATCCCGCTGGGAAGGATCGCGAGTCCGTCCGACATCGCCGACGCCGTCGTGTTCCTGCTCTCCGACCGGGCACGGCAGATCACCATGCACGACCTCACGGTGGACGGTGGGGCCTCCCTCGGCGTCTGAACCCTGGCTGAGGCGGCACCGGGCCCCGGGCCGGTCCGCGCGACGACTCCGTCGAGAAGAGCGACGCAGAACGAGGAAGCGAGGAAATGGACGCCATGGCAGGCATGGACACGATCCGGGCCTACCGGATGCCGACAGCGGGAGATCTGCCCCGCAACACCGCCCGATGGACCGTGGATCCCGCCCGGGCGCTGCTGCTCGTCCACGACATGCAGCGCTACTTCCTGAGGCCGTTCCCGCCCCACGGCGCCGGGGCCGAGCTGGTGCGCAACGCGGTGCGGCTGCGCGAGAGCTGCGCCGCTCTGGGCATCCCGGTGGCCTACACGACGCAGCCCGGCGACATGACGGACGAACAGCGGGGCCTGCTGAAGGACTTCTGGGGGCCGGGCATGGCCGCCCACGCCGCGGACCGGGAGGTCATCGAACCGCTCACCCCCGCCCCCGGCGACTGGGTGTTCACCAAGTGGCGCTACAGCGCCTTCTTCCGCTCCGAGCTGCTGGAGCGAATGCGCGAGCACGGCTTGGACCAATTGATCGTCTGCGGAGTGTACGCCCACCTCGGTGTGCTGATCACCGCGGTGGACGCCTTCACCAACGACATCCAGCCGTTCCTCGTGGCCGACGCCGTCGCCGACTTCTCCGAAAGGCACCACCGCATGGCACTCGACTACGCCGCACAGCGCGCCGCCGTGGTCCTCACCACCGACGCGATCGGGAAGGAGCCGGCATGACCAAAGACCTGCTGGGGCAGGTGCTGGAGGGTGAGCCTCCGGCCTTCGCGTTGCTGCACCGGCCGATGACGGCCGGTGCCGGGGAGCTGGATGTGCTGGTGGGGGAGGTCTCCACGCCACCGACACTGGCACAGGTGCCGCTGGCGCGAAGCCAAGCCCCCTGGGTGGCCGGCGGCCAGGAGGTGCTGGTGGTCATCCCCTACCGGCAGATCGGGGAGCGCGGTTTCGCCTGCGCGGACGACGGGGCGCCGCTGCTGGCGATGGCCGTCACCGACCAGGCCAGAGTGCCGCTCCCGACAGCCATGGCCCGTATCGCGGATGCCCCGATCCGGCTGCGCGGCGGGCACTTCGATGTGGACGACGAGACCTACTCCGCCACGGCCCACACCATCATCACTCGCGAGATCGGCCAGGGAGCGGGGGCCAACTTCGTCCTCAAGCGCACCTTCGTCGCCGACGTCTCCGATGACGGCCCGCACAGCGCCCTGGCCTTCTTCCGGCGGCTGCTGCGGCGGGAGAGCGGCGCCTACTGGACCTTCCTCATCCACACCGGCGACCGGACGCTGGTGGGCGCCAGCCCCGAGCGGCACATCAGCGTGCACCGCGGCACAGCGGTGATGAACCCGATCAGCGGCACCTACCGCTACCCGCCCACCGGCCCCACCCTGCGGGGGGTGCTGAACTTCCTGGCCGACCGCAAGGAGGCCGACGAACTGTACATGGTGGTGGACGAGGAGCTGAAGATGATGGCCCGCGTCTGCGAGAGCGGCGGCCGGGTGTCCGGCCCGTACCTGAAGCAGATGGGCCATCTGGCCCACACCGAGTACCTGCTGGCCGGCCACACCGCCCAGGATCCGCGCCGGGTGCTGCGCGACACACTGTTCGCCCCGACCGTGACCGGCAGCCCGCTGGAGAACGCCTGCCGGGTCATCGATCGCTACGAACCCCACGGCCGCGGCTATTACAGCGGGGTGGCCGCTCTCATAGGCCGCGACCGTCACGGCGGCCGCACCCTTGACTCGGCGATCCTGATCCGCACCGCCGACATCAGCGCCGGCGGCCGACTGCGCATCGGGGTGGGCGCCACCCTGGTCCGCCACTCCGACCCCGCCGACGAGGCCGCCGAGACCCGGGCCAAGGCAGCCGGACTCCTCAGCGCCCTCGAGAGCGCGCACCCCGGGCAGGCGCGGGGACGGACCGCCCGCCCCGCCCGGCTCGCCTCGCACCCACGCGTGCGCGCCGCACTGCGGCAGCGCAACCACCACATCGCCGCCTTCTGGCAAGCGGAGGACGAGGTGCGCCACCGTCCGGACCCGGTGCTGGCCGGACGCCGGGTCCTCGTCGTCGATGCCGAGGACACCTTCACCTCGATGCTCGGTCACCAGCTCCGCGTCCTCGGACTGCAGGTGGCGGTGCGGCGGTTCGATCAGTCCTGTGCCTTCGACACTTACGACCTGACCGTCCTGGGCCCGGGTCCCGGTGACCCGCGCGCCACCGGTCATACCAAGATCGCCCGCCTTCATTCCGCCGTACAGGCCCTGCTCGCCCAGCGGCGCCCGTTCCTCGCCGTGTGCCTCAGCCACCAGGTCCTGTGCGCACACCTCGGCCTGGACCTCTTGCGGCGTAAGGCCCCCAACCAGGGCATTCAGCGGGAGATCGACCTGTTCGGGGTCCGCGAAACCGTCGGCTTCTACAACACCTTCGTGGCGGTCAGCCCCGAGGACACCATGGTCCATCCCGGCGTCGGCCGCGTCGAGATCAGCCGTGACCGGCGCACCGGCCAGGTCGACGCACTGCGCGGACCCGGTTTCGCGTCTCTGCAGTTCCACCCCGAATCACTCCTCACCCAGGACGGTCCGCGTATCGTCGCCACGCTTCTCGGAGCGCTCCTCGCGAAGCCGCCGCACAGGGAGGAGGCGAACACATGACGGGCCCGCTCCGGGACGGCGGGCCACGACCCAGGGCGCTCCCCGCGGGCTCACGGGAGTTGACGGACTCCCTGGGGCGCGCTTGATCCTGGGGCACCGTGCCCACGACAGTCCTGCCACGACAGTCCTGAAGGAATCCACCCAGCTGAAGGAGACAGCGCATGTCCGGAAACCCGCACCGCCTCGCCGTCGTGATCGGCAGTGTGCGGCAGGGCCGCATCGGGCCGGGGGTCGCTTCGTGGTTCGCGCAAGAGGCGAGGAAGCACGGACACTTCGCCATCGACGTCATCGACCTCGCGGAGGCGAGGCTGCCGGAGCTCCTCACCGACGAGCCGCCAACCGAGGTGCGGGCCCTTGCCCCCCGCCTGGCCGCGGCGGACGCGTTCGTCCTGGTCACCCCGGAGTACAACCGCTCCTTTCCCGCCTCCCTGAAGACCGCGATCGACTGGTATGTCGAGGAGTGGCAGGCCAAGCCGGTCGGACTGGTCTCCTACGGCGGCATCGGCGCGGGTATCCGCTCCAGCGAGGCGCTGCGGCCGGTACTCACCGAACTGCACGCCGTGGTCGTCCGCGACGCGATCAACATCCGCAATGTCTGGGAAGACATGGACGACTCGGGCACCCTGCGGGCCCCGGCCGAACTGGACGCGGCCGCCAAGGTCCTCCTCGACCAGCTCGCCTGGTGGGGAACCGCGCTGCACGACGCGAAGGCCAAGCAGCCCTTCAAGGCGGGTCCGGCGTAGGACCTGTCAAGGCGATCTTCTCGAGCCCGCGACGCCGGCTACGGCACCCCCGGCTACGCTGGGGGGTGCCCCTGCCTCTGACGCCGCGGGCTGATCCTCACAGATCGCCTGGACAGGATCCGGGCATCTCGCGTCACGGGCTCCGCCGCACCGCCCCGGTCCGCGCGAGGAGGAACCGCGTGAGGAGCCGCTCCTCCTCTCCGGTGAGGGCGGTGCCGAAGGTCTCCCGGAGGTTCCGCGGAACATCCTCGGCGGACAGGACCGTGCGCCGGGACCGCCCGTCGGGGTACTCGGTGACCAGCACCTGGTCCCTCAGCAGGTGGCGCGCCCGCTCCGAGCCGCGCTGCACGATCAGCCGGCCGACGAACGGCGACCCCGGCCTGGTGGAGCTGCAGTAGTGAGCCGCCTGGAAGTCGACCTCGTACTGCGGCTCCGGGCGGAAGGCGTACAGGTCGAACCACGCGCCCGCCCGCAGGCAGCGCAGGACCCAGTGGCCGTCGTCCACACCCAGCTGCCAGGTCCAGCCGGCGACCGTGCTGGTCGCGCCCTCCGCGAGCGGGATGGGCTCGATCAGGCCCGCATGGCCGTAGCCGGGATCGGCCAGCCACACCACTCCGTCGGCCTTGACCAGCAGACAGGTGTGGGAGCGGGCCCTGCGTCTCGTGTCGCCCTCGCGAATGCGCGCCAGAAGCCGGGTGACCGGGAAGCCCAGGCGGTCGAGCGCGGCCGCGAACAGCAGGTTGTTCTCGTAGCAGTAGCCGCCGCGGCCCGCTCGCACCAGCTTCCGCTGGATGCTCTCGAGGTCGATCCGGACCTCACGCCCCAGGGCGATGTCCACGTTCTCGAAGCAGATGGTGCTCATGTGCGCCCGGTGCAGCCGCCGCAGCACCTCGAAGGCGGCGGAGCGCGGCCCGTCGTAGCCGACGCGGGCGAAGTACGCGTCCAGATCCAGCGTTCGGCTCCCCCACTCCGGCGAGTCGTCGACAGCCCAGAGCAGGTCGGCGGCTTTGATGGGACCGGCGTTCACCGGCATGGCCGCTCACAGCTCCACGCGGACGTCGTACGCGTCCACCCAGGCGTTGAACTCGACCAACCGCTCCATGACGGCACGTGTACCCCACAGGCCGCCGAGCCCGGCGTAGGACTCGACCGGCTTGTCCAGCAGCCTCCTGATCCTCTCGGCCGGCACGAGCTGGAGCACTGGTGAGCCGTCCTTGAGCAGGTCGCGTACCTGGACGCGCAGGGCGGCCACGTAGTCCTGGGCCTGAGTGGAGGGGTAGGGGCTCTTCTTGCGCTCCAGCACCGACTGCGGCAGCAGATGGCTGGTGGCCGCGCGCAGCAGGCTCTTCTCCCTGCCGTCGAAGGTTTTCATCGCCCAAGGGGTGTTGAAGACGTACTCCACGAGCCGGTGGTCGGTGAACGGTACACGGACCTCGAGCCCCGTCGCCATGCTGATCCGGTCCTTGCGGTCCAGCAGGAACTTCTCCCACCGGCTGATATTGAGGTAGGTCAGCTCCCGCATCCGCGCCTCATGACCGGACTCCCCCTCCAGCCGCGGAACTTCGGCCAGGGCTTCGGCGTACCGCCGCTTGACGTACTCCCCCAGGCCCAGCCGGTCCCAGAGCCCGGTCTCCTTCAGCGTCTCCAGGCCGCCGTGCCTCCGCCAGGCGTCGTACCAGGGGAAGGTGTCCCCGTTTACCGCCTCCTCGTCGAAGAACCAGTTGTAGCCGCCGAACAGTTCGTCGGCGGTCTCGCCCGACAGCGCGACCGTCACCCGCCGCTTGAGCGCCGTGCACAGGTGGTACAGCGAATGCTCCATGTCCCCGGTGGAGACGGGCAGGTCCTGGCAGCGCAGGACCCGGTCGCGCACCTCGGGATCGAGCACGTCCGCGCTCTCCAGCTCGACGACCATGTGCTCGGCCCCGCAGTGTGCGGCGACGTCGACCGCGTACGGAGCGTCGGGGTCCAGCCAGATGCCATTGCCCTTGAAGGTGTCGTCGTTGCCCCGGAAATCCACGGAGAAGGCGTCGATGGGCTCCCCTGCCCCCTGCTCCCTGAGTGCCTTCGCGGCCAGGACGGTGATCGCGCTGGAGTCCAGGCCGCCCGAGAGCAGCGTGCCCACCTTGACGTCCGCGATCAACTGGCGCCGCACGATGTCCTCGAGGAGTCCGCGGACGCGGCCGACGGTGGTGTGGAGGTCGTCGGTGTGCGGGCGCGCTTGGAGCCTCCAGTACGTACGGGTGCCGCGGCGGCCCGAGCGGCCGAAGCGTACGACGGTGCCGGGCACGACCTCGTGCATGCCCTTGAAGACGGCGTGACCCGGGGTGTTGACGATGGCGAAGATCTCGGCGAGCCCCTCGGCGTCGACCACCGCCTCGGCCTCGGGGTGGGCGAGGATCGCCTTGGGCTCGGAGCCGAAGAGCACACCGTCCGCGGTGGGGTAGTAGAAGAGGGGCTTGACACCCATGCGGTCACGCACCAGCAGCAGTTCCTCGGTGCGTACGTCCCAGATGGCCAGGGCGTACATGCCGTTGAGGCGCTCGGCGAACTCCTCGCCCCATTCGAGGTAGGCGTGCAGCACCACCTCGGTGTCGCTGGAGGTGCGGAACTGGTGCCCGAGGCCGAGGAGCTCCTCCTTCAGCTCCCGGTAGTTGTAGACCTCGCCGGTATAGGTGATGACGGGGAGGCCGTCGCCCTGGTGGGCCACGGGCATCGGCTGGCGGCCGCCTTCGAGGTCGATGACCGCCAGCCGGCGGTGGCCGAGCACGGCGTGGGGCGAGCTCCATACGCCGCGGGCGTCCGGGCCCCGGCACGCCAGGGTCTCCGTCATGGCCGACGCCGCGTCCTCGCAGCGCGTCAGGTCACGGTCATAGCCGACCCAGCCGGCCAGTCCGCACATAGGGATCAGATCCTTCCTCAGAGCTTTCCGGTTGTCCGCACGGTGGTCGCCACGCGTGCGTGGTGCGGGTGACCTCAGCGGAAAGAACGTGCCTCACGGCCGGGGCACCCATTCCGCCTCGTCCCAGTACCGCAGTTGGCGCTGCTTGGAGACGGTGCCGATCTCGGCGGTCCGCGCGCCTCCCAGAATCATCGTGCTGGGTCTTTCCGGTGAGAATTCGGGCCAGGCGGGGGCGTTCGGACTGTTCGGGGACTCACCCCGGGCAAAGGTGGCCACCAGCTCGATCAGCGTGTCGGATATCCGCCGCTCCAGCGGTCCGTTGCCGTATTCCGCGGCGTTCTGCGGCAACGTGTGCGTGCCGAAGAGGAACTTGGAGGTCGCCTCGTGCGGTGTGCCGGAATACGGCGGCCGCACGGGATGGGCGAATTCCATGACGTACTGGGGGGAACTGCCGTGCCCGGCGTGGCGCTCGGCGAGGCGGACGATCTGGTAGCGGAACAGCCCGTCGCCCCACATCTCCGTCCAGAGGGACACCGGGTCCCGGGGCAGCCCGTCGGCCGCGGCGGCCTCCCGGTAGGCGGTGACACAGGCCTCGACCTGCTCGTCACGGACCTCCACGGCCCCCTTGCACAGCAGGTCGCGCACCGCTGCCCTCAGCCCCTGGTCGTCGGCCGGGTGCGGGCCGGGGAAGGGGAAGCCGGGGCCGGTGGTGAAGAACGAGCCCTCGGTGCGGGCGTAGACGGTCATCATGGGCAGTCCCGGGGTGGGAAGTTGGTGGTCGTATCCGCGCATCCAGTGCCCGTCGACCACCGGTCCCCGGTACCCGCGCCCGCCGTCCACGGCGCGCTTCACCGGGCTGCCGGAGAACTCCTTCTCCCAGGCGTTCTTCAGCGCGCCCGCCGGTACGCGGCGCAGGCCCTTCACGGTCGTGCCGAATGTGCGCGCGATGCTCTCGTACACCGCGCTGGACTCCTCGGCGGACAGGGAGCTGGCCGGGTGCCACACATGCTTGGTGCTGATCGGAACGATCCTGTGGACGATGCCGCGCAGTTCCGGGATGAGGGCGAGCTGCCAGGCGCTGGAGCCACCGGCGGAGGTTCCGCTCAGGGTGATGTTGCCGGGGTCACCACCGAAGGCGGCGGCGTTCTTACGGACCCAGCGCACGAGCGCGGCCTGATCCTGGAGACCCCAGTTGGCGAAAGAACCGGTCACGGGGTCAGCGAAGTCCTCGTGCAGTCCCCACCCCAGGGCGCCCAGACGGTAGTTGAAGGTGACCACGACCATGTCGCCGTGGATCGCGAGACGGGCACCGTCGTAGTCGCGCTCGCTGCCCGCGCCGATGTACCAGCCGCCGCCGTGGATGTAGATGAGCACGGGCCGGGAGCCCTCGGTGCCGGGGGTCCAGATGTTGGCGTAGAGGCTGTCCTCGCTGCTGCCTGGGAGGTAGTCCGTTTGCAGCGACGGGGGGCCGGGCCGGGTGGCGTCGCGTACCCGCGTCCAGGGCTCCGGGGGCCACGGCGAGGCGAAGCGCAGGTCCCCGACCGGGGGCGCGGCATAGGGAACGCCCCGGAAGACAGTGACCCCGCCACGGCGCTCCCCCATCACAGGACCGGCCGTGGTCCGCGCCGTCACCGAACGTCCCCGTCCGGGCGGCAGGCGTGCGGCGGCGACCGCCGGGGGCGCGTCGGCCACGAAGGTCTGCCTCCGTCCCCTCTCAGGGACTCCCCGCTCAGACATCGCGGCATCCCCGGAGCACGGAAGAGGTGTCAGGGGGAGGCGGCAGGAATACCGACGCGATGAGCCGGCGCACACGACACGTGCCCGGAGAGGAAATGACGGCGACATGAAGCATACGGGGCTGCCTTCCTCGGGATTTCCGGTGGTCTGGCGCTACCGAGCCTGCCGTGATGCCCCATTGCCACCAAAGGCGGCGGCCCTACTCCGTCATGTCGTGCGTAACGGATCACTTGCGCGGACGTCCCGGCACTCCATAGGCGTCCATGACGCAAGGTAATCGGCGCACGAAGGACGACCGGAGTGGTGGGTGAGCCACCGGCTTCTGATGTATCGGTGTGTCCTGTGCACCTGGGCAGGCACGTTCCACTTCCCCCATCGTCGCTGTCCAGCGCTGAACGTCCGAACCGAACCGGATGATGGGGATGGAAGACGATGAGCGGTGTCGCCCTGTCCACGGAGGACCTCTCAGGTGACGCAAAAGCCTGGCGGCCGCCCGGCATCGGCGATGTCGTCCTCGACGAACTCTGCTCGACGCTCTTCGCATCGCTGCCCCGCAGGGACCAGCGGCGGAGGGCCGCGGAATATGTGCGGGGGCTTTTGGGGACCGAGGGCCGCAAGTCGGTGAGGAACATCGCAGCGCTGATCGGCGGCCAGGCCACCGAACAGAGCCTGCATCACTTCGTGTCCAGCTCCACCTGGGACTGGACCCCGGTTCGCCGGGCGCTGGCCCAGTACCTGGTGAGGGCCGCGCCTCCGCAGGCGTGGGTGGTACGCCCCATGGTCATCCCGAAGGCCGGTGAGAACTCGGTGGGGGTGGACAGGCGCTTTTTCCCCGCGCTCGGGCAGAGCCTCAACGCACAGCAGGCAGTTGGGGTCTGGGCCGCCTCGATGGCCCGAAGCGATCCGGTCAACTGGCGGCTCCAGCTTTCCGACGCGTGGCTGGCGGACCTTACGCGGCGCAGCCGGGCGTCGATCCCGGACGAACTCGTCCCCGAGTCGCTGGAGGACTGCGCGGTCGAGGCGTACTTGGGCATGACGCGGAGCTGGGACCTGCCGGTCCGGCCGGTCGTGCTGGACGCACGCGAGGCAGGGGCGGTGTCCGCCGTCCGCAGGTTCCGCGCCGCGCACGTGCCGCTGCTGGTGAGGATCAACAGCAGCGTCCGGCTGAGGATGACCGACCCCGCCCTGCCGGACCGGGACGAGGCCCTGTCGGCCCACCAGATCATGAACTTGGCCGGGAACAGGAGGCGTCCCGTGCCCTGGCACGGCCTCGGCCGCCCGGCGGAAGCCGTCCACACCGTCCTGGCCGCGACCGCTCGCGTCACCATGGCCTCGCACCCGGGGCGCTTGGGGCGGGGCGCGGCCCGGGAGGAGCTGCTCCTGCTGGGGACAGGAGAGCACGGCTGCCCATGGCCGGCCGAGTTGTGGCTGACGGATCTGATGCACGCCTCGCCCGCCGACCTGCTGCGGCTGACCACGCTGGTTCACCGGGTGGACCGTGACTTCGCCGAGATCTCGGACCGGGTGGGGATGCGGGACTACACCGGTCGCTCGTACATCGGCTGGCACCGGCACGTCACGCTGGCCTCGGCCGCCCACGCCATCGCAACGCTGACCGGCACCACCCAGCGTCATGCCTGCTGCTGAGCCAGGTCCTGTTCGGTCGCCCGGACAGGACCTACGCGCCCTGGCCCTGGGGAGCCCAGGCCGGCGACAGCACCTCCCGCTTGTCGTCGCGCAGGGCGTGCCGCATCCGGGAGAGCCGGAGCGCCACCTGGATCTCCAGGGCCCGGTCGGGCTGCTGCCACTCGGGGCCGAGCAGTTCGCTGATCCGCCTGAGGCGTCGGGCGACGGTGTTGGGGTGTACGTACAGCATCTTGGCGGTCTGGGTCGGGCTGGTGCCCGCGCTGAAGTAGACCTCCAGGGTGCGCGTGAGGTCAGTGAAGTGCTGCCGGTCGTAGTCGATCACGGGACGGACGGTGGATTCGATGAAGCCCTCGACGTCGTGGTTCCCTGAGAGCAGGAGTCCGAGGAAGCCCAGTTCACCAGCGGCGGCGGCGCGCCCGGTGAGCCCCAACGCGGTCATCGCGGACAGGCAGCGCCGCGCCTCCAGGTACGCGTGGTGGACCGCGCCCGCGTCCGGCACCGGGCCCGCGGCGCTCACCGTCACCACGTCCTTCAACAGCGGGGCGAGTTCCTTGAGCACCGCACGGGCGACGGCACTCGGGTCCGTGCCGGGCAGCAACAACACGGTCCGGCCGTCGTGCGCGCTCTTGATCCCGCCCACCCGGTGAACGTACAGATCGGCCCAGACGACTTCCCTGCCGTGGGTCTCTCCCTCGGGGCACGCGACCACCACGACGTGGGGGTCGTCGAGGTTGACGCCGAGCCGGCAGGCCCGCTTGCCCAGCTGCCGTGCCGACCGCTTGGTGCCGGCCAGCAGGTCGTCGAGCAGCTCGTCGCATGCCTGCTGTTCTCCGACGTCGACAGCCCTGCCCCGCTGCACCAGCAGCCCGGCCGCCATCGCCCGGGCGGCTCCGCCCAGGAGCCGCCGGCCGTGGTCGGTGAAGGGCCGGTCGGGGTACGCGAGCAGCGTACCGAGGTGTTCCTCGCCCGCCAGGAGGGGCGTCGCCCAGGCACCGTTGTCCAGTTCCGTCGGCCCGCGGGACGCGTAGGCGTCCATCGTGGCCACCGTCACGGCGGTCCCGTCCGTCGCCGGCTCTTCTCCGGCGGCGAGAACGGTGCCGTCGGGCCCGTACACCCCCAGCGGACAGCCCAGGCCCCGGCCGGCCTCCTCGGCCACCGCCTGGAGGCCACCGCCGCCGAGCACCTGCCCGATCAGCCGGTCGTGGAGGTCGGTCAGCTCGCTCAGCCTGCGCAGTTCGGCACCACGGCGGGAGTCTGCCTGCTCCAGCGCCGCCACGTCGGCGGCGCCCCGCTCCAGTTGGGCGACCGTCTCGACGGCCGCCGCGGCGAGCTCGGCGAGGGAGCTCATCAGGGACAGCTCATCCGCGCTGAAGTGCCGCACCGTGCGGTCGGAGACGTAGAGGATTCCCACCGGGTCCTCTCCAGGCCCCAGCGGCACGGCCATGAGCGCGCATACTCCCTCGTCCCTGACCACCGCGTCGAGGCGGTCGTTGTGCGGGAAGCGCCCGTCGGCCAGGTAGTCGGCGGTCCACAAGGGGGAGGCACTGGCCAGCACGCCGTTGGCGAGCCCGCCGCTGTCGGGCAGTTCCAGCCCCAGGTTGCGCCGGGAGGTGTGCCCGTCGGACGCCGTGACCCGCAGCCGGTCCTCCCTCCCGACCCGGAGACTGACGAATGACAGGTCGGCGCCGAGCAGGTGCCGTGCCCGGCGGGTGACGAGGTGGAGGAGGGTGTCCAGGTCTCCCGCCCTGGCGAGATCTCGCGCGGTCTCGATCAGCGCGGTCAGACTCGCCTCGCGCTGCCGCCACCGCTCCCTCTCCATATGAAGGTGCAGGCCCAGCCGCCGGGACCGCTCCAGCGCGGCCAGCTCCGCGCCGGAGGCACCGGCCGCCCGCGCTCTCGCGACGAGCGACTCGAAGTGGTCCGCCGGAGCCCTGCTCGCCAGCAGCTCCAGTACGGCACAGGCATCCGCTCCTGTCAGGGTCCTCTGTTCCACCCTGGTTACCCTTTCTGCGGCTCTCCACCGCTCTGGCTGAATGGGGCTCGGCTCGGGAAGCCGCGCATCTCTCGTCGCAGGCCCGGCGGCGGCGTCCAGGCGGCTTCCCGGCACGCCCGCGCGGGAGTTCCGGCGTCCGACGGCCGACCCGTCAGACGTACAGGACCGATACAAGGGCCGGCCCGAAGGCCACGCCGAGGAGGTAGGAGAGGTTGAACAGACCGATCGCCGCCGGCCGGTGGCCCCCGGGGACCGCTGAGGTGGCACGCACCGCGAACACACCCTGGCCCGATGCCGCCGCGATCGACGCGAGGGCCTGGGCCCCCAGGAGGACCGACGCCCAGACGCTGATGGCCGCCGTCAAGGCTGCCACGACACCCATGACGACGAGCGCGGTGGTCACGGCCCGGGGCGCCCGGGCGGAGGCGGCCACGACGAACCAGGAGAGCAGGCCCCCGAGCAGCATCGGCCAGACCACGGCCACTCCGATCTGGCTGGTCGTCCAGTCGGTGTACCGGGCCAGCTGCCGGGGAACCGCGTACACCATGCCGAAGTTGATCACGGCAAGGGAGAAGGCGAGCCCCGCGGCGGTGAGGAACGCGGGCGTGCGCACCAGGACAGCGGGCACAAACCCCGCTTCGCGCACGCGAAGGTGGCTCCACAGCTTCGCGGCGGTGATGGCGGCACAGACACCCGCGACGACGGGCCAGTGGGGGACGGAGACCAACGCCGTGACCAGCGCCGTCAGAAGCACGGCCCCGACCCGGTCGAACCGGTCGTCGGAGGGCGGGAGCTGATGCCCCCTCAGGATGACAGCGGGCACGGCCATCACACTGAGCAGGGGGAGGGCAAAGGCCACCTGCCAGGACAGCTTGTCGCTCACGAGCGATCCCACCAGCGGTGCCGTCGAGCCGACCACGGCCAGCGCGGCGGTCACCACCCCCATCCTGCGCGCGGAGTCGGCGAGGTTCATGGCGGTCGCGGTCAGACCCGCGATACCGAGCGCCTGCAGCGCGCTGCCGAGCACGAGGAAAGGCAGCGCGGGTATGGCGGCGAGGAGCGTCGCGCCGGCCAGTACGAGCAGGCCGCAGGCGGTCAGCGCGGCGCGCATGCCCCGATGGCCGAGCAGACCGGCCATCAGCGGCGTCCCGACCGAGAGCCCCCAGCCGAAGGCCGTCACCGCCCAGGTCGCCGCTTCTGCCGGGACATCGAGGTCCCGCGCCACGTCGTCGAGGATGAGCGCCGGTCCCGCGATACCGAAGGCCATCGGCCCGGCCAGTACGGCGAGCCACATCGTCGGGACCGGGGCCCGGCGGCTGCCGGGGTCTAACGCGCTGCCATACCGATCCACCACACCATCACCCGTCTCTCGGCATCATCCGTATGCCGCTCAAGGACGCTTGCGTCGCACGAAGTCCCAGGGCGGCCGGCACCCACCTCCATGGCCTTCCGCGGGAGCCAAGATCCCCCGGCTCCCGGCCTCCGAGGCGGTATGACGCGTACGTCGCGCCGACCCTGACCCGACGGTGCCACCGGGGCCAGGACCTGGAGCGGGGAGCGGTCGGCGTGGACCCGCAATCGGCCGGGATCACCGTGCCCGAACGCTTCGTCGGTCCACCCGCCATCAGGAGGGCCGCATGTGGAGCCCGACCACCCGCAGGTTCACTCTACAGATGACTCGAGCTTTTCTTAGCCTTCTCCACAAGAGTAGAGCACGCTGGTGTGACGGCCAACACAGCTGACAGATGGCGGCAGTTGGGCCACGTCTCGCCGGGCCGCCCCGCCTCCCCC
The DNA here is from genome assembly GCF_013364155.1 of Streptomyces sp. NA02950. Classification (NCBI taxonomy): domain Bacteria; kingdom Bacillati; phylum Actinomycetota; class Actinomycetes; order Kitasatosporales; family Streptomycetaceae; genus Streptomyces; species Streptomyces sp. NA02950. The sequence continues at coordinate 9,140,569 of NZ_CP054916.1, read as the reverse complement.
CTCGCTTCCGCCTCTGCGCTTCGCCACCCGGCCCGGGCTGCCGCTGACCGCAGCTACTTCTCCTTGATCGGGAACACCCAGGAAATGTGTCCCGATCCGATGGCCTCCAGAATGGCGTCTGTGGCCTGGCGGCGCCTCTGCGGCGTCCATTGGGGCGCTTCCTCGGCCATTCTGGCGACGAACTCGATGACACCCGCATCTCTGAGGGCGACGAAGTCATCAAGTTCGACATCGATGGCAGCAGCCAGGTCGTCATCAAGGAAATAAGCGGCCTGCGGGCCATTCTCGTCGGCGAGGCCGAAATGGTCTGCCAGAGCGATGACATGCCTGAGGCGGGGATTGGGGAGCGAACCCGCCGGAGGATTCAGCAGCTCACGGATGTAGCTGGATGAAATGGTGCCGTAACTGCCGTCCTGGCTGATCGACTTGGCGGTCTCCTCTGGCGTGAAGGGCCCGCGCCCCGGCGGATGGACCCTGTCGAACAGCCGACGCAACCTGGCGGGAAACGACCGGCGGGGACTTTCGTCACCCGAGCGTTCCTTCCGGCCGCCCACGAAGACGGCCGGGCACACCTGGAGGGCTGCCGCCAGGTCCTCCAGGGTCTGCAGGGTCGGGTTGTCCCGGTGCCCCTTGCGCAAGTGGGAGATATAGCCGTCGGTGATATACCCACCGCGATCGCAGATGAGCTGGGTGAGTTCGGTGTTGGTGTAACGCTCGCGGCGGTGGTCCGGGTTCTGGCAGAGTTCTTCGAGGACCTGGGCGAACGTTTTCCCTTGCCCGTCACCCATCGTCGCGCCTCCCTTGCGACGTCCTCAACAAGCGTGGCGTCACCCGGCAATGTGGAGCAGATACTCCTGACCTGTTCGGCTCCGAGGTTACCTCATGGAGCGTGGATCGGTGGTTGCTGCAAGCGGCTGTGGGCACCGATCCGGCAGGACGCCGGAAGCGGCCGTCATGCGATGACATGCCGCCGATTCATCACCCACGGGGCGCGATCCGCCGTTCCCCATCGTGAGACACGGGACCGCAGGTGGCCGGTCGGCGTTGGGCAGGACCGGCAGGAAGAGCCCCGCCTCGCACAGGAGCTGGACCTGTCCACCCGCATCTGCGCACTGGAGGGGAGCGCCGGCTCGCGGCCCCGACCACCCGGATCCACCAGGCCAGTTCGGTGTCGATGCTGCCACCGCCCCGGACGCTGTGCTCATCGAGGGTGCCGGCGGAGTCCGGGAGGACGTGACACCCCGGTGCCAGCGGCATACTGTTTCAGGCAGCTGAGCGGCTTGGACCGTGGCGTCGGGTTTCTCACTCGCCCGACCGCTGTTCCGGCCGTGTCCCTCCGCGGTCCGACGGACCGCGAGGTCAAAGTGGAGGGGCAGGTTGGAGAACGCCCGCCAAGACGCCACCGTCCGTGTGTCTGGGGCCGGTTCGGGACCGTGAGCCCGGCGACGAGCAGCAGTCCACGCCGGTGACCGCCGTGAGTGCGATGACCGCAGGATGGCCGGAATAGTAGATGGGAAAATCGAGCGGACGCTCTTCGGACATCTACGAGTGCGAGAACAACAGGCCGGCTAATGCGCCAAAAGCCACGTGGGCGAGTTCATGCAGCAGGATTCCGAGCCGGTGGCACCAGGAGTGCGATGTGATGAAGAAGACGATGCATGTCCCGTCTCGGCATCGGCCACAAGCGCCCGGGCCACAGCGACGGCGGGCGGGCGTGGCGGCCGCCGTCGCAGCCGGCCCGTCCACGCGGCGCTCCCGTGGCGGAAGGAACCGTATCCCTTGGTCAGTCGCCGCCACCGGTCGCGGATGGGGCATGGAAGGCGCACCAGGTCGTCTTCGTACCGTGGGCCTTCCGCTGGAACCCCCAGGCGTCGGAGAGACACTGCACCAACTGGAGCCCGCGTCCGCGCTCTCCCTCACCGTCGGGCTGCCGTATCGCCGGATCGTCGGGGGAACCGTCCTCGACCTCGATGCGCAGCTCGCCGTCGGCGTACTTCACGGCGATACCCACCACCCCGTACGGTGCGTGCTGCACCGCGTTGGTGACCAGCTCGCTGGCTACGGTCCGGGCATCCTGGACGAACGACGCCAGTCCCCACCGCTGCAGGTGTTCCGCCACCAGATCCCGGGCAGTTTTCGGGACCATCTCGGTCCGGCAGTCGGTCGGGAAGAGGCAGGCCTCGAACTCATGCGTGACCGCCGAGCTCGAAGTCCCCGCACCTGGGCGGCAGTTGGTGACAGTTTCGGTCATCATAGCCTCTCAGAGGGAGGAGGGTTCGCTGTGCCGGCCCTCCGGGGGCGGGAGAGCCGACCGATGCGGTCATACCCTTGTGGCGAGAACCGCCAGTCATCACCACATCAGTACGGGTAGAAGGTAGTGGCAACCCCGCCGCGGGACAACTGTTGTGGCGATACGACAGGCTTGAGTCACGTGTCAGTATGGCTCGTTGGCGGGCGCCACACCCTTGCCACAGGAGCCGCCCTGCCTGTTACTCGCGTTTCATACTCAGATGCCACAGGGCACGGCCTGGTGTTCCCCCGGTAAGGCAACCTCTACGGCCGCTTAGGTTGCTCGTCATTTGCTCCTGGGGAGCGACTGACCGCGGAATCAGTGCACCAGCTCGGCGACCGTTGCGGAGGTGCAGCTGTGCCGACAGGCCCGTCCCTGCCGTTCACGACCGTGCTCAACGATCTGTGCCTGCACCCCCTCGGCCGTTCACAGCGCTCCACCAACGCCGAACTGGCCCAACTCGTTGTCGACAACGGTGGCGACATCACCGACGGCTGGTCCGTGACGTGGGGGTCATGGACGCAGGAGTTCATGGCGTCGGCGACGGTGGTGGTCCAGACGGGTTGCGCGAGGTCGGTGGAGCGCAGCAGTTTACGACGGGCGACTTCTTCGAACCACTGCCGCAGTGTGCTGTAGTGCCCGTCGGGGTCGAGGATGACGATGGGTTTGTCGTGTGCGCCGATGCAGGCGGCACTCCAGGTGTCGATGAGTTCCTCACAGGTGCCCAAGCCGCCGGGCAGAACCAGGAAGGCGCCGGCGTGTTCCAGGAAGTGCTGTTTGCGCGTGAGCAGGTCCGGGACGGTGATGAGGACATCGGCGTCGGTGTCCGCGCGATGGGCCAGTTTTCTGGGGACGACCGCGGTGGTGTGTCCGCCGTGGGCGCGCACCGTTGTGCCCAGCACGCCCATGAGGGCGTTGCGTTGTCCGCCCCAGAGCAGGTTCCATCGCTGAGCGGCGATGGCGCGTCCTGTCTCCTCGGCCAGTGATCGGTAGGTGGGCAGGGCTGCTTCGGCCGCTGAACAGTAGACGCAGAGGGTGAATTCGGTGTGTGGTGTCATGGTGGCGATTCCCTGCTCTGCGCTCATTCCCCGCCGCCGGGAGTGCCTATCCGGATCATGCGGGTGACGGCCTGCCGGGCCCGGTCCGCGACCTCATCGGGCACGTGGACCTCGTCGCGCCCTTCCTCCAGGCAGCGCAGCAGAGCACCGGCCGTGATCATTTTCATATAGCGGCAGCTGGCCCTTGGGTTGACGGGCTGGAAATCCACTGCGGGGGCCGCGCGGCGCAGTTGATGGAGCATGCCGATCTCGGTGGCTACCAGCGCCCTGGACGAGCGGCACCGCCGGGCAGCCTCGATCATGCCGCCGGTCGAGGTGATGGTGACGCGCTGTTCGGACACCACGCCCGAGCCGGCAAGGTACAGCGCGGAGGTAGCGCAACCGCACTCCGGGTGGATCAGCAGCTCGGCATCGGATTCCTCGGCCGCCCGGTCGGCGAGGGTCTGCCCGTCGATTCCTGCGTGCACATGGCACTCGCCGGACCAGATGAGAAGGTTCTCCCGGCCCGTTTCGCGCTTCACGTGGGCGCCGAGGAACTGATCCGGCAGGAACAGGACGGTCCGGTCGGCAGGAACGGACCGCACGACGTCGACCGCGTTCGAGGAGGTGCAGCAGACGTCGGATTCTGCCTTGATGGCAGCGGTGGTGTTCACATAGGAGACCACCATCGCATCCGGGTGCTCGGCCTTCCACGCCCGCAGGTCGTCAAGGGTGATCGAGTCGGCGAGGGAACACCCCGCGCGGGCATCCGGGATGAGTACGCGCTTGGCGGGGCTGAGGATCTTCGCGGTCTCGGCCATGAAGTGCACGCCGCAGAAGACCACGGTCGACGCTTCGGTGGCGGCCGCGATACGGCTCAGCGCCAGCGAATCACCAACGTGATCGGCAATGTCCTGGATCTCCGGAAGCTGATAGTTGTGGGCGAGAATCACGGCGTCCGACTGTCGCGCCAGTTCCCGTACCGATGTCTGCCAGCGGACATCTGCGTGGACTTCGGGTTCACGCGGACCATCCATGTCGTTGTCCTCCTTTGAGCGTATGGGCCGTTGGTACCGGGTCGTCTACCCGGCCGATGTGCCACGTGCGTCACCCAGGGTTGTGAGAAACCCAGTTGGAAAACCAGCAACCACCCGCAAGCGGGATCTTTGGACCGGACGTGCGGAGTGCTGCACCGGATCGCCAAACGATCTTCGAAGTGCCGCCAACCATGCTTGACGATGTGAGGCCTCCTGCCGAGATCCGAGATGGCACCGCACAGGCTCATCCGGAGTCGTTGGAAGCTCAGCAGGGAGGAGGACGGACCGCCAGTGTGGGGGCCGGGTTTACGTGGTGCTCGGCGGGGGCGTGGCGAGGGCGTAGGCGATGCCGGCCTCGGGATCCATTTCCGCGCCGGCCGTGCGAGCCGCCTCATACGCCGTATCGCCGATGGCCTCCCGCGCTTGGCGCTCACACCTCTCGCGAGCCGCGACAAGCCACTGCGCACCCGCCTGCTGCCGGCCGACCAGCTGCCAAAGCTGCTGGCCAAGACCGAATAACCGGGCCGCCCGCTCCCCCTCACCCTGAGCCGCCGCGGCCGAGGCAAGCGTATCCACGCCCAGCCCGATCCCGGTGCTGTCCTGCAGCTGCCACCAGATCGCCAGGGAAGCGCGTCCATGTGCGGCCGCCGAGGCGACCTCGCCCCGCCCCAAATCCCCCCACGCCCGCAGCCAGCCGGGCAAGGCCCGCATCCACCGATCACCGCGTTGCTCGCACTCCGCCCACAGTTCCTCGGTCACGGCGGCAGCCTGGTCGAGCTCCGTCTGCTGGATGTGGACGAACGCGCGCATCCCCTGGGTAAGGAGCCAGGCCGCGAGCTGATAGCCGCCGCTGCTGCCGGGGAGGGGTGGCGCCAGCGCCTGGTCAAAGACCACGGCTGCGGCCGCCAGTTCCTCTTTGTGATACAGGCTCGTCCCAATGGGATAGGCGGCGGCGCGCACGCCACCCAGATCGCCCTGCGCCTGGGCCGCCTCTTGGCACACGGTGCCCAGCCGCATGCCCGCCTCACTATCGCCCTGGGAGACGGCGATAGCGGCGCAGGTCCACAGGGCCCGGGTGCGCGCCGGGCCGGGCCGGGAGTCGGCGGCCAGCGCCTGCTCCAGATAGCGGCGTCCCTCCCGCCGAAAGCCGCAGTGCCAAAAGAACCACAGGGCACCAGCCAGTTCCAGCGCGGTGCGGCCGTCCGGCTCGGCCAGGCTGAACTCCAGGGCCGCGCGCAGATTGGCGCGCTCGGCGACCGAGCGCTCATACCAGGCCACCTGGTCCGGGCCGATCCACTCGGCATCCCCCCGCAGGGCAAAAGCCAGGTAGAAGTCGCGGTGCCGGCGCTGGGTCCGTTCCTCCTCGCCCAGCTCGCGCAGCCACTGCCGACCGTACTCACGGACCGTGTCCAGCATGCGGTAGCGCTCCGGCACGGAGTCGGGTCCGGGCGGATCTTCCTGCTCAATGATGATCGACTTGTCCACCATGCCGTAGAGGAGCCGGGGGATCTGCTGGGCCGACAACGGCCCGCCGGAGCACACCTCCTTGGCCGCGTCGGCGTCAAAGCCACCGGTGAACACCGACAGCCTCGCCCACAGCAGCCGCTCCAGAGGCGCGCACAACTCATGACTCCAGCCGATGGCGGTGCGCAGCGTCTGGTGCCGGGGCAGCAGCCCAGCTTCGTTGTCCCCGGTCTCCTGGGCGGTCAGCAGGTCGAAGCGTGCGTGCAGCCGCTGTTCCAGCTCGTCCACGGACAGCTCGGGCAGCCGGGCCGCGGCCAGTTCGATGGCCAGCGGAATGCCCTCCAGGCGCCGGCAGATCCCGGTCACTGCCTCCTCGTTGCTCTCGGTGAGAACGAACCCCGGCATCACGGCTGCCGCCCGCTCGGCGAACAGCACCACTGCGTCACTGGGCCCGCTGTCGCTCCGGGGCACGGCAGGCAGCGGGGCCAACGCCACCTCCCGCTCCCTCGCCAGATCCAGACACTGGCGGCTGGTGGCCAGGATGTGGAGCCCGGGCGCGCTCTCCAGCAGCAGGTCCGCCAGCCGGGCACAGGTGTCGACCAGGTGCTCGCAGGTGTCCAGCACCAGCAGTAGCCGTTTGTCCACCAGCCATTCGATCAGCACCTCCACCACGGGGCGCGCCGTCTGGTCCGCCAGCGGAAGCTTTTCGAAGATCACATGTCCGACCAGCGCCGGGTCCTGCAGCGGGGAGAGCTCCACCAGCCACACCCCGTCGGGGAAGGCCGCCTGATTTTCGCCCGCCGCCCGCAGGGCCAGCCGGGTTTTGCCGACTCCGCCGACTCCGGTCAGTGTCACCAGCCGAGCCTGCTTCAGCTGACCGCTCAGCTGGGCCAACTCGGCCCCGCGCCCCACAAAACTGGTCGTCTCGGCCGGAAGATTCCCCGCCTGTCGACCGCGCCTGATGCTTCCCACGGAAATCCTTCCGCGCCGTTCCAGCATGTCCCAGAGGCCACCCCGGACTGTGGCCGAGACAAGGTCCCGTCGTCAGGGCATGCCGGAGAATGAGTCGGCAATCGTAGTGTTCAGAGATGCCCGGGGAACGGGCGACCACGGCGGTGTGCCGATGCCGCCGCCCACGGGCGTACTAACGAAACGGCGTTGGCCACGATCCCGCCTCGTTTGGCTCTTCCGTAGCCTTGCCCGCCGGAGCCTGGAAACCTTCCACTCCGGGCTCCCGCGCGATGTCGATACTGTTGAGAAGGCCGGCGAGCGTCACATAGTGGCCGACCAGGACGAGAAACTCGATGAGCTTCTTCTCATCCCATCCACGGGCAAGCAGATGCCACGTATCCGGACTGACGCACCGTCGATGAACAAGTTCGTCCACTGCGGTCAGCATGGCCGCATCTTCGGCTGACCAGCCAGGATGCCCTGGGCCCTGTGGAATGCGCGAGATATCCCGCGCTCTCAAACCGCATCGTTTCCCCAGCCTGACATGATGCCCCCACTCGTAATCACTCCGGCACAACCACGCAACACGCAGGATCACCAATTCGCGCTGCCGGTCGTCCATGACTCCGTCGCCCAGTAGCTCCAGACCGAATCGCACGTACCGCACGGCCAATTGAGGGTGTCGCGCCAGGGTGAGAAACACATGCCGTGCTCCGGTCCTCTCACACGCTGAATCAATGACCTCTCTCGTGCCGGATGGAAGCTCCGAGAGACGCGCCATCGTGATACGCGATTCGTTCTCGATACCCATGCTGTCCTCCTGATGGAACGGCCGCTGTGGCCCCGGGGGCCACCGGTGCGAGGCCTTCGCTGGTCGCGCCGCAGTCGCCGATGAGCTGCCCTACCCCGTTTCTGAGATGGGTTGCCGTACCCGTTCCTGATATGTCAGGTCGGCAGCGAAACGAGCCACTCCTCCACGGCTTGCGCTGTCGTCGCGGCCTCTTCCGCCACCATCGAGAAATGGTCGCCCGGTACCTCTCGAAGGGTGTGCGCGCTGGGCCATGTGGCCCGCCAGTCATCCGTCCGCGGTGGCGCTCCCCCGCCCCGGAGAGTGGTGACCCACTGCTGCGGCCGGACGAAGAGGAGCGGCGCGGCGAGTTCCGCCAATGCCAGGTCGGGCATCAGGTCGAAGTACCGCGCCATGGCGGACAGCCGTGCGCGGGCGAACCGGCCGAACAGGGAGGCTTCCCGATCGAACGGGAATGACCGCACGAGCAGGGCCTCCGGGATCTTGCCGGGCGGGTAGCAGTCCAGCAGGACCACTGCCATCGGCGGGACACCTGACTGCTCGAGGTGGCGTGCGGTGGCGTGGGCGAACGCACCGCCGCCGGAGTGGGCGAGGAGCACGAACGGATCTTCGCCGACGGCCCGGCCCACGGTCTGCGCCAGGACCTGAAGCACGGCGTCGGCAGAGATCGGGAGGCTCTCTCCCTCGACGAACCCGGGCAGGGGCAGCCCGTGGATGTCACGCCTGCCACGGAAGTGGGACGCGAGCCGGGCGTGCTGGTGGACACCTCCGGTCAGCGACGGCGTGGAGAGACAGACCAGGCTGGGCTGACGATGGCCACGAGCCAGTTGCACCGGTTCCGGCCCGTGCTCCAGGTCGGCCGACGAGGCGAAGGCCGGGCGCAGCGCGGCGACCGAGCTCAACATAGCCAGGCCAGCACGCGTCTTCCCACGGTGGACGGCCTCGCGGAACAGAGCGCTCAAGGTGTCCTGTTCAGGGGTGCCGGAGCCGCCGGACGATGCCGTCCGCCAGGATGTGTCGCGCGGGTTCGCCGGGGCCTCGTGGCCATGGCCCGGGGTGGCCTGACGGGTGGTCATGTCGACCTGCAGGTGCCGTGCCAGGTCAGCGGGGTTCCGGTATTCGAAGATCGCGGCAACCGGTAGCCGCGCCCCGGTCGCCGCGTTGAGGCTGTTGCTCAGCTCGGTCCCGGTGACAGAGGTGAAACCCGATTCCAGAAAGCCCCGGTTCACCTCGACGTCCTCCGGGCTGCGATGCCCGAGCACCGCGGCGGCATGAGCCCGCACCAGGTCCCGCAGCACACGCTCCTGCTCGGCCGGTGGCAGCACGGCGAGCCGGCGCGCCAGACGTTCACCGTCGGCCTCGGTGGATCCGGTCGCGCCGTCGGCAGCCTGTCGGGCCACCGGGACACCGCCTGCCGACACCGCCGGAGCAGGGTCCGGCCAGAACCGCTGCCGCTGGAAGGCGTACGTCGGGAGGTCCACCTGGCGGCCCCCCGGGCAGAAGGCGGGCCAGTCGGGAGAGGGTCCGCGGACATGGAGGGCGGCGGCCGAGACGAGCAGCCGCTTCAGGTCGCCCTCTCCACGCCGCAGCGTCCCCGCCGTCACGGCCGCCCGGCCGTACTCCGCCATGGTCTCCTCGATGTCCATGGTGAGCACCGGATGCGGGCTGACCTCGACGAAGACCCCGTAGCCCTGTGCGGCCAGTGCGCGCACGGCGGATCGGAACCGGACCTCCTGCCGCAGGTTGGCATACCAGTACGCGGCGTCCAGCCCCGCGGTGTCGCACCAGTCCCCGGTCACGGTGGAGACCATCGGTATCCTCCCCGTGCGCGGTCCGACCGGCGCCAGATCCTCCAGGACCCTTTCGCGCACCGCCCCGACCTGCGTGGAGTGCGACGCATAGTCGACCGGGATCCTGCGCGCCCGGACACCGTCCGCCGCGCACGCGGCGACCACCTCCTCCAGGGCCATCGGCTCGCCCGAAACCACCACGGAACCGGACCCGTTCACCGCGGCCAACGAGACCCGCTCGCCCCACCGCTTCAGCAGGGCAACCGCGTCCTCCCGGCCCAGTCCGACCGAGGCCATCCCGCCCTGCCGCGCGAGCCGTTCGCCGATCGCCCGGCTGCGCAGCGCGACCACCCGCGCCCCGTCCTGAAGCGACAGGGCACCCGCCACCACGGCTGCCGCGATCTCGCCCTGCGAATGTCCCACCACCGCATCCGGACGGACACCGTGTGCCTCCCACACCGCCGCCAGCGCCACCATCACCGCCCACAACGCAGGCTGGACCACGTCCACACGCTCCCACGACGGCGCCCCCGGCCCGCCCTTCAGCACATCCGTCAACGACCAGTCCACGAACGACGAGAGCACACGTTCGCACTCCCCAGCACGCTCGGCGAATACCGGCGAGCCCTCCAGCAGGCCCGCCGCCATACCCGCCCACTGCCCGCCCTGGCCCGGAAAGACCAACGCCGTCTTGCCCGACACGTCGGCCACGCCGGAGACCACGGACGGATCCGGCAGACCCAAGGCCAGCCGCCGCACACCGGTGAGCAACTCCGCACGGTCCTCGCCGACCACCACCGCACGATGTTCCAGCGCCGCACGACACGTGGCCAGGGAGAACCCGATGTCCCCGACGCGCAGCCCGGGACGTGCCTCCACGAACGAGAGCAGACGCTCCGCCTGGGCTCGCAGTCCCGGCGCGCTCCTGGCCGACAGCACCCACGGCACCACCCTGCTCACCGCCCCGGCCGTCTCGGTCCCGTCAGGCTCGCGCGAGTCGGCCTCGTCCGTGGTTTCTGACGCCTGCTCCAGAATCAGATGGGCATTGGTGCCGCTGATACCGAAGGACGACACACCAGCGCGCCGGGGACGGTCCGTGCGCGGCCACCGCACCTCCTCGGACACCAGCTCCACCGCACCCGAGGACCAGTCCACATGCGGCGACGCCACATCCCCGCGCAAAGACCCCGGCACCACCCCATGGCGCATCGCCATCACCATCTTGATCACGCCGGCCACCCCCGCGGCCGCTTGCGTATGCCCCAGATTCGACTTCACCGACCCCAGCCACAACGGACGCCCCCGCTCCCGGCCCTGCCCATACGTGGCCAACAGCGCCTGCGCCTCAATCGGATCCCCCAACACCGTCCCCGTACCATGCCCCTCCACCACATCCACCCCCTCCGGCCCCACCCCTGCACATGCCAGCGCCTGCCGGATCACCCGCTGCTGCGACGGCCCACTCGGCGCCGCCAAACCATTACTCGCCCCGTCCTGATTCACCGCCGACCCCCGCACCAACCCCCACACCCGATGCCCATTCCGCCGCGCGTCCGACAAACGCTCCAACAACACCACCCCCACACCCTCCGCCCAGCCAGTACCATCCGCCGCCGCCGAAAACGGCTTGCACCGCCCATCCCGTGCCAACCCACGCTGCCGCGAGAACTCCACGAACACCGACGGCGTCGCCATCACCGTCACACCACCGGCCAACGCCAATGAGCACTCCCCCGCACGCAACGCCTGACCCGCCAGATGAACCGCCACCAACGACGAGGAACACGCCGTATCCACCGTCACCGCGGGCCCCTCCAACCCCAACGCATACGCCACCCGCCCCGACACCACACTGCCCAGGTTTCCGGTCCCCAGGCCCACGCCGTAGTCGTGATACATGACGCCGGCGAAGACTCCCGTCCGGCTGCCACGCAGCGATGTCGGGTCGATGCCGGCGTGCTCACACACCTCCCAGGCGGTCTCCAGCAGCAGCCGCTGCTGCGGATCCATCGCCACCGCCTCCCGCGGACTGATACCGAAGAACGACGCGTCGAACTCCGCCGCCCCCTGGAGGAACCCGCCCTCACGTACATATGACGTTCCGGGCCGATCCGGATCCGGGTCGTACACGTCATTCAGGTCCCAGCCGCGGTCCGTCGGGAACTCCGAGATCGCGTCCCTTCCTTCGGCCACCAACCGCCACAGATCCTCTGGGGAAGCGACACCGCCGGGGAAACGGCACGCCATGCCGATGATCGCCATCGGCTCGTGAGCATTGGCCTCGGCCTCGCGCAGGCGCTCGCGGGTCAGCTGAAGCTCGGCGGTGGCACGCTTCAGGTAGTTCCGGAGTTTCTCGTTGTCCGTCATCGGCCGCCCGTCTCCTCTCCGTGGTGCGGATGTGCCGCGTTCACGCCGTTCGTGTGTCCGGGCCAGATGCCGATCTCGTTGTCGAGGACATCGAAGAGCTCGTCATCGGTGGCCGATGCGTAGTCCGGGCGCGGCGTCACCTGCTGCCGGTCCCCCTGCGGGTCGCGCCATGCCCGCAGGAGTGCCTCCAGCCGCGCCGTGATCAGGCCGTCCTCGCCATGGTCCAAGGAGAGCGACGACAACGACGACAAAGCCGCTTCGACCCGTTTGATTTCTTCGAACGCCTGCTGGGAAGGGACCACCGGCCCGGGATCAATCTCCGCCGTCAGGTGCCGGGCGAGGACAGCGGGGGTCGGATGGTCGAAGACCACGGTGGCGGGCAGGCGCAGGCCGGTGGCCGCGCCCACCTGGTTGCGCAGTTCCACCGCCATCAGCGAGTCGAAGCCGATGTCCTTGAACGCCCGCTCCGGCTCCACCGACTCCTGGTCGGCGTGCCCGAGTACCGTTGCGGCCTGGAACCTGACCAGGTCGAGCAATAGGCGGTCCCGCTCGGCCGCCGTCACGCCGGCCAGCCGTTCACGCAGCGATGCTCCTTCCGGGGCCTGGTCCGCGGAGGCCGATGGCATGGGACGCCGGGTCAGACCGCGCAGCAGCGGCGGCGCGGCCTCGCCGAGACCGCGCAGCCCGGCGGCGTCCAGCCGGAGGGGAACCACCAGTGCCCGGTCCTGGCTCAGGGCGGCGTCGAAGAGCGCGAGCCCTTCCTCGGCCGAGAGCGTGCCGACGCCCTTCCTGCTGAGCCGGGCGAGATCGGCCTCGTCGAGGCGTCCGGCCATCCCGGACGGTTCGTCCCACAGGCCCCATGCCATCGACGTGGCCGCCAGCCCACGGGCACGGCGGTGCTGGGCCAACGCGTCGAGGCAGGCGTTCGCCGCTGCGTAGTTGGCCTGGCCCGCGGTTCCGAGGATGCCCGCGGCCGACGAGAAGGTCACGAACGCCGACAGGTCCATGTCCTGCGTGAGCTGGTGCAGGTTCCACGCCGCGTCCACCTTCGGCCGCAGCACGGCGTCCACCTGTCGCGGGGTCAGCGATGTGACGACCCCGTCGTCGAGCACACCCGCGGCGTGCACCACGGCGGTCAGCGGATGCTGGGCGGGGATCGCACCGAGCAGTGCGGCCAGCGCGTCCCGGTCCGCGACATCGCAGGCCGCAAACGTGACGTCGGCATCCAGCTCCGCCGTGAGCTCGGCGCTTCCCGGGGCGTCGGCTCCCCGTCTGCCGGCCAGCAGCAGACGGCGTACACCGTGCTCGACCGCCAGATGCCGGGCGACCAGACCGCCCAGACCGCCGCTGCCCCCGGTGATCAGCACGGTTCCCTCCGGATCGAAGCCGGGGAAGCTGCCGCGGTCAGCGTGCGCCATCCGCGCGAGCCGGGGCACGCGCACCGCGCCTGCGCGCACTGCGACCTGCGGTTCGCCGGAGGCCACCACCGCCGCGACCGCCCGGTACGACGCGTCGCTGCCGTCCACGTCCACCAGCACGAACCGGCCGGGGTGTTCCGACTGTGCCGACCGCACCAGACCCCAAACCGCCGCGCCCGCCGGCGCCGGGACATCCTCACCGGATTCGGTGGCCACCGCGCCCTCGGTCACCACCACCAGCCGGGAACAGCCGAACCGCTCATCGGCCAGCCAACTCCGCGCGATGTCGAGAGTCCGCCGCGACACCGAGTGAGCGGCACCGATGGGGTCCTGACCGTCGATCGTGCGATACAGCAACACCACATCGGGCACCGGCGCGCCGGAGGTGATCGCCTCGCCCAGCGCCGCGAGATCGGCGTAGGACTTCACCGGCAGTGCCGGTTGTTGCTCGCCCAGGCCCACCCAGCGGTCCGGGGCCTCCGGGACGGGCGCCGAGGTTCCATGGGTGACTGCCTTCGGCCAGTCCAGCTGGAACAGCGCACCCCTGTGTCCGCCGGTTGCCGCGCGGGCGAGCTGGTCGGGGGAGACCTCTCGCACGGTCAGCGCCCCGATTGCCGCCACCGGCCGGCCGCCGTTGTCCGCCGCGACCACCGACACCGCGTCCGCAGCACCGGCGACCGGGGCGATCCTCACCCGAAGTGCCGACGCACCCGTCGCGTACAAGGCCACCTCGCTCCAGGAGAACGGCAGCCGCACCCGCTGATCCTCAGCGAGCAGCCCGAGCGCGAGCGGGTGCAGCGCGGCGTCCAACAGGGCCGGATGCACCCCGAACGCGTCTGCTGTCACGGCCCCCTCCGGCAGGCCCGCCTCGACGAACACCTCCTCCCCGCGCCGCCATACCGCGCGAAGTCCCCTGAAGGCCGGTCCGTAGCCGTAGCCCAGCCCTGCGAGCCGCTCGTACACGTCGCCCATGTCCACCGCGGCGGCCCCGGCCGGCGGCCACTGGGCCAGGTCGAACGACGGGACCCACCCGCCCACGGCCACCACGCCTGTGGCATGCCGGATCCACCCCTCGCCTGAGGTGTCCCGCGCCGAGGGGCCGTCGTCGGGCCGGGAGTACATGGTCAGCCGCCGGCCGCCGGATCCGTCGCTCCCGCCGACCACGACCTGGAGCTGCACCCCACCGCGTTCCGGCAGTATCAGCGGAGCCTCCAGCGTCAGCTCCTCGACCGTGTCGCAGCCGACGTGGTCTCCGGCGCGCAGCGCCAACTCCACGAATCCCGTCCCCGGGAACAGCACGGCCCCCGTCACCGCGTGGTCGGCCATCCACGGCTGGCTCTCCACCGACAGTCTGCCGGTGAGCACCGCCCCGTCCGTGCCGGCCAGCCCCACCGCAGCGCCGAGCAGCGGATGGTCCACGGCCGCCAGGCCGAGAACGCGCGCGTCCCCCCGCGGTTCTGCCGCGTCCGGCCAGAAGCGCCGTCGCTGGAAGGCGTAGGTCGGCAGGTCCACCCGGCGGCCCCCCGGGCAGAAGGTGCCCCAGTCCAAAGAGAATCCGCGGACATGGAGCGCGGCGGCCGAGACGGACAGCCGCCTCCGGTCACCCTCTCCACGCCGCAGCGTTCCCGTCACCACAGCGGGGCGGCCCAACCCCTCCGCACTCGCCTCGATATCCATGGTGAGCACCGGATGCGGGCTGACCTCGACGAAGGCCGCGTAGCCTCGCGCGGCCAGTGCGCGCACGGCGGATCGGAACCGGACCTCCTGCCGCAGGTTCGTGTACCAGTACCCGGCGTCCAGACCCGTGGTGTCACACCAGTCCCCGGTCACGGTGGAGACCATGGGTATCCTCGCGGCACGCGGCTCGATCGGCGCCAGATCCTCAAGGAGCTGCTCGCCCACCCTCTCGACTGCCGTCGAGTGCGACGGGTAGTCAACCGGGATCCTCCGCGCTCGGACACCCTCCGCCGCGCAGGAGGCGATCAGCTCGTCCAGGGTCTCCGACTCACCCGAGACCACGACGGAGGCGGCCCCGTTCTCCGCGGCCACCGAGACCCGGCCGCCCCAGCGTTCCAAACGGGCGACCGCCTGCTCGCGGCCGAGCCCGACCGAGGCCATCCCGCCCTGTCCCGTGAGCTGTTCGCCGATCACCCGGCTGCGCAGAGCGATCACCCGCGCCCCGTCCTGAAGGGACAGGGCACCCGCCACAACGGCTGCCGCGATCTCGCCCTGCGAATGTCCCACCACCGCATCCGGACGGACACCGTGTGCTTCCCACACCGCCGCCAGCGAGACCATCACCGCCCAAAGCACCGGCTGAACGACGTCCACACGCTCCCACGGCGGCGCCCCCGGCCGACCCCGCAGCACGTCCGTCAACGACCAGTCGACGAACGACGAGAGCGCACCTTCGCACTCCCCGACGCGCTCGGCGAATACCGGCGAGCCCTCCAGCAGGCCCACCGCCATACCCGCCCACTCTCCGCCCTGGCCGGGAAAGACGAACACCGTCTTCCCCGACACGTCGGCGACCCCAGACACGACGGACGGATTCGGCAGGCCGGAGGCCAGCCGCCGCACACCGGCCAGCAGCTCCGCGCGGTCCCGCCCGACCACCACCGAACGGTGTTCCCATGCCGCACGGCACGTGGCCAGGGAGTACCCGATGTCCTCGATACGCAGCTCGGGGCATGCCTGCGCGAATGCCGCCAAGCGCTCCGCCTGGGCTCTCAACCCCGCCGCGCTTCTGGCCGACAGCACCCACGGCACCGCGCCGGTGACATGACCGGGAGCGTCGGCAGCCTGCTCCCGTGTCGGCTCCGCTTCCTCCAGGATCAGATGGGCGTTGGTGCCGCTGATGCCGAAGGACGACACACCAGCGCGCCGGGGGCGATCCGTCCGCGGCCACGGCACCGGCTCGGCCAGCAGCTCCACCGCGCCGGATGACCAATCCACATGCGGCGACGGCGCATCCACATGCAACGACTTCGGCACCCTCCCGTGCCGCATCGCCATCACCATCTTGATCACACCCGCCACACCAGCAGCAGCCTGGGTATGCCCCAGATTCGACTTCACCGACCCCAGCCACAACGGACGGCCCCGCTCCCGGCCCTGCCCATACGTGGCCAACAGCGCCTGCGCCTCAATCGGATCCCCCAACACCGTCCCGGTGCCGTGCCCCTCCACCACATCGACTTCCACCGGCGCCAACCCCGCACGCACCAGCGCCTGCCGGATCACCCGCTGCTGCGACGGCCCACTCGGCGCCGTCAAGCCATTGCTGGCCCCGTCCTGATTGACCGCCGAACCCCGCAACACCGCCCACACCCGATGCCCATTCCGCCGTGCATCCGACAAACGCTCCAACAAGAGCACCCCCACACCCTCCGCCCAGCCGGTGCCATCCGCCGCCGCCGAAAACGGCTTGCACCGCCCATCCGGCGCAAGCCCACGCTGCCGCGAGAACTCCACGAACACCGACGGCGTCGCCATCACCGTCACACCACCGGCCAGCGCAAGCGAGCACTCCCCCGCACGCAACGCCTGACCCGCCAGATGCACCGCCACCAACGACGACGAACACGCCGTATCCACCGTCACCGCGGGCCCCTCCAACCCCAACGCATACGCCACCCGCCCCGACACCACGCTGGCGGCGCTGCCGGTCAGGAGGTAGCCCTCGTGCCCGTGCACGGCTCCGCGCAGACGTGCCGCGTACTCCTGGTACATCACACCGGCGAAGACTCCGGTGGTGCTGCCCCGCAGCGAGGTGGGATCGATACCCGCTCGCTCCAGGGCTTCCCAGGAGGTTTCCAGCAGCAGCCGCTGCTGCGGATCCATCGCCAGCGCCTCCCGCGGACTGATCCCGAAGAACGACGCGTCGAAGTCGGCGGCGTCATGGAGAAAGCCCCCCTCGCGCACATACGACGTCCCCGGCCGGTCCGGATCCAGGTCGTAGAGCGCTCCGGCCTGCCACCCGCGGTCGGTGGGGAAGGCGGTCACGGCGTCCTGCCCCGAGGCGACCAGGTGCCACAGGTCCTCCGGTGATCCGACACCGCCCGGAAACCGGCAGCTCATCGACACGATGGCGATCGGTTCGTCGGTGGGGTCCACCTCCGGGGCGGACGCCGCGGCGCTCGGCGCCCGTTCGCCCAGCAGCCCGGCCAGCAGGAACTCGGCGACATCTGCCGGGGTCGGGTGGTCGAACACCAAGGTCGCCGGCAGGTTCAGCCCGGTGAGTGCGGTCAGCCGGTCGCGTAACTCCACCGCGGTCAGCGAGTCGAACCCGAGATCCTCGAAGGTCAGCTCCGGCTGCACCGTGTCCAAGGACGCGCACTCCAGAACGGCGGCCGCGTTTGTACGGACCAGATCCAACACCGCCTGGTGCTGCTCGCGCCGGGGCAACCCGGCCAGCCGCCGCAGGTCCTGGGTGGTGTTCAACTCCGCTCCCTCCGTGCCTTGCACCGGCCCGAGGTCTCGGTGCCGGCCGGTTCGTCGGTCATCTGGTCGGCCCGGTGCGTCAGCGCTCTCGACACCATGCCGGGGGTGTCCGCCCGTTCGGCCCGCTCGGCCTCCACCCGGCGGGCGATCTCCTCGCGCAACGCGGCCTTGTCGACCTTCCCCACGCCCTTCATCGGGAGCGCGTCAAGCAGTTCCACCCGCGCCGGCAGTTTGAATGGGGATAGACCTCGCCGCGTCAGGTAACGACGGATGACGGGCAGCCCGGGGCGCTGTCCGTCGGTGGGCACCACGTACAGGCACACCGCCTCTCCGTACATCCGGTGCGGCATGGCGACCGCCGCCGCATCGCGCACGCCCGGGTGATCGCGAACCAGGTCCTCCAGCTCGTCGGCCGCGATCTTCTCCCCGCCGCGGTTGATCACGTCCTTGATCCGCCCGGAGACCACGTAGTTGCCGGACGGATGCAGCCGGACCAGATCCCCGGTCCGGTAGAAGCCATCGGGCGTGAATGCCCGTTCGTTGGCCGCGGGGTCGGCCCAGTAGCCGGTGATGACGCTCGGTCCCCGGGTGATCAGCTCGCCGACGCCTTCCCGCGTCGGCTCTCCGTCGTCGCCGATCACCAGGAGTTCGTCGCCGGGTGAGGACGGCCGGCCCTGGGTCTCCCGTACCACTGCGTCGGGGTCGTCGAGGCGGGTGAAGTTGAGCAGACCCTCGCTCATGCCATACACCTGCTGCACCCGGCAGCCAAGCCGTGTCTGGATCCGGTCGGCAGTCACCGGGTCCAGGCGCGCCCCGCCGACCTGCAGCACCCGGAGGCTGGACATGTCGTGCGCCGCTGCTTCGGGGGCCACCGACCACTGCCCGGCCAGCGCCGGCACCAGGGCGCAGTGCGTGACCCTCTCCCGTTCGACCAGGCCGAACGCCTGCCCGGGATCGCCTGGGTCCGCGAACACGACGGTGCCGCCCGCGGCGAGCGTGCCGAGGATCCCGGGATGGCCGAAGACGAAGCTGTGCTCGACCGGCATCAGTGCGAGGTAGACCGACTCGGCGGACAGCCCGGAGACCGCGCTCGCGCAGCGGATCACATGGCCGAGGGCCTCGTGCGAACGCGGGATCGCTTTGGGCGGCCCGGTGGTCCCGCTGGAGAGCAGGAACAAGGCGATGTCGCGGGGGTCGCCAGGCGGAGGGCCGTCGTCCGCAACCTCACCACCCGGCTCGAAGCACAACCCTTCCAGGTCAATGTGCCCGGACCGGTCGTGGCCGGTGACCAGCAACAGCCGGACGTCCGGGTGACGGTCCCGCAGGCCCTCGGCCATCGCCAGGTGGTCGAAGCGCTGGAAGCGTGCGGGGACCGCCAGGGCGACCGGCCGGGTGACCGCCAGGACATGGTCGAGTTCATGCTCCCGCAGCATGGGGATGGCCAGCACCGGCAACGCGCCCAGGCGGATGAGCGCCAGCACCAGCACCAAGAACTCCGGATCGTTCGGGAGCTGTACGAGCACCCGGTCCCTCGGGATGATGCCGATGCGCGACAGCCGTCGCGCCGACCGGTCCACCGCGGCGGCCAGCTCCGCGTGGGTCAGTCGGCGCCGACCCGAGACGACGGCACACTTGTCCGGCTGTGCGGAAGGGTGCCGTAGCACCAGGTCGTCGAGTCGCTCGGGCAGCCACCAGCCACGTTGCCGGTACTGCTCGGCGCGCTCCGCAAGGAGCTCCGGAGGCGACGTGACCCACCGATTCACAGACGGTTCCCTCACATTGAACCCCCGTCCTCACCCAATTTCGGAAAGAGTTTGTCTTCATTCGCCATGCGTTGAAGAACCCTCGCTTCTTTGGAGTTTCGAAACCAGCAGCCGCCCGTAAACGGGACCTCCGGACCGGATGTGCAGCGCTGCACCAGAGTCGCCCGACCACTCTTCGAACTGCCGTCCACATGCTTGGCCGATATGAGGCTCCTGCCAAGACCCACGACGGCGCGACGCGGTTCAATCGGAGCCTTTTGAGTTTGCGTGCGCCTCCGACGTACCACCTGCGCCCCCTGCCCACATTTACTGCGGCAGCATTGAGAGGCCCTTTTCTCACGTCGCGGTAAATCGGGTTAACTGGAGCAGCGCCAAAGAGTCCCGTGCTCCTATCGCAGTAAAGGCGGCATCACTGCGGCAGCGCCGATTCACTCACTGGTTGCGTGGCCGACGTGGTGATCGAGGCGCCCTTGCGCCGGCCGGGCGCGATCAGCTCTTCCCGGCACAGCGACTCAGAATCCGGCACGGCTCAGAGTGCCCTGGCCCTGGCCGTCGCGATATGGCACAACTCCGCGCAGACCAGGCGGTCTGCCGCTCACTGAACGCCTACGATCACTGACTGCATGGGGAACAGCGCGTCTCAGCGGAAGCACCCAGGCGGCTCTCCGGATTCCAGAGCCTGGATGAACGTCTCTACGGCCCGGCGGCGCAGGTCAGGACTCAACCGGGGCGCCTGGTCGGCCATCCGCATGGCGAACTCGATCACGCCGGTGTCTCGCAGAGCCACGTAGTTGGCGAGTTGGGCGTCAACGGTCGCGGCCAATTCGTCATCGAGGAAGTACGCCCCCAGCGGGCCGCTGGAGTCGTCGGGAAGGCCGAAGTGGGCGACAAGGCCCAAGATGTGCTTGAAGCGCGGGTTGGGCAGAGTGTCGGCCGGCGGGTTGAGCAGCTCCCGGATGTAACTGGGCGAGATGGAGCCGTACCGGCCCTCCACACAGATGGCCTTGGCGACCTCCTCCGGCGTGTAGGGGCCGCGGCCCGGGGGGTGGGCCGCACTGAACAGGCGGCGCAGCTTGGCCGGGAAGGAACTGCGGGGATTCTCCTCGCCCCTGCGTTCCACGCGCCCGCCGACGAAAACAGCCGGGCACACCCCGAGGGCCGAGGCCAGGTTCTCGACGGTCTGCAAGGTGGGGTTGTCGCGGCGCCCCTTGCGCAGCAGGGAGATGTAGCCTTCGGTGATATCTCCGCCCTGCTTATTGACGATCTGCGCCAGCTCCTTGTTGGCGAATGGACGGCGGCCACCGACAGGACGCGTGCACAGTCTGTCGAAGGTCAGGGCAAACTGCCCCGGTATACCCCCACCCATCACCCAGCCTCCGCATGAGACACACGAGTGGCGCAGCCTCGATGAGAGCGGCGCCTCGTTCACGGGACTGCCGCACGACAGAACGAGACAACCGTAGCGGCATGCCGGATAGTACAACCCCGCCCGGCCGCACGCCCGCCTCTCGACATCGCATCCATGCTTCTACCTCCCCTGCCGAGCCCAGCCCCCGATTTCGGCCGTCACCGCCTCATCAAATGCATACGGTCATGAATCTGATCCAGCTTCGGGAACACCACCTCGTGCACCATATGCGCATCTTCCGGGCACTACTGCCGTGCACCGGGTCGCTCTCATCGCTGTGTGCTCGGCCTCGGCCTCTTGGCCTGCAGCACGGTGGTAGACAGTCCGGTACCACCCCGGCCTCTACCAAAGGCGATTGGACTGGATGAGAGCCCTCGGCACGACGGTCGTCGACGCCGCAGGTCTGGTAGTTCTTCACGGCCAGGTGGGCGGAGATGCGCAGGCCCTGGAGGAAGATCATGATCTCGGCGATGACCTTCTGGGTGTACCAGGCCTGGGTGATGCGTTCCAGGGCGTGTATCGAAAGAGCTGCCAGGTACCCGGCTGTGTACGCGAAGAGCGAGCGCAACTCGGTGGCGTCTGGAGTGGAAATCAGGAAGGCTCGCGCGCATGGTCTCAATATTGCAGAACGTGGCGATTGACTGTGCGGATGCCTACGAGTTGGCCCGGTTCTGGAGCAGAGTGACCGGCCGTCCGCTGCATCCGGAGGACAAACCGGGTGATCCGGAGACTCAGGTGCTGCTGGCGGAGGGCCCAGTGCTGCACTTCAATCAGGTGCCCGAGGCTAAGACGATCAAGAACCGGATCCATCTGTGTCTGCGCCCGGAGACCTCGCGTGAGCAGGAGGTGGAACGGCTGCTGGGCCTCGGTGCCACCCTTGTCGCCGATCGCCGGAATCCCGATGGCTCCGGCTGGGCGGTCCTTGCTGATCCCGAAGGCAACGAATTCTGCGTTCTGCGCAGCGAGTCCGACCGAGCCGCCATGACTTCCTGATGCTTCCGCGGCCATCCTGGCCAGTGTCGGGTGAGTGCTGGTCACCGCCACTCGTCGATGGCCGCGACGAGGACGGTCGCTTCGCAGCGGACGGCGAGTGTGATGCCCCTATGGATGTCACGCAGTAGCTGGTGGGGTGCCACCGTGCCCCTGGGCACTACGGCACCGTGCGCGGCTTCATCCGCCTGTTGGTCGAGGTCATCGACTTCGCTGCGGTCGAGGCCGGTGCCCCGGTCGTGAAGGCGCTCAAGGGGCTGCCGGACCTGATCGGCCGGAAGAAGGTCGGTGCCGAGGAAGTCGCCTGCGACCTGGCGGCCGGCTCGTGACCGCGGCTGGAGTTCGCCAACCCGAACCTGCCGCAGGGCCTGGTCGACGAGGCCGCGTACTCGTTCTGTGTTTGGGAGCACCTGCACCGCTCCCTGCGCCGGCGTGCTGGAGGTCGCCGAGCTGACCGGCATGGCGGACGCGTTCACGCACATCTCCAGCACCGACTCCGGCATGGAGGGCTTCACCACCAGCCTGTGCGCCGTGCTGCTGAGCGAGGCGTGCAACGTGAACCTGACCCCGGTCATCAAGCCGGACGTCCCGGCGCTCACCCGGGCCCGCCTGGTCCAGGTCGACCAGGCGTGCGCTTCACCGTCCCGTGCAGACCCTGTACGCAGGCTCGAACCCTCGGTACTTCGGCCTGCGGTACAAGGGCGCCACCTGGTTGAACGTGGTCAACGACCAGGTCATGAGCTGGCGGTGTCGTAGTGCCGGGCACACTGCGCGACTCGCTGTTCATCCTGGACGCCATCCACGCCCGCGACGGTGAGCCGAAGCCGGAGACCGTCATCACTGACACCGCGTCGTACTCCGACGTCGTCTTCGGCCTCTTCGCGATCTGCGGATACCAGTTCTCCCCGCGGATCGCCGACATCTCCGACGCCCGGCTGCGGCGGACGAACACCGCAGCCGACTACGGGCCGCTCCAGACCGTCTCGAACCACACCATCCGCCTGGACCGAATACGCGCCCACTGGGGCGACATGCTCCGCGTGGCCGGCTCTCTCACCCTCGGCGAAGTCCGCGGCCACGACCTGATCCGCATGCTCTCCCGCGCACCTGCTCCAATTCGTCTCCGACGAGGGATACCGGCGCATGATCGGCGCCCAGCTCAACGTCACCGAAGCCCGCCACCGCCTCGCCCGCCGGATCTTCTTCGGGCAGCGCGGCGAACTGCGCCAGCACTACCGCGAAGGGATGGAGCATCAGCTCGGCGCCCTCGGCCTGGCCCTGAACGCTGTGGTGCTGTGCAATACATCGAGGCCGCCGTCAAACGGCTCGCCGCCGACGGCTTCCCCGAAACCGACGAACTCCTCGCCCGCCTCTCCCCACTCCAGTACGACCACATCAACTTCCTCGGCCGCTACGCCTTCACCCGACCAGCCGCGCCTGGGCTGCGGCACTCGTCTTCGCCTTCGTCCGGCTCGTCGTTGCTGTATGGGTCGCGGGGGGCCGGGCCACTGCGGCCGGGTGCCCGCACAGTAGTCAGGCGATCACGGCCGCACATCACGCGCCGGGCGGCCGTGTCCAACGGATGTCCAGTCCTCGTCCAGACGTACGACGCAACCTGGAGAGCAACACGCACCGAACCCGACCCGAGGGAAGGAAGGAAAGCTGATGAAGAGCAAGCTGGCTTATGCGGAGCCCAGCGTCACCGTGCTGGGCACCGTCGAGGAACTGACCGGATGGCTGACCATCGGGCAGACCTTCGACAACGTCATCACCACCCACCGGCGCCTCCGCTGAGGACGGCCGGCACCACCCGCTCCGCTCCCGCCTCCATCGGGCGGGAGCGGATGCCGATCAGCCACGCCTGAACGAGGCGAGGCGTCAGATACCGGCTGAACCATGTGGCGAAAGAGGGGGCTCCGTTGCTGGTCGGGGAATTTCTCGGCATCTCCGGTCGGGTGGATTTCGACGCCGCCGGTGGGGAGGTCGGGCTCGCCCGCCTGTCGTTCGCAAGCCGGGGGACACCGTCAGCGCCTCACCACGCGGTGCAGCGGCTGGCCCCGAACCCTTCCCTCGGGCTGGTGGCGACCGGCCCCGAAGAGTACCTGCTGCTATCAGGACCGGTGACCCTTCCGGCCACGGACGGGTGGCAGCGGCGGATCGCGGATCTGGTCCGAGAGGGCCGCCATGCGGAGCTCGCGCGGCTGCCCGGTGAACTGTGCGGGGCCCTGGTGACCGCGCGCAAGGTGACGCTGTTCCGAAACCTCGTCAGTACCGAGGGGCTGCTCTACCGCAGGGACGGCCCGGTGGTGCGTTGGTCCACCGATCCGGCCGACCTGCTCGACCAGGAACGCGAGGAGTTCAGCCGGCAAGCCATCTGGCGGTGCTGTCGTGGCGACGAGGTGTTCATCTACCACGGGCTGACCCCCGTACGCCCCGGCGAGATGGTCGTGGTCCGCCCAAGGACCCTGTCCAGCGTCCGCTTCGACTCCCTCACGCCGCTCGACCTACCGCGTCGTACTCCGCTGGCCCAGTACGCCGAGCTCGCCTACGACATGCTGCTGCGGGAGGCCCGCGCGTACGTGGGCGCGGGCCGGGTCGGAGTCATGGTCAGTGGCGGGCTCGACTCGGCGGCCGTGCTGTGCGCGCTGGTCGAGGCCGGGGCCGACGTGGTGGCCTACCACCATGTGGTGGACGACCCGCTGGCCGACGAGTCCGGGTACGCACGAACGATCTGCAACCACCTGTCCGTTCCGCTGGAGATGGTCAAGGCGGGCTACGACAGCCACTTCCCGCCGCGCGAGCGCTCCTTCCCCCACCCCTTCCTGAACGTGGGGTACCCCTGGCTGGAGCAACTGGCCCAGCGGGTGCACGGCGACGGCATCAGGCTGCTGGTGTGGGGCAGGGACGGTGACCTGCGGTTCGGCCCGCTCCGCTATGGCCTGCACGATGCCCTGGCCGCAGACATCCCGTTCCGCGAGAGGGCGGCGCTGTGCGCGGGGCTGGTCAGCTCCCGCTGGGAACTTCCGCAGATCCTCCGCACCGCCTCCCGGTCCCGCTCGCTGTTCGACGACATCCGGTCCGACAGCGGCCTGATACGGGCCACGGACTTTCTCGAACCCATGCCGGGCGTCCCGGACGACCCGTTCGCGGACGTAGCGGCCGAGGACGACTACTCGGTCAAGGACGTCTGCGCGCATCTGACCTCGTGGCGGCCGCGCGGAATCATGATGTGCAACCCTCTGGGCTCCCGGGAGCTGCGCAGGCTGGCCGCGCGCATGCCCGATGCGTATCGGATGTTCCCCTACCAGGGGCAGGTGATCACCAAGCCGGTGCTTCGGCTGCTGCTGTCCACCCGGCTGCCCGCGTCCGTATGGCGTCGGTACGGACGCCTGTGGATGTCCTCGGCGCACAAGAACCGCGCCCTGGCCGATGCCAAGGTCTTCCATGACCTGATGGGTGGAGGGGACTCCCGGCTCGTACGGATGGGTGTGGTGAACCCCGAGCGGCTGGCCGAGGTGCTGACCGACCCGCACCGCAGGCGCCGCAACGCCGAGACGCTCGTCCACGCCGCCATGACCGAGATCTTCCTGCGCCACTACGAGGGAAGGATCCCCAATCATGACGTCCAGTCGAGGCGGTGACGCCTTGTGACTGGATCATGCCGCTGCGGCAACGGGATGGGCAGTGAATGCCGCGAAGGCGCGGTGGTCGCGTATCAGGGCCCAGAGCACGTTCAGACGGCCTCTGGCGAGCGCGAGGACAGCCTGCTTGTGGGACTTCCCCTCGGCGCGTTTGCGCTGGTAGACGACCTTGGACTGCGGACCGTGCATGGCGGCGACCTGGGCGGGGAGATAGAGCGTCCGCAGCAGGCGACGGCTGTAGCTCGTCCTCGTTGTTCGGTATCCGGCGCGAGAGCAGCTTGGGTGCCGTCCACGTCGAGCGCGGTGCAGTGGTGTTCGGCCTTGCCCGCGTCCGTCCCCGCCCACCGTTCGGGCACCCGACCCTCCTTCGTCCTTCTTCTGTGCTGTCCCAGCAGACGACCTCGCTGTCACGTCCATACGAGCGATTCGGTTCGCGCATCCCAATCAGGAGTCGAGTCGTCGCGGGATACCGGACGGCCAATCCTTCCAAGCCACGCATGCGGCAACCACATGACAGCCGCACCCGGCATCCCTGGGTGTCCGATCTTACGAATGGCCCGAATCAACCCAGCACGAAAGGTATGAACCCCATGACCGTGAACCCCGCTCCCGGCACGGAGGGCCCGTGGTTGGTATCGGTGCCGACCGCGCAGGCAGCCCGCGAACCTCTGCTGCGCCTGGCCGACCACGCCGTCTTCGATCCGACCGACGAGGCCGGGGTGATCCTGGACACCCGCAAGGACGTCTACCTGGCCCTGAACGCGACGGCGACGCTGATGCTCAGTGCCGCCCTGCGGTTCGGAACGCTTCAGGAGGTGGTCGCTCACCTTGGGGACCTGGTGGAGGCGCCCCCCACCACCCTGGACGCCGGCGTCACTGCCCTCGCGCACCAGCTCGCACAGCACGGCCTGCTGTCCCCCGGCGAGGAGGGGCGACCGTGAGAGCCGTCACCAAACCCCTGGCGGACTGGGAATTCTTCCTGGCCGACCCGGCCCCGCACACGGCGCCGCCGGGCGTGCCACCGCGTTTACGGCTGCGCGCGCTGTGGGCCACCGCAGCCACGGCGTGGACCTACCGCCGTCGCGGCTGGAGCAGGGCACGCCTGCTCCTCGAAGGAGCCCGGCCGGCCCCGGGCGCCTGGCGTCTGCGCGGCCTCCACCCGGACTTGAGCGTCCGCCTGGCCCGGCGACAGGTGTTCTGGTCCCAGGCGGTGATGCGGGTCTTGATGCCCCGGGCCGACTGCCTGCCCCGCTCCCTGGCCCTTGCCCGCTATCTGTCGGCCCTGGGACTGCCCGCCGAGGTCTGTGTGGCCAGGGCACTGACCAGCACCTTCGCGAAGGACCACTTCCACGCCTGGACCGCGATCCACGGCATCGTGCTCAACGACAACCAGGACGTCACCATCGGCTACCGCGTGCTGCAGCGCATCAGCTCCGCCCACCTGACGGACGCTGCGGCGGCGCCCGACCGGCGACGCGGGCTCCCCTCGTGAGGCACGTACCAGTCGCGCCCCGCCGCCGGCCGCCCCGGCTGTGGTCGTACCTCTCCCCCCATCGCGGCCCGCTGCTGGCGGTCATGGGGCTGTCCCTGGTCTCGGCGGCCGCAGCCCTTGCCCAGCCGCTGCTGGTCCAGCGGACACTGGGCGCGGCGAACGAGGGCTCCGGTCTCAGCACCGCCCTCGCCCTCCTGATCAGCGTGGTGGTGGCGGCCGCGGCCCTGGAAGGACTCCAGCGCTATCTGCTCCAGCGCACCGCGGAAGGCGTGGTCTTCACCGCACGACGCACCCTGGTGGAGACTCTGCTGCGGCTGCCGATCGAGGAGTTCGACCGGCGACGCACAGGAGACCTGATCTCCCGGGTGGGCGCCGACACCACCCTGCTGCGGTCTGTGGTGACCGGTGGTCTGGTGGACCTGGGCTCGGGAGTGGTGGTCGCCCTCGGTGCCGTGGTCCTGATGGGGAGCATCGATCCGCCGCTGCTGGGGGTGACCCTGCTGTCGGTGGGGGCCGGTGTAGCCGCCGTGGCCACGGTCTCGCGCCGCGTCCGGCGCCTGAGCGGCCAGGCTCAGCAGGCTGTGGGCGCCATGACGGCCTCCGTCGAGCGGGCGCTGACCGCGGTGCGCACCATCCGTGCCGCCCGCGCCGAGGAACGTGAGGCCGCGCAGGTCAGGCGCAGTGCGGCGGCCGCCTACGAAGCCGGGCTCAGCGTGGCCCGCCTGGAATCACTGGCCGTCCCCCTGACCAATGTCGCGATGCAGGCGGCCCTCCTGTCCGTGCTGGGCTACGGCAGCGCCCGGGTGGCGTCGGGTGCGGTGGGCGTGGCGGACCTCGTCGCGTTCGTCCTCTATCTCCTGCTGTTCGTGCAGCCCATGGCGCAGGCAATGCAGGCGTACACCACCTTCCAGGCCGGGCTCGGGGCGCTCGCCCGGATCGAGGAGGTGCATTCCTTGCCCACCGAACCCCGGACCGGCCCCGCAACCGTCCACCGTCCTGCGCCCGTCGTCCTGGCACACCCGCCGCCCCTCGCCTTCGACAACGTCGACTTCGACTATCCCGACGGCATACCCGTGCTGCGCGGCATCAGCCTGGACATCCCGCGGGGCTTCCGTGTCGCGCTCGTCGGACCCTCGGGCGCGGGCAAAAGCACCCTGCTCGCCCTCGCCGAGCGATTCTACGAACCCACCGCGGGCGCCGTCCGCCTCCACGGAGTCGACACCCGTGAACTGCCGCTCGCCGTCCTGCGCGGCCAACTCGGCTATGTCGAACAGGACGCGCCCGCCCTGGCGGGCAGCCTGCGGGACAACCTGCTCCTGGGCGCGCCCGACGCCGACGATGCCACCCTGCTGCGCGTACTCGACACCGTCAACCTGCGCGGTCTCGCCCACCGCACCCCCCGAGGGCTGGACACCCAGGTCGGGGACAGCGGCGTGCTGCTCTCCGGCGGCGAACGCCAGCGGCTGGCCATCGCCCGGGTGCTGCTGGCGGCCCCACCGGTGCTCCTACTGGACGAACCGACCGCCAGCCTCGACGCCCGCAACGAGGCCGCTCTGGCCGAGGCGATCGACTCCGTCTCCGTCAACCGCACGGTGGTGGTCGTGGCTCACCGGCTGTCCACCATCGTCCGCTCCGACCTCATCGTCGTACTCGAAGCCGGCCGGGTCACCGCCCGCGGTACCCATGCCGAACTCCTCGACATCTCGCCGCTGTACCGGGAACTGGCCGGACGACAACTGCTTGTCCGACCCACAGGTCAGGCCGGGGAAGCGGAGGCCGGTGCGCCTGCCTAACGCAAGGTGGGGGACGCGTCGGCGGCGTCGCAGTCCCCACGGGCCAGCGCCGCACCGAGTTGGGCACGCGCCTGTTCGTCACGCTCACCGGTGCTCGCCGCGACCGCCTCGGCTCTGACGTGATAGACGACGGCTTCCGCAGGGCGTCCGGCCCCGCGCAACGCCTCGCCGAGGCCGTTGAGCGCGGACGCCTCGCCGTAGCGCTCGCCGATCGTACGGAACAGGCGCAGGGCCTGGCGGTGGTGATCGGCGGCCACGAGAGGCAGTCCCTGCCGCACAAACACATCCCCCAGGCCGGTCATCGCGTAAGCCTGGCCCCCCTGGTGACCGAAGCGGCGGAAGAGCTCAAGGGCCTGACCGTGGTGGTCGGCGGCCGCCTCGTAACGGCCTTGGTGGAGACACACGTTGCCGAGGCTGGTCAGCGTACGGGCCCGGCCGATCTGGTCGCCCGTCACACCGTGCAGATCCAGTGCCTGGCGCTGGTAGGCGGCAGCCAGGTCATACTCCCCCTGGCGCTGGCACACATTGCCGAGGTTGGTCAGCGTACGGGCCTGGCCGACCTGGTCGCCCAACTCCTCATACAGCGACAGAGCCTGCTGGTGGCAGTGCGCGGCGGACCGGTGGTCGCCCGACCGCCAGTGCACATTGCCCAGATTGGATAGGGTACGGGCCTGACCCGGCCGGTCGCCCGACTCGCGATGGAGAGCCAGAGCCTGCCGCAGATGGACGGCTGCCGATCGGTACGTGCCAAGCCGCCAGTGGACGACGCCGAGGTTGGTCAGCGCGTGGGCTTGGCCGGCACGGTCACCGATGTGCTCGGCCGCGCGCAGCGCGTGGGTGTGGAACGACAGCGCCTCCATGTGGTGGCCGCCGTCCAGATGGCGGAAGAGCACCGCGGCCAGGCGCACGGCGTAGGCGGCCCGGCGCCCGTCCATGGCCATGGCACAGACCGAGCTCATGACGGGGATCTCGGCAGACAGCCAGGCCCGGGCCGCCTCCTGGCCCTGCATCGGCGGGACCGATGCCGCGGTGGGCGCACTGCCGGGGCGGTGGTGCCGCTCGGCGGGGTAGAGCGTATCCATCGCCACGGTGGCAGCAGCCAGGTAGTGGTCGAACAAGCGGGTGCCCGCCGCTCGGCGGTCCTCCGGCGTGTCACGCGCGAGCGACATGCGGCCCGCGTAGGCGCGCAAGAGGTCGTGCATGGCGAACCGCCCGGCCCCGGCGGACTGGACCAGATGGGCCCGGGCCAGCAGGGCGAGCTGACGGCCGGCCTGGTCCACACTCTCACCGGTGAGGGCGGCGGTGGCATGAACGCTGAGGTCCGGCCCCGGGTGCAGGGCGAGCAGCCGGAACGTCCGGGCCGTGGCGGGAGGCAGATGACGGTAGGACCAGAAGAACACTGACCGCACGGTGGCGCGGGAGTCTCCGCCGGCGTCCAGCGACTCGAGCCGCTGTTGCTGGTCGCTCAGCTCCGCCACCAGCTCGGACAAGGTCACTCCGGGGCGGGTAGCGGCCAGTTCGGCCGCCACCCGCAGCGCCAGCGGCAGCCGGGCGCACTGCTCGGCCAGAACCGCGGACGACGTGTGATCCGTCTGTGCCCGGTCGCCGATGAGCAGGCGCAGCAGCGAGGTCGCCTCGGTGGGGAGCAGCGGACCGAGCTCGAGCCGCTGGGCGCCGTGCAGGGCCACCAGACCGGCCAGGCTGTCTCTGCTGGTCACCAGAACCGCGCAGGGGGGCGTACCGGGCAGCAACGGGCGCACCTGTTCGACGGACAGGGCATTGTCCAGCACGACAAGCATGCGGCGGTCGGCCATCTCCGTCCGGTAGCGGCTTGCCCGCTCGTCCGGATCGAGAGGTATGTGCCGGCCACTCAGCCCCAGGGCGTGCAGGAAGCGAGTGAGGGCATCACCGGAGGACAAAGGCCGGTCCGGGTCGTAGCCCCGCAGGTTGACATACAGCTGCCCGTCAGGGAACCGGTGGCGCGCCCGATGCGCCCAGTGGACGGCCAGGGCGGTCTTCCCCACCCCGGCGGTACCGGAGATCACCGAGATCGCCATGGTCGCGGGCTCCGGGGCCCGGCCGTCGGGCCGCTGGTCTCCGGCCCAGGGCCGGTCGAGCAAGGACAGTTCCGCGGACCGGCCGGTGAAGCCGAAGACATCCGCTGGGAGCTGCGCGGGCGGGACGGCAACGGAGGGCGGGACGGGCGGGTCCGGCCTCGTCCGCTGATCGCCCTCGGGCCCGGGGCCGCGTCCGGATCCCTCCCCGGGCCCGGGGACGTCCGACATGACGTCGGCCCCACGGGAAGGCGTTCCCATGAGGCCGGCCGCACCGACACCCGGTCTCCCTGCCGCCTCCCCCAGCAACGCGGCGTACGCTGCGGTCAGTTCGGCGCCGGGCTCCACACCCAGTTCGTGGCCGAGTCTGCGGCGGGTGTCCAGATAGATCGCGAAGGCCGTGTCCCGCTGTCCGATGGCACCGTGGGCCCGCATCAGACGGGCGTGTGCTCTCTCGTCCAGCGGGTGCGCGGCCGCTGCCTCCGCCAGGACGGGCAGGGCCTCTTCGGCCGCACCCGCAGCGATCATCGCATCGCCGTATTTCGCCACCGCGGCCCGCCGCTCCTCGGCCAACGCGACAACAGCGGGATGAGCGGCCAGAAGAGGCAGATCGGCCATCGGTGGGGACTGCCACAGCCGGAGCGCCTCACCAAGCAGCCCTCCTGCGCCGCGATCGTCGCCGTCGCGCCGTGCGGCCTCGGCCCGCGTCGCCAGCTGTCGAAAGCGTGACAGGTCGACGTCGTCCTGGGGGACGCGGAGGGCGTAGCCGTCCCCGACCCTGGGCAGCAGCACGCTGGGGGCTCGCGCCGGACGCGCGGGCTCCAGCAGCCGGCGTAATCGCCTGACGTAGGTCTGGATCAGATTGACCGCGCTGCGCGGTGGCCGGTCTCTCCACAGGGCGTCGGCCAATTCCGCCCGGGACAGCGACCGCCCCCCTGCCAGAACCAGCAGACCTAGGAGGGCCCGCTGGTGAGGTGTGCCGAGGTTGATCCCGGCTTCACCGTGCCAGGCCCGCAACGGCCCAAGTACCTGAATGCGCATGGTCCCCCCGGCCGGAGCCCCGCCCCGGACGAGACGGCCTCCTCCCGCGTATACCAGCCGAGTGTGCCACCCGGATTCCACATCCGTCCCGGGATCTCCGACACCGAACGTTTCATGGAAGTGACGATGCCATCGGACGGGCCCGAGCGGTACGCCGAAACCTGGCCAGTGGCCATCCGTCACGACGGTCAGGGATGTCGGCTCCCTACCGGCGCTGACGGACCCGCCGTCGGACCGTTTCTCATTCGGCTTGACAGGTCCCGACGTGCGGGTCGCCGGGGGCGGGTGGGCCCGGCCGTGGTTCTGGAGCGGCCTGGCCCGGATCTCACGCCGAGCAGTTCTGGCGCCCGCGGACCGGCCGAGACGCGGTCAGCCCGGGTGAACGAGACTCTCCGCAGGGTCCGCCCCTTACCACTTCGCGGTGGCCTGCTGGGCGAGACACTTCCATGTGCCGTCCACTGGGGTCCACACTCCGAGGGTCCGGTTGGCCAATTTTCTTCGCATTTCCGCAGCGGTCATATCCACGCGCATTTCCCTGATCACCACGGCCGCGTCACCGACCACTTTGACACTCTCGATGAGGTGATCGATTCGAGATACGGAACACCGCAGGCCCGGCCAAAGGAGCGTCCGCCCGCAGCGGGCGGGCCGACGCGGTGCGCAACCAGCAGACGCTGCGATGCCGCCGCGGAGGTGTTCGTGAGCTCGGGGATCGATGCGCCGATCCGGGAGATCGCGGCCCGGGCGGGCGTCGGGCCGGGGCCGCTCCACCGACACTTCGCGACCCGGGCGGACCTCGTCACCGCCGTGTACCGCCACCAGATCGAGGCGTGCGCCGAGGCCGGTCCGCAACTGCCGGCCGATGCCGCTCCCCGTTCGAGGCGCTGCGCCAGTGGGTCGACCTCTTCGCCGACTTCCTGGTCACCAAGCACGGTCTCACCGACGCCCCTGCAGTCCGACAGTGACCGCTTCGCCGCGCTGCACACCCACTTCCTCGACCGCCTGATGCCCGTCCGTACCGAACTTCTCGCCGCCGCAGTCGACGCCGGCGACATCAAGCCCGGCGTACAGCCCTACGAGCTCATGCGCGGCATCGGCAACCTCTGCATCGGCCAGGACAGCGACCTCCGCTACGACCCCCCGCCGGCTGATCGAACTACTCCTCCAGGGACTGCGGCGCCCCCACTCCCCTGACGGCGACGACACCTGATCACCCCGGTTTACCTCCACAAGCCATGGCTCGCGCCCCCTGACGCGGCACGGCTGTAGCTCACGTCACCGACGGCGGACCCGAGCCCAGGGCAAACGGCACTCGCTCCGCCCGCTCGACTGCCTCCGGACCGTGCGTTACCCGGCAGGCAGGCAGGTTCCGGTGCCGCCGCGGTAGGGATCGTTGCCCGGAGCCCGAAGGAAACCACACCCTTGACACAATTAAGTAGGGCACTAATGATTCGTGCGCAAACTTACTGCTTCGGAGGTCATGAGGATGGAACTTGTGCCCGGCAACACACTGATCACCGCCACCCCTGAAGAAGGCCGAGCGCTGGCCGTGAAGCTCGCCCGCACGACGGTGAAGGCCACCCAGCCGGACGCCGATGTCCGCCAGCGTCTGCGCCCGGAGTACGCCCAGGACGCGGCCGGGCTGATCTCGGTGGCCCAGGTCGTGGCGCTGGAGTTCGCCACCATCGCCGCGGCCAACGGGTACTGGCGCTGATGGGGCCGGACATGGAGGCCGCACGCCTGTCGGAGCAGCCCTGCTTCGCCCTCTACAGTGCGGCGAACGCCGTCACCCGGGCCTACCGGCCGCTGCTGGACCCGCTCGATCTCACCTACACCCAGTACATCGTGATGATGTCCCTGTGGGAGCGCGATGGGGTGGACCTGCGCACCCTGGCCGACCACGCACACCTTGATCCGCCGACGCTGACTCCGGTGGTCAAGCGGCTGGAGGGCAAGGGCCTGGTGAGCCGGGTCAGGGCGGTGGACGACGAGCGGCGGCTGGTGCTGACCGTGACCGAGGCTGGGCGGCGACTCCAGCGCGATGCCCAGGGCATCCCGCAGGCCATGCTGTGCCAGGTGGGCCTGTCCGCGGCGGAGGAGCGCCGGCTGCGGACGCTGTGTGAGCAGGTACGCCATACCCTCGCCGGCACGCCCTCCTCCCAGCTGCCACACGATGACGGCCACCTGGTGTGAGAGGGGGAGCCGATGAGGGAGTACGACGCAGTCTATCTGGGCGGCCAGTGGCGCCCTGTGCGCGATGCGCAGGTGCTGGAAGTGGAGAACCCGGCCACCGAGGAGGTGATCGGCAAGGTGCCGCTGGCGTCTGCGGCCGAGACGGCCGTGGCCGTGAGCGTCGCGCGCCGGGCACTGGACGGCTGGTCCGGCACCCCGATCGAGGAGCGGCTGGCCCATCTGTCCCGGCTGCACGCCGCGCTGGCGACCCGGCACGAGGAGATGACCCGCACGATCGTCGCCGAGGTCGGCGCACCGGTGTCCTTCGCTCGCACAGCGCAGGTCGGCGCTCCCCTCGCCCTGGTCGCCTCCTACCTTGAGGTGCTGAGGGAGTTCGCCTTCACCGAGCGGGTGGGCGCCGGCATGGTGGTCAAGGAGCCCCTCGGGGTCGTCGGCGCCATCACCCCGGGCAACTATCCGCTCTTCCAGGCGATCGCCAACGGGATTCCCGCGCTGGCCGCTGGGTGCACCGTCGTGCTGAAACCGGCCGAGACGGCCCCTCTGTCGGCGTTTCTGCTCGCCGAGGCCGCCGACGAGGCCGGATTGCCGCCCGGCGTGTTCAACGTCGTGCCCGGCCTGGGTACCACGGCCGGAGAGGCGCTTGTCACTCACCCGGATGTGGACGTCGTCTCCCTCACCGGCTCCACCCGCACCGGCCGCCGGGTGAGCGAGCTGGCCGCGGGAACCATCAAGAAGGTCATCACGAAGCTGGGCGGCAAGTCCGCCAACGTCCTGCTACAGGACGCGGACCTGAAGCGGGCGGTCACGGAGGGCGTGGCCAGCGCGTTCGCCAACTCGGCCCAGACCTGCACCGCCTGGACCCGCATGCTGGTGCACACCAGCCACTTCGACGAGGTGGTCGAGCTCGCCGCCGAGGCCGCCGACAGCTACACCGTGGGCGATCCGACGTGTGAGGAAACCTCGCTGGGCCCGCTGCTCTGCGCAGCCCAACGGCGGCGGGTCCTCGGCTGCATCGCCGAAGGACTCGACGACGGCGCACGCCTCGTCGCAGGTGGAACGGAACGCCCCGACGGCCTGGAGGTGGGCTACTACGTGCGGCCCACCGTCTTCGCCGACGTACGCCCCGACATGCTCATCGCCCGGCAGGAGATCTTCGGCCCCGTCCTGTCGATTCTGCCCTACACCGATGAGGAGGAGGCGATACGCATCGCCAACGACTCCGTCTACGGCCTCAGCGGAGCGGTGTGGTCTGCCGACCCCGAACGGGCCATGGCATTCGCCCGCCGCCTCCAGGTCGGCCAGGTGCAGATCAACGGAGCCCAGACCGACCTCCTTATCCCCTTCGGCGGCCGCAAACAATCCGGCAACGGCCTTGAACTCGGCCGCTACGGCCTGGAGAAGTTCCTGCAGGCCAAAGCTATCCACGCATGAGCGGCGGCTCGCTGCGGTCATGGCCCGTGGGCCGTGACCGCCGAGCCGTGACCACCGGCCGTCGCGCCGATCGCAGTCCTCGGGGCCGGACCCGGACGCCCCGGAAACGGGCCCCGTCTCCGGCTCCGCCCGGCCCCGGCCCCTGCCGAGGCCGACCTCCCTGCGGCGCGCACGCCGCGCGCCGCCGGACCGTGCCCGCTGCCACCGCCCGCCTGCCGTGAACCTCATGCCGAAGGAACTCCCTAACGTCTCCTCACCGGAGGTGGCAAAGCCTTGCGGGGCTTGCTGGTGGCCCATCCTTGCTCGCCGACCAGCGCACAGGACGCATGGAAGGCCTATCCTGCGGTTCCAGCTCCAGCCGGACTACCGTGGCCAGTCTGGTCGGCCGAGGCAGGGAGGGCAGATGAGCGGAAACGATCCGCACATCCACGTCGAAGTGAACGTGTTCCATGTTGATGCCGCCGTCCGCAACCTGATGGCGTCCACGTTCGGTCTCGCCGGTGACCTGCCGCGCGTCGTCACGACGGGATGCGGGGTGCGCGTGCCGTATGCGATGACCTCGCCGCACCCGGAGAGCGTCACCTGCCTGGCCTGCCGGGAACACGCTCGCCGACAGCACCTGCGCTTCGCCGAGGAGGTTCAACGCCTCAGCCGGATGCCGGGGACGAACATCAGCGGCGCCGAAGCGGACCGAGCCGCAGAGGGGCACCGCGACCTCGCGAAGAGGTTCTCCGGCGCGGAGGACTGAGGGCAGCCCCGTAGGTGATCTTGCTGTGGGACGATCTTCATCGTGGCTGGTGTGATCACGGCGTCCGTTGTTCGACGCGGCGGCAATGTCGATGGACGGGCCGCCGGAGCGGACGTTCGGGCACATCGCCGTCGACGAGGCCCAGGAGCTGACCGCCGCGGCGTCGCCCACATGCACGACCTGGCCCTGAGCCTCGGCGTCCATCGGGGATCTGCGGGTAGATCGGGGCGCGAGTAGGACGGTGCGCTGAACGCCAGGCGGCTTCGTGGATCAGGCTGCGCAGCGGAGGGTGCCCGGCTGTCGCTGATCAGTGGGCCAAGGTCACCGCGCTCCGTTGGGCTGCCGTGCTCTGACCTGCGCATACTGGATACATGCGCGGGTTGACCGCCAGCGGGGCGATGGAGCGCGAAGGCTTGCTCGCGGACGCCGTCGTGGAGGCCGTACAGGGAACGAGCGCGTACGCGGGCAGCATCTTCCTGCGCTCCCGCGACCGCCGGTCGATCGTCCTCGCCGCGACGTGCGGGGTGCCGCCGTCCCTCCTCGGTGGCTGGCGTCTCATTGCGGCGAGCAGTCCCATCCCGGTCGCCGTGGCGTACACGACCGGGCGCACGGTTCACCTTGTGAACGCCGAGGAGACGATGCGGCGCTATCCGCAACTCGCGGTGGCTCTGCCGTATGCCTTCGGCTCCTGCTCGGTGCCGGTACGCACAGGTCAGGAACTTTTCGGATCGATGGCGATCGTGTGGCCGGCTTCGCCGGGCAGCGAGGGGCTGTCCAAGGCCCAGCGCCGCCACCTGCGGAGCATCGCCTGTCGGCTCGGTGATGCCTTGGCCGAACTCCGTGCCCGTACCGGTGATCCGGTTGAGTGCGAACCGGGGACGGCTGCCGTCGAGACCCTGGCTTACTCGGCGGCGGCCGTGCAGGTGGGCTTGTTCGACTGGAACCTCGACTCCGGCATCCTCAGCGTGGACGACGCGTTCTGCGCGATCTTCCGTCTCGATCCCGGCGCTTTCGACGGACGTCCCGACACACTTGCTTCGTGCCTGCACCCCGGTGATCGTGCCGCCTTCCGGGCCTGCATGCGCGAGGCAGTGGGCGAGGGCCGGATCACCGCGCGGCGCCTGCGCGTACGGGATCGCGGCGACGGCGGCGAAAGGTACCGCAACGTCGAGCTGTGGGGCCGTGTACCGGAAGCCGATGACGCGCGCGCGGCCACGCATCTGGTCGGCACGGTCGTGGATGCCCGGGCGGGCGGTGCGGCCGTCGCAGCAGTCGAACGGCTGCCAGACGGGCTGTTCTCCCTCGCCCCCGACGGGCGTGTCACCTACGCCAATCGCTGCGCCCTACACCTCCTGGACGTCTCCGCCGACGACGTACTCGGCCGGTGCCTGTGGGACGTGCTGCCGTGGCTGTCCGACCCCAGCGTCGAGTACCGGCACCGCTCCGCAATGGTCTCGCAGGCGCCATCCTCCTTCCTGGTCAGCCGGCCGCCAGACCAGTGGCTCGCCTTCTCCCTCCACCCGCAGCCCGACGGGGTGACCGGCCGGGTGGTCCCCAGCACCCGTCCCCCTTCGGCCGCGGCAGCCCCCGCGTATCCACCGACAGTGGCACCCGCCACCGCACCAGCGCGCCTGGGCGCGATGTACCACGTCCTGCAGCTCAGCAGCGCGCTGACCGAGGCAGTCACCACACGCCAAGTCTGCGAAGTCGTCTCCGACCAGCTCCTGCCGGCCTTCGGAGGCCAGCAGATGGCGATCTACGTGGTCCGCAACAAAGCGATGCGCCTTCTCCACCACACCGGCCACCACGAGACATTCCTCGACTGGCTCCAGGGTCTTCCCCTGCACGCCCGCCTGCCCGGAACGGAAGCCCTCACCTCAGGTGCTCCGCTCTTCATCGAGTCCCAGACGGATCTCGTCCGGGGCTACCCAGGCATCCCCACCGGACAGGTGAGCTCGTGGGTGTATCTGCCCCTGATCGCCTCCGGCCGCCCGGTCGGCACCTGCGTCCTCGGCTTCGACGACCCCCATCACTTCACGGAAAAGGACCGCGGCGTACTGACGGCACTCGCCGGGCTGATCGCCCAGGCTCTGGAACGAGCACGGCTGTACGACTCGGAGTTCGCTGTCGCGCACGGCTTGCAGCAGGCGCTCCTGCCGCACCGCCTACCCAAAGTCCCAGGCATCCGGACCGTCGCACGATACCTGCCCGCCACCAGCGGTATGGAAATCGGTGGCGACTGGTACGACGTAATCCCCACTGCCACCGGGATCTTCCTCGTCATCGGTGACGTGGAAGGGCACAGCATTGCCGCCGCAGCCACCATGGCCCAGCTGCGCAGTGCGGTACGTGCGTTCGCCGCCGCCGGCCACGCACCCGGCGACGTGATGTCCGGCGTCAACCGCACCCTCATCGACCTCGACAGCGACCTGCTGGCCAGCTGCTGCTACATCCACCTCGAAACCCACCGCGGGCACGCCTACGCAGTCACCGCCGGCCATCCCGCCCCCCTGCTCCGCCTCCCCGACGGCACGACAAACGTCCTCGACCTCCACGTCGGAACGGTCCTCGGCGTGGACCGCGCGAGCACCTACCCTCCGACCCCTATTTGCCTGCCGCCGGGATCCGTCCTCGCCCTCTACACCGACGGCCTGGTGGAGAAACCCGGAACCGACATCGGCATGGGGATCGACCGCCTGCGAGTATCACTGGCCCACGCCCGCGCGGACTCACTGGAGGGGCTCGCCGACCGGCTCCTGCACCACGCTCGTGGCTCCTCCCACCGGGCCGACGACATCGCCCTGCTGCTCACTGCACACGGATCCGACACGATGGCGACATGACCGGCCTTGTACTGGTGGGCTCGCGTATTCAACTGCGCCAGTTCCCCGTGCCGAGCCGTCCCTTCGTAACCGTGAGTGATCTTTAAGCGTGCCATTCCGGTCGTGGCCCACGGACGACGCGTGGCCGGCGGGCTGTTCCGCGAGGACTGATCATGCGGTGGCGTTGAACTCCACGTACTCGATGGTCGCGCCGCCCGGGTGCCGCACGGTCAGGTTGCGGCCGGTGGGCACCTCGTTGGGGCCGTCCAGCACTTCTCCTCCGTGTTGGGCGGCCAGGCGCAGGATCTCGGCGAGAGACCCGACGATCGCGGTGGCATGGGTGCCGCGGTACGGGGCAAGGGCGTCGTCGGTGCCCGCGAGAAGCAAGAAGCCGCCTGTGGTCGCGAGTTGCAGGTCGCTGTAGTGGAAGCGCAGCCCCGGTTGCTCCCCGGTGAGCTCAGCGAACGTGGGCAGGGCGGTATCCAGATCGTCGACGTAGACACGGGCAAAGGTAGTGAGCATCGGCGCGGCATCTCCCAAGTCATTTCGTCGCCGGAGCCGGCGCCCTGGTCGCCTTGGTCCTCGCCTACCGCCGCCGGCGCGTCGACGAGTACGGCGGCCTGCGCGCCGCCCCGGAAGACGCCGAGCAGCTTCGTGATCGAGGTGAGGGAGCGGCCGGGGTCGGGCGGGAGGTCGCGGGCGGCGCGGATCGGCACTGCCGTGATCGAGGGCGCCTAGGGGCGTGCCAGCCCGTGGCGGTCGGCCCAGGCGCTGATCGCCGCGGCCAGCTCCTCGGGGCGGTCCTCCGGGGAGTGGTGGCCGGCCAAGCCGTGGCGGGAGACCTCCAGGCCCGCGATGTTCTCCTCGCACCAGGCCACGGCCCCCTGATCGGTCATCGCGCCCGGTCCCGGCTCGAACGCGGCGAGCAGCTTGGGGACTTCGGGACTGGCGGCCAGCCAGGCGTCGTACCGCTCGATGCGGGCCACCACGTCGGCGGGCTCGGCGTCCAGCGGCATCATGCGCGTCCATGCCAGTACCGGGCGGCGGCTGTGCGGGGTCGGGAAGGGGCGGCGGTAGACCTCCAGGTCGGCAGGGTCGAGCGGGGTGGCGAGTGTGTCCGGTAGCCCCTCGATGAACAGCGACTTCTCCAGGATCATCTCCTCGCCCACCCCAGGGGTGCGGAGGAGGGTGAACAACTTCCGCCCGGCTGCCGGAAATTCGTCGCCGACCAGCGGCTTGATGATGGTCTCGGTGAAGGCGAGGCCGCGGACGGCGCCCGGGAGGCGGGCGGCGCGGTCGAAGGCGAGCGCGCCGCCCCAGTCGTGGCCGATGAGGACGGCCTCGGTAAGGCCGAGGGCGTCGAACCACGCGTCGAGGTAGCGGGCGTGGTCGTCGAAGGAGTAGGCGAGGTCGGGCTTGCCGGAGTCGCCCATGCCGATGAGGTCGGGGGCCAGAAGGCGGCGGCCGGGCGCGGCCACCCCCGGCAGGACGTTCCGCCACAGGTGGGAGGAGGTGGGGTTGCCGTGGAGGAAGACGAAGGGCAGCCCGTCGGGGTCGCCGGACTCACGGTAGTGGAGGGCGGAATCGAGGACGGGGAGGGTGGGCATGGCGGTGTCACTTCGCTTTCGATACGGGGGATTCAGAGGTTGAGGCTCAGGACGCGGTCGACGGCGATCTCGACGACGACCAGGTCCAGCGGGGCGGGCGGGTCCGCGCGGTAGCGGACGGTGTAGCGATGGACCGCCTCGGCCAGGCGCGCGGGGGCATCGGTGACGGCGGCGCGGCCTTCGAGTGTGATCCAGCGGAAGCCGTCCGCCTGACAGAGTGCGACACGGGCCGCCGGGCCGCCCGTCTCCACGTTCCGGGTCTTGCGGGCCCCCGCCCGGGTGGTCACCCGGACCAGGCCGGTGGCCGCGTCGAAGGTGAAACGGACGGGGGTGACGTGTGGCGTGCCGTCGGGGCGGAGGGTGGTGAGGGTGGCCGTGTGCGGGAGGGTGAGGAACGCTCGTGCGACGGGCGTGAGTGGGAAGGCCGGGCCACTCACTTCTTCTTCACGCCCTCGTTCCAGATCAGCTTGGCGATGTTCGGCTTCACGGCCGTGGTGATGACGCCCATGGCCGTACGGACATACCGCCGCTCCGCCAATTCGCGCAGCATGCTCGCGGCGAGGTCGGTACGGGCGGTGAAGACGCCGTCGGCGCTGGTCTCGGCGGTGTGGTAGTCCGTGACGACGGGGTGCTCGAAGAGGCCCGAGGGCCGGACGAAGGTCCAGTCGAGGTCCGTCTGACGGATCACGGCCTCCATACGGCGCATGTCCTCGTGGAGGGTGCGGCCGAGACGTCGGTTCACCAGCGGGTCGAGCACATGGTTGAAGAAGTGCGCGCCGGTAGGGCGCCAGTTCGGGTCGGCGATGCTGGAGCTGACGACGAGCAGCCGTTTGATGCCGTGGCGGGCCATGGCCCCGGTGATGACGGTGGCGCTCGCCGAGTACGTGGTGATGGTCTCCTTGCTGAAGCGCGCGCCCAGCGCGGAGAGAACGGCGTCCGTCCCGCCGAGCGCGGCGTCGACAGCCGCCGGGTCGGTGGCGTCGGCGTCGGCCACGGCAAGGCCGGGCCGCGCGGGCAGGGAGCCGGGTCTGCGGGTCACGGCGACGACCTCGTGGCCGGCGGCCAGGGCCTGGTCAGTGAGGCGGCGGCCGGTCGGTCCGTTGGCGCCGAAGACTGCGATACGCATGGTGTCGGGTCATCCCTTCGTGTGATTCTCGGAACGCCCTTGACTGTGCTGCACACCCAACGCAGGCTCAACGCTGATGAATAACACCGCCCCTGCCCCCGCCCGCACCCGAGGCCGCCCCCGCGGCAACCCGCCGACCCGCGAGTCGATCGTCTCGGCGGCCCGTTCGCTGTTCCTGGAGCACGGCTACCGGAGGACCACCCTGCGCGCGGTGGCGGGGGCCGCCGGGGTCGACCCGGCGCTGATCGCGTACCACTTCGGCTCGAAGAAGGGCCTGTTCGGGGAGGTGATGCAGTTCCAGTGCGCCAATGCGCTGGCGGTGGACGACGTCCTCGGCGGCGACCCGGCCACCCTCCCCGACCGCCTGATCGACGCGGTGACCGACCTGTGGGAGGATGCCGGCTTCCAGCAGCTCACCACCCAGGGCGACGAGGCCGTCGAGGTGATCCGCGAATATCTGGAACGCGAGCTGCTGGCCCGGCTTGTTGAATTTCTCGGCGGCCGGGACGCGACCGCCCGCGCCACGGCCGTGGTGACGATCCTCGGCGGCCTCATCTACACCCGCTACCTCAACCCCCTCCCCACCCCCGCCGCCCTCACCCCGTCCGAGATCCGTCACAGCCTCACCCCGGCGCTGCGCGCGGCACTGGCCCCGAGGCCGCGCGCGGCGGCACCCACCAGAACCGGCCGTTAGAACTCGCCGACCTCGGACGGAGGCGCCGTTCGGCCTTGCCCACCCCAGCGCCTTTGGTACGGCGTGGCCCGAAGGCCGGGGCATCTTCCGGGAATCCCGGTGAACGCCGGCGGTGCCCGCGTCCGGTGTGCTGACCGGCCAGGTCAAACCGGGATTTCTGGTACCTCGACTACGCACGCCCGCACTCGGGCGCCGGGGGTAGGCGCGGGTCTCCGCGAGGTGCGCGGCCGGCCGGCCGCGCTCTGCGAAGACGAGGCCGACGACATCGTGACCGCGTACCGCGAGGGCCCCGCCGGGAAGGCCCTCGCCCGACCGGGCCCCGTGCCTGACCGCCCCTGCGCCTTCAGCCTCCCTGCCGCCCGGGGCGGCGGTAGCCGGTTCCAGAGGTTCCCGTCTTACCTTCTTGGTGGGCCTGAACTGGTCATTCGTAGGATCGGTGATGCCAAGGCCATACGAGCTGCAACGGGATACCAGCCATACCCGGAGCCTGTGGGGCTGACCCGGCATCTGGGATCGGTACTCGCCTTGCGCCCGAGCCCACGCCTGGTGATTGCGAGCCTCAGGCTGCTACGACGCGTTGTCGCCGCATTGAACAACCGGCCCGAGAACGGGGATACCAAGAAGATCGCCTGGTCTCTGAGACATCCGTCCCCCACCCTGCGCTTCCTCGAACGCCGCCCCAGCGGCGGCCACTGACCGGCCGGCGCATGGACTGGTCAACGGCGCCGACAGCTGGAAAAGCGCTTCGAGGTGTCAGCCTCTTCGCGGGCAAGGAGCCGTAAATGACGTCGTCCCGGTCTGAAGGGCCATGGTCACTTCCTCGCGGAGCGGCGTCGAGACTCCGGCCGGCGCGCGATAGTCCACACCGTCGCATAGATGATGAAAGCGCTCATCGCGATGGCCCAGACCCACACCGCTTCGCCACCCCGTTGGATCATGAAGATTCCTGAGGCCACTGCGGCGGCCACGATGACCAGCCATCGGTATCCCACATCCACCTCATGCCTCCCGGCCAAGAACAAGGGGTTCGCGATCTCTCAGGCCTACGCGGGCTCGCCCCTCCCCCGAACACTAGCGGGTCCTGAGGGGTGCCGACGACCGTGAACGCCGAGGACGGGAACAGCCCCTCCTCGGTCCTCGGGGCAGATCCAGCCGTCGCAGGCCGACCTGGCTCCTTACCTCGGCCCAGGTCGCCTCCCTCCACCGCGCGACGGCTTGCTCGTCGCGCTCTGCGACCCGTCGCGCGGGGAACCGCGGGGTGAAGCCGAGCCCGCGCGACGCCGCGACTGAACGGCAGGTCCTCAGCCAGGATGGATCCCATGAACCCACCGCCCACGCTGTCCGCCACGGAGATCACCTCGGATCGACTCCGCCTGCGCACAGCACACGACACCGACCGCGACGGACTCATCGAACTACAGACCGATCCGCAGGTCCGGCTCTACCTCGGCGGTCCAAGGCCCAGAAGTGCTGTCGAACAGTATCTCGATGCGATCGGTACCACGAGCATCACCAACCAACCCGGCACGTTTGTCATCGCCGACAAGACGACCGACCGGCTCTTCGGGACGCTCATGCTCAACCGACGCTCCGCCGACCTTCCCGGGCACGTCACCGATGAGGGCGGGGAACTGGAACTGACCTACCTGCTACGACGCAAGGCTTGGGGCGCGGGGCTGGCGTTCGAGGCCGCCACGGCCGCGTTGCGCGCCGCCGCCGACGAGCTGCCCGACCAGCCGGTCCTGGTAGTGACCCAGACAGCCAACGAGCGTTCACTCAAGCTCGCCGCCCGCCTCGGCTTCCAGCGCATGAGCACCTTCACGGCACACGACGCGGAGCAAACCCTGGCCGCGACCAACCTGCACTCATTCAAAGCCTGAACGGCACGCGACACGAGCACCACGCCCCACCGGCATCGGCGCGTGCACGGCTTCACAGCCGGAACCGGCCTTGCCCGATACCCCCACCGTTCCGCGTCAACGCCGTCGGGTCCACCGTGCCGGAACGGACGCGCCGGCCGGCCATGCGCATGCGTTGACGCGTTACGGCTTGCTGAGCCGGACCGTGTCACCGGAGGAATCGCCCGTGCCGACGGCGATGCGCACACCGGTGGCCGGATCGGTGAAGGACTGGCCGGATGCGAGCGCGGCCACGTCCAGGGGGCCGCAGCCGCTCGGCGGTGTGGTGTCCGGGTTGGCGTTGATGACACGGACGGGGCCGTCCCCGGTCCGGGTCGCGGAGTCGACCTTGTAGATCAGCACCCCTGTGGAGCAGGCTGTGCGGTCGTTGAACTCGGCCCTGCGGGACTCTGCCACGTATGCCGTGGTCTCACCGGTGCGGATCACGGCGATCTTGGTGCCGCCGGGGCGCTCCACCGGTGTGAGCCGCACCGTCCGCGTGCCGCTCGCGGCGAGACA
Organism: Streptomyces sp. NA02950; assembly: GCF_013364155.1. Taxonomy (NCBI): domain Bacteria; kingdom Bacillati; phylum Actinomycetota; class Actinomycetes; order Kitasatosporales; family Streptomycetaceae; genus Streptomyces; species Streptomyces sp. NA02950. Next base: position 9,095,744 of record NZ_CP054916.1, on the reverse strand, counting down.
GGCGACCTGGCCGTCGCCGATCCAGCCGAGTTTCCAGGAGTGCCAGCCGAGATAGTGCGGGGCGCGACCAGCGATGTCGCCCATGATGTCCCAGCCGTTCACAAAGCGGTGGGTCTCACCGGTGAAGGCGTACACGTCGGGCAGGCCGAAGGTGTGGCCGGTCTCGTGGTCGGCGACCTTGTAGCCCCAGCGCCACATGTCCTGGCCGAAGGTGACGGCCCACTTCACACGGGAGCCGTCGGCGGTGACGCCGGGGGTGGCCGGATCGTAGAGGTAGGTCGGGGAGAAGGAGATCGCGCGCGCCGCCTTGGCCGGGACGATGTAGACCATGTCGTAACGGGAGAAGTCCACGAACGGATCGGCTGCCGTGACGGCGTCGCGCAGGTAGCGCTCGTGGCTCTCGAAGGTGATCCCCCGGTCGAAACCGTAGGACGTGGAGGTGGACGGCATACGGATCCACCGGCGGTACGGCGTGGCGATGTCGAGCCGCGACCGGCCGTAGGAGGCTGTGCGCATCCACTCGGCGGCGGGTGACAGGTGGGTGGCGTAGGCGTCGGTGGAGTCGGTGGCCGGAGCGTCGGGAAAGTCCACGAACAGGGTCAGCACACGGTGGGTGCCGGTGGGGCGCTGGAACTGGGCGCGGTCGGTGTCGTGGCCCTCGTCGGTCCAGCCGGTTCTGCCCGGCAGCGCGCAGTCGGCCGCGGTGGACGGCGTGCTGGCTTCCGGCTCCTCCGCTGTCGCGCTGGTGGTGGTCAGGCAGGTGGCGAGGGCGGCGGCCACTATGAGGGCACGGGGACGGGGCGGCAGGGTAGGCATGTCTCTCCTTCGTCGGCTTTACCTGGTCGGCACGCTGGGTTTCGTCGGCCGTGCCTGTGCGCGGTCGGGGATGGTCATCCGCGGTCGGCGAGCCGGTGCGCGGTCAGGCACGTCCCGCCACCAGGTCCATGAGGCGGGCGAGGACGCGGCCGCCGGAGCTGGTGAGCCCGTCGTGCTCCCACTCGTTGGTGACCCAGACGCGGGTGGCGCCGACCTCGCGCGAGGTCCGCAGGGACAGGCCCGCGTCCACGTACATGTCGTCGTGGTAGACGACCGCCGCCAGCGGGACCTCGTTGGCGGCCAGGCGACCGGTGTCGTACAGCGGCGGCCAGTCGGTCCGCCGGGCGAGGAGGTCGACGGCCTGCGCGAAGGGACGCAGGGCCTTGATGTCCCCGAACATCCAGGGGTAGATCATCTCCCCGGTGAGCAGGAGGGTCTCCGCGTCCTCGGCGAACGCGGGGAAGGCGGCGAGCGCACGGGCGGCCGCCCAGCCCGTGGGCCCGGCCCCCTGCCCGTACAGCGTTTCCTGCAACACGGCGAACAGTGGGTTGTCCGTGAACCCGGTCAGGCCCATCACCTGGTGGAGGAAGGTGTCGGTCAACTCGCCGCGTCCGTCCAGGGCTTCGTCGAGCAGCCAGTGCAGGCGCTCGAAGCCGTCCCCCATGCCGAGGGCGAGGCCGAGGGTGCGCAGCCGGCGGACGGTGAGGCGGTCTCCGTCCGGCAGGCGCACATGGTCTGTCGCGAGTCGGTCGGCGACGTGACGCAGGAGGGCGGCGTCGTCCGGATAGCGGTCGTAGTACTCCAGGACGCGGTCGTGTACACGCGGATAGGTGCGCGCGTACACGTCGTCGGCGGTGGCGGTGAGCCCCGGCAGACCTCCGGCCACGTAGCATGCCGTCAGCCCCTCGGGGGCGTGGGAGAGGTATGTGAGGGTGACGAAGCCGCCGTAGCTCTGGCCGAGTGTCTCCCAGGGCCGCTCACCGCGCAGCTCGCGGCGTATCAGCTCCGCGTCGGCGACGATCGAGTCGGCCCTGAAGTGCGCGAGATATGCGGCGAGTCGGCCTGGATCCTTGAGCCGGGCGGCCGCCTTGGCGGTCACCGGGCTGGAGCGGCCGGTGCCCCGTTGGTCGAGGAGCAGCACGCGGTGCGTCTTCAGCGCCCGGGACAGCCAGCCGGGCGACCCGGCCGCCGGACGGGGCGACTTGCCGCCCGGTCCGCCCTGCAGATAGAGCAGCCAGGGCAGGTCGTCATCGGCGCGGCCCGGGTCGGCGACTTCCCGGGCGAAGATCTGGAGGGTGGGGCCGCCGGGGTCGGCGTGGTCCAGTGGGACGGTGAAGGAGTGGTCGACGGTCGCGTACGCGGGGTTCATCGGGATTCCTCCGTGGATACCCCGGCCTTCAGACTGGGGAGGAAACGGAATCCTGCGGAGCAGGGCAGGGAGAGGTGAATCGCCGTCAGGGCGATTCGGCGAGTCTCGCGCGAGCGCGGAGCCGCTCCACCTTCACGTGGTGTGACGGGCGCCTGACGTTGGCGAAGATGACCGCGCCGCTGGACATTCGCTGGTCGCGCCCGCTCCCGGAGGGGGCGAAGCCGACCACGGTGACCGTCTCCCGGGACGCGGCGGGGCGCTGGTTCGTGTCCCTGCTGTGCGAGGACACCATCGCCCCCACCCCGGCCACGGACGCGGCGGTCGGCATCGACGCCGGGATCACGTCGCTGGTGACCCTGTCCACCGGGGAGAAGATCACCAACCCCAGGCACGAGCGCCGCGACCGGACCCGACTCGCCAAGGCTCAGCGGGAGCTGTCCCGCAAGCCCAAGGGCTCGAACAACCGGGAGAAGGCCCGCCGGAAGGCCGTCAGGGTCCATGCTCGGATCGCCGACCGCCGCCGGGACTTCCTGCACCAACTCACCACTCGGCTCGTCCGTGAGAACCAAACGGTCGTGATCGAGGACCTCACCGTCCGCAACCTGCTGAAGAACGGCAAGCTCGCGCGCGCCATATCCGACGCGGCCTGGACGGAACTGCGCTCCATGCCGGAGTACAAGTGCGCCTGGTACGGGCGCGAACTCGTGGTGATCGACCGTTGGTTCCCCAGCTCGAAGCTGTGCGGGGCCTGCGGCACGGTCCGCGAGAAGCTGCCGCTGAACGTCCGTGAGTGGACCTGCGACTGCGGCACCGTGCATGACCGTGACGTGAACGCGACACGCAACATCCTGGCCGCCGGGCTGGCGGCGTCTGCCGGTGGAGACGGTGTAAGACCTCAACGGGAGTCCTCCCGGACGGGGCGGTCGTCGGTGAAGCAGGAACCCCAGCGGGTGACCGCTGGAATCCCCCGCCTTTAGGCGGGGGAGGAAGTCAAGGCGTTCTTTCCCGGACCTGCGCGGCCGGGTTAGGCGGGCAGGTGCGTGGAGGGCGGCGGTGTGCCGGGGACGTGGCGTGTGATGTGTACCGCCCAGTGTGGAATGGCCCGATCCGCCCGCGGCAGCTCCCGCTTGGCCATAACCCCGCGTTGTGCGACCCCGCGTTGTGCGACCCCGCGTTGTGCGAGGTGGCGCGCCGCGGGGGCGGGGCGCGGACGCACCCCGCCCCCGCGCGCCCGGTGCGTGATGGTTCCCCGGAGCGGGCTCAGCGGGCCACGCCCAGCTTCCTCCTGGTCACGCGCTTGCTGGGCTTCTTCTCCTGTTCCTGGGCGCCCTTGGCCCACAGCGAGCGCACATGTCCGAGGTGGCGGGTCATGCACGTCTCGGCGCCCTCCGCGTCACCCGCCACCATCAGGTCGAGGAGTTCGATGTGCTCCTCGGCCGACGGGATCAGCTGGTCCCGCTCGTCCAGAGCGGTCAGCCCGTACAGGCGCGAACGCTTGCGCAGGTCGCCGACCGTCTCAACGAGCCGGTCATTGCCGGCGAGGGCGAGCAGGGAGAGGTGAAACCGGCGGTCGGCCTCGAGATAGCCGATGAGGTCGTGCTCGCGGGCGGCGTGCACGATCTCCTCGGCGACCGGGCGCAGCGCCTCCAGGTCTTCGCGCGCGGCTTCGCGGGTGATCCGGCCGACCATGGGGACCTCGATCAGCGTACGGATCTCGGTGTACTGGTCGAGGTCGTGTTCGTTGACCTCGGTGACACGGAAGCCCTTGTTGCGAACCGGTTCGACGAGGCCCTCGCGGGCCAGGTCGAGCATCGCCTCGCGCACCGGTGTCGCGGAGATGCCGAAGTCCTCCGCGAGACCGGGCGCCGAGTAGACCTCGCCGGGGCGCAGTTCCCCGGAGATCAGTGCGGCGCGCAGGGCGTGGGCGACCTGGTCGCGCAGCCGCTCCCTGGTGGTGATGAGGTTGCGCTGCTTGAGGTGGCCCATGGTGGTGGTGATCCCTTCGTGACCTGTTCCCTCGTGGCCGAGCGGATCACCAGCGTACAATGTCACGTTGTTTTCGCAGGTGCCTGTGGGTGTGCTGGGGTCAGTGTGTAGGTGCGGTCGGACGTGTAGAACGCGATGGCAGCGCGTCCCTGTTCGCGTGGACCGTGGCTGGATGCCTTGGCTCCGCCGAAGGGCAGGTGGAAGTCGACCCCGGTGGACGGGGCGTTGACGCGGATCATGCCGGTGTCGAGGTGGTCGAGCCCGTGCAGCGCGGTGTCGAGCGAGGCGGTGTGCACAGAGGTGACCAGGCCGTGTGCGACGGAGTTGGTGATCCGGACCGCGTGGGCCAGGTCGTCGGCCGGCAGCAGCGCCGCCAGCGGTCCGAAGACCTCCTCACACAGCAGCCGGTGGCCGGGCGGCACCTGCTCGACCAGGGCCGGGGCCGCGTACCAGCCGTCCGCCCCCTCGGGGACGGCGGCGCAGGCGACGGCGGAGAGGCCCTTTCTCGCCTGGATCACCCGGTCGCGGGCCGACTCGTTGATCAGCGGTCCGCACACGGTGGCGGGGTCGGCGGGGTCACCCACAGGGAGCGCTCGCAGTGCCTCGGTGAGGGCCTCGCGCAGCGGGTCGTGGGCGGCGCCGACCGCGATCACGCGGCTGGTGGCGGTGCACTTCTGACCCGCGTAACCGGCGATCGCGGCGGCGATGTGCGCGGCGGCCCGCGGGATGTCGGCGTCGGGCAGGACGATCGCCGCGTTCAGCCCGCCCATCTCGGCCTGCACGGGGACGCCCCGTGCGGTGGCGGTGCGGACGACCGCTTGGCCCACGGTCGTGGAGCCGGTGAAGGAGACCACGTCGGCGGCGGAGACGACGGCGTTGCCTTCGGTGGGGCCGCCGGGCAGTACGGTGAAGGCCCCGGCGGGCAGGGCGTGGTGGACGATCTCGGCCAGGCGCTGGGCGCACGCGGTCGCTTCCGGTGCCGGCTTCAGGACGACGGTGTTGCCCGTCGCGAGTGCCGGGGCCGCCTTCCAGCTGGGGATCGCGAAGGGAAAGTTCCATGGGGTGATGAGGCCCGCCACTCCGTGCGGACGGCGGCGGGTCAGCAGCAGCCCCGGACCGTCGGCCGTCTCGTGGACCGCCCCGGTGCACTCGAAGGCGGCCTGGGCGTAGTACCGCCAGATCGCGGCGGTGCGGGTCACCTCGGCACGTGCTTCGGCGAGCGGCTTGCCCACTTCGCGTACGGCGAGGGCAGCCAGCTCGTCCGCGGCGGAATCGATGGCGGCGGCCACGGCGCCGAGCGCGGCCGAGCGGGCGGCCGTGCCGCCCAGGTGCCAGCCGGGCTGGGCGGCATGGGCCCGCTCCACGGCGTCGACGGCGGCGAAGGCCCCCGGGGCGGGGATCCGCACCAGGACGTCGGAGGGGGCGGCCGGGTTGTGTGAGACAACCTGGGCCAGGGCGCTGGTCACAGGAGGAAACCTCCGGGAAAGGGGTCGTCCGGGTCGAGGAAGTACTGGGCGGTGCCGGTGATCCAGGCACGTCCCGTGATGCGGGGAACGACGGCGGGCACCCCGCCGACGTCGGTTTCCGCCACGAGGCGGCCGGTGAACTCGGTGCCGATGAAGGACTCGTTGACGAAGTCCTGGTGCAGCGGCAGCATCCCGCGGGCGTGCAGCTGCGCCATCCGTGCGGAGGTGCCGGTGCCGCACGGGGAGCGATCGAACCAGCCCGGGTGGATGGCCATGGCGTGGCGTGAGCGGTGCGCGTCGGAGCCGGGCGCGGCGAGGTAGACGTGCTTGACCCCGGCGATCTCGGGCTGACACGGATGGACGGGGCGCTCCGGGGACGCGTTGATCGCGTCCATGACGGCGAGCCCCGCCGCCAGCAGCTCGTCCTTGCGGGACCGGTCGAACGGCAACCCCATTGTGTCCAGTTCGACGAAGGCGTAGAAGTTCCCGCCGAAGGCGAGGTCGTACCGCACCGTCCCGTACCCCGGTACGTCCACCTTCCGCTCGAGGCCGACGCAGAAGGCGGGGACGTTGGTGAGCGTCACCGCCCTCGCCGCCCCGTTCTCGACGTGCACGTCGACGGAGACCAGCCCGGCCGGGGTGTCGAGGCGGATGCGGGTGACCGGTTCGGTGACCGGGACCATGCCGGTCTCGACGAGCACGGTGGCCACGCCGATGGTGCCGTGCCCGCACATCGGCAGCAGGCCGGACACCTCGATGTACAGCACCCCGACGTCGGCGTCGGGACGGGTCGGTGGCTGGAGGATCGCGCCGCTCATGGAGGCGTGGCCACGCGGCTCGTACATCAGGAGCGTGCGCAGGTGGTCCATGTGCTCGATGAAGTGGAGCCTGCGCTCGGCCATCGTGGCGCCGGGGATCACCCCGGCACCTCCGGTGATCACACGGGTGGGCATGCCCTCGGTGTGTGAGTCGACGGCGTGGAAGACATGACGGGTACGCACGTACGTCCCTTCCTTGAGCACGGCTCGGGGTCAGTGGTGGCCGTCGGCGGCGGCCTTCTCGGTCGCCGCGCGCACCGCGGTCTCGATCGCGGCGGGCAGCGGCAGGCGCGGCGGGCGGGTGGGACCGCCCCGGCGTCCGACGATGTCCATGGACAACTTGATGGCCTGCACGAACTCGGTCTTGGAGTCCCAGCGCAGCAGTGAGTGCAGTGACCTGTAGAGCGGCCGCGCGGTGCCGAGGTCCCCGGCGACAGCGGCGTGGTACAGCTCGGCGCAGGTGGCGGGGAAGGCGTTCGGGTACCCGGCGATCCACCCGACCGCCCCGGCCAGGGCCAGCTCCAGCAGGACGTCGTCCGCACCGATCAGGAGGTCGAGGTCCGGGGCGAGTTCGGCGATCTCGTAGGCCCTGCGCACATCGCCGGTGAACTCCTTGACGGCCACGATACTGCCGTCGCCGTGGAGCCCGGCGAGGAGAGCGGGGGTGAGGTCGACCTTGGTGTCGATGGGGTTGTTGTAGCCCACGACGGGCAGCCCCGCCCGCGCGACCTCCGCGTAGTGGGCGCGCACGGCCCGGTCGTCCGCACGGTAGGCGTTCGGTGGGAGCAGCAGGACGCTGCCGCAGCCTTCCGCGGCGGCCTGCTCGGCCAGGCGACGGGACTCCGCGCTGCCGTAGGCGGCGACCCCGGGCATCACGCGCGCGCCGTCGCCCGCGGCCTCGATGGCGGTGCGCACCACGCGGGCGCGCTCGTCGTCGGTCAGCGTCTGGTACTCGCCCAGGGAGCCGTTGGGTACGACCCCGTCGCAGCCGTTGTCGAGGAGCCAGCGGACGTGCTCGGCGTAGGCGTCGTAGTCGACGGAGAGATCCTCGCGCAGGGGAAGCGCGGTGGCGACCATGATGCCGCGCCAGGGGTGGTCGGCGTTCCAGGTGGTGCCGGCGGTGGTGGCGGTCATAGGGGAACCCTTCTATGATGTGTGACATTTTATTGAGCCGTGTGCCGGGCCCACAAGAGGTGCGGGTCGCCAGGGCTCGTCAGGAGGTCGGCTTGTCGGCCCCGTCCGGACCGGCGGTATCGGGCCGCCCGGTCGAGTCGGTGGGCGCCTGGAGGGTGGCGGGCTCGGCGACCGCGTCGCCCGGATCGAGCGCGCCCAGCACCCCCAGCGGCACGGGCACCGCGAGTGGTCGGCGCTCGGCGGACGGCGGCACGGACGCGGCACCCGGCCCCGCGGCGAGGCAGGCCACAGCCGCTCCGCACACCCGGCCCTGGCACCAGCCCATGCCCGCTCGGGTGAGGAGCTTGACGGTGCGCGCGTCACGGGCGCCGTAGTCGGCGACCGCCTCACGGATGGCACCGGCGGTCACCTCCTCGCAGCGGCACACATCCGTCGCGTCGTCGGGCCAGTGCACCCAGCCCGGCCCCGGGGCGTGTGCCGCGGCCATGACGTCGGCGAAGGCCCGCATCCGGTCACGGCGGCGCTGGAGCCTCCGCACTCGTCCACCGCGGGTGAGCGCGGGCTGCCCGTACACCCGGGCCGCTGCCGCGATACCCGCGATACCGCCTTCCGCGCGGGCGAGTTGCGCGCCGCCGATGCCGCCGGTCTCCCCCGCCGCCCAGAGGCCGGGTACCGAGGTTTCCTGCAGTCCGTCCAGGGCGAGGGCGTACGTTCCGTCCGGGGTGCGCCGGGTCGCGCACCCCAGGCCCGTGGCCAGCTCTGTCTGCGGGACGAGACCGTGCCCGACCGCCAGTGCGTCGCAGGCGATCTGACGGCCCGTGCCCTGAACGGGCCGCCAGTCGCGGTCGACGCGGGAGACGGTGACCGCCTCCACCCGGTCGGTGCCGTGGACTTCGGTCACCGCGCTGCGCGTGCGCAGACGCACGCCGTGCCGCAGCAGCGCCGCGCCGTGGACCAGGGCCTCAGCCAGCTTGTGCGGATTGACGGCGAGGACGCCCGGACGGCGGGCGTACCCGAGATAGCCGGATGCCTCGACCACCGCGGGCACCCGCGCCCCGGCGGTGGCGAGCGAGGAGGCGACGGCGAGGAGCAGCGGGCCACTGCCCGCCACGACGACACGCCTGCCGGGCAGGACAAGAGCGGACTTCATCATCGCCTGCGCTCCCCCGGCGCCCACGACGCCCGGCAGCGTCCAGCCGGGGAAGGGGAGGTGGCGTTCGTACGCGCCCGTCGCGAACAGGACCGTGCGGGCGCGCACGCGGACCGGGCGGTCCCCGTCGCCGTCCGCGCCGGTGACCGCGTGCACGGCCCACGCGGCGTCCCCCTCGCTCCCCCGCGTCACCGCCCACACGTGGTGCCCGGCGAGATGGACGATGTCACTGGCCTCCAGGCGGCGGCGCAGGTCGGCGAAGGCGGACCAGTCGTGGTGCAGAGCCTCGGGGCGCACCGCACCGAGGGCCGGGGCGGGCCGGCGGTAGAACTGTCCACCGATCTGGCCGGACCCGTCCAGCAGGGCAACGGACAACCCCAGTTCGGATGCGGTGACGGCGCCCGCCAGGCCCGCGCAGCCCGCGCCGATCACCGCCAGGTCGTACGGCGCCTCATACGCGTCGTCGGTCACCTCCTCAGACGGCGAGTCCGGCATGGCCATGTCCTTCCTGGGTGGTGATCGTGTCGCCCGGGCGGGCGGGCACCAGGCAGGCTCGCCTGTTGGGCCGGCCGTTGATGGTGGCAAGGCAGTCGTAGCACTGGCCGATGCCGCAGAAGGCTCCGCGCGCACGACCGCCGCGGCGGGTGGCGCGCCAGGAGAGGATGCCGGTCGACCAGAGGGCGGCGGCGACGGACTGCCCGGGCAGCGCGGTGAGCGCGCGCCCGTCGAAGGTGATCTCGAACGGGGCCTCGGGCGCCGCGCCGGCGAGTTCAGCGGGGGTGCGGTCACGCGCCATGGCGCGGCTCCTTCCGGGGGGAAAATTTCCGGGGACAGTCGGTTTCCTCACACGTCACCGAACCGGTCCGGCCTGAACGGCTCGATGTCCAGCGGGAGATCCTTGCCGGACAGGATCCGGGCGACGATCATCCCCGTCGCCGGGGCCAGCCCTATGCCCGCGCCCTCGTGGCCGCAGGCCTGCAGCAGGCCGGGTACACGCGGGTCCGGGCCGATCGCGGGCAGATGGTCGGGCAGGTACGGACGGAATCCCGCGTAGGTCCGCATCACCCGTATGCGTGCGAGCACCGGGAACAGGCGTGTGGCCTGGGCCGCGAGGCGGCGCAGCACCTCCACCGACAGCGTGCGGTCGAAGCCGACCCGTTCCCGGCTGGCGCCGATCAGGATCGGGCCCGCCGGGGTGCCCTCGACGACGGCGGAGGTCTGCAACGCCGCCGAGCCGCTGGCGACATCGGCGACGTAGTCGGCCGCGTACACCTTGCGCCGCACCACACGCGGCAGGGGTTCGGTGACGAGGACGAAGCCGCGCCGGGGCAGCACCGGCAGCTCCACGCCCGCGAGCCGGGCCATCTCGCCGCCCCAGGGGCCGGCCGCGTTGACGACATAGGGAGCATGCAGATCACCGCTCACCATGCGCACGCCCCGCACCTCGCCCTGCGCGCCCGTCAGAACACCGGTCACATCCTCGCCGAGCCGCAGGCGCACCCGGCCGGAGCGCTGCCCGCCAGCGGCCCTCAGCAGATGCGCCGCAGCGAGGGCGGGCTGCACCTGGGCGTCCTGCGGATAGTGGAAGCCGCCCGCCAGGCCCGGGGCCAAGTGGGGCTCCAGATCGCCGAGCCGGTCGCCGGTGATCTCCTCGGTCGCCACGCCCGCCCGTTCCTGGCGCGCGGCGAAGTTCCGCAAGGCCACCATTCCCGCCTCACCGGAGGCGACGACCAGACCACCCTTCGCCTCGTACTCGATACGGGCCGGCAGCTCGCCGGACAGCTCCCGCCACAACCGCGTGGACAACAGGGCCAGGTCGAGTTCGGGTCCCGGCTCCTTGTCGGACACCAGCAGATTGCCCTCACCGGCCCCCGTGGTCCCGCCGGCGACGGGGCCACGGTCGATCACGGTGACGGAGAGGCCGGACCGCGCGGCGTAGTAGGCGCAGGCGGCGCCGACCACACCCGCTCCGACGATGATGAGATCCGGAGAGCTTCTCGTGGGCACAGCAGTAACATTTCACATTGCACTGCCGTTTGCCAAGAGGCTCAGCCCTCGATCAGCCCGCCCATCCACGACTCGATCGCGTCCGGCGTACGCGGCAGGGCTCCCGACATCAGCCGCGCCCCCTCGGCGGTGATGACCAAATCGTCCTCGATACGCACGCCGATACCCCGCAGTTCGGCCGGGAGCGTCTCATCGTCCGGCTGAAGGTAGAGGCCGGGCTCGACCGTCAGCACCTGGCCCTCCTCCAGCACCCCGTCCAGATAGGTCTCCGCCCGCGCCTGCGCACAGTCATGGACGTCGAGCCCGAGCATGTGCCCGCTGCTGCACAGGGTGTAGCGGCGGTGGAGGTCACCCTCCGGGCTCTTGAGCACACCCCACTCAGCGAGCCCCTCGGCGATCACCCTCATCGCGGCCCGGTGGAAGTCGCGGAAGCACGCGCCCGGCCTGAGTGCCGCGATCCCCGCGTCCTGGGCGGCGAGCACGAGGTCGTACACCTGCTGCTGCACCGGCGAGAAGCGGCCGGAGAGGGGCAGGGTGCGCGTGATGTCGGCGGTGTAGAGGCTGTCCGTCTCCACGCCCGCGTCCAGGAGAAGCAACTGCCGCTCGTCCAGCGGGCCGTCGTTGCGTATCCAGTGCAGGACGCAGGCGTGGGCGCCGGACGCCACGATGGTCTCGTAGCCGGTGCCGTTGCCCTCGGCGCGGGCGCGCAGGCCGAACACACCCTCGATCCAGCGCTCGCCGCGCGGGTGGGCGAGGGCGCGCGGCAGAGCACGTACGACATCTTCGAAACCGGCGGCGGTGTGGTCCACGGCGAGTTGCAGCTGACCCACCTCCCAGGCGTCCTTGACGAGCCTCAATTCGCTGAGCGCCGAGGCGAGTCCGGCGTCGGCCGTGGCGTCGCGGCCGGGCGGCAGTTCCCCGTAGGTGTCGAGGCGGGCGCAGCGGATGCCGGTCATACGCTCGGCCTCGGCGAGGTCGTGGCGCCGGCCGACCCAGAACTCGCCGTAGCGCCGGTCCCGGTAGAAGCCGCCGTCGGTGCGCGGCGAGCGGGGCCGTACGTACAGCACGGCCTCGTGCCGGTGGGGTCCGTCGGGCTCCAGGACCAGGACGTGCCCGGCCTGCTCCTCACCGGTCAGACCGGTGAGCCAGACGTAGGCGCTGTGCGGCCGGAAGCGGTGGTCGCAGTCGTTCGAGCGGACCCTCAGCTCCCCCGCGGGGACGATCAGCCGCTCACCGGGGAAGCGGGCGGACAGCCGGGCGCGGCGGGCGGGGGTGACGTCGGCGGCGGACAGCCGGATGTCCGCGGGCAGCGGGGTGGCCGCCCAGTCGCGCGCCATGAACTCCTCGAACTCCGCCGAGACGGGCAGGTCATGGCTGACCGTGCGGGGTGCGGCGGACACGGATTCCTTCATGCTTTCCTCCTCGATCTCCTGGTGCCCCCGTCCGGCCCATGGATGGCCCTCCCGGACACAGCTGGGTAAAGGAGCGGGCGACACCTTGCGCAGTACAATTTCACATTACTATGTTACGGGTCACATTCCAGATCTCCCCGCTGTCGGACTGTTCCCGGAGTGACCACGATGAACAAGCACACCTGTACCGCCATCGCCACCATGCTGGTGGCGACCCTCGCCCTGGGCACGGCCGGCTGCTCCGGCGGCGGGCGCTCGACGGACGGCAAGGGCGGGGGCAGGAATCCCGCCCTCACCCACCAGGGCGCCGTCGTCGGCGGCACTCCGAAGAGGGGCGGCACCCTGACCGTGCTGTCCAACCAGGACTTCACCCACCTCGACCCCGCCCGCAACTGGGTGATGAGCGATATGGAGTTCGGCACCCGGCTGCTCTACCGCACCCTGGTGACCTACAAGGCGGCCCCCGGTACCGAGGGCGGTGATCTGGTTCCCGACCTGGCCACCGACCTCGGCACCTCCTCCAACGGCGCCAAGACCTGGACCTTCCATCTGAAGAAGGGCATCAGATACGAGGACGGCACCCCCGTCACCGCGCAGGACGTGAAGTACAACGTGGAGCGGTCCTTCTCACCCGACCTGCCGGGCGGCGCCGACTACGCGGCCCGTTACCTCGCCGGCGCCAAGGGCTACCAGGGCCCGGCCCAGGGCAAGCACCTCGACTCCATCAAGACGCCCGACGACCACACGATCGTCTTCGAACTGCGCAAGCCCTTCGCCGAGTTCCCCAACGCGACCGTGATGCCGACCTTCGCACCCGTGCCGGAAGCGCGGGACAAGGGACCGCGCTACGACAGCCGGCCGTTCTCCTCGGGCCCGTACAGGATCCAGTCGTACGGGCGCGGCAAGAAGCTGGTCCTGGTCCGCAATCCGTACTGGGACCCGAAGACCGACACGGTCCGCAAGGCGTATCCGGACAAGCTGGTCGTGGTGATGGGCCTGAAGGCCAACCAGATCGACGACCGGCTCATCGCGAGCCGGGGCCCGGACGCCTCCTCCGTCTCCTGGCAGGCGCTGCGGCCGGAGAGCGCGGCCAAGGTGCTGCCGGACACCGAGGTCAGAAAACGCCTTCTCGCGGAATCCACCAACTGCACCGACATGGTGCAGATGCACACCGGGCGCGCCCCGTTCGACGACGTCAGGATCCGCCGGGCGGTGCAGTACGCCCTCGACAAGGACACCGTCCTGACCGCCTCCGGCGGGCCCGCCTTCAACGACCTGTCCACCGCGTACATGCCCGCCACCCTCTTCGACGGCAAGCAGCCCGACACCCTGAAGATCCCCGCCGAAGGCGATGTGGCCAAGGCCAGGGAGCTGCTCAAGGAGGCAGGCAAGCCGAACGGCTTCTCCACCAAGATCACCGTCTCCTCCGGCGACAAGGGGCGCGCCGAGGCGATCCAGCAGTCCCTCGCCAAGGCCGGCATCACGGTCACCATCGACACCGTCGACCCGTCCGCCTTCTACGCCACCATCGGGGACACCGCCAACCGCACCGACTTGGTCTACACGGGCTGGTGCCCGGACTACCCCTCCGGCTCGACCTTCCTGCCCTTCGTCTTCGACGGCCGCTCCATCAAGGAGAAGGGCAACTCCGGCAACCACTCCCTCTTCCGCGACAAGGCAACCATGAAGCGGATGGACGAAATCGCCGCGATGACCGATGCCAAGGCGGCGAACAAGGCCTGGCAGGAGCTGGACGCCGAGATACTCGAAAAGGCGCCGGCCGTCCCGGTTCTCGTGCGCCGCTGGCCGCTGGTGCTCGGCAGCAACATCGCGGGCGCGTACGGGCAGACCTCCTTCGGCGGCCAGCTCGACTACGCCTCCGTCGGCCTCAAGGACCCTTCCGCGAGCCAGAACTGACGGAGCCTGTCGATCACACCATGTTCACCACCGCAGCTGACTCCGACACCACGGCAACCGCCCCACGGACGCCCACGGGCAGCGGCCCGTGGCAGCTCGCCCGCCGGGAACTGCGCCGCCGGGCCTCCGTGAAGGTCTCCCTGGTCATCGTCGCCGCCTTTCTGCTCATGGCGGCGGGCGCACCGCTGCTGAGTGCGCTCGGCGGCTGGTCGCCCGACGAGTTCGACAAGTCCGCCGTCGATCCCTACCTGGGCGGCAAGCCCCTCGGGCCGCTCGGCGGCATCTCCGCCGACCACTGGCTCGGCGTCGAACCGGTCACCGGGCGGGACCTGTTCGCCCGTGTGGTGCACGGCGCCCAGGTCTCCCTCCTGATCGCCCTGACGGCCACCGCGATCGTTGTCGTCGCCGGAACGGCGGCCGGGATCGCGGCCGGCTACTTCGGTGGCCGTACCGACGCCGTGCTCTCCCGACTGATGGACCTCACCATGTCGTTCCCGTCCCTCATCTTCATGATCGCGATGATGTCCGTGGCCAAGGACATCAACCGGATCGTGCTGATGATCGCGGTCATCGGCCTGTTCGGCTGGCCCGGTGTCGCCCGAGTGGTGCGCGGACAGACTCTCTCGCTCAAACACCGCGAGTACGTCGACGCGGCCCGCGTCGGCGGCTCCAGCTCCTGGCGGATCCTCACCCGCGACATCCTGCCCGGTGTGGCGGGCCCCGTCATCGCGTACACCACCCTGATCATCCCCGGCATGATCTCCACCGAGGCCGCCCTCAGTTATCTGGGCGTCGGTGTCCGTCCGCCCACTCCATCCTGGGGCCAGATGATCGCCGAGAGCGTCTCCTTCTACGACACGGACCCCATGTACTTCGTCATCCCGAGCGCCTGCCTGTTCCTGACCGTGCTCGCGTTCACACTCCTCGGCGACGCCCTGCGGGACATCCTCGACCCGAGGGGAAGCCGCATATGATCCTCTACACGCTGCGGCGGCTGGCCGGCGTCATGGGGGTGCTGATCGCCGTCGCCGCCGTCACCTTCACCATCTTCTACGTCCTTCCCTCCGACCCCGCCGCCGCGGCCTGCGGCAAGGCGTGCAGCACCGAACGCCTGGAGGCGATCCGCGCCCACATGGGTCTCGACCGGCCGCTGTGGCGGCAGTTCTGGGACTTCGTCAGCGGTATCTTCACCGGCCGCACCATGGGCACCGGTCAGTACGCGCTGCGCTGCGACTTCCCCTGCCTGGGCTACTCGTACGAGAACAGTGAGGCCGTCTGGGACCTCCTGATGGACCGGCTCCCCGTCTCCGCCTCGCTCGCCCTGGGCGCCGCCGTGCTGTGGCTGGTTCTCGGCCTGACCGCCGGTGTGGCCGCGGCCCTGCGCAAGGACACCCTCATCGACCGCGTCCTGATGGTCGGCGCCGTCGGCGCCGCCTCGCTGCCGGTCTACTTCACCTCGATGATGCTGATCTACGGCCTCATCCGGGTGGCGGATCTACTCCCCTACCCTCAGTACGTCTCCTTCGGCGACGACCCAGGGAGCTGGGCGTCGAACCTGCTGCTGCCCTGGCTGGCCCTCGCCATCCTCTACGCGGCCATGTACGCGCGTCAGAGCCGCAGTTCGATGATCGAGACGATGGCGGAGCCGTACATCCGCACCGCCCGCGCAAAGGGCCTGCCGCGCCGCACCGTCGTCGTCAAGCACGGTCTGCGCTCCGGTATGACGCCGATCCTCACCCTCTTCGGGATGGACCTGGGCGGTCTGCTCGCCGGTGCGGTGATCACCGAATCCATCTTCGGCCTGCCGGGCGTCGGGCGGCTCTTCTACGGGGCCCTGTCCACCGGCGACCAGCCGGTGATCCTCGGTGTGACCCTGCTCGCCGCCGCCTTCATCGTCGTCGCCAATCTGGGCGTCGACCTGCTGTACGCCGTCGTCGATCCGCGAGTGAGGTTGTGATGGCCGCCGATGCCACGTCCCTGCTGGCCGTAAGGGACTTGACGGTCACCTTCGCGACCAAGGACGGACCCGTACGTGCCGTCGACTCCCTCGGCTTCGAAGTCCACCGCGGACAGACCCTCGGCATCGTGGGTGAGTCCGGCTCCGGCAAGTCCGTCACCTCGATGGCGGTGATGGGCCTGCACACCGGCGCCGAGGTCACCGGCTCCGTCACGCTGGACGGCCGCGAGCTGGTCGGACTCGCGGAGCGCGACCTGAACCGGCTGCGCGGCAGGAAGATGGCAATGATCTTCCAGGACCCGCTCTCCAGCCTGCACCCCTACTACACGGTCGGCGAGCAGATAGCGGAGCACCACCGGGTCCACTTCGGCTCCCGCCGCGCCGCCGCCCGGCAGCGCGCCGTGGAGATGCTCGCCGAGGTCGGCATTCCGGAACCGAAACGCCGGGCGGGCGAGTACCCGCACCAGTTCTCCGGAGGTATGCGCCAGCGGGTGATGATCGCCATGGCGCTGGCCTGCGAGCCGGAACTGCTGATCGCGGATGAGCCGACCACCGCTCTCGACGTCACCGTGCAGGCCCAGATACTGGAGCTCATCGCCCGGATCCAGGAGGAGCGCTCCCTCGCCGTCATCATGATCACCCATGACCTCGGAGTGGTCGCCCGCGTCGCGCACGAGGTCCTGGTGATGTACGGCGGCCGCGCGGCCGAACGGGCCCCGGTGGAGACCGTGTTCGCCGCCCCGGCCCACCCTTACACACGGGGCCTCCTCGACTCCCTGCCCCGCCTCGACGACACCGACGACGCCCCGCTGCGGGCGATCCCCGGCAGCCCGCCGTCGCTGCTCGCCCCCGCACCGGGGTGCGCGTTCGCGCCGCGCTGCCCGCGGGCCGCCTCGGCCGACACCGACGCGAGGAAGCGCTGCGAGCGGGTCAGGCCCCGCCTGATCGCCTCCGACGCGCACGCGGTGGCCTGCCATCTGCCCCTGCATCCGGCCACCGCCCCCATGCACCACATCCGGAAGGTCACCCCATGACGCCCGCCGACACTCCGCACGCTCCACCCACCACACCCCTGCGTCCCCCCGCCGGTCCGCTGCTCTCCGTGCGCAACCTGACCAAGACCTTCCCCGGCAGACGAGGCCGTTCGGCCCCGGTACGGGCCGTCGACAGCGTCAGCTTCGATGTGGCGGCGGGCGAAACCCTCGGCCTGGTCGGGGAGTCCGGCTGCGGGAAGTCCACCACCGGCCGGATGATCGTGCGGCTCCTGGAACCGAGCGGAGGCTCGGTCTCCTACGACGGCCGCGACATCAGCCACCTCGCGCAGCGCGAGCTCAGGCCGCTGCGGCGGGAGATACAGATGGTCTTCCAGGATCCGCACTCCTCCCTCAACCCGCGCCAGACCGTGGCCCGGATCATCTCCGATCCCCTGCTGGTGCAGGGGAGTTCGGCCGTCGACGCGCGCCACAGGGCCGCCGAGCTGATGGAACTCGTCGGGCTCATCCCCGAGCACATCGACCGCTATCCGCACGAGTTCTCCGGCGGGCAGACCCAGCGCATCGGCATCGCCCGCTCTCTGGCCACGAGCCCCCGTCTGCTCGTCGCCGACGAACCGGTCTCGGCGCTCGACGTCTCCGTGCAGGCGCAGATCGTCAACCTGATGGAGCGTCTCCAGAGCGAACTCGATCTCGCCTACCTCTTCATCGCGCACGACCTCTCGGTGGTCAAGCGGGTCTGCGACCGAGTCGCCGTGATGTACCTGGGCCGCATCGTCGAAATCGGCCCCAGGGAGCGGCTGTACACCGCCCCCGCCCACCCCTACACCCGTGCCCTGCTGTCCGCCGTACCCCTGCCCGATCCGGTCGCCGAGCGGGGTCGCGAGCGGATCACCCTGCTCGGCGACCCGCCGAGCCCTGCGGCTCCCCCGCCCGGCTGCACCTTCCACCCCCGCTGCGCCAAGGCCCAGGAGATCTGTCGGGCCGAGGCGCCGGTGTTGGGCGTCACGACCCCCGGTGAGGCGCGTCAGGTGGCGTGCCACTTCCCCGAAGCCGCCTGAGGGGACACGGCTGTGTCCTGGACCGGTGGGGTCAGGACACAGCACACCGGATGCTCGTGACGCCGGGAGGGGTCAGACACCTACCACTTGGTGATCCGGGCGGTGTCGTCGCCGGCCGCGCTCTGGAGGCCGACGAGCGCCGTCGGCAGCAGCGCCCCTCGCCTCCTTGGCGCAGGGAGGGGCGTCTCAGGGACTCATTGCCTGAATATGACATGTGAGAACGTGTGATGGACCTGGAGATACGGCATCTGCGAGTGGTCTGCGCGGTCGCGGAGACCGGCAGCCTCACCCGCGCCGCGGCCTCGCTGGGGATGACGCAACCGGGTCTGAGCGCCCAGGTGCGGCGTATCGAAAGGCTCCTGGGAGGCACACTCTTCGAGCGTGGCCGCGCCGGAGCCGCGCCCACCTCGCTGGGCGTCCTCGTGCTCACCCGGGCGCACGCCATCCTCCCGGGCATCGACCGGCTGCTCGCGGACACCGAGCGTGCCGCCCTCCGCGCCGCCTCCCCGGCCCGCGTCCGCATCGGCTCGGTGGGCGCCCCGCTCCTGGGCCATCTCCTGCTGGCCGTACGCGATGTGGCGCCGCGGGCCGAGGTGACCGCCCGCTGTCAGTACGCGCCCGCGCCGCTCCTCGACGACCTCGCCGCCGGGCGCCTGGAGGCCGCGGTCCTCGGCGACCACCCGGGCCAGAAGCTCGCACCGCGCGATGAGGTGATCCTGCACCCGCTCGTCACGGAGCCCGTCTTCGCACTGCTTCCCGCGGACCACCCCCTGGCCGAGCGGGAAGAGGTGAGCCTGACCCGGCTCGCCGAGGAGGAGTGGGCCGTCCCCCGCCCCGACAGCGACCGCACCCACGAGTACTGGACGTCCGTCTTCGCCCTCACCGACCACCGTCCGCGCGCCCCCTACGAGGCCGAGGGGCGGCAACTGATCGAGATCATCCGGGCGGGGCTGGCCGTCAGCCTCTGCCAGGCCACCTTCATCGAGATCCCCGGCGTGGCCGTCCGCCCCCTGGCGGGCAATCCGCTCTGGTACCGCCATGTACTGGCTTGGCGCCGGGACAGCCCCCTCGCCCCGCACGGCGAGGCGATCCTGCGCCGGGTCCACGACGGCTATCTCAACAGCTGTGCGACCGGCTCCGTATACGCGCGCTGGCGGGAACGGCACCCGCACGCCGCACGTCCGCGGGGCTGAACGCCGACTCACGAGGCAGAGACATCAGGCGCCGTCTTGGCCGGCCTCGCGGGCTCGTTCGTGTCCATGTCCCGCGCGCGCACCCTGGTGGACGAGGTGTCACCGCGATAGACGATGACGACTGCTGCGAGGCCGACGGCCAGGCCGAGAGCGGTCTGCGGACCGAACGGTTCACCGAACACCAGGGCTCCCCAGACTGCCGTGACCGGGGCCATGAGGAACATGAGCGTATTGACCTTGGTAACTCCAGAGCGCCTCAGGATGAGCCAGTACAGCCCGTACCCACCGAAGGTCGACAAGGCTACGAGCCAGGTGATCGCGACCCAGAACGAGAGTTCCATGGGCGGCTTCGCGGCTCCGGCGCTCACGGCAAGTGCCGTGAAGATGACAGCACTGGCGCCGCAGTGGACGGTCATCGACACCGTGGGCGCGACCCGCGCACAGGACCGGCTTTCGAGGAACGTGGCCGCTACCAGCGAGAACATGCCGAGGAAGGGGATGAGATAGGCCCACCAGGCCTCACCGGTGCCGACCGCGGCGTCGGCCAGGGTGACGATGGCGACACCGCTCACCCCCAGGCACAGGCCGAGCACCTGCTTGCGCGAGATGTGCTGACGCAACAACGGTCCGGCAAGTGCTCCGGCGACGAGAGGCTGGACACCGTCGATCAGGGCTGTGGTCCCGCTGGAGACCCCGAGCTGGATCGCGTAGTAGACGGTGAGCAGATAACCGCTCTGCGACAGCACACCGATCATGGCCTGCCGTGCCACATCCCGCACCGCCAGGCCCCGCCACGACGTTCTGGAGACGGTGGCAACGACGAGCAGGATGACTGCCAGCGGCAGGAACCGCCACATCAGGATCGTGACCGCAGACGCACTGCCCGCGCCGAGCTTGGCCCCGATGAACCCGGAACTCCAGCAGAGCACGAAACCGATCGAGAGCAGGAAGTTCACGCCGCAGCCTCCACTAAACAGATCGGTATACTCGTTGGCCCCCACTATACAGATCGGTATACTGTTGGGGTATGGGCACCAGCGAGAGACCGCGACGGATCACGATGACGCCTGCCGCACAGCGCGTCCTGGAGGCCGCCGCGAGGCTGTTCTACGAACGCGGCATCCATGCTGTCGGGGTGGACCTGATCGCCACCGAGGCCGGGGTGACGAAGAAGACCCTCTACGACCGGTTCGGTTCCAAGGAGCAGATCGTCGTGGAGTACCTTGCGGATCGCGACGAACGCTGGCGGACCTTCCTCACCCAGCACCTCGCCGCCGCACAGCCGACACCGGCAGCCCGCGTCCTGGCCGTCTTCGACGCCTCACGCGCATGGTCGGCGAAGAACAGTCCCAAGGGATGCAGCATGGTCAACGCCCACGCCGAGATCAGCGACCCGTCCCACCCGGCCCACCCGATCATCACCGGACAAAAGCAGTGGATGCTCGCCCTGTTCACCGACCTCGCCAGGGACATCACCCCGGACGGAGCCGGCCGGCTGGGCCAGACACTCCTGCTGCTCCACGAAGGAGCACTCGTCGCCCACGGCCTGAACGTCTTCGCGGACCCCATCAGCCACGCCCGCGAACAAGCCCAAGCTCTCCTCGCCGCCATTGGAGACTCCGCAGCGAAGCGGTGAGGCAACACCCTGGACATCGCTTCTGCGAACCAGGAAGACGAGGAATAGGCACACGGCCGGGACACCGCCTCCGCCAGTAACTCGAGGGACCCCGGACACACCACCAACTCGCGCGCCGGCGACCGGCTGCCTGCTCGTCTTCAGCGCACAACCTCGAGGATCGGAGGGGCCCGCACGAAAGACACCCCCGGCCCCAACGGCTCCACACCACGGCGTTCGCGGCGGATGGACGGTCAACGCTCCCCTGCGCGTGCGGGGAGGTGGGCCAGGCCGGTGTCGAGCATGATGCGGTCAGGGCGTTTGCCAGGAGGATGCGGAGAGCATGCCGACGATCAGGGGGGCGGTGGCGTGCCCGTACCGGTCGGCCGGAACGAAGAGGCCTCTGGAATCCGCCGTCTGGGCGGGGGCTTCTCTCCTTCTCGCTGCCCGGGATTGGTTCGCGCCTGATGGGGCCGTCGGTAAAATCTGGGTTCGAGGGCAGCATGCAGGGGAGGCGGCACGATGAACTGTACGAACTGTGGGGCTTCCGTCATTCAGGGGCCGGACGGTAGCTGGTCGTGCAACAACTGCGGCGCGTCCGGGGTGGCGCCGACGGCAGCCGACTTGTATTACCGGACGTACACATGCACTGGGTGTGATGCCCAGGTTGATGGGGTGGGCGGGAAGTGGGCCTGTACCTCGTGCGGGGCAACATCGAGCTACGCGGAGCCGCCGGAGGGCTGGCAGTCCGAGCTGGACGAACACGCCGACCGCGACGGGTACGTGGGCACGGCCTGACCTGGGAGGGAGCTACGCCAGTCCGGTGAGCCGCCCGGCTTGCCTGCCGTTCGGGCGCCTCATCACCTGGATGATCCGGGCCACACCGTCACCGTTGCCTCGGTCCGGCCCTGGCTTCGCACATGACCCGTCGGACAGGCCTCCTAGAGCATGCTGAGTGCCCGCATCGCATCGCGTTCGATGCGCGAGAGCTCGTGGAGGATGGAGCCGGCCCGCATGAGGTCCTTCGCATCGCCGGATTCGCCTGCTGTCGCGACGAGTGCGGCCACCTGTGTCCAGAGGGTGGCGGCCTCGGCATACAGGCTGTGGCCAGTACGCAGATGGCTGCTGTCGATCAGCTGGGCACACTCGGCGAGGAAGTCCCGGTAGAGATTGCGGAACAGGGCGCCGCCGGTGCCGGCCCTCTCCATCAGGGCGGCGGCCCGTGGCAGGTCCTCCCGCGGATTGTCGCTGCGCTGCAGCCACTTCGGCACCTGCTTGGCGGTCTTCTCGACGCCCCGGTGGCCCAGGTTCGCGATGGGCGGGTTCAAGAACGCTTCGGCGCAGGTCTTGATCGCGGGGGTGATCCGGTCCTGCCATGACGTCAGGTTGCTGGGCGCTGTGATGGTGAAGGAGCGGTGCTTGGCGGTCATGGGGCCGCGCTCGGCTCTGGCCCTGGCGAGGCCGGCGAGGCTGGTCGAGACGGCTCCGCCCTGTGGGTCGGTGTCCACCAGGTAGGCGTCCTGTTCGTCGTAGCCGTACATGGCCACGACGTGCCCGCCGAAGTGCACCTTGGTGCTGAAGTAGTCCAGGTGGTAGCTGTCGAGCTGAAGGCCGACCGGCCGACCGGCGTCAATGGGTGCCGCCACGTTCTGCCACGCCTTGCGCGGGGAGGTGGTCTCCCCGACCAGCAGCTGAAGCCCGAGTACAGCGGTCAGGTTCCTGGTGAGCTCGAACGGCTTGACCCGGCCTCCCAGGAAGGGAAAGCCCATGCCTTTGCTGTCCCAGTAGATGAAGGACAGCCCGGAGCCGAGCCCGAACAGCATGGGCTCGGACAAGTCGAGTCCCTCATGGCGCAGCAGCACGCCCAGCGCCGTCGTCTCGCAGTGCTGCATACCGCGGACATCTATGTCCCTCACCACCGTCATGCCGCTGATTCTCCTCCCTCACCAGACGACAACGCCGTAGACGGGCGCGCCAGACCATCACGTCCCAGGCATGATCCGCCGGACAAGGCCCAGCAGGGCAGCCGCCATGTCGCTGGTCAGTGAACTCCCCGCTCGTCCATGCAGAACTCTCCCAAGGGTATCGATACGGCCGGAGGCAGAGCACAAGACCGGTACACCACGCCCTCGCGCACCGGCGGCGCGTGCACACCACGGTGACCTGTGGCGGGCCATGACGGCCACAGCCGACAGGCGTCTCTTCGTCGGGTCTCGCCCGACCCAGCGCAGCCCGGCCACACCACAGGACACCCTCACCACCCCAGACCACCACAGCACGGCGACGAACCGGCGGGTCTGCCCGGCCTGCCGCTACGCGCGCGGAGTTGCGCCACGTCAGGCTCCTGTCCACCAGGACGTGGTCAAGGCCCGAAGAGCCGGGCCGTCAGCCCGGCCACCTCGTCACCGCCGGCTACCCCGGCCGCGAGACCGGCCGCAGCTTCCGCGACTACGGCTGCGCTGCGTCAGTCCAGGCAGAACTCGTTGCCCTCGGGGTCGGTCATCACGATGAAGCCGGCGCTCATCGGAGGAGCGGGCTCGTCGCGACGTACCCGCTTCGCTCCCAGCGCGACGAGCCGGTCGCACTCTGCCTCCAGTGCCGCCATCCGCTCCTCTCCCTGCAGTCCGGGAGCCGCACGGACGTCGAGGTGGACGCGATTCTTGGCGACCTTGTCCTCCGGAACCCGCTGGAAGAACACTCGTGGGCCGTGCCCGTCCGGGTCCTCGATCGCCGATTTCGAGTTGTGCTGTTCCTCCGGTACGCCGATCCGAACGAGGAAGTCGTCCCACGCTGCCAGCGGGTCGGCGCCCTCGGGCAAGTCGACCCCGGGCGGGCCGGGGTGGACGTAGCCCAGTACATCGCGCCAGAAGGACGACAGCGCCCGCGGATCATGGGCGTCGAAGGTGACCTGGATGTGACGGCTCATCGGGTTGCTCCGTTCCTAGCGGGATTCGTGTGCAGGTAGAGGTCGCGCAGCAGACAGACCTCGGACAGGTGGTGGATCAGCTCGCGGTGGATGTGCAGCACCAGATCAACCATGGGCGCCTCGGGGAAGGGCTCTTTCTCACCGATCGGGCCCCGGAGCCCGGCGTCGCCGAGGCTGCGCACCCCGGCCAGCCAGACATCGAGCTGGGTCTCGAGCTGGTCGAGCGCGGTGGCCGCGTTGCTGGCGTACTCCCAGCTCTCGTATGACGCCGCCGACGCGCCGAAGTGCGCCGCGTTACGCGCGGCGAGCACGCCGACGATGACGTGACCGAGTCGCCAGGCGATCGTGGTGAAGGCCGCAGGGACCGGCTGCGGGAAGGCGAAGTCGATCGTGAAGTCCCCGGCGCCGACCTGCACGGGCGCCGTCGAGCTGCCGCGCGGTCGCACGCTCCAGGCGTCCGGCACCGGCGACCAGAAGTACTCGTCGTCGGTGAGGCCGTCGAGCCGGGCTCGGAGCTGATGGTTCCAGTGGAACTCCCACTGCTCGCGCAGCGTCCGGTTCCAGTCGAGTTCGTTCGCGTCCATGGAGCCACCCTGACACCTCCAGCGGACAGGATCGGTCCGCTATTTCTGGCAGGGTGGGCGACATGGACGTGGCAAGCGGTGACGAGCGGCGTACGACGGAGCGGGTGCTCACCCTCCTGGCGCTGCTGCAGCAGCGCCAGGTCTGGACCGGCCCCGAGCTCGCCGACCGGCTCGGGGTCACGCCGCGCACGGTACGGCGTGATGTCGAGCGGCTGCGCGCCCTCGGCTATCCGGTGCATGCCAGCCAGGGTGTCGGCGGCGGCTACCAGCTCGGCCCGGGGCAGGACCTGCCGCCGCTGCTTCTCGACGACCAGGAGGCGATCGCCACCGCGGTCTCGCTGCTCGCCGGCGCGGGTGGCGCGGTAGCCGGCGCCGGCGACGCCGCACTCCGGGCGCTGACCAAGCTCGACCAGGTGCTGCCCGCCCGGCTTCGGCACGAGGTGCGCGCGCTCTCCGGCTCGGTGGAGTCCTTTGGCGGAGGCCGCCCGCCGGTCGACTCCAAGGTGCTCATGACGCTGGCCAGAGCCTGCCGCGACGAGGTCGAGGCCGGCTTCGACTACCCGTCCGGGAGCGAGGTACGACGGCGGCGGGTCGAGCCCTACCGCCTGGTCGCCTCCGACCGGCGCTGGTACCTCCTCGCCTACGACCTCGACCGCGAAGACTGGCGCAGCTTCCGCGTCGACCGGATGATCGATGTGTCCGCACGGACCTGGCGCTTTTGCCCGCGCGCGGCGCCCGACGCGGCGACGTACGTGCAGGAGGGCGTGGCGAGCCGGGTCTACCCGCACCAGGCGCGCTTCCTCGTGCACGCGTCGGCCGACACGGTGCGGGCGCAGCTTCCGGCGTCGGCGGCCGTCGTACGACGGCGAGGGAGCGAGCTCTGCGAGGTGCTCAGTGGCGCCGCCAGCCTCGACGCCGTGCTCATGCACGTACTCCTGCTGGGGCACGACTTCGAGGTACTCGACCCTCCGGAGCTCGGAAGGCGCTGTCGCGCGCTGGCGGAGAGACTGCTGTCGGCCGGTGCAACGATCTCACCGGTGCCGGACATGGATGAGTCATAAGCCGCGACCACGCCGGCGCCGAGGAGCGCCTCCACTGCCTCTCTGCCGAGCACATCGACCCGATCCTCGGCCTCGTCATACGCCGGCCCGACCAGGCCGATCGTCCGCCCCGTCGAGCGGACCAACGTCACCGCGTCCTTCCTGAACTCATCGCTGCACTTCGACGGACGTCCCACCTGGACTTCTCCTCCCGGATCCTCCGATCCGATGGTCAGGGGTGTCCACGCTCAAGGGACAACCTCACAGCCGCCAGGCATCGAGCTGCACATCGTCTTGCACAACAAGCACACTGCTCGCCGCACCCGACGTCACGAACTCACAGATCCTGACAACATGTCAGGCATCCGCTCATAGACACGCCCCTGGCCAGCAGGAATAGCGATCTGCGACTGGCCTGGTGGAAGACGAGCAGAACCGACGGGTGTGGTGGCACCGGACCATACGGGGGCTCGGGCGCGCTCCAGCGGGTTCGCCACACCGGCCTCTCGATGCCGTCGGTGTCCCTCACCTTCCGCTGGAAGAACCGGGCGTACCTTCGCCCCGCCGAGTTGGCGACATGGCCTGATCGCAGCGAAGCATGCGTTGGCGCCGTACCGCGGACCGAGGCGTGGGCGGGGGAACGCGCGCGCATCGGCCCGCACATCGAGCGGAACGGCCATCGCTATGGGGTGATGATGTGGCCGACACGCGGCGAGACCCGCCCCGACTGGACCTCGTGCCAGACCCGCTCGAGGCTCTGGGGGCCATGGCTGTGCACGATGTCGACCCACCCCTCGGCCACGGGCAGGAATTCCTTCCACGCCCCGGCGAAACGGCGGTCCAGTCCTTCCCGCCCCCAGTCGCCGATGCGCTTGCGCATCTGGTCGGGAGCGAAGAACATGCCCGGTCCCGTCTCCGCGAGGGTGCCGGCGGGCGCGGGTTCCTGGTTGGTGATACCGACAACCACCTGGTGCACCAGGGCGTCGCCGAGGTGCGCGCCCAGCCGGCCGGACAGTTGCTCGTCGCCCGCGAAGTCGGCGTACAGCGTCTCCGTGCGCGGGAGCCGGGAGACGTCTTCGTAGGTCAGCACCCGGTCGTAGCAGCCGAGGCCCTCGGTGAAGGCGAGGTTCCGCGGGGAGGTCAGGCCGACCACCTCGCATCCCTGCCCCTGGAGCAGGTGGGCGGCGCCGTAGGCGGTCTTGCTCGAGGCGGAGGACAGGACGACGGTCTTCGCGCCCATCCAGACGTTGTCGACGAGCCAGTCGGCCAGCATGAACGAGGTCCAGAACAGCGGGCGGTACAGAACGTGAAGGTCCTCCCGGCCGGCCTCGTAGGCGAGGTCGCCGGTGGTGAGAGCGTAGGCGTTGTAAGGCCGGGGCAGTGTCCGGCGATGGGGGCTGGCCTCGCGGAAGCCGCGCCCGTCAACTCGGTCGGGGCGGACCAGCAGATGACTCGCGGACGGGAAGTAGCCGTAGTAGCGGTCGCCGGTCTCGATGCCGTCCACCCGGGACGCGACGACGTCGGCGAAGCCCCAGAGGGGGACGATGCCCCAGTCGGCGCGGGGCGCGGGGAAGAACTCCCAATAGCGGAACGAGTCGCCGAGCGCGGCGTAGGTGACGTTGTTGGCGGTCAGACCTACCCGGTCGACGCGCAGCAGCGCCTCGCCGTCCCCCACCTGCGGGACGGGGGTGTCGGCCAGTTCCGCGGCGGAAAGGTCGTCGCGACGGACGAGCAGGTTCCAGGCGTCGGCAGCAGTGGAGTTGTCCATGACCGGAACATACTTGAATCCGAATTCGGATTCAATACTGGGCTAGGATACGCACATGCTCTCCCCTGACCCTGAAACCGAACAGCCCGCGCGGCCCCAGCCACCCGGGACTCGCACTCGACGCGGCATGCGCACCCGTGACGCCCTGGTGGCAGCGGCACGGCGGGTCATCGAGCGGGACGGCTACCTGGACGCCCGCATCGTCGACATCGCGGACGAGGCCGGAGTGGCCACCGGCAGCTTCTACACGTACTTCACATCCAAGGACGACGTGTTCGCCGCCGTCCTCGCGCGACTGCAGGACGAGATGCTGCACGCGGGAGTCGGCGATAGCGACGACCGCGGTGACGGTGGGCCCAAGGACCTGTGGCAAGGAGTCGAAGACGCCAACCGCGCCTATCTGGACTCCTATCGCCGCAACGCCGCCCTGATGGCTGCCATGGAACAGGCCGCGGCCATCGACCCGCAGTTCATGCGGCTGCGGCTGGAACGGTCGCGCGTGTTCATCGACCGCAGTGCCGCCGCCATAGCCCGCCTCCAGCAGTCGGACCTCGCCGACCCGGAGCTCGACCCGGACATCACCGCGCGGGCCCTGAGCGCGATGGTCAGCCGCCTGGCGTACGCGACCTTCGCCCTGGGCGAATCCGTGCCCTTCGACACGCTGGTCGAGACCGTCACCCGGCTCTGGACGAACGCACTGCGCATGCCGCGGGACTGAGCCCGGCACCGGCGCACCCCGCGGCCCGGCTCATAGCGGCGCCGCGCCGCCCGGTGGTGGAGGGTGGCGCCACCCACCAGTGGACGAACTGGACTCGGCGACCACGACGCCGTCTGCGATCGGCTGCTGCCGGTGGAGCGGACCTGCCTGCACGCCCGCTTCGCGGCCGCACTGTCCGGGATGCCGCAGCAGATCGCCCAGCTGGCGGCCCATGCGTATGCCGCCGGTGACCACGCTCTCGCACTCACCGCGGCGTGGGAGGCCGCCGGGCGGGACAAGCTCTCCGGTGCCGAACCGGAGCGGCTGCACCTGCTGAAACGGGTCCTGGAGCTGTGGGACACCGTGGACAGCTCGCCAAGGCTCCACCGGCTCACTGTGCTCGACCACGCGGTGGAGGCCGGCTTGGCCACCAGCGCGGTCGATTCGGGTCTGCGTTGACCGGCCGAGGCGTTGGCCATCGCCCCGCACCCGCACCGGTTCCATCAGCGGGCCCGACTGAAGAACCTGGGCCGCAGCGGTGGCCTCGAAGACCCGCTCACAGCGCTGGAGCTGTTGCCCGAGCCGTCGCTCCTACGCGGCCAGATACTGTCCGATCTGGCCGTCACCAGCGTGTCCGCCGGCGATGCCGTCCAGGGTGAACGCCACGCGCGGGCCGCGCTTGAGATCGCCGAGCAGCTGAACGACGCTCCTCTCATGGCGTGCGCCCACGCCTACATGGGCCTGGCCACCGCAGCCGGGCCGAAGAGCGCTCGCCACCACTTCACCGCGGCCCGAGCCACCGCGGATCCACGGACGACCATCGACGTCACGACAGGGGACCTCCGGGTTGGCCGAGGATGCCTGGCTCATCGCGAACCCCCGATCGGCTTCGACGCCGAGGACGTTCTCGGTCGTCTGGTAGACCAACGCATACGGTGCGCAACAGGACGAGGGCATCACCGAGGCGATCATCGGCCCGTGGTTCGCCACCGGCGGCGCACGGCGCGACCGCTACTGCGCCAACCGCGCCGACGGCCTCCACCCATCAAGCGGAGAGGACCTGCTGCCGGCCACCACCTGACCCCCTCATCAATGCCATCTGCTCCACGAAACCTCCGATCCTTGCGGATCCAAGCCGTGCTCTGAGCTTGACCTTCACGTCCTGAGACGGTCGCGTTCGACGATGGTCTCGGGGCGTCCGATGATTTGCCCACGTCCCGTAGCGGGTGGCAGGCTGCCGGTTCTTCGAGCCGAGTGACCGTCGTGGCCCCGGTTGTAACGGTTTGGGCGCACGGGGCCGGGCAGACGACCAGCCGCCAGGGCAAGCGTGCCCACGTAGTCGGGGGTTGCGGAACACCCGCGTCAGATCGGGCGCCAAGAACTCCTGACGGAACTGGGCCTCCCTTCAATCGGTGCGCGGTGGGGCCAGGCGAGCACGAAGGAAGATCACTACTCTGCATGAGTGCTTTCCTACGACGAGTTGACTCCACCTGAGCGTGAGCTGTGGGATGCGTTCCCCGACGGGCGGCGGGTGGACCTGCGTACGGGTACGCCGGAGGAGGACCGGGTCGCCGACGGCGGACGGTGGGGACCTGAGCGGACGGTGCGGGCGGCGGTGGTCGCCGCGTTGTTGCTGGGCGCGAACACCGGGCAACCAGGTGCGGTGGCGCGTCTGAGGCTCACCGGGGCACGGATCTCCGGACGCCTGGACCTGGCCGGCGCGCAGATCGCCCATGCCCTCTGGCTGGAGGAATGCTGGTTCGAGGAGGCGGTGAATCTCCTCGGCGCGTCGACGCAGACCCTCGTGTTGACAGGCAGCCGGATACCCGGCATCGAGGCCGATTCGGCCCGCATCGAGGGCAACTTCTCCCTTCGGCACTCCGTGGTGGAGGGCGGCGCCCCCACACCCTTCAACCGCCTGAGCACCGCCCTGTCGCTCACCGACGCCCGGGTGAACGGCGGACTACTCCTCAACGGGGCCGAGTTGATCGCACCCGACGGGTGGGCCCTGTCGGCCGGTGGCCTAGCCATGGAAGGGGGAGTCTTCTGCCGAAACGGGTTCGTCGCCTACGGGGAAGTCCGGCTGATGGGGGCGCAATTGCCGGGCACTTTGGCCATGCAGGGCGCCCGGCTGGAAGGACCCGGCCCACGCGGCGTGGCCCTCACCCTCGACAACGCCATGGCCGCGTCGCTCAAGTTCTCCGAGGGATTCACCGCGAACGGCACGGTACGGCTGCGCGGCACCCAGGTCACGGACAACGTGACCTTCGATGGAGCCGTCCTGAACGGCCCGCCCACCGACGACGGAGACACCCCGGCCCTGATCGCCATGCACCTGCAAGCCGTCGACTTCGATCTCACCCTCGCCCGCCCCCCGTCCGGCGCCCTCGATCTGCGGGGCGCCCGGGTGTCGTACCTCCACGAGAACGAGCACAGCTGGCCGGAGAGGGTGGAGCTGGACGGCTTCGTCTACGGCTCCATCAAGACGGCGGACGCCAACGACGAGCGCCACGAGGCCGTGGGCGACCGGGAGTCCGTGGCCCGACGCGTGGCATGGATCCGCAGCAGCCCGGGCTACAACCCACAACCGTACGAGCAGTTGGCAGCCTGGTACCGCAAGGCCGGGCACGACGACGACGCCCGCC
This sequence comes from Streptomyces sp. NA02950, assembly GCF_013364155.1. Classification (NCBI taxonomy): domain Bacteria; kingdom Bacillati; phylum Actinomycetota; class Actinomycetes; order Kitasatosporales; family Streptomycetaceae; genus Streptomyces; species Streptomyces sp. NA02950. Next base: position 9,065,191 of record NZ_CP054916.1, on the reverse strand, counting down.
GCGTCCTCCTCGCCAAGCAACGCCACCGGCGCCGCTCCCTGTCCCCGGCAGCCCGCGCATGGGGCCATCTCCTCGACGTGACCGTCGGCTACGGCTACCGCCCCTGGCTGGCCGGCATCTGGCTCCTCGCACTGATCCTGCTGGGCACGCTGTCCTTCGGCACTGACTCCCCCAACCCGGTCAAACCAGGCGAAGGCGCCCCGTTCCAGCCCCTCGTCTACACACTCGACCTCTTGATCCCCATCGGTGGTCTGGGCCAGCGCACGACCTGGTACTGGTCGAACGACAGCCTCCAGTGGCTGGCCTACCTACTGATCGCCTTCGGCTGGGTGCTGACGACCGCCGTCATCGCGGGTGTCACGCGCACCCTGCAGAAAAACTAGCTGTGAGTCTCATGGCATTGGTTCCACGAACTCCTCGAACGTGAGCTGCTGCGGGAGCGTGTCGAGTGGTTCCGGCGGCTGGTCGAAGGTAACGCGGTTGTCACCGCCGGAGATCCGGCTGATGGGCGGTCGGCCTCCGAGCGCGGCGTGCGGCCGCTCGTGGCTGTAGTAGTTCAGGGACGTCCGCGAGTGCCGTGCGGCGTTCATGCTCGGAGGTGTAGTTGCGGACGGAGGCCCACTCCCTGGCGCGTGTGGCGTCATAGCGCTCGGCCTCCCCGTTCGTCCGTGGGGTGGAGGGGCGCGTGCGCTTGTGCTTCGTCCCCTCCGCGGCGAACGCGGCGGCCCAGGTCCGGGACCGGTAGCAGGCGCCGTTGTCGGTCAGGACACGGCGAATCGGCGTGATGCCGTGTCCTCCAGGACCTCGGTGCAGGCGAGCCGGGAGTGGTCGTCGAGCGCGGAGTGCGGGAACGTGTAGCCGATCTTCCCTGTGTCGGGGCCGGTGCGTTTGGAGGCACGGGCAGCCCCGGTGCCGATGCCGTGCATGCGCCAGCCGCCGCCCTGGGGGATGCGTCCGAGTCTCTGGATGTCCACGTGGATCAGGTCGCCGACCCTCTCGTACTCGTAGCGGATGACTTCGCGCATCTGCTCTCCGGTCGACGGACCGGGATCCCGCAGCCGGTCAAGTCCTCGCCGAACCAGGATGCGATGGACCGTTGCCGGCGCGAGCGTGACGCCGTGCAGCCGCTGAGGACCGGCGGCGAGGCGGGTGGGCCCGTGCTTCGCCTGCCGCCGCAGCGCCTCCGCCAAGTCCGCGAGATGTCCTCGGCGGTGCGGGCTGGGCCAGTGGCGGGTCGGGAAGAGCGGTCGAGCAGGCCGCTCTCGCCGTACGCGCGCCGGCGCGCGTACCACTTGGCCAGGCAACGGCGGGAGATCGCGGCGTCAGCGGGCGTTAGGATGTCCCGTCCTATCAGCCCATCGAGGTACCAGCTGTGAGCGCCCATCAAGGGGCGTCATGAGGCGTGAGGTTCACGTGGAGTGGACGGCGATCGAGCAGAGCCTCTTGGTGGCACGAGTGAGAGCGACATACAGGTCACGTTCGCCGCTGGGGCGAGCCTCGATGATCTCCTGCGGGCCGACGACAATGCTCGCGTCGAACTCCAGGCCGCGGGCCTCGGAGGCCGGCACGAGCCGTGCCCACCGTGTGACGTCGGCCGACGCCACGTCGTCGAGCCGGGCATCCGCGCAGATCACGGCGAGCAGGTCGCCCGGATGTGCTGCGGCCTGGGCCTGGAGCTCCCCGGCCACGGTGGCGGCGAGTGTGTGCGGATGTGCGGTGAGGCTGCGGGGAGGCTCGCCGTGGCGGATGGACCGGATCGGCGTCTGACCGGGGGCGATCCGCACGAGTAGGTCGCGGGTGGCGGCCAGGATCTCCTGGGTCGTGCGGTAGCTGACGGTCAGGGTGTGCAGGCTGAACCGGGTGCCGAGATGCGGGCCCAGCGCCTGGGACCAGTCGCTCGCTGCCGTCGCGGGGCCCGCCTGGGCGAAGTCGCCCACCAGCGTCATCGACCTGGCCGGGCACCGGCGCAGCACCATCCGCCACTGCATGGCGGTCAGCTCCTGGGCCTCGTCGACGACGACGTGCCCGAACGTCCGCCCCGGCGGCCCGTCCACCAGGTTCGCCGCCTCGTCCAACAGCGCCACATCGGCATCGGTCCACGGGTCGTCAGCAGAGCGCAGCAGCCGTGAGCGTTCGTCATCGGTGAGTGACGGCAGATGTGTGGCTAGCGTGCGGGTGCCCGTCAGCAGGGCCCGTACGACCGTTTCGGGCGTCAGCCGTGGCCAGAGCGATTCCACCGCGCCCTCGGCGTGGGCGTCGCCCATGAGGTTCGCGCGCAGCGCGTCCGCATCAAACATCTCGGCCGGGTGGGCGGCGGCCGGCGCGCCATCGAAGCCGAGAGCTTGCAGGTCGGCCGCGGCCGCGGCATCGAGGTCAAGGCTCGTGCTTTCAGTGATCTCGGCGTCGATGTGCGCGAGGGCTTCGGCAGTGCCACGCTCCACCGTGCTCGTGACCGTGCCGATCAGGTGCTCTTTGAACACCTCCCGCGCACGGTTGTGCGCCAGGCCGCTCGCCACCGCGGCCTCTCGTGCCGCCGCGACATCCACGCTCGCCAGCCGGACCCACTCCTGACCCACGCGTACCGCGAACCGGGCGTCCGGAGGCGCCTGCCGAGAGTGCACCAGGCCCTCCAGCGCCGCAGCCATCGCGGAGCTGCCCTTGAGCCGTGCGGCATCGGACGGCTCAACAGTGGCGGGCACCACTCCGGCCAGCTCCCCGCACGTCGCCAGGGCCACGTCGTTCTCCCCGAGCGAGGGGAGCACGCGCGAGACGTAGTCGAGGAACCGCGCGTTCGGCCCGAGCACCAGGACACCGCGCTCGGCGGCGCGCGGGAACGCATACAGCACGTACGCCGCCCGGTGCAGCGCGACGACGGTCTTGCCCGTGCCCGGGCCGCCCTGCACCACCGTCACGCCCCGATGCGGGGACCGGACGATCGCGTCCTGCTCCGCCTGCAGCGTCGCCACCGCCGCGCTCATCCGCCCCGTGCGCCGCGCCTCCAGCGCCTCCGTCAATGGACCGTCGCCGACGACGTCGCCGGCCGTGGGTTCGGATCCGTCCAGCAGCTCGTCGCTCACCGCGCGCACAGCGCGTTCCTCCACCCGCAGGTGACGGCGCCGCCGCAGCCCCAGCGGGTGGACGGCCGTCGCCGCGTAGAAGGGCCGCGCCGCTTTCGCCCGCCAGTCGACGAGCAGCGGCAGGTCCCGGTCGCCCAGGTGCAGGCCGAGCCGTCCGATGTGCAGGACAGTGCCGTCCACGCCGTCGATCCGGCCGAACGCCAGCCCCTCCTCGGCCCCCACGAGCCGGTGGACCTGCCGTGCCAGGTGCTCTGCGGCGACATCACGCGCGTACACCTCTTCCGCGCTGTCGGCCGACGACTTCAGTACGTCTTCCAGCTGGGCCCGTACCTCCGCCACTCGCTCGTCGAGCAGCCTGTACATCGCGGACACGTGGGCCTGCTCCACCTCGACCTGCCCTGCGGCACCCTGGTTGAACTGCGGCAAAGCCGTACTCCTCTCGACTCGGCCCTCCACTATGCAGATAAATCTCCATGAAGGTAAGGCTTGACTTACTTGTCCGCATCAACCGCCCGGGCCCGGTTCGCCACCGGACCTCTCGGGTTGAGGGATGGCCGGGCTGCAATTCCGGTCTGAAGAGATCCGAGCTGGAGGACGCCCGGCATGCGCCGCCATGCCGGAGCCCTTGTGCCGTCGCCTCGCGCTCGACTACGCGCCGCCACCTGGATCGACCTGGACCCCTCCGGCGGCGGCCAAGGCCCTCGGTCGAGCGTCGGCGTCGGCGCCGACATCTCACCCACATGCATGCAGCGCGCCGCCGGACGCAGCCGGACCCTTCCTGCCGTCGTCCGTCTGCCGCGCCGCCACCCGCCGCCGAAAGGTCCTTGCCACGGTGAGTGCTCGGGACAGTTCCGAAGCCGATCAGGACCCCCACCCAAGTGGCTCCCCCTCCGATGCGGGAGCCCGCCGTCGGCACATCGAGGAGTGGAGCGTGGTGAACCCCCGCTGGGGACTGTCGGCGGTCCCCGGCGGAAACGGCCTCGCTCACCACTCTTACGGACGGCGTCCGCGACACCCGGATCATCTACACACCCGCCTGCAGCCAGTAGCCACATATCGATCGTGCGGAGGTACCATCCACCACCAACATGAAATGGCGCCCAGACGAGGGAGCTTGTGGTGGACACCGCTGCCAACAACACCAGCCTGAAGTCCCAGTACGCGGCACAGATCACCGCCGATCTCGAACGCAACTCCGCCGAGCACGAACGCCTCACCTCCGAGATCACGGCGCTGCAACAACAGCTGTCGGTACTGGAAGACAACCGGGCGCTCCTGCTCGGCATGCGGCAGAGCCTTGGCGACGAAGCCATTGATGCCATGCCGGGGAACGCCGGCGTCAGCAGCCCTGAAGGTGGTTCATCCGCCGCGCGGAAGTCCGCAGCGCTGCCGACCGCACGCACGCCAAAGAAGAAGACCGACGCGACCAGCGGCAAGCGGAAGGCGGCGGAGTCAGGCAGGAGCCGCCCCAAGCGGGTGCGAGAAGCGGGTCCCACTCTCCAAGAGCGCATCCGTGAAGACCTCATCCAGCACGGTGAACCGCGCTCCGCAGCCGAGATCACCGCCACCATCACCCAGGCTCTTCCGGAACGCGAGATCAAGGCCACTGTCGTACGCAGCACCCTCGAGTCACTCGTCGCCAAGGGCCAAGCACACCGCACCAAGCAGCAGAAGTCCGTCTTCTACTCGGCAACCACACCGGATACGGCCGCCGGTACGGCTGGGCCCAGCTAAGCAACCCCTTCCTGAGCTCTCATAGGCCGTCACCGAATGAGCCGGCTCGGCACGTGATCAGCCGGACGCGAGAAGGTGGGGATCACTACTCTGCCCGAGTGCTCTCACATGACACGTTGACTCCATCGGAGCGTGAGCTGCGGGGTGCGTTCCCCTACGGGGCACCGAGTGGACCTGCGCACGAGTGCGGCCGAGGACGACCATGTTGCCGGCGGCGGACGATGGGATCCCGAGCGGACGGTTCGGGCGGCTGCGATCGGGGCGTCTTGGATGCAAACAGCGGAAACCCGAGCGGACGCTCGAGCACTGGCTGACGGCCATGGCCCAAACCCGCGCCGACGTCGTGGAAAACCGCCGTCCTCTGACTCAAGCCGTGATCCGTCAACCGCACACCTAGTTCGGCTGGCCGATCGGCCGGACCACCAGCGTGTTCACGTCCACGCCGCGCGGCTGGGAGATCGCCCACACGACGGTGTCCACCAAGTGCTCGGCGGAGATCATCGCACCGGCCGCGTCGGCGCCGCCGGGGCGGTCGTCCCAGAACGGCGTCCGCACCCGGCCCGGCGCGATCAGCGTCGTGCCGACCCCGTACCCGGTCGTCAGCATGCGGACGTTCTCCGCCAGTCCGGTCACCGCGAACTTCGTCATCGAGTACAGGTTGCCGGGCGTGTTCTTGAACCCCGCGACACTCCCGATCAGCACGATCCGGCCCTGCGATGCCTTCAGCGCCGGGAGCGCCGCTCGCACCAGCAGTGCGGGACCCAGGACGTTGGTGAGGACCATGCCCCGCCACTGCTCGGGGTCGCCGGTCTCGAGGTTGCCGTTGGTCGAGTACCCGGCGTTGGCGATCGCGTAGTCCAGCCGCCCGAACACGCGCACGGTCTCCTCGACCGCCGACGACACCTGCTCCCAGTCCGCCGCATCCCCCTCGAACGTCAGCAGCCGGTCGCCCGCGCCCGCCTCCGCCGCGGCCTCGGCCAGCACGGCCAGCTTCTTCGTGCTGCGCCCGGTCGCCGCGACCCGGTGGCCGAGGCCCAGCAGGCGGCGCACGGTCTCCGCCCCGATCCCGCTCGACCCGCCGGTGATGAAGGCGACGGGCGTTTCGGTGCTCTCGATGGACACGTTCCCGTTGGTCATGGTCTCCCCGTGTGCTGGTGCGGTGCGCGCGGAAGTGCGGCGCCGTCGCTGCCCCGACGCTAGATCGTCCCGGCCCGCGCGTCCACGGCATTGCCGATCACGGACACCGGAGCCAGTGCTTCACCCAACAGGAAGTTGAACGCCAGGAGCACACAGTGGGCACGGGCGACGACGCGCGACGACAGCAAGGACGCGGCGGAGTGACGCCGTGGGTGCCACACCGAACGCGCCGTGACCGGGCCTGCCTTGTGGGTCTTTTCGGATCAGGTCACGTCGCACCGGACCCTGACGGCCTCCTTCGCGCGTGTCATCGCGAGGCAATGCCCCGCTCGTGCTCGGTGTACTCGCAAGGGGCTGCACGCCGCGCTTGGCAGGGCTGCGAGGCCCGGTTGCATGCATGCCAGGCATCCGGCGGCCAGCCCCCGCATGATGGGCATGCCTGTCGGTGTGCACACCAGATACAGCCGCCGTGGCCATTCCGGGATCATGCGCTTGCCCAGCGGCAAGGCCGAGTACAGAGTTGGCACTACCCCGACTGCTCGGGCAGGTAGGGGGCCCGGTCGGACAGGCGCTTGCGGGCGAAGCGCAGCCACCGCGCCTCGGAGTGATAGCCGAGCAGGGCCTGCGCCACCGCCGGACAGACACGTTCGGAGTCACTGAGCCGGGGCGGTCATCCCATCCATCGCGTTCCTCCGATCCGTCGTCGACCTTCACGTAGAGTGCGATCAAGAGTGTCTCCAACTTGGGTACTACAAACGGACCTTGGAGGCTCTCTTCTCGTTCGTACACCCCCCGCGCCACCGCCGCCCTTGACGCGATCCAACGGCAACCAGCCATCGCCGATCCCCTCGCGCCAGGGACCGTCGGGCCTCAGACGTACACCCTCACCACGAGACCGGACCGCCTCAGCCCGGTGCAACGCAGAGCACTCGACGAGTGAGTCGCGCCAACGCCTCGATGCCGGTGAGCGGTAAGCGGGGAGCCGGTGGAGTACTTGATCTCGAACCCTCCCGCCGACCTTCCTGCCAAAGACTTCGCCCGCCAGGCACAGTCCCGTTGGCCGGATCGAGCATGATGACCAGGAGATGAAGACCGCGCTGCCTGGCCACCCGGGCAGGCACCCGCCCCACCTGCCACCACCCCATCCCATGGCAGCCATACGAACCGTTTGAAGACGGACCCTCTCCCCCACCCGGCCCGGCACCGGCTGGGCCCAGGCCACCTTCGCTGGGGCCGGTGCGGCGCCCAGCGCACCACGCCTGAAGGCCGTCGCCGTCCACCGCGACGCGCACACCGTCCCCGCTCTCTTAGCCGCCTGCGGCGTCGACAACGGCGCGGAAGAGCCGCTCGGGTTCCTCAGCGATCCGGTTGCAGACGTACAGCCACCACTCGGTGCCGTACACGACGTACTCCCGGGTGGGATGGCCCTTGGCGCGCATGCTGGTGAGCCGGTCGGGCCCGAGACCGAGCAGGGTCTCGAACTCCCAGGGCGCGTCCTCGGTGCGGGGGTGGCCGGTGAGCATGCGGTCCAGCTCGCCGAGCAGGTCCCAGTCGTGGGTGGCGAAGGAGCACAGGTGGTCGCTGTCGAGCAGGGTGCCGGCGCAGCGTAGGTAGGCGTCGCGCAGCGCGCGGCTGCCGCGCGGGAAGGCGATCGTCTCCGGCTCCAGGAAGGCGCCCTTGACCAGGCGGATCCGTCCAGGGCGGGACAGCAGGACGGGGAGGTCGTCGGCGGTCCGGTGCAGCCGGGCCAGGATGGTCACCCCGACGTGGTCAAACTGCTCACACAGCGATCCGTGCACGTCGAGCACGGCGTCGGTACGGTCCGAGCCCTCCATGGAGATCATCATCTCCTGACCCGCCGCCACCGTCGCCTCCGCGAGCCGGCGGGCGTGGCGCAGCGCCAGCGCGGGATCGACGACGAGGCCGATGTGGGACAGATCCAGGGAGAGGGAGCAGTCGTGCCCGGCTGCGGCCAGGCTCTCGCTCAGTGCCACGAAGGCGTCCGCCACGGCACCGGCGCGCTCGGCGTCGCGGCAGCTCTCACCCATGTAGTCCACGGTGGCGCGATGCCCATGCCGATTGATCTCGGCGATGCGCGTCAGCGCATCGGCCGCCGTCTCGCCCGCCACATACCGGCGGGCTGCGCGCCGGACCAGCGGGCCGAGCACCGGGTCGGTCGGTATCCGCGCCTTCGCTTGCTCGTCGAGCGCCAGCTTTCGGAGCACGTCGGCGACCCGGGGGCGGAGGTCGTCGCCGTCCTCGGGGCGGGCCACGTCTGCCTGCGTCATCTGCCACCTCACCGCTGGGGGTCAGTCATCTCCGTAAGCTAACCGAACGTTCGGTCGGGACGCAAGGGCCAGTCGCCCTACGGACCCCCAGCCCATGGATGTCCGCCAGGCGCTGCTGAACTGACGTGGCAAAGCCAAGTGAACAACTCCGCCCAGAGCAGCACCGCCCACGAGTTCCGAGACAGGCTTGAGAAGTCATCTTGGGTCTTCCGTGCCCAACGCCTTGACTCGTCCTACCGCGACGTTCTGATAACTCCCGTCGATCACGACGCAGCAGCCTCGGGGCGACGTTGTTCGAGCTGTGCAACGCCCTGTTGTGCACTGAGGGGCCGGTGAAGACGCTGGTCGACCTCGCGCTCGCGCCTGAACATCGCCGTGGTCACGGAGCCCTTCACGGCGGTCTCGACCAGGCCGAACCGATGTCGGTCGACTGCGTCGGGCAGTGGCAGAACTACCGTTGCCCCGGCGGCGGACAGTCGGCCGGCCCTGGCGGTGGACGTCTCGCCCGCGGCCGGATGCCGCCACGTGCCCGGACCGTTCCTTTGCCAACACCTACAGCCGGGGCCAGAACAAGCACCGGATGATCCCGGGCCGCCAGGCACGTGGGTGGCTACCCGTTCCCCAGTCCTCCCGGTCCATCCGACTCCCCACGCCCCTCTCTCGTGCGACGCATGACCACGCACTCGGGACAGCAGGCCTCCCGCTCAGCCCTCTGCTGTTCCGCCGCGCGACGCAACCGGCTCTTGTACTCTCGCGGCGTCACTCCGTACGTTCTGCGGAAGATCCGACTGAAGTCGGCGCCGCAGGAGAAGCCCCAGCGAGCTGCGAGGGCGTAGATGGGGGTGGCGCTCAGGTCCGGATCGGCGAGGTCGCGGCGTACGCGCTCCAGGCGCCGACGGCGGATCCATGCGGCGATTGTCTCCTCCTCGTCCTGGAAGAGGCGGTGCAGATAGCTCGGGGAGATGTGGTGCGCCTCGGCCACGGAACCCGGAGTGAGCCCCGGGTCGTCCAGGTTTTCCTCGATGAAGGCCCGGATACGCAAGGTCAGGGTCCGCTGACGGGTCTCCAGCGGTAAGGACGTGTCCCGCTCGAGGACGTGGGCGAACAGCGAGGACAGCAGGTCGACGATGATCGAGCCCAGCCGGGGGCCATCCGCGGGCCCGTACGGTCCGGTGTCCTTCGCCAACTGCTGCAGCAGCTGCGCCAGTAGGCTTCCGTAACCTTCGTCTCCCGGTAGCCGCCGGGTGAGAAGCAGATCGGCTCTCTCCTTGCGCAACGGCACCAGTTTCCTGGGCACTTCCAGACCCACGGCGTGCAGAGCGCTGGTGACGCAGTGGAACGGCTGCGAGGTATCCACCACGTACATCTCGTGGGGCCCGTGGACAGCTTCCCGGCCAGCTTGGGTGATGCCGACCGACCCGGTGATCGGGAAGGTGAGGTGGTAGTACTCCGGGTCGGACTGCCGGATCAGATTGGGCGTTCTCCGCCAGCTCATGGGCTCGACGACCGTCGGCCACACGCTGACCGGCCCCAAATCCAACAACCGTGTCTCCGCCTGGAACTGAGTCACGTCTTCGCTGTTCATGTCCATGGGGCACAGAGTTTTCGACATCAGATCCCGCCAGCAGTCGAACCTGTCAACCGGGTCCACATCGCCAGTCCGAAACACCGTTGCTCCCAGCATGGAACCCCCCTCCTCACCCTGCCGTTCCGACTCTCGTCGCCCAGGAGACTGACACGGCTGCCTCCGCGGATCACGGCGGCTCGCCTCCCTGCCCGCGGGATGACCGGAACTCGACCCGACCATGGCCCATCCCCCGGTCCCGGCACCTCCAGCAGCGCGGTCAGCTGGTCCCTCTCCTGCTGTCCGTTGGTCGTCGCCGTCCAACTGCCCCGCACTCGCCCCCCCCGCGGCAGCGGTGATCGTCGGGCACACAGAGACACCGAGAGCACCGGCCTCCGAGGCGGACGCCCTCGCTCCAGTGACCGAGCCGCGCCCAGGCGCTCTCGCCCCGGACGTCGAGCTGGAACCGGGCGCCGTCGGTGGGGCGGCCCTCCCTTGACACACACACCCCCGGCATCACCCTCAGCCGCACACCCGGCCGCTACAGCCGCACAGGACTGCACGACGGCCATGCTCCCCGCAAGATGGCACCATGGATACGACGCGAAGCGGCCCTCTGGAAGACCTCGTGCACTGGCGCGGTGAGACCGCCGCGCTCGTCCAGGCCATTCGGCAGAGCAAGGCGAAGGGTCCTGTGATGTTCGACCGTAGTCATGCCGCAGCCGCCGCGACGACGGTGGCCACCGGGCTGGCACGCCCCGATGAGCTTGTCGACTGGGCGCATGCGGTGCACTTCGAGGACGAGTTGGAGATCGAAGACGGGCACGAGGATCTGCTGACACGGTTCCTCTTCGAGGTGTCGACTCCTGAGCTCTTCGAGCCGATCAGCGTCCGGGTCTGTCAGCGGTGGCTGCACATCATGCGCGCGTCGCTGGCACTCGAAGCGGAAGCGGCCGGCCGTTGAACGACAAGCTGAGTACCTGTTGCTGAGCACCTTCCGAACTCGTGCTGATCGGGGCTCGACGACACCCTCGATGTCATCTACGGCAACCGCAAGACGCTCGCGCTGTTCAAGACGATCGCCTCGTGGGTGCGCAGATCGGAAAGCGCACCGATGTGTGAGATAGGGGGGCCGTTTTCCGCTGAGGGCGCCTTCCTTCGGTGGGCCGGTAGGTCAAGGTGTGGAGTCGCGATCTGCTGGACCTGACCGAAAAGGTGAATGACGCCTCCCCGCATAGGGGTCTCAAGGACTCTTGCGGCGCTCAGGCTGTCACCGCCACCTTCTGGGCCGCGCGACGGCGCTTGCAGTACGCGACGGTCACCACGGCCAGCAGTGGCCCCCACAAGGTCAGCGGCGCGTAGCAGAAGTAGAACCAGGCGGCCTCCCAGCCCCCGGCCCGGCCGGGGTGAGTGGTGGGCAGGTCGTCGCCTCGGATCGTGACCCCCATGATCTCGGTGGCGGGGGTGATCACAGTCCACAGGAGCGTGAGGACCGTGGCTCCGAGAGCAGCTGGTATGGCCGCTGCCTTCATCGGGACCGGGCGAGCGCGCAGGAACGGGATCCAGCGCGGGAACACCTCGCCCCAGCGGGCGACCAGCCCGATCGCGGTGAACGCGAGGGCTTCGGACAGGATCGACAGGAAGACGATGTACGCCCGCTCGCCGGGCCCGATCCCCTCGTCGCACGCGGCCGGGAGCCGCCAGACGCTGGATGGCAGGACGGTGAACGGTACGGCGTAGGCGACGAGTTGCATCCGCCTGGACACTCCGGCAACGGGCTGGTGGGCCGCCTGCCATGCGGTGCGGAGCCGTCCGGGGCGGTCGGCTGTGGGTTTTTCGAGGTGCAGGGTCGGCTGCATGTGCGGTCCTCGGCTCCGGTGGGCTGAACACTTGGCCCGTTCAGTAGTGAAGATCGCAGCCGACGGGTTGGTCGGGCATCGCTCTGCGGGCTGAACCCGGCTCCGCCGTACGGGCGACAGAGCGGTGCTGCCGGAGGATGATTCCACGACCGGACCTGCGCCTGAACAGCTTGCGCTTCCCTCTGACTGACGTGTTGCCACCGCGAACCAGAACCGGCCCGGCTGACGATGCGCACCCGGTCGCTTTGCTGCTGGTGTCCGAGCCGGGGCTGCCGCGTCGGCCTGGACAAGCGGCGGAGGATCGGAGCGGCCCGCTCGAAGACATCCCCGGCCCAAACGGCTCCGCCAGGGCCATGACGGAAGTCAGCGCGGCGTCCGCGGCGGATGGATGGTCAACACTCCCGTGCGCGTGCGGAGAGGGCGACCCGGCCGTGGGCCGCGTCTCACTCCGGGGCGGGTGGCGGTTGCACAACGGAGTCGGACACAACAGGGCCGTGACCGCACTCGCGCAGGCACGGCGGAGGCACACGTGCGGGCCGGGGCCGGTCCGCGGTGCGGTCCTGCACACCCACAGAGTGGAGCATGACTACCAGCCAGTAAAGAGGTGGGTCAGTGGCTCTTCCACTCACCCACTTCAGGCTCGCCCGCGGAGCACGCCCCCTTCACCGCGACAGCGACCGGAACGGCCCCCGTCACGGGACGGTCTCCATCACCTCGACCGGCCACGAGGCCTCCAGGGAAGACCGCAAGACGTGTCCGCTCGCGAGACGACCAGTTACGAGCTGTCATCGAGCAATATGCTCCATACGCTACTGATTGCCTGTCTGCCTGCTCCAGGAGGTGCCGTGCGGCCCCACTCGATGTACTGCTACACCTGCGGCTCTGACGAACAGCATCGCCCCCTCACCACCGCAGAGAAGGCCTGGCTCAAGAACCGCACAGGCCGGAAGAGCGTCGAAGAATTCTTCATGTGCACAAAGTCGGGTTGCCGCAATCTGCGGACCGGCTTCAAACAACGCCCCTTCGACCCGGTCATCCGGGTCCCCCTTCCCGACTGACCCTCCGTTCCGGGGCCCTGCGGCATTGGCCTCAGGGCCCCCGGAGCGGCTGACGCAGCCGCGCCAGCGCCGCCAGTCCGTCTACGCGGTTGCTTTCCGCGAGAGGGCCGCGGCGTTCGGCAGGCCTCGCCGGGGGCCGGCGCACGCTCGCCGTCTCTCTCCGCGGTCGGCCGGATTGGTCGGCGACCAGATGCACGGCCAGGCTGAAGGTGCCGAACCCGTCGCCGATGCGGCGGTCTCGGCTGCGCTACGCACTGTCCGCACCGAAATGAATCAGCGGCTTGATGATTCCGTCCTCCTTCGAGGCCATCATCTGAAACGCCCGTTCGATCTCGTCGAAGCTGAACTGGTGCGTGGTCATCGGCGTGGGATCGATTTTCCCGTTCTCCATCAACCGGAAGATCCGCCGGAGCCACCCGCGGCCCCCGCGGTTGAACCCGCCGTAGACCTGCTTGTCGGACATGCCGTATCCGAACGGCTCCAGAGGGATCCGCAGCGGCCCGGGCACCTCCCCGTGATATCCGACATTGGAAATCCGCCCTCCGGGTTTCGTGACCCGGAACGTCGCCTCCCACGTCTGAGGAGTGCCGAGCGCCTCGATGGCCGCGTCGACCCCCTGGCCATCCGTCAGTTCCAGAATCCGTTCGACCGGATCGCACTGTGTGTAGTCGACGATCGCATCGGCACCGAAACGGCAGGCGAGTTCCTGCCGGGCGGGGACCGACTCCACGGCGACAATGAGGCCCGCGCCGAGCAGTCGGCAGCCGATCGTGGCCGACAGCCCCACCGCGCCCTGGGCGAAGACCGCGACGGTCTCGCCCAGTCCGAGTTCCGCGTGCTCGGCGGCAACGAACCCCGTGGAGAGCATGTCGGTGGCGTACAACGCCTGATGGTCGGAGAGCCCATCGGGAATCGGGGCCAGGTTGGCCTGGGCGTTGTTGACCAGAAAATACTCGGCCAGGTTTCCGTCCCGCCGGTTGGTGAACTGGGCGCCTCCCAGCATCCGCCCCTGGCATTGCGAGGAGAACCCGCGCTGGCAGGAATCGCACTGGAAACAGGGTGTGATCCCGGCCACCGCGACACGCTGACCCTCGACGAGCCCTTCGACGGCAGAGCCGAGCGCATGGACGACACCGACCGCCTCATGTCCCAATGTCACATCCGGAGCGACCGGAATCGCGCCCCTCATGGTGTGCACATCGGTGGTGCACACCATGGCCGCCGTCGTGCGTACGACCGCGTCGGTGGGACCGGGATCGGGGACCGGCTTCTCGATGACGCCGACCTCGCCGACCTTCCGGAGCACAAAAGCCCTCACCCTAGATCACCTGTCGTTCGTCGCCACGACTCCGGGATGAACCGTGCAGCGCCCGCGGATCCAGCGGTGGCGGCGCCGTCGGCAGGGGCTGACCGGGTCGCGCCGGGATACCGAGGGCACCGGTCTCGGCACACCCGGCGGACACATCAGGCGGGGGCTCATGCCATCGCTCTTCCCCTGCGGCACACCCGACGCCGGCCACCGCGCCACCTTCCGCCCGTTCGGCCGATACAGCCCATCAGCGCAGCAGTCCGCAAAGGACGTGTGCGCGAACGAAGCGGGTGTTCGTGCCGAGCCCGGCATGGGAGCGGCTCTGGCCGTAGTAGCCGCGCCCGCACCTGCCCAGACAGCCAGTCGGGCACGTACCGGGTCAGGATGAGCGGGTGCGTAGGGTTCCGCCTTGTGAACCAACGTATAGGATCGCGGCTGTCCTTCCGGCGAGCGGACGAGTGCGACCTGTCCGAGCTCGTCCGGCTCCGCGATGACGCGGCACGCTGGCAGATCGCCCAGGGGATCAATCAGTGGAAGCCTGGTGAGCTTGGCGAAGACCACTTCCGGAAACGCCTCGAGGACGGCGAGGTGTGGATCGCCACCCTCGGCCCACCCGGGCCGCACGGCCCGATCGCCGGAGCCTGGGAACTGTGGTGGGACGACACGGCCGCTTGGGGCCCGCAGCCCCCGGTGGCCGGTTACGTCCACCGGCTGATGACCGACCGCCGCACCGCACCGCCGGGCACCGGACGCCGGATGCTGGCCGAGGCCGAACGGCGTATCGCCGCTGCCGGCCGAGGTACATGCCGACTGGACTGCCTGGCCGGCAATCCACGACTGCGGGAGTACTACGAAGCGGCGGGATACACGGCCGTCGGCGAGCAGTCGGCCAAGGACGGGGGTCTCGGCAGCACCTATGCGGTCACGCTGCTGGAGAAGCGACTCCAGCCCCCGCCCGTAGCGGAAACCGGGCCCTCGGGTCCGCGCTCCCCCGGCAGCCGCCTCCTGCGCTGACCGCCGCCCCGGTATCCCCAGCCGGTCCGCCAGGCGGCGCCGTCAACTGACGTCGGGCGTGGCCAGTTCCTGAACCAAGAGCATCGCGCCGCCGCTCACCGCCGCCCCGCCGGTGCAGCGGAGTGCCCACACGGCATCAGCGTGCGCTCGGCCGACCGGGTGACTGTCCGTCAACCTTCTTGCCCCTCCATCGCCCCTATGGGTTACTGAACGCATCCAACCGGTGGGTCGCCCATCCCTTCCCGGGGAGCTCGGCAGTCGACCCACCCGTTGTGCCCCACGTGCGCGTGCAACGGCGATGTCCCTGCCCCGCGGCGAGCTCCCTCTGGAAGGGGTCGGGGCCCACTTCGGGCCTGGGCCGGTGCCGACGAGGTGGGCACACCTCACCTCCAGGAGCGGAACGAGAACGCGCGTCCCGCCCCCACCGGCAGCGGACCCCAGGCCCCCGCCCCTGCTCCGGATGACGGCGCGCACCGGCAGTCAACGCACTTGCGTACTCGGCTGCGCAACGGCCTGCGCCCGCCGTCGCCCCGGACAGTTCGACAGGAGGACGTCCATGTCCCTGCAGATGCTTGCCTACGATGGCGGCTGGCCCGGCCAGGGTGGCCCCGGTGGCTGGCCCGGCCCGGGTGACCCCCCGGGCGGGGGTTTCCCGCCGTCGACGCCGCTGCTCCTCTCCGTCGTGCCCAGCTCCGGCCCCACGGCCGGTGGCAACACCGTCCTGGTCGTCGGCCTGGGCCTGAGCAACGCCACCGGTGTCTCCTTCGGCGGCACCCTGGCGACCATTCTGGCGCGGGACCCCTTCGGCCTGGCGATCGCCGTCACCGCGCCGCCCCACGCCGCGGGCACCGTGCCCGTAGCCGTGATCACCCCCAACGGTCCCAGCAACACGCTGAACTACACCTACGGGGCGCTGGCCCTCCCGCCGACCGCCGCGTCGATCACCCCGGCCACCGGCCCGGTCACCGGTGGCACAGCGTTCACCCTCACCGGGACCAACCTGACCAACGCGGTGGTCCTCTTCAACGGTCTGCCCGCCACCGGCGTGACGGTCAACGCGGCCGGCACCTCGCTGACCGGCACCACCCCGGCCGGTGTGGTCCCCGGAAACGTCACCGTCTCCGTGGTGACCTCGGCCGGTATCGCCAACGTGCCCGGCGGTTTCACGTACACCGGACAGCCCCCGACCGCGGCCAGTATCCTCCCCGCCACCGGTCCGGCCGCGGGCGGCACCCCGTTCCTGATCGTCGGCACCGGCCTCACCGGCGGCTCCGTGACCATCGGCGGTGTCGCGGCGACCGGCGTCACCGTCGACCCCACCGGGACCCTGCTGGTCGGGATCACCCCGGCCGGCACCCTGGGCAACAAGCCGGTCGTGGTCACCACCGCCAACGGCACGGCGACCGTCCCGGGCGGGTTCACCTACGTGTGATCCGCTGAACCACTGCCGCTGAGTGAGTCGGCGGTGGGTGCCGGCCTCCGAAGCCCTTTTCGGAGGCCGGCGCCGTCGTATGGCGACGAGCCGTACTGGGTTCCCCCGGGGGCCGGTCCGGCCGACGCCTCGGGCCCCGATGCCGCGGCGTCACCGTCCAGCCGGGTTCGCGGTATGGGGAACAGGTGGTCTGGCACAGGATGGCCGAAAGGCGTGCCCACAGCCCGCGGGGACGAGTTCGTCATGAGGATCACCGATCTCGTGGACGCCGCCCGGGTTTCGGGGTCGAACCGCACTGCCTCATGGCCTCACGCTCACCGGCTGATACACCTTGTGACATGGCACATGACCCGGAATGACGCACACAGCGCGGCGGATCAAAGGCTCCTATCCGGCCGGGGCAGTGCGAATGGCGGCGATGTCGAACTGGAGGCGGACCTTCTCGCTCACCATGGCGCCACCCTCGGCCAGTTTGGCGCTGTATGTCAGGCCCCAGTCGGAACGGTTGATGGTGGTCGTGCCGTCGAAGCCGACTCGCTCATAGCCGAACGGGTCGGTGACATGTCCGATGTAGGTGAGCTCCAGGACGACGGGGCGGGTGACATCTCTGATGGTGAGGTTGCCCGTCATGCGGTAGACGTCCTTGCCCACGAGTTGCACGGCGGTGCTGGTGAAACTCATCCGCGGATGGGTCGCGGCGTCGAAGAAGTCACGGCCGATCAAGTGGGCGTCGCGCTGTTCCACACCGGTTTGGACACTGGCGGTGGACATCACGACCTCGGCCTGGGAGAGAGCCGGGTTGCTGCCGTCGAAGTAGAGACGGCTCTCGTACTCCGTGAAGGCGCCGCGGACCGTCGTCACCATGGCATGCCGGACGGAGAAACCGATCCTGCTGTGCGCGGGATCGATTATCCACTCTCCGGTCAGCCCGGCGAGGGCGGGATCCGGCAGGACAGCTGGATCCGGGGGAACCGCCGGAACGGGTGGCACCACCGCGCGACGGGGTGAGGGGTTGCGGGTAAACAATTTCATGAATCAAATGGTTAGTGCAAGCTACTTATTGCCGCAAGGCTCGGCCAAAAGCCCATGCCTGTCGGTGACTCCAGCCGGGATAAACCATGCACGGCCGCGCCACCGCGACGGCAAAACGCCATCCCGGCCTTCAGAAGCCATGAGCCACTTTGTTCCGCCGGAAATCCACCCTGAAGCGACGAGGTGCGCAGGAACGGGAGAATCGCGAATCAGCGATAATCGGCGGATCAAACACCTTTTGGCGCTGCTGGATCGTGATGTCGGCTATCGGCCGTCCGATTTCGACTCCAGCGCACGATGTGTCAACAGCCCTTGCGTATAATCTACATCGAAGGGGCTGGGTATCGACACAGGTGGTCTCAGGCGTGAAGAAACAACATCTGTCGTGCAGAAACGATGGTCGCGGAGTCACGGCGAACTCGGTGAACCGACCACAGCTTCGGTGAACCGACCACAGCTCTCGAACGCCAATCGGCGATAGACCGGTTCGCCCTCCGCCGACGTCTGTAGCACCACGGTGCGACGCGAGCGCTTCCGCCGAGCAGACAGGACGACCGCCCGCGTATCCGATGAGGTAATGGGCGGAACGACTCACGACCAGTGACCCGCCTGGCCGGGCAGAGGGCCAGGGAGGCAGCGGACCTCAACACGGCTTGCCCCTCACGCGACGTGAGGCTCTACCGTCCCGCGTCATGAAAATCGTTGTTCACGACACGGCATCCGCCATGATCGACCTCTTGCGGCGACCGCTGGAGGAGCGGCCCGACGCCCTGGGAGACATGCTCAGCCCGCTCCAGAGCGCGATGTCCGTCATGGGGGACATGGATCTGGTCCAGATGCACCAGATGGGCGGTGGCTTCCGACTCGACCGTGAGGACCCGCGGTACCTGCCCGCGCTGCGCCGGATGCGGGACGCGGGGGTGTGGAACCAGATCGAGGACTCTCTCACTGCCGCGTGGGGGCGGATCAGCGGGGCGGTACCCGGCATCAAGCATGCCGAGACCGTTCATGTCGTCCTGGTACTCGGTGACCCCGACGACGACCACCTGACGGTGCGCAGCTCCGGCTACTTCGGTACGGGCGGCATCCCCGGTGCGATCCACCTGCTGATGTGGCCCACCGACACCAGCCTCGCGAAGATCGGCCACGCCGCCGCGCACGAGCTCCACCACAACGTGCGCTACGCGAACGTGGTCTGGAATCCCACGACCGTCACGGTCGGCGAACACGTCGTCGCGGAGGGACTGGCCGAGGCGTTTGTCCGCGAGTTGGCCGGTGAGCAGGCCATGGGCCCGTGGTCGAAGGCGTTGGCCGGCGCCGAACTGGACAGCGCCTACGAGCGGATCACCGCCGATATCGACGTGGCCGGGATGCAGAACCTGACGGCGTACGTCCTCGGCGACGCCACCGCGCAGCGGATGGGTCAGCAACCGGTGGGGATGCCGGACTTCGCCGGGTACGCGGCCGGACTGCGGATCGTGGACGCGCACCTGGCGGCCTCCGGTCTGACCGCTGCCCAGAGCACCTCCCTGTCGGCGCGTGAGATCCTCGTCAACGCGGGCGTGCCGACCAGCGCCTGACCGCTCCCCGCCTCACCGCTCCCGCTTGACGGCCCCTGTGCTCCGGGTTGCGGAGCACAGGGCGCGGGCTGCGGGCGGGGTGTGCCGTCGCAGCTGAGGCGAGGGCACTCCCCGGCCTGTCCGGGTCAGTGGTGCGTGAAGTCCGGCGGCCGATTGTCAGCGAACGGGCCATCGGCGGCGAAGGCCCGTTCGGCGAAGCGTTCGCCGATGCGGCGGTGGGTAAGCGGCGTCGGGGTGGAGCTGGTCGGGCAGTGGCAGTTCGTCTGAGTCGGCCTGGCCGTAGAGCTCACGGCCGTCGAGGTAGTGGAGGTGCGGGTCCTCGGCGGCCCGTTGCCGCACGATCCGCGACAGCTCGTCCCGGATGACGTCCAGGGTGAGTTTCCCGCTCGCGCGCTCCGCCGGGTCGCCCGCGGCCCGGAATCGCAGTCCTCCGGTGCAGAGCGCGCTGAGGTCGGGGGCACCGGGGCCGGGAGTGTCTGGGCGCGGGCCCGGGCGGGCAGCCGGTGCGGCAGCACACCGTACTCGGTGTGTTCCAGGTCGAGGGCGCCGCGGAGGATGTCCGCGGTGATGGGCGTGGTGATCCAGTCGTGCTCGGTGGTGTGCATCGTCCCAGCCTGTTGATCAGTGGGTTCGGATGGCTCCGGTACTCCGGTGTGTCGCACGGGTCAGCGCGTCGGCCAGTTCCGCAGCAGAATGTCGAGCGCGTCCAGGATCCGTGACCAGGTCTCCTGTGTGTCGGGGGCGCTGTGGCTGAACCCTCCCCCCATCTCCAGGCTGACGTAGCCGTGGAAGACGCTGCCCAGCAGCCGGACCGCATGCGTCTGGTCCGGCTCCGTCAGGTCGTAGCCGCGCAGGATCGCCCGTGTCATCTGTGCGTGCCTGCCCCCGGCGCCGGCGGCCGCCGCCTCCGGGTCGAGCCGGAGCTGGGCCGCGGCGTAGCGGCCGGGATGCTCGCGGGCGTAGTCGCGGTAGACGTTCGCCAAGGCGGTGAGGGCGTCCTTGGCGGCCCGCCCGGCCAGGGCGTCGGCGGCCCGTTCGGCGAGCTCCTCCAGGGCGAGCAGCGCGATCCTGGTCTTGAGGTCCTGGGAGTTCTTCACATGCGAGTAGAGACTCGCGACCTTGACGTCGAAGCGTCTGGCCAGTTCCGAGACGGTCACCTGGTCGAAGCCGACCTCGTCGGCCAGTTCCGCCCCGGCCCGGGTCAGGCGTTCGGTAGTCAGTCCTGCGTACGCCATGCCCATCCCTCCGTCGACGGAACCGATTATGCATTTGCCTAACGTCTTTAGGCAAAATAGCCTGCCGCTATGGAGCCGCTGACTGAACAAGAGATCCGTTCCGCGTTCGTGAACTGCACCAAGGGCGAGGCGAAGCGCCTGTCCGTCCCGCGCGATCTGGCCGACCGGCCCTGGGACGACCTCGACTACCTCGGCTGGCGAGACCCGCAGGCCCACGATCGCGCCTACCTGGTCACCGTGGTGGGCGACCGTCCGACGGCCCTCGCGCTGCGCTCCCCCGGCCCCGCCTCCTGGCAGCGGCGGCGCAGCATGTGCTCGATGTGCCTGACCGCCCACACCGGCGGTGTCTCGCTGATGGTCGCGCCGAAGGCGGGGAGGGCCAGGGAGCGGGGCAACTCCGTCGGCGCCTACATATGCAGCGACCTCTCCTGCTCGCTGTATGTACGGGGGAAGAAGGACGCGGGTGTGGGTGCGCGACCGCAGGAATCGCTCACGCTGGAGGAGAAGATCGAGCGGACGGTGGCGAACGTCGCCGCCTTCATCGCGAAGGTGACCGCCTGACGCCTGTGCGGCGTCCCTTACCCGCCGTCGGCGGTCGTGTTGCCCGCCAACGTGGTGAGCACCGCGGTGAGCGGCCCGAACTCGTCGACCAGCTCCTGCCGGCTCAGGAAGTCCGCACAGCGTTCGTCGTGGACGGTGCGGTCCCAGCCCGGCATGTACCACGTCCCCGCGGAGGAGCCGCGCCGCCATATGTCGCCGTCGCCGTCGATGACCTCGGCGGGGACCGGGGCGGGCTCGGTCCGGTCGGAGGGTCCCCATGTGGTCCGGTGCGGATGCCGGGCCCGGCGTGCCGCGGTGATGGCGAGTTGCGCGGCGTGGCCACGTGTCTCCGGCGGTGCGGCCGCCACATCCGGGAGGAGGAAGGCGTCGTCGAACGTCATCAGATCGGTCAGGGTCCCGCTCCTCTCGTCCACGGGCCGCCCCCGGCCGTGTCCAGGAGATGATGACAGCTGTCTACTCTGGCCCGTATGCCCACGCTGTTTCTTGCCCCCATCCGGTTCTCCGCGCAGGAGCTATCCGAGGTGGCCGGCCTCTACGCGAGCAACCCCTCGTACTGCCGTGCCGCGGGCGAGTACGACCCCGAGCGCATTCCCGGCGATCGCCTCGAGGACGATCTGCGTGAAGAAGCCGGCACCGACGGCTGCGAGGTGCTGCTGGCCCGCGACACCGGGGGACGGCTCGTCGGCCTCGTCTGCCTCCTCGACCGCCACCCCGTGGACGGCTTCCCCTGGATCGGTCTGCTCATGGTGCACGGCAACCTGCGCCGCCGGGGGGTGGGGCGGCAACTGACCGCTATCGTGGAAGAACGGCTCCGGAAACGGCACCACCATGGCATCCGGCTCGCTGTCCTGGAGAACACACCGTCGTCCACGGCCTTCTGGAGTTCCCTGGGCTGGCGGGAGATCGATCGCCGCCCTGACAACCAGCACGGCCGTCCGTGCGTGGTGATGCACAAGCAACTGGCCTGAGCGCGCCTGCGTGATGTCCCCGGGAGCGGGCAGGGCTTATCCCGTGTGCCAGGCGTCAGCGACGAGCTCGTGGATGACATGACGTGCGATCGCCGCCATGGTCGGGTTCGTTTCCCTGTAGTGGGCCAATTCGAGGAGCGCGATCGACAGCGCCCAGCCGCGTCCTCGCGTCCAGGTGGCGGCGTCGGCCTCCACGGCATCCCGGAAGGCGCCGCGCGCACCCGCGGGCACTACGTACCACGCCACGATCAGGTCGACGGCGGGATCGCCGAGTCCCAGGCATTCGAAGTCGATGACGGCACTGAGCCGCCCCTGGGCCATCAGCAGATTGCCCGGTTGCAGGTCTGCGTGGATCCACACCGGCGAGCCCGCCCACGCGGGTGCTTTCAGGGCGGTGTCCCATACTCCGGTCACCGCTTCGACGTCGACGGTGCCGCGCAGTTCCGTGATCGCGGAGCGTGTAGTGGCGTCCCGTGCCTCCAAGGACTCACCGCGGTAGGAGGAAGGCCCGCCCACGGGATCGATCTCGCGCAGCGTGGTGACGAATTCAGCGAGGTCTTTCGCGAACAAGCCGGGTTCGGCGACACGTCCGGGGAGTGGATTCTCGCCGTCCAGCCAGCGGTAGACCGACCAGGGCCAGGGGTAGCCTTCAATCGGCATTCCCTTGGCCAGCGGCACCGGAACGGCAACCGGAAGCGACGGAGCAAGCCGTGGCAGCCACGTGTGCTCCCTGTCGACATCGTCGGCGGTTCCCGCGGTTCGGGGCAGTCGCACGACCATGTCCCCGCCGAGCCGGTACATGGCATTGGACGTACCGACGGAGCGGACCGGCTCGACCGGAAGGTCCGCCCACTGCGGGAACTGCGCGGCAATCGCCCGGTGCACAAGAGAGGCGTCGATGTCCGGCTCTCCGGCATGCATCCTTCCAGCACACATAAGCACCATCTGAGGGGAGGCGGTTCCACCGCGGGGACACGGCCGGAGGCCAGGTGGAGGGTCCACGGCTGTCGACCAGCGCTCATACGAACGTGCCGGGGCACACCCCGTCAACTGCTTTTCGACGGGCAGCGAAGGTCGCTGTCCACCGCGGTCGCCGCGGTCGCCGCGGTGTTGTCGGGGCGTTCCTCGCTCACCATTCGGCGGTCGGCCGACTTCACGCGTTCGGTCAGCACGAATGTGACGCTGATCAGCAGGGCCCAGGCGCCGAACTTGCCGAGTGCCACGGGTTGCCAACCACCGAGCTGATGGGGGTAGCTCCAGGCCCCGGCGTAGGTGGCCGCGTTCTCCGCCACCCACAAGAAGAATCCGATCAGTACGAAGGAGAGCGCCAGCGGCATGCGGTAGCGGCGCACGCCGACGGTGAAGCCGACCGAGGCCCGGGCGGTGACGGCCAGCATCGCGGCGGCCAGGAGCCAGCGAGCGTCCGGAAGCCAGTGGTGGGTGAAGAAGTTGAGGTAGACGGCTGTCGCGACCACGGTGGTCGCGGTGGCGCGGTAACCGGTGAAGCGCAGTTGGAACAGGTCCCAGGCGCGGCACACGTAGCCGGCGACGGCCGCGTACATGAACCCGCCGTACAGTGGCACACCGGCGATCTTCGTCACCGCGTCCTCCGGGTAACTCCAGGACCCCATGTGCACCTTCACCAGCTCGAACAGCAGGCCGATGACATGGCACACGGCGATCACCATGGTGTCCCGCCCGCTCTCCCACCCCAGCCGGCGCGCGACGAGGGTGAGCAGCACTCCGTAGACGAGCACCAGGTCGTACCGGGCGACCGGCAGGTGCGGCAGTACACGGGAAACGCCGATGCCGCCCAGGAGCGCCACGGCGAACGCACAGCAGCGCGCCTGCAATACCGTGAAGCTGATCAGCTGGCGTATCGCGCCGAAGATCTTGCGCATGTCCAGGAGGACGCCACAGGGGTCCCCGTGGTTGCCACGGTGGGGTCGGCGGGAGACCGCCGACCCGACCGGTGTCATCACCCGCGCCGGTCGGGCTCCGTGAACCGGAAGCGCGCCACCTGCTCCTCGGTGGTCCAGCGGTGGAAACCCGCCTTCTCCAACACCCGCACGGAGGCCGGGTTCGACAGCTCCACGTTGGCGAACACGGTCCGGACACCTGGGGCGGTGAGGGCGAACTCCGCCAGGGCCCGGGTCGCCTCGGAGGCGTAGCCCCGGCCACGGCGGGACTCCACGATGCCGTATCCGATTTCGAGGGTGCCGTCGTCGGGCGGCCAGAACAGGCCGATCGACCCCACCACCAGACCGCTGTCCCGTTCGATGACCAGACGGTGGCCGTGTGCACCGAGCCAGTCGGGGTGGTCCTCGAAGAGGCTCGCGATGACGCGGTCGCCTTCGGCGGGGAAGTCGTCCGCCCAGTGCGACGACCTGGTGTCGGCGAGGACCGAGGTGGCCTCGGCCGTGGTCCAGGGCCGCAGAACGAGACGGTCGGTGGTCAGATCGAGCTGCGTTGATGGGAACGAGGATGAGAATGAGGACGTCACGTGTCACTCCTGATGGTGGGGAATGACCGGACCGCGCTTGGCCGGCGCGCGGGCCGGACCAGGGCATGCCGATGAGGGCCCACCGCGGCCATATTCATCAACCCCCTCGTCCGTGATCGCGCGCCTCTCGCGCCGGCGCGACATTAGCAACGTCCTCGAACCCCGGCAAAGTTCTTTTGGACCGGTGCCCGTGTGTCAGGAGGACAGGGAGTCGAGCCACTCGATCAGGAGCCGGTTGATCTCCTCCGGTCGTTCCTGCTGGATCCAGTGGCCGCAGCCGTCGAGGATGTGCGAAGCCACGAGGCCGGGCAACGTGCGGGGGAACTCCTCGATGGCGTCGGCCAGCCATGTGGTGGAGGCGTCCAGGGCTCCACCGATGAACAGCGACGGCTGGGTGATGGGGGCGCCGTCGAACGCGGCCAGGTCCTCCCAGTCGCGGTCCATGTTCCGGTAGCGGTTGAGTGCACCGCTGATCCCCGTCCGCTCGAACTCCTCCGCGTACACGTCGAGTTCGGATTCGCTGAGCCAGGACGGCAGACGGTCGGTGGGGAATCCTTCGCGCAGCGTTCCGCCGGGGCCGAGGAAATGCGGGTCCGGCGCGCCGGGTGCGGGCATCGTGTCGCCCGACAGGGCGGCGTAGAAGCCCGCGAGCCAGCCGCGTACGTCGGGCTCGATCTCCGCCTCGGCGCGGCCCGGCCGTTGGAAGTAGGAGATGTAGAACTCCTCCGACACACCGTTCGGCCCGCTCATCCGCGCGAAGACCTCGCTGGGCCGGGGCCCACCGCGCGGAGCGTACGGCACGCTCAGCAGCCCGACCGCGCGGAACACCTCGGGCCGGACCAGCGCGCAGGTGGCGGCGATCGACGCGCCCCAGTCGTGTCCGACGATCACAGCGCTCCCCTCCCCCAGCGCGTCCACCACCGCCACCTGGTCCGCCACCAGCTCGAGCATCCGGTACGCGTCCACCGCCCCGGGCCGGGACGAACGCCCGTAGCCGCGGACGTCGACCGCCACCGCTCGCCAGCCGGCCTCGGCGAGTGCGGGCAGCTGGTGGCGCCACGAGTACCAGGACTCCGGGAACCCGTGCACCAGCAGCACCAGCGGTCCGCTGCCCTGCTCCACCAGGTGGATCCGGCCGGCCGGTGAGGGGACCAGGCGATGGGTGAGGTCGGTGGTGGACGGATGCGACATGAAGTCCTCCCGGGCGGTACGGATGGCCGGTGGCCACGGACGGGCGGGAAGCGGCATGCCTCCTCCCGCCGTCGGCGCACAGCACTGATCGTGCGGCATTGGACACGGCGTCGGCGATGTCTGTTGCCGATCCGGCAAACACGTGCCGTGCGGGCCGTCAGCCACAACGGCTCGCCGGCGACGTGCTCTTGCCGGCGGAAGAAGCGGTGCCGGCCTCCGACGGGGCGTGTGCCGCGTCCGGGTGCGGAACCGAGGTCGGGTGAGTCCTATGCCCGGGCAGCAGGACCGGTGCGGCCCGGAGGGCGCGGGCGAGGAGGTGGGCACGCCCGGCGAGGACGGGCCGAGTACGGCCAGGACGAGCACGTAAGTCGAGCCGGCTCTGGAGCTCTTGCTGGGCGGTACCGCGCCTCGCGTAACCCACCCGCGGGGGCTTGGCTGCTGCCTCCAGCACAGCGGCGTCGATCGCCGGTCCCATCTCCCACGCGCGGCCCGGACCGCGGTCGGCCGGGGTGCGGACCTCGAGCTCGTCGCGGAGTGGGGGGGGGACGAGCATGAAGCGCGGGGTGTGGTACTTCGGGGCGACCTCGCCGCGCCGCCCCGGGTGCGGCAGGTGCTTCCGACGGGCAGGGGCAAACCGGACAGGGGCCGGTGAGGGTCCGCGACCTTTCAGAACCACTCATTCCGGCGAGCGCGAAGCGCGACGGTCCTTACCAAGGGTTATGGCTTCCTGTGTCGCGCCGTTTCGCGTCTCCGGCCAGTTGCTCGCCGAGTTCAGTGCGACGGTAGACCACGCGGCGCCCGACTCGTGTACCGACTACCAGTTCCGCCTCCCGCAGCACGCCCAGGTGACCGCCGATCGTGCCGAGCGACTGATCCAGTTGCGCGGCGAGTTCGCTGCTGGTCGCCGGGCGTTCCAATTCACGCAGAATCGTGGCGCGGCCTGGGCCGAGCAAGCGGGCGAGCGTATGGGCAGTGCGGCCCCGGCCGGCTGTCTCACCGGTACCGCGTGCCGGATAGACGAGTGCGTGTGGGCCTGCCGGGCCCTTGCACAGCCAGCTCCCGCGTTGTTTGGTGACCGGGACGAAGAGCATGCCGTCGGCGCCGACGATGCGGTCCGGCCCTGGGCGGTCACTGAAGCGGATCGCGTCTGTGCCGACCCAGGCGCTACGACGGCTCATCTGCTGCAGGGCGCGCGGCCAACCGTAAGCAGCGAGTAGGCCCGCGCGGTAGGTGACGTCGCGTTCAAGCAGCGCCCGGCGCCGCGGCCAGTCGCCGGCGAGGTGGTCACGCCAGACGTCGCGGAACAGTTCGGCCGTGCGGGTTGACCAGTCGCGCCCGGAGAGCCAGGTCAGATCGTGGTCCTTCCAGCTGTGAGCCACCGCCTGCTCCAGACCGTGTCGCACCGTCTCGTCCGGTATCAGCACGACCTCGGCGAGTTCGGACTCCAGCGTGGTGCCCATGCCACCCATCGGCGGGAGCGTGAGGTGGTCAGGCAGGTACTTCGTCGAGCCGATGAGCCGGACCAAGCCCTTGGCGAAGGGGTCCGCGTTCAGCCGGGCACGGAACACCGCCTGGTGGCGGCTGTACCAGGCGGACAGCCACGGGTCCGTACCCGGCCGACTGAGCACGATCATCGAGCCCAGCGTCTCCGCGAGCGGCGACAGGGCGAAGCGAGATCGGGACAGGGCCATCGAGTCCAAGCGCAGCAGCACCATCGGTCCGTCGGCCCCTTCCCCATGGCTCATCTTTCGCCCTCTGCCGAAACGATAGTGCCCGCCTGCACCGGTCCCGCAGACTCCAGCGGTGCTTCCTCCCCTTCTTCGGCAGACAGATTTCCGCTGGTTCTTCACCGGACAGCTTGTGTCGCTGCTCGGCAGTTCGATGGCGCCCGTCGCGCTGTCCCTCGCGGTGCTCAACGCGTCGGGCCGGGCTAACGACCTCGGTGTCGTGGTAGCCGCGCGCATGGTGCCACTGCTCGTCTTCCTCCTCATCGGGGGCGCCACCGCCGACCGCCTGCCGCGGCGGACCGTCCTGGTAGCCGCCAACCTCGGCTCCGCGCTCACCCAGGGCTGTGTCGCCGCAGTCCTGCTGACCGATCACTACTCACTGCTCGTGGTGGCCGGACTGGAGTTCCTCAACGGCGTGCTCGCCGCATTCACCACGCCCGCGCTGCGCGGACTGGTCCCGGAGCTGGTCGCCAAGGGCGACCTGCGGCAGGCCAACTCACTGCCTTCCTCCGTGCGCAACGGCACCAAGGTCTTCGGGCCGAGCATCTCAGGGCTGCTGGTCGTCGCGGTCGGCGGTGGACCGGCCATCGGCTTCGACGCGCTGACGTACCTGCTGGCTGCCGGCTGCCTCGCCCGGCTCCCCGCCGCGGTGGGGGCCACCGTCCCCGCAGCACACCGAGTCACACTCCGGCGCGACCTGCGCGAGGGATGGGCGCAGTTCCGAGGAACCCGCTGGGTCTGGTCCTGCACCCTCTCCTTCTGCGCGATCAACCTCGTGCAGACCGGCACCTGGCAGGTCCTCGGCCCGGAACTCACCAAGCAGCTGAGCAGTGAGGCAACGTGGGGATTCCTGCTCAGCGCCCGAGGTCTCGGCATGCTGCTGATGAGCACGTTGATCTACCGGATCACGGTCCGGCACCTGCTCCGCGCCGGCCAGCTCGCCTGCGCCCTCGGCGCTCTCCCGCTACTCGCGATCGGCGCGCAGCTTCGTACGCCATGGCTGATCACCGCCGCCTTCGTGGCAGACCTCGGCACCTCGCTGACGGGAACCGCCTGGGACACCTCCCTGCAGGAGCACATCCCACCTCGCGTCCTCTCCCGCGTCGCGCCTACGACGCCCTGCTCTCCTACATCTCCAATCCCATCGGCCAGCTCTCCGTCGGTCCGCTCGCGAACGCCTTCGGTGGCTTCCACGTGGCGACTACCGCCGCCCTCTGCTACGCAGCCGCGGCCCTGCTCCCCCTGGCCTCTCCGTCCGTCCGCCACCTGCGACACGCGCAGACCGAGGTGCCAATAAAGGCACAGGCCGAAGGGCAGGCGGAGGCGCGGCGCGACGGCTCGCCGCAACCGCCCAGGCAGGCGGGACGCCGAGCCCGAAAGAGGCCCGGCCGTAACGAGCAGCCAGTGGACTGAGCGTCCTGCACGCACAACCGGGCCTGCAGAACCGGGCGACAACCGCGGAATCCAGGGGCGCGCACCAGTATCAGCAACGGTCGCGCCCCACTCACCGGGCATGGATGCCGGCCCGGCAGGGGCCGGGTCAGGCGGCCTGGTCGAAACCTGCCGTGGTTGCGTCCTGCTCACGCAGCGGGGTGAAGTCGACGTCGAGTCTCGGGTCGTACGCCTCGGGCTGGTCGAACATGACCGCCCGGTCCCGGCCGATCTGCCCGTACAGCGGCGGCTCCCAGAGGTCGCAGTGGTGAGTGGAGACCTTCTCGATCTGCTCGTATCGCTTGGCGAACCCGCCGAAGCCCTCCACCGTCCTGGTGACCGTGGCCAGGCCCCCGGCCTGCGCGAGGGGCCTGCCATCGCTCCGGGGACGGTCGATCCCCGGAGCCGATGCCCTCACCGGCGGCCACATCCCCGGGTGACGTGGTCCGGCCTGATGTGGTTCTGCCGCAGCGGCGGCCGGCGTTGATGCAGTTGACGGCCTTCTTCATCAGGGCGTCCGGCATGGCGTTGATGAAGTCGCCGTGGTCGGTGACGGGCTTGTGCAGCGACTCGGGGAAGCTGTCGATGGCGAACGCGGTCGATCCGGCGAGGCCGTCATAGGTGACCTGCTGGACGAGTTGCGGAATCGGCCGGAAGCCCGCCGGGCACGCACCGCGCGCATCGGCGAAGGCGACGTGCGAGCGGTGGTTGGCGCTCCGCCCCTCCGCGTTGACACCGCACCGGGCGCGGAAGGCGCCCCGACGCGGCTTTCCCGTTGCTCACCTGCCGCACGTTGGGCGGGGCCTTGGTGATGTCGACGAAGTCCTCCGGCGCGGGCCCGTCGGAGGGCTGTGGCGTACCGGTGGCGGGCGGCTGTTGGGGGCTCTGCCGACCGTCGCCACCCGTTGCGTTCTTGGCGACCTCGGTGCCACCGGCCGTGCAGGTCGCGAGGCTTGGGAGATCCTTGGGCCGCTCGGCACCCGCCCGTTCGACGGCTGTCTCGATCCGTTCCAGAACGGCCGACCGTTTGGACCGCAGGGGATCCAGAACGGTACGGCTGGCCACGTTCTTCTCGGAGGAGAGCCTGGTGTCGGCGGCCTTGATGTCGCGCCGCATCAGCTCGAGGTTTCGCCGTACCTCGGCGGCCGCCCGTTGTGGGATGTCCCCCAGCCGGTCCGCCACGCCGGGGCAGACCACACCACCGGCGCTCCGGTCACTGGAGGAGTTGCCGGCGTTGGCACCCACGTTGATGGCCACCAGCCCTCCGCCTCCCAGCACCAGCCCGGCCACCCCGAACAGGGCCTTGCGCCGCGTTCCGTTCACTTTGTGCCGCCGCCTCATGGAGTGCTCGCTTCCTACTGAGTCCGGCCGGGCTCCGTACGAACGTCGGTACGGCTCCGCGTTGGCCCCAGAGTCTGACAACGCTCCGACGGCACATGGCCACTTGGCCGGTGTGCGTCACAGTCTCGTAAGAGGTGGCGGCCGGACGGGGTGCTGGTGCTCCCGCCCGGGGCGGCCACCGGGGAATCACCCGGGGTCACCCCTGCCCTGGTGAACCGGCGTGTCGGTGCACCCGACCCTGCCGCCCGCGTACGGCTTCCCGCAGTGGTCCGGGCCACTCCCCCGTGCACGGTGGAACTCGGTGACGGCCATATACGTTGCCGGGGTGACACGTGACGGCACGTGTCCGGTGATGGATGACACGGCGAAGCCGAGGTGGCAGCAGTGGCGATGTGGGATCGGATCAAGGACCAGGCCAAGGCCCTCCAGCAGCAGCGGGGCCATGGGACCGGTAGCTCCGGGGGACACGGGCGCCCCGGCTCGGGCGGCAGATCCAAGGCTCAGCTGGTCGGTGTGCTCAAGACACAGCTCACATCGCTCAAGACGGAGCTGAAGAGCGGCGCCTACCGGGACGCCAGCATGGCCGTGTGCGCCCTGGTGGCGGCCGCCGATGGGCATGTCGACCCCGCGGAGCGACAGCATGTCGAGTCGCTGATCCTCTCCAACGACGTCCTGCAGAACTTTCCGCCCGACCAGTTGCGCACCCGGTTCAACAAGCACGTCGACCTGATGACGGCCGACTTCGCCCGGGGCAAGGCGGAGGCGCTCCAGGAGGTGGCCAAGGCGGCCAAGAAGCCCGCCGAGGCCAGGGCCGTGGTCCAGACCGGCATCGTGGTGGCGGGTGCCGACGGCTCTGTGGCGCCCGCCGAGGAGCAGGTGCTTCGGGAGGTGTGCGGCGTGCTCGGGCTGTCTTCGGCGGAGTTCGGCATCTGACGCCCGGCCGCCCGGCCCCACCGGTCCCGGACCACGCCCGCCACACTCCGGTCAGCGGAGTCTTTCCGGTCGGCGGCGAGATATCAGCCGTCCTGGCCGCCGAAGCCGCCCCGGACGGATGTGCTGCGGTTCGCCCGGCCGGTGGACTGGGCGGGCCGTGGCCGATGTTCACCGCCGCCCATGGCGTGGGCCGGAGCCTCCGGACGGCTCGGCGCCACTTCTCGTGGGCACGGCGGACGGCGGCGTCATACACATCGGACGCCTCGCCTTCGCCGCCAACGCACACGACCGCGACCCCCGCCGCACGGCGTGAGTTCGCCGAGTCGATCGCGCCGACCTACGGAGCCACGTACGAGAACGAGTCCCGTGGCTGGTGGGTCGATTCCCGCGACCTGCTGCACGCGGCCCGCGAGGCGGAAGCGAAGGGGCCGGAACTCCTGGGCTCGATCCATATGCAACCCGACTGGCACCGGATCGGGCCCCGCAGCAACGCTCGATGATCCTGAGCGAACATCCGACGCCCATGGACGACAGTGTGTTCGCGTCGACGGGGTGGCCGGTCAATCTCATCCGCTATCTGGAACACCGCGGCGAAGCGCTGTACCACGCCCTCGTGGCATGGGCCCCGCCACCGCCCGGCCACATCGGTGCCCGGTGCCATGAACTTCCCCCGCGGGTCGGGGCCATCCCCATGGATCCCCGGTCCCTCGAGGCAGAGGCGGTGGGGGGCTGACGACAACGCCCGACGAGCACATCACCGCGCTGTGGCAGACCATGGCCGAGTGCCGGGCGCGCGGCGACGCCCCCGGCTTCGCGGCGAACTTTCTCCGAGGACTATGACTTCACCACCGTCAGAGGTGACAAACCTGCAGGCCGCGGCGGGATTGCCGACGGACACGCGGCGTTGTTCCTCGGTGTGTGCCGCGGGTCCACCCTCACCGCACACGTACGGCAGATCCGCTGTCCGCACCACGACATCGCCACGGTGAACGCCGAATCAACGGTCACCGGACCCGACGGAGCGTCACTGGCCGGGGCCGCCGCCGCCCCGGAAATCCGGGTGCGGCGCCACCTGGTGGATCCTTACGCTGGCCCGATGGACGCTGTGCGGGTCAGGCCGATGCGCAAGGATGATCTCCCGTCGGCGGAACGGGCGTCGGCAGCGACGTTTCTCGAGGCGGAGCGGGTCACCAGGCGGGTCAGCGATCCAGAGCCCGAGCCTCGCTCCGCGGAGGCCTCACGGCAGTGGATCGCACGCATGGGTTTCTTCCTGCGGATCGATCCGCGGGGCTGCTGGGTCGCGGTGGACACGGAGGAAGCCGCGGACACCGTCGTGGGCTTCGCCATCTCGCAGAACCGCGGCGGTCTGTGGTACCTCGCGACCTACGGTGTCCTGCCCGGCCACCAGGGGCGGGGAGTCGGCAGACGACTGATGGACGCCGCCCTCGCCCACGCCGATGGACGTCCGGGCATCTTCTCCTCCAGCGTCCACCCCGGCGCCACCCGCCGGTACCGGCTGGCGGGCTTCTCCCTGCACCCGCAGATGCGGATGATCGGCACCGTCGACCGCTCGACGCTCCCCGTGGTGGACGGCCTCCGCGAGGGCGGGGCCGACGACATCGGGTGGATGGACCAGTTGGACCGGCGGCTGCGCGGCGCGGGTCACGGTCCGGACCACGCATACCTGCTGGGCATCCAGCGGCTCGTCGTGTCCCGGGACGGCGACCGGCCGGGCTATGTGTACATGGACATCCACGGGCACGCCACGCTGCTGGCCGCCGCGCGTCCGGACACCGCACAGAACCTGCTGTGGGAGGCGCTGGCCACGTCACGGGGAACCACTCTGGTCAACTGCATCACCAGCCCCAACGAATGGGCGGTCGACGTCGGACTGGCCGCCCGTCTCGACATCGGCCAGGAAGGCTACATCGCCGTCCGGGACATGCCCGTCCCCGCGCCCTACCTGGCCAGCGGACACTTCCTCTGATCGGGGCGGGACGGGGGCGGCCCCGACCCGCGCTCAGCCACCGGCCGCCGGGCCCAGGGGTCCCCAGGAAGACTCACATCCCAGCCGCTCCGCGGCCACGGCACGGCCAGATCATGAGGTGTGCATGGGCGGATGATGAACGCGTACCCCGCCACGGCCGAGGCTGGCCGGGGGCCTCTCCCGTGCTCGGGAGATCCGCGGCGCTCCGTGGATCCGCCGAGATGGCCGCGGCACCGGCTGTCGCGAGACCCGCGAGACACCACATGTCAAACGCCATCCGCGACATCTCACGATACGGATGGCCAACCACCGCGAAGATATGCGTGAGATAACGATCTCCGCAGATGGCTTGCCTTGCTCCGCGGCGGCCATAGCCTTTCGATCATGCCACTGTTTTCCCTCCGCCGTAATGGAGCGCGCCTCACTCCGGAACTCGACGACGGGGAGCTGGGCAAGCTCGTGAAAATGCTGCGTGACTCGAGCGCCTGGGGCACCATCGGAGCGGCAGAGCTGGGCGCGGCCCGGGTGGGCGGCCTGCTGAAGCGGAGCCCGGGCGACTGGGACCGCCGCGCACACCGCGTCTCGGTGCTGGCCCGTGTCCTGTCCGACTCCCATCTTCCGGCCGACTGGGCCACCCGTGAACCGAACAACGTGGATGCACTGGTGCTCCACGCCTGGGCCCAGCTCGTCCGTGGTCGCAAGCAGGGCGGACTGGGCGACGCCGCCGCGGTGCTCGAGGCGTGTCACCGGGCCGCCGAACTGAATCAGCACGACCCCACACCCTGGGTGGTGCTCCTGGGCGCCTACCGTCTGGAGCGCTACCCCCGCAAGGACGTGTTCGCCCTGTGGCAGGAGGTGCTGTCCCGCGATCGGTGGCATCGCGAAGCCCATCTGAGCATGTTGGAATTCCTCTCGCCCGACGAGGGCGGCTCCCATATGCACGTCCTGGAATTCATCGATGCCCTGCGCGCCCAGATGCCGGCGAACGCGCCGTGTGCCGCGGTGGAGCTGACCGCTCATGTCATGCAGTACCACACGGTGCTGGACAGGGGCGGAATGGAGGCACTCCTCGCCCGCAACCACTGGTCCCAGCCCGCGGTCTCCCAGGCGCTGGACCGGGCGTACGACACCTGGCGGAAGCCGGGTTTCTTCCACCACGCCGCGGCGCTCGCCGACCTGAACCTCCTGGCGTACGCCCTCATCACCGCCAACCGGAAGCAGGAGGCCACCCAGGTCTTCCGGCTGCTGAACGGACGCGTGGCCCACTGGCCGTGGCGGCGGGACGGAGACCCGGTGGCCGAGTTCCGGCGGTGGCAGGAGCGTCTGGGGGTCTGACGAGGGGGCAAAGGGGCCGCGAAGTCTCTCGCTCCCCCGCTCCGGGGCGCCCTGCTCCGCGGTGAGCCGAACCACTCCACCCAGGGAAACTCGCCGACCGCGTGGATGGCGCGGACTCGCCATCGGCCCGCCGGTACGGCGACCGGCGTCTCCTGCGGCCCACCGGAGTTGTCGGGGTACGGCCTGCCGAGGCCGGCTCCGGCCTCGGCGGAGTCCATCAGCACCGCCGGGCCGTCCGTTTCCCACACCCCGCAGTCCTGCCACCCCGAGTCGGGGTCGTCCAGCAGCGCTTCCGCGGCGATGAGGAGCTCGGCGTCGGAGTCGGCGGCGAGCCAGCACAGGAAGACACCACGGTCCGGCAGGTAGCAGCTGGTGGCGGGCTCACCGCTCAGCACCAGCGGCTGCGCGCCGCCCGCACCCACGGTGATTACTCCGGCGAGGTCCTCCACCGCGCCGGCGCGGTCGTAGTCGTCAGGATCATCCGTTCCGCCGACGATCATCCCTGCTTGGGTACGGCCGTCCCGCCGCGGTCACGCACGCGAGGAAGTGCGCGACCGCTCCGGCGAATCCGCGCAGACAGAGGTCGCGATGGCTTCCGCCGGCGGGAGAGTTCGCGGCCCGTCGTACCACGGTCTCCTCCGAGGCGGAGGTTCTTGGTTCGCGCCGTCATCACGATCCCTTGGGTGCGCTGACACCTTTCGCGACAGATTATACGTAAAACCTCAACGCCGGGTCGCACGTCGGAGCCGGGAGGCGGTCCCTGATCCGGCGGGCCGCCTCCCGGTCAGTTCTCAGGGCCGGATGTAGGGC
This sequence comes from Streptomyces sp. NA02950, assembly GCF_013364155.1. Lineage (NCBI taxonomy): Bacteria > Bacillati > Actinomycetota > Actinomycetes > Kitasatosporales > Streptomycetaceae > Streptomyces > Streptomyces sp. NA02950. The sequence goes on along the minus strand of NZ_CP054916.1, from coordinate 9,030,085 downwards.
CGGGTCATGATCTCCATGTTGTGGCCGTCCGGGTCCTCGAAGTACGCGCCTCGACCGCCGAAGAGGGTGTTGATCTGCCCGGGTTCGGTGTGGCGGGGGTCGGCGTAATAGGTGGCCCCGGCCGCCTCGAGCCGGGCAATCATGGCATCGAACTGCTCTTCCGGCACGAGGAACGCGTAGTGCTGCGGCTGTACGGGCTCCTCCCTCATCTCGTAGTAGTCGAGGGTGACGCCGTTGCCGAGGTCGATGGGCAGGAACGGCCCGAACGGAGCACCGACTTCGAGGCCCAGGATGGTGGCGATGAACTCGGCCGACCGCTGCCTGTTCGTGGCGAGGACCGCGGTGTGGTTCAGCTGGACGCCGGTGGCGGAGGACTGCGGCTGCTGCCGATCGGGATACTGATGGTGCGTCATGAGAGCGTCTTTTCCGGGTGACTTGGGTTCCATGGAAACAGCGGCGCCGTGCGCGGCGCCCGGTCGTGGACACGGAGAAGGGACGGCGGGGCCCTGGCCCGCCTCGCGCTCACGCAGAGGCCGGGCGTCTCACTCGTTCTTGGCCCATGGCCGACCCGGCAGTCACCCGACCGACCCTAACGCCCGCTGGAGACAACGGCAATGCGCGGCCTGGCCTCCACAGGGCATGAGGGTCGTGCGCCGACAGGTTTTCGCGAACTCCTGTCGGCCCCAGCGTGGTCGTCGGCACACGTCCGTCGTGTGGTGACAGGGGGCCGTCCGGGGGAGCTTTGAGGGCGGCATGGGCGAGGTTCGGGGGGCGGCGCGGGTGGTCGAGCATCATGCCAAGGGCGGGTGGGGGGCGCGCCCACCCTGGAGAAGAGAAGGTGCCGGTGGGCATGCCGGCCGGTGTTCACGACCACTCTCGCTGCCTCCGGAGGGCCATGTGCGCGGTGCGAGCCCGTTGACGGGACGTCTGGCGGTCGTGACCGGCGCGGCGCGTGGTCTGGGGGCGGGGGTCGTTCGGGAGCTGGCGCGGCGGGGAGCGCGGGTGGTCCTCCTGGGCCGGGAGGAGAAGACCCTCGCGCGGGTGGCGGACTCACTCCCCGGTGAAGCGCACTGCTTCGAGGTCGATGTCACCGACGATACGGTGATGGCCCGGGTGGCCGCGCGGATCCACGACGGCATCGGTCCGCCCTCGGTGGTGGTCGCCAACGCGGGGGTGGCGGAGGGCGGCCCGTTCGGCGCGTCGGACCCTGCCGTCTGGCGGCGGGTGATCGAGGTGAATCTCATCGGCAGCGCCATCACCGCGCGGACGTTTCTGCCGGGTCTGCTGGCCACGCGCGGGTACTTCCTCCAGATCGCGTCGACGGCGGCCTTCGGTTCGGCGCCCATGATGAGCGCGTACTGCGCCTCAAAGGCCGGTGCGGAGTCCTTCGCGCAGTCGTTGCGGGCCGAGCTCGCCCACCAGGGAGTGGGGGTGGGGATCGGGTATCTCAGCTGGACCAGCACGGACATGATCCGCGACGCGGACCGGCACGGGGTGCTGCGGGAGCTGCGGTCCCATATGCCGCCACCGGCCAGACGTGTCTACTCCGTGGAAACGGTGGCCGCCCGCATGGTGGCCGCCATCGAACGGCGCGCCGCCACGGTCTACGCACCGCCGTGGCTGCGGCTGGCCCAGCCGGTCCGTCCGGTGCTGCCGGTACTGGTCACGTGGTTCTCGCGGCGCGAGCTGCCCCGGCTGGCCGAACGGACCCGCTTCGAAGCGACGGGGCTGCTCGGTGCGGGCGGCCACGCGGACCAAGCGGCCACGGCGCGGAACGCACACCCGGAGGAGTGACAGGCCCCCGACTCGGCCACCTCGCCTACCTCTTGGGCCAGTACCACAGCGGCTCGTCGAGGGTGCCCTGTCCGTCCACCAGCGTCCGGCCCGCCTCCTTGACCAGCTCGATGGTGTTCACCTCGGTACGGGACCGCCCGGCGCCGTCCGCGAGGGCGGTGGCCAGCGGGCGGGCATGCGTGACCACCACGATCTGGGTCCTCTCGCACGCGGTCAGGATGAGACCGGCCAGCGCCTCGAGCAGTTCGGGGTGCAGGCTGGTCTCGGGCTCGTTGAGCACCAGCAGATCCGGTGGGCGCGGGGAGAGCCGCGCGGCCGTCCACAGCAGATAGCGCAGGGTGCCGTCGGACAGTTCGGCCGCCCCCAGGGGGCGCAGCAATCCGTGCTGGCGCAGGGCCAGTTCGAAGCGGCCACCGCGGTCGGCGACCTCCACGCGGCTGCCGGGGAAGGCCGCGTCGATGGCGGCGTCCAGTGCGTCGCTGTCGCCGATCTCCCGGATGGTCTGGAGGGCCGAGGCCACGTTGGCGCCGTCGGAGGCGAGGACCGGGGAGCGGGTGCCGATCCGCGCCGCCCGCGCGGGGGCGTGGGCGTCGGTGCGCACGTGGTCGTAGAAACGCCAGGACCGGATGTGTTCACGGACCGCGAGCACATCGGGGGCGCGCTGCGGGTCGGCCAGTTCGCTGAGCATGCTGTCGTACGGGCGCACGGCCCCCTGGGTGCGGTTCCACTCCCCCTGTGCGTCCCGCGTGCGGACGGCGGGGCCCGCCCGTTCCGACAGCAGGGTGGCGGGCCGCAGGACGGCGCCGCTCCACACGCTCTCCCGTTTGATCTCCGGATCCAGGTCGAACATGGAACTGGAGGGCGTGGGGTGGCCGAAGTCCACCGCGTAGCCGAACTCGTCACCGGCGAAGCCCAGGCGCAGGCTGACCGGTTCGGAGCGGACGGTGCCCTGGATCGGATGGCGGCCTTCCCGTACGGCCCGTGCGGAGGTCTCGGGTCCGGCCCACAGTGCCGACGGCAGTCCGCCCTCCCGGGCGAGGGCGGCGACCGCTCCCCCGCGCGCGGCGTCGGCGAGCAGGCGAAAGGCCCGGTAGAGGCTGGACTTGCCGGTGCCGTTCGCGCCGGTGACCACGGTCAGTCTTCCCAGGGGAACCACCAGTCGGCGCAGCGAACGGTAGTTCTCGACAGCGAGTGTGGCGATCACGCACCCAGGCTATGTCGCCGCCGGTACCGGCTGCTCCGGCCGGGGGGCGGGTGTGATCCGGGCGAGGGCGGCTGGGTCAGCTGAGGGCGAGTTCGCCGCCTCGTGCTTCGAGGACCGTACCGGTGATGTACTCGGCCCGCGGCGAGACGAGGAAGACCACCGCTTCGGCGATCTCCTCGGGCTCGGCGGGTCTGCCCAGGATCGTGGTCCGGCCCAGTGCCTGGAGAATGTCCTCCCCCATCTCCACGGTGCCGGGGGTGCGGGCCGGACCGGAGCGTACGGCGTTCACCCTCACCCCCTGGGCGCCGAATTCATCGGCCCAGATGCGGGTCAGCAGTTCCAGCGCGGCCTTGGAGGCGCCGTACACCCCGGCGCCGCGCGCGGGGGTGGTGGCGGCCACGGTGCTCATGTTCACGATGGCTCCGTGGCCACGGGCCGCCATGCCGGGCGCGAGTGCGCCGACCAGCAGCAGCGGCGCCCGGGTGTTGACCGCCATGTGGATGTCGAACAGCTCGGTGGTGCCTTCCGGGGTGCTGGCGAAACGGTAGATGCCCGCGTTGTTCACCAGCACATCGACCGCGCCCGCCTCGGCGGCCAGGCGGCGGACGGCATCGGGGTCGGCGAGATCGGCCGCGATGAACCGGGCCCGTCCGCCCGCGGCACGGATGTCCTCGACGGTGTCGGCGCCCCGCTGCGCATGGCGGCCGTGGATCACCACCTCCGCGCCCAGCGCGGCGAGGCGCAGGGCGACCGTACGGCCGATTCCCGCGGTGGCACCGGTGACCAAGGCGGTGGACCCGCTCAGTTCCGTGTTCACGCGCACACTCCTCGACATAGCCGTCACATGGTGCTGGGGTGGCGGGGCGAACCGACAGTCGAGGTCTACCGCACACCGGCACAGTGCGATGGGGCGGCCCGCCGCGCTGGGGCCGAACGGGCCATGGCCGCCGTCCGCCCGGAATGACCCTGTGCGATATGCCGTTGCCCGTCGCCGGCTCCCTCGCGATGATCCTCTCCATGACCATTGACCCGGAACAGCCGGACACCGACGCCGGCCACGCGGTGCCGGGCCGCGCCCGTCCGCTCGCGCTGGTCACCGGCGTGGGCCGGACGGTCGGGATCGGCGCGGGCATCGCCCGTCGGCTGGCGATGTCGGGCTGGGACCTCGCCTTCTCCTTCTGGCCCTCCTACGACGAGCGGATGGTCTGGGGCGCCGAGGCCGGGGCGGTCGAGGCCATCAGTGGCTCCCTCGGGGAGCTCGGGGCGGCCACCGTGGCGATCGAGGCGGACCTCGCCGACCCGGAGGCTCCCGCGCGGATCTTCGACGAGGCCGAACACCGGCTGGGCGGTGTCACCGCCCTGGTGATGTGTCACTGCGAGTCGGTCGACTCCGGACTGCTCGACACCACCGTGGAGAGCTTCGACCGGCACTTCGCCGTCAACGCACGCGCCACCTGGCTGCTGATCCGTGAGTACGGGCGGCGTTTCCACGGTGCGCCCGGAAGTGGCCGGATCGTCGCCCTCACCAGCGACCACACCGCCGGGAACCTTCCCTACGGTGCGAGCAAGGGAGCCCAGGACCGCATCACCCTGGCCGCCGCGCAGGAGCTCGCGCACCTCGGCGTAAGCGCCAACGTCATCAATCCCGGGCCGGTGGACACCGGCTGGATGTCCGACGAGGTGTGGGCGGACTGTCTGGGCCGCACGCCGCTGGGCCGGCTCGGCACCCCGCGGGACACCGCCCACCTCGTGGACTTCCTCTGCTCACCGCAGGGCCAGTGGGTCAACGGCCAGCTGCTGATGAGCAACGGCGGTTTCGCCTGACGGAGTGACACCGCCGGATGTCCGCCCCGGCGCCGTCGGGGCGGCGCCGGCGCGCCCCGGTCACCTTCCGGCCATCCCCGCGGCGGCCTTCTGGCCCGCCGGACGGGGTTTGATGTTGTGGTTGAACCGGAAGACGTTGTCGGGGTCGTACCGGGCCTTCACCTCGGCCAGGCGCTGGTAGTTCTGGGGTCCGAAGCCCGCGATGACCCGCTCCTCGCCCTCCATGCCGATGAAGTTGAGGTAGACCGCGCCGCTGGACCACGGCCGGACGTCCTCGCGGGTGGCACGGGCCCAGCGCCGGGCGCGGTCGTCGTCGGCCGGGTCCTCCCACAGGCCGAAGGGGTGGACGATCCACGGCGACCCGCGCCAGGGCACCGGATAGTCCCCGGGGCCCCTGGCCACCGCCCCGCCCTGGGGGAACAGGACGTGCTGGGAGGGAGACGGGACGACCATGTCCGCGGCGCGGGCGCAGAAGAGGTTCACCGCCGGGTCGGGGAACGCGTCGAGGTATTCGGCGGACCAGTAGTTCCGGTAGCCGGGCGGGTCGTCGAGCATGCACTGCAGATCCGCGTACGGCAGCTCCGTGATCATCTCGGCGTCGTGGCCGAGGCGCAGCAGCGGGGCGGCGATGGAGCGGGCCTGCTGTTCCCGGCCCGTGTAGGTGACGAGGACGAGGCAGGCCAGCCTGTTGACCATGTCCGTGGGGACGAAGTCCTCCGGCGGAGCGGTCAGGTAGAGGAATCCGCCGCCGATCTCGTCCGGGGCGGACTCCAGGAAGTCGCGATAGGCGCACGCCACGTCCCGGCCCGCGCCCGGGCGCCACATCAGCAGCATCGCGGTGACGACGGGGAGCGGATGCAGACGCAGGGCGAAGGAGGTGGCCACGCCGAAGTTGCCACCGCCTCCGTGCAGGGCCCAGAACAGCTCGGGGTGCTCGTCCTCGCTGGTGTGCAGCGCTTCGCCCTGTGCGGTGACGAGGTCCACGGACAGCAGGTGGTCACAGGCCAGGCCGAATGCGCGGTCCAGCCAGCCGGTGCCACCGCCCAGGACGAAACCGCCGACGCCCGTGGTCGACACCCGGCCACCGGTGGTCGCCAGGCCGTACGGTTCGGCCGCCCGGTCCAGATCGCGCATCACCGCGCCACCGCCCACCTGTGCCACCCGGGCCCCCGGGTCGACGGTCACCGCCCGCATCCGGCGCAGATCGATGACGAGGCCGTCGTCGCACAGGGACATGCCCGCGACGCTGTGCCCGCCCCCGCGGACCGCGATCCGCAGTCCGTGGTAGCGGCCGAAGGCGATCGCGCGGCTGACGTCGTCCTGGCTCTCGCACTGGACGATCACCGCCGGTCGCCGGTCGATCATGGCGTTGAAGATCGTGCGGGCGTCGTCGTAGACCGGGTCGCCCGGCACGACCGCCTCACCGGTCAGCCCCTCGCGGAGACGGGCGAGCGCCGTGCCGTCTATGCCGCCGGGTGTCATGGAGCCCCGCTCTCTCCCCCCGGGGGGTGCCGCCCAGCCTCCCGTGGGGCGCCGGGCCCTCCTCCTCGATCGTAACGTCAGGTCGGGCCCGGGGCACGGCCGCCCGGGAGCGCGCCCCGCCGCGGCGCGCCCCTACCGGGCGGGCCGTCCGTCGGTGGTGGTCGCGCGGTGCGGTCGGTCAGGGCAGCGGGTCCTGCTGCGGTGCCCTTGCCGCCCGGTCACGGTCGGCACTGTCGCGCTCCGCCCCGTTGTGGTCCATGGTCCCGCCGGCGGTCGCCTCGGCCGGACGGCCGGGACGGGGCCGGGGGCGGGAGTAGCGCCGCATCATGGGCAGCTCGACCGTGCGCCACAGCAGGAGCGAGGCGAGGACACACACCGTGGCCACACCGAGGGCGATGGCCGTGGCGGTGAGGATGCCGAAGGTGCGATCCCCGAGCAGCAGGCGGATCGCGTACAGGATCGGGAAATGGATCATGTAGAGAGCGAAGGACGCCTCACCGAGCACCACCAGCCGGCGCAGGCTGAGCCAAGTGGGGCGGCGGTCGATGTCGCGGCTGGCAAGTGCGGGGATCAGCGCGGCGAGCGGCAGACAGGTGGCCGCGCCCCAGACGTACTCCTCCGGCAGCCGGGGCTGCGCCACGAACAGGCCGATGAGGGCGAGCAGCGGCCAGCGCAGCCGGAGCGCGGGCCACCGGCCCGTCCGCACGGCGAGGGCGAGCAGGATGCCGAGCACGAATTCCAGCAGCCGCACGGGCGGGAAGAAGTAGATCAGCCACCAGCGCTCCATGGACAGGGGTGACCAACTCCCGGCAGCGGCATCCTCGGTGAACAGGGTGGCCAGCGCGGGGGTGGCGAGGATCAGTGCGGCGATCAGCGCGATGGCGGGCCGGATCCGGCGGGCGGGCAGGGCGCTCAGCGGCCGGATCAGGAAGGGGAAGAGCAGGTAGAAGAACACCTCGCAGGAGATGGACCAGGTCACCGGGTTCACACTGCTGAAGTCCGCCATGTCGGGGGCCCAGGTGTGGACGAGGAGCAGATTCTTCACGGCCTCGTCGGCGGCCGGGTCCGGTACGGGGAGCAGCGTGGCCGTCCCGGTGGCCATGAGCAGGACCAGCATGAGGGTCCAGGTCACCGCGTGGTTGGGGAAGATCTTGACGAAGCGGCGGCGCCAGAAGCGTCCGGCGGTGTCGTCCGGGCGGAGGGTCCATGCCAGGACGAAGCCGCTGAGGATGAAGAAGGAGGAGACGGCCCCGGCGCTGAGCATATGGGACCTGTCGGCGGCCTCGTAGACCGCCTCGTCCGCGAAGAGTCTTCCCAACGTCAGGACATGGCCGAAAAGAACCGCGCAGGCCAGAAGAAAGCGATAACCGGTGAGCGAGGGAAGCCTGTCCGGCTGCGGTAAGGCGCTGGCCATGGGATGCCTTTCCGTGATGTGGGGCGCGAACCGGAATGAGCATGCCCGGAAATTCCCCTCCAAGCACCGTGCACGGCGGAGAACGTATTTACGAGCAACAGCGGAAAGGCATACGAGCACGTGCGCCGTCACCGCGGGGAACGGAGGGCCGCGACACCCAGCACCTGCCGGGGGGCGCGGCCGGATGACGGACCGCCAGGTCATGGCGGGGAGGCGGTCGCGCTGACCGCGGCACGCGCCTCCCCGCGTACACCGCTCAGGGCCCGGCGGGGAATCGGGGCTTCGGTGTGCGCCCGGGCGCGGCAGGACACCCCCCGGCGCCCCGGTACCCGCTTCGAGAGCGGAGCCTTCCGGCCGGGCTCCCGGTGCCCGCCCTCGCTCCGGCACTCCGGCGGGAGCGAGCGCGTGGACGGCGCGTGGACGGCGCGCGGACGGCTTCAGGGATGCGTGACCGGCTCGTCCATGACGTCGGACAGGCCGTTGAGCAGCCGGTCCACGTCCTCGGCGCTGGTGTAGGGGGCCAGTCCGACGCGGAGTCCTCCGGTGTCGCCGAGCCCCAGTCTGCGGGACGGTTCCAGCGCGTAGAAGGAGCCGGACGGGGCGTCGACGCCACGGGCGGCGAGCGCGCGGTACGCGTCGGTTGTGTCGCGTCCGCCGATGGTCAGCAGGAGGGTCGGGGTGCGGTGCTTGGCCCGGGAGTGGACCGTGATCGCGCCGAACGCGGCGAGGCCCTCTTCGATCCGCAGCCGCAGGGAGTCCTCGTACGTTTCGAGCGCCTCGAACGACGCGGCCAGCCGCTCCCGGCGATCACCCTGGGCCGTCGGGTCCAGACCCGCCAGGAAGTCGACCGCGGCGCGCGTTCCGGCGAGGAATTCATAGGGCAGGGTGCCGAATTCAAAACGCTCGGGGACGTCGTTGGTCGACGGCAGCAGTTTGTCCGGGGTCAGATTCTCCAGTATTTCCGGACGGCTCGCCAGAACGCCGAGGTGAGGGCCGAGGAATTTATACGGGGAGCAGGTGAAGAAGTCCGCCCCTAGCCGGTCGATATCGACATGGACGTGCGCGGTGTAATGCACACCGTCGACGTACAGCAGCGCCCCGGCCGCATGGACCATCCGGGAGATCTCCGCGATCGCCGGACGGGTTCCGATCAGATTCGAGGCGGCCGTGACCGCGACCAGCCGGGTGCGGTCGCTCAGTACGGCGCCGATGTGATCGGGGGTCAGCTCGCCCGTGACCGGGTCGAAGTCGGCCCAGCGTACGGTGGCACCGGCACGGGCCGCCGCCTGCACCCAGGGGCGGATGTTGGAGTCGTGGTCCAGACGGGACACCACGACCTCATCCCCCGGCGTCCAGGTCTTGGCCAGGGTGCGGGAGAAGTCGTACGCCAGCTGAGTGGCACTGCGGCCGAAGACGACTGCGGCAGGGTCCGCGCCCAGCAGGTCCGCCAGCGCGAGACGGGCCTCCGCGACGAGGGTCTCGGCGTTCCGCTCCCCCGTGGTGAGACGGCCGCGGTTGGACAAGGGGTTGGCCAGCGCCTCGGAGACGGCCTCGATGACGGGCCGGGGTGTCTGTGTGCCGCCCGGTCCGTCGAAGTGCGCCGATCCGGCTCTCAGGGCGGGGAACTGCGCGCGGACGGCGGTGATGTCGTACGTCACGGGTGACTCCTTGGACGGGTGATCGATTATGGAGCCGCCGTGGGCGGGAGGGAACGCCACGGCCCGCCCTCGCTCCGCGGACTCGACGGCCGGTGCGGGCCCGCCGCGCCCGGGAAGAGGTTCCCCCGCCCGGACACCCACCCTGCTTCAATCGGTACATTCCGAAATAATCGGTTGAACAGATTGAGTCCGGACGCTTTCCACCGCGAGGGCCGGGACGCAGAAGGCGGTGGCGCCGACGTGAGCAGCGGGTCTCTCCCCCCGTCCGACGGACCGGCATCTGATGGAGCGGCACACGACGGATCGGAACGCGGCGGATCGGAGCCGGACGGACCGGATCAGGGCGGACCGGAGCGGGGCGCGGCGACGGCCGGCGGGAAGCACATGGGGGCGAACGGGAGTACGCCGCGGCGCGCACGTCGTCCGCGCGGGGCAGCCGGTGGCCGTCCGCGCCGTGCCTCACGGGCCGCGGCAGCCCGCACCCGCTCCGGATCCGCGGCGGTCCCGGCCGCTGTGCGCGGGGCGGGCGGGGCGGACGGGGAAGGTGCCCTCGTCCATCCCGGACTGCGGCTGGCCGCGGCGTACGCATGGCGGATCCTTGCCGTCGGAGTGGCCGTCTACCTGGCGTTCACGGTGCTGGGGCAGTTCGAACTCGTCGCGGTGGCGGTGTTTCTCGCCCTGGTGGCCACGGCGCTGCTGCGCCCGCTGACCGATCTGCTGGCGCGGGTGGTGCCCCGGCCACTGGCTGTGGCACTCGCGGTGTTCGGCAGTCTGTTCCTGGTGCTCGGACTGCTGGCGCTGGTGGGAAACGCGGCGGCCGGTGAGGCGAGCAGGCTGGTGGGTGAGTTCCGCGGCGGAATCGGCCGGATCGAACGCTGGCTGGAGGGGCCCCCGTTCCATGCCCGGCGCGGCACCCTGGCGGGACTGCACGACAGGATCAACTCCTTCGTCTCCCGGAACCGCGGGGCCCTGATCAGCAGGGCGCTCAGCGGTGCGGGCCGCGCGGTGGAGGCGCTCACCGCTGCGGTTCTGGCACTGTTCTGCTCGATCTTCTTCGTCCACTCCGGCGACCGGATGTGGCGGTGGTTCCGCGGACAGCTCCCGGAGGCCGCACGGTCGCCGTGGGACCGGGCGGGGCAGGCGGCCTGGAGCACGTTCGCCGGATACACCCGGGGCATCATCCTGGTGGCGGCCAGCAACGCCACCCTGGTGGGCGTCGCGCTGTTCCTGCTGCGGGTGCCACTGGCCCTGCCGCTGACACTGCTGGTCTTCTTCGCCACCTTCATCCCGCTGATCGGGTCGCCGATCGCGCTGGCGGTGGCCACGGTGGTGGCGCTGGCGGGGCGGGGTCCGGTGATCGCGGCGGTCGTGCTGGCGCTCATCGTGATCGTGGGGCAGTTCGAAGGGCATGTCCTGCATCCACTGGTGATGAGCTGGGCAGTCCGGCTGCATCCGGTGGTGGTCGCCATCTCGGTCATCGCCGGGAGCATCGTCGCGGGGGTGATCGGGGCGGTGGTGGCCGTACCCATGGTGTCCGTCGCCTGGTCGGTGACGCGCGCGCTGCGCGACTCTCCGCCGGAGGGCGTCTGACAGACGGCCCAAGGGACACCCACCCCTATCTGACGGGGTTCCAGACGGACGGGAGCGGGCTGGAGGCAGGCGGGACGGGACGGCGGACGGCCCCGGCGGGCGCATAGGGTGGCGCCGACCGGTCCTCCGCGCGACCCCGCGGCCGGGGACGGCCCCGTCGTCAGGAGGTTTGTGGTGTTGGTGTTCGCTCAGATCAGTGATGTGCACCTCGGGCAGGACCGCGGGTACGGAGGGGCGAGGGCGGCCGAGCGCACCCGCCGGGTGATGGCGTACCTCAACGGTCTCCCCGGGCGGCTCGACGCCATCCTGGCGACGGGTGACATCGCCGACCACGGCACCGAGGAGGAGTACCGGGAGGCGGCCGCGATCCTCACCTCACCGCTGCCGGTCCTGACCTGCCCGGGCAACCACGACGAGCGGGCGGCCTACCGGCGCCACTTCCTCGGCGAGGACAGCTCGGGTGCGGACGCCACCACCCCGGTGAACCGGGCGCACCGGCTCCCCGGGGCCACCTTCCTGATGTGCGACTCCTCGGTCCCCGGACGCGGCGAAGGGCTGCTGGACGATGTCACGCTCGCGTGGCTCGACGGCGAACTGGCGGACTCTCCGCAGGATGTCCCGGCTTTCGTCGCGTTCCACCACCCGCCGCTTCCGCTGCACATCCCCTCTGTGGATGCCATCCGGCAGTTCCAGGCCGAGCGCCTGGAGAAGGTGCTGGACCGGTACGACCACGTTGTCGCGCTGCTGTGCGGCCATGCGCACACCGCCGCGACCACCACCTTCGCCGGACTTCCGCTGCTGGCCGCGCCGGGGGTGGTCTCCACCCTCACCCTGCCCGGCGAGAGCGGGAGCCAGGACGATCCCCTCAACTACGACCTGCCGCCGATGGTCGCGTTCCATGTACTCGACGACACCAACCGGGTGACCACCCACTTCCGGACCGTTCCGGCCGGCGCCAGTTAAGTTGCATCTCAGATTCGTATTATCTAAGCTGCCGCCATGCGGCTGACGAAGTCCACGGATCTGGCCCTCCGGGCGATCATGCGCCTCGCGGTGACCGGCGACGAACCGTGCACCGCGCGGCGGGTCGCCGAGGAGATGCAGGTGCCGTACAGCCATCTGGCCAAAGTGGCCGCCCGGCTCCAGCACCTCGGGCTCATCGAGTCACGGCGGGGGCGCGGCGGCGGGCTGGCGCTCACCGAGACCGGGCGCACCGCCTCAATCGGCCAGCTCGTCCGGGAACTCGAGGGGGTTGGCGATGTCGTCGACTGCGAGGGGGATACCCCCTGTCCGCTGCGGCAGGGGTGCCGGCTGCGCATGGCGCTGCGCCGGGCGCAGGAGGCGTTCTACGCCACACTCGATCCGCTGACGGTCAACGATCTGGTCGCCTCCCCCACCGGCCCGGTGCTGCTGGGACTGGTGGGACGCCGCCCCGGCCTGTCCGCCTGACATCAGGGACCCCGCCATGACGGACTTCTTCACACCGTTAAATACGAATCTCACATACCACTTAGGAGCCTCCTATGCTCTCCCCGAAGTCGGCTGAGACCGTCCGCGCCACGCTGCCCGCCGTCGGCGAGGCGATCGGCACCATCACCGACCTCTTCTACCGGAGGATGTTCGAGGCCCACCCCGAGCTGCTGCGGCATCTGTTCAACCGGGGCAACCAGGCCGCGGGGACACAGCGCCAGGCCCTGGCGGGGGCCTTCGCCGCGTTCGCCACCACCCTGGTGGCACAGCCCGAAGTCCGCCCCGACGCGCTGCTGGAACGGATCGCGCACAAGCACGCCTCGCTCGGGGTGTCACCCGCGCAGTATGCGATCGTGCACCGCCATCTGTCCGCCGCCATCGCGGAGGTGCTCGGCGACGCGGTCACCGCGGACGTGGCCGCCGCCTGGGACGAGGTCTACTGGCTGATGGCCAACGCCCTCATCGAGATCGAACGACGGCTGTACGCACAGCAGGGCACGCTGGCCGGAGGCACCTGGCGCCCGTGGACGGTGGTGGCACGGGTCCAGGAGACACCGGAGGTGGTCACCTTCCGGATCCGGCCCGCGGACGACCGCCCGGCCCCGGTGTTCCGGGCCGGACAATATGTGTCCGTCCAGGTCGAACTGGCCGACGGAGCACGGCAGATACGCCAGTACAGCCTGACCAACGCACCCGGTTCGACGGTGCGCTCCTTCGCCGTCAAGCGGGTGCACGAGGGGCAGGGACCGGTGGGCGAGGTCTCCGGCCATCTGCACGACCAGGTCCGGGTGGGCGACGTGATCAGCGTCTCGGCTCCGTACGGCGACGTCGTGCTCGACACCACGCACAGGGACACCCCGCTGCTGCTGGTCTCGGCGGGCATCGGATGCACCCCGATGGTCGCCATGCTGGAGGACCTGGTGGACCGGGGGCACCAGGGCCCGGTGACCGTCGTCCACGCCGACCGCTCCGCCGCCCGCCACGCGCTGCGCGTCGATCAGGAACGGCTGGTCACCAAACTGGCCCAGGGCGATGCCCACTTCTGGTACGAGCGACCGGAGGGCGACTGGCCGGAGGCGCGTACCGGCCTGGTGGACCTGTCCGGCGTCACGGTCCCCGAGGACGCGCAGGTCTATCTGTGCGGACCGCTGCCCTTCATGCGGGCCGTACGCGCCCAGTTGCTGGAGCGGGGCGTACGGCCCTCCGCCGTCCACTACGAGGTGTTCGGCCCCGATCTCTGGCTGGCCACGCAGGACTGACGGTCCACCACGGGCTCCGGAGATGGCGGGAAGTACTCGAACGGCCCAGGACTCGGTCGCCTTCCCCAGGGAAGACATGGAACTGTACGCACACGGACGCGGACACTCCGTGCCCGATTTCGCGCAGGGCCGCCGGTACCCCCACATCGACCGAGGAACCATGGATCAGGAAAAGATCACGCTCAGCGGCACTCAGGAGACCATGCTCGCCACGCTCTACGCCAGGGCGGTGGACAGCCGCTCACCGGACACCGTCCTGGGCGACACCGCCCCCAGGCGGCGGTGGAGCGCGTCGCGTACGACTTCGGCAAAACGGGGATGACGCCCACGACGGCGGTGGGCGTGGCACTGCGGGCCAAACAGCTCGACGACTGGACCACCGAGTTCCTGGCGGAGCATCAGAAGGCCACCGTGCTGCATCTGGCCTGCGGCCTGGACACCCGGGTCCAGCGGCTCGATCCCCCGTCGTCGGTGCACTGGGATCGACGTCGACTTCCCGGACGTCGTCGAGCCGCGCCGACGGCCGCTCACGGAGCCGTCGGGCGGCTACGAGAGGGTCGCCTCCTCGGTGACCGACGAGGCGTGGCTGCGTGAGGTGCCCGACGACCGTCCGACCGTGGCGGTCTTCGAGGGCCTGACGATGTATCTGACCGAGGAGGAGGGCAAGCGGCTGATCCAGCGGATCACCGGCCGCTTCCCCAGCGGGCAGCTGCTCTTCGACTGCTGCGGCTCGCTGGGCATCCGGCTCCAGAAGTGTGTTCCGGCGGTGCGCAACGCGGGGGCGACGCTCCACTGGGGGCTGGACGACCCGTATGAACTCGAGAGCTGGCACGACGGGCTGACCTGCCTGGACACCGTGCGCAGCGTGGACATACCGGGGCTGGAGAAGATGCCCGCGTCGGGGCGGATGAGTATGAAGGTGATGGCCCATCTGCCCGGCTTCCGGGCCATGGGCCGCATTCTGCGCTACCGCTTCTAGTCATGTCCGTCCGGCGCCGGGTTGCTCCGGCGCCGCACGGCGGCCCAGCAGGAGGCCCGAGCGGGCCGGAGACGGAGCGCGCGTCCCGCGCTGGCGAATCCGTGTCGCTCGAAACAGCGGGATGAACCGGCTCTTTGGAGGGAGGCGCGCCGAACTGGCCTGCGGCTACTGTGCGGGCCATGCACACGTTGATCCGTCCGCTGTTCACCGCGGCGACCTATCGGGGCTGGGCTCATACGCTGCTCGGAGCGGCCTTGAGCGTACCGCCGCTGACGGCCGCCGTACTGTCGGCGCCGCCCCGGTGGGCACTTCCGGCGCGTATCGCGGGCTTCAGCCTCGCGCTGATAATCGTGATCACGGCCCTGGGCGCACCACGCGCCGCACGCCGCGGCTGTGTCCGGCTGGCCAAGGGGCTGCTGGGCACCGGACTTCCGCTCCCGGCCGCCGAGTCACCGCGCTCCCGGTGGATCAACCGGCTGCGTACCGCGGCATGGCTGGTGGCGCATATGGCGGTAGGGGTAGCGGTGATCACGCTGACGGGGATGCTGGTCTTCGGTGCCGTGGCGTTCCCGGCGGTGTGGTGGGGCGGTGGTGGCGAGATCGCCGTCTTCGGGGAACGGGTCACCGTACCGGCGGGCGGTGAGGGGCTGTGGACGCCGCTGGTCTCCGTGGGGTGCCTGCTGCTCGCGGGCTCCATGACCGCGGTCGGTACGGCCGCGCTGCGGCTGCTGGCCCCGGTCTTCCTGGACCACCGGCCCGCCGAGCGGCTGGCCGCGGCCGAGGAGCGGATGCGGCTTCTGGACGAACGGAACCGGCTGGCCCAGGAGTTGCACGACTCCATCGGGCACACACTCACGGCGTCCACCATCCAGGCCGCGGTGGCCGGGGAACTGCTGGAGCGCGATCCGGCCGCGGCGCGGCGGGCGCTCACCAGCATCGAGGAGACCTCGCGGGCGGCGATGGACGACCTGGACCATGTGCTCGGCGCGCTCCGCGACGAGCGGGCGCCGAAGGCGCCGCAGCGCACCCTAGCCGATCTCGACGCCCTCGCGGAGTCGGTGCGGCAGGCGGGCGCCGAACTGCGGATGGAGACCGGTGGCGATCTGGACCGGGTACCGGCGGCGGTGTCCCGGGAGGCGTACCGGATCGCCCGGGAGGGCCTGACCAACGCGTTGCGGCACGGCGAGAAGACGGGGATCGGGCTGCGGATCGACGTGCGCGGCGGACGGCTGGAGGTGGAGCTCGTCAATCGGGTCCGCCGTGGGTGCGGCGGCCCGGTGACACGAGGGGAGGGACGGTCCGGTCAGGGGCTGACGGGGATCGCCGAACGGGTGCGGCTGCTGCGCGGCGAAGTGTCCATGGGCCCGGTGGACCAACTGTCCGGCACTGCCGCGGATGGGTCTGACGGAGCCCGGTGGCGGCTCGTGGCACGGCTGCCGCTGGGGACGGGGCGATGAGCGGGACGGGTGCGGCGCATCCGGTGAACGGGGCCGTGGACACCAGCGCGCACAGCACGGTGAGCGTGCTGGTCGTCGATGACGAGGAGCTCACCCGGACCGGGCTGCGGACGCTGCTGTCGGCCAAGCCCGATCTGACCGTGGTCGGCGAGGCCGCGGACGGCTCCGACGTGCTGCCGCTGGTGGTGGCCTTGCGCCCCGACGTCGTCCTGATGGATGTGCGGATGCCCACCCTCAACGGGATCGAGGCCACCCGCCAGTTGCGGGCCACGCTGTCCGAGCCGCCGAAGGTCATCGTGATCACCACCTTCGAGCACGACGAGTACGTCTACGACGCGCTGGAGGCGGGCGCCGACGGCTTCATCCGCAAACGGGCCCCGTCCCAGCAGATCGCCCACGCCATCCGGCTGGTGACGGCCGGAGACTCGATGCTCTTCCCCGACGCCGTACGCCGCCTGGCCACCGGTCGGCCGGTACGGCCGGAGGCGGTAACGCGGGCGGCCGCGCTCACCCGCCGGGAGACGGAGATCCTCCGGCTGATGGCGCAGGGGCTGTCCAACCAGCAGATCGCGGACGGGCTGACGGTGAGCCTGGAGACGGTCAAGACGCATGTGGGCCATGTGCTGGCCAAGCTGGGCGTCGAGAACCGGACCCAGGCGGTGATCCTGGCCTTCCAGGCGGGGCTGGCCACGCACTGACATGCGAAGGAGCCGCTTGTCGGACGGATGTGTCAGTGGCGGGCCGTACGGTGGAGTCATGGGGGACATCGTGTACGTCCGCGGGGACGCCACCTCACCGCGCGGCAAGGGACAGAAGATCATCGCTCATGTCTGCAACGACCTGGGCGGCTGGGGCAAGGGCTTTGTGCTGGCGGTCTCGCGGCGCTGGCCGGAGCCGGAGTCCGCGTACCGGCGCTGGCACCGGGAGCGCGCGGGCAATGACTTCGGGCTGGGCGCGGTGCAGTTCGTGCGGGTGAGCCCGTATCTGTGCGTGGCGAACATGATCGGTCAGCGGGGATTGCGCCGTGGCAGCAAGGGGGTTCCGGTGCAGTACGAGGCCATCGGGGCCGCCCTGGGCGCGGTGGCGGCCAGGGCCGCCGAGGAGGGTGCCTCGGTCCATATGCCGCGCATCGGCTGCGGTTTGGCGGGTGGCCGCTGGTCGCGTATCGAGCCGCTGATAGCACGGGAGTTGGTGGCCCGAGGGGTGCCGGTGACGGTCTACGACCACGAGGGCTGAGGCGGGGCGCACGGGGACCCTACGATAGGAAAGAATCATGGATACCGGAGATCTCGGCCCGATCGACCGGCTGCTCGCCGAACGGGCCTGTGAGCGCCTGATCATAGATTTTCTGCACCGGCTCGATCTGGGGGATCCGAGTTCGGTGGCCGAGTTGTTCACGGTGGACGGAGTGTGGGAGTGGCCCGCCGGTGACCGCCGGGTGGAAGGGCGTGAGGCGCTGGGGAGGTACTTCGGTTCCCGTCCGGCGGACCGGCTCTCGCGCCGGATGACCTCGAACATCGCGGTCACCGTGGAGTCCGCGACAACGGCCACCGCCACGTCCTGCTTCGCGACGTATCGGGTCGACGGCCATACGGAAGGCATCGTCACGCCCCGGCCCCCCGTGAACGTGGGGCACTATGCGGACACGTTCCGCACGGTGGAGGGCCGTTGGCTGCTCGCCTCCCGGACCACGTTCCTGGCGTTCGGCGGGCCGACCGAGCGGCTGGGGGACACGAAGCGGCGGTAGCCCGCGAACGCGCCGTCGTCCGGCCCGGCTCAGATGTCCTCGGCGACCGCTCCGCAGCGTGCGCAACGGTCGAAGGGGACGGTGTCCTGGATGGCGCCGCATGCGGCGCAGACGCGGTCCAGCCAGCAGGCGGGGTCGCCGCCCTCGGGCTCCGCGGGCGCCCGGCGGCCCTCCGGTTCTTCCCGCCGGCCGCCGCCGGGCTCAGCCATGCCGGTCATCCTCCGCATCCCCTTTCGCCGCGCGTGCGGCCCTCGTCTCCCGCCTGGGCAGGTCTCCTCCCTCGGACGGTACCCCCTGGCCATCGCTTACGACGACGTTCGGTCCAGGACGCCGGTCCACAGCCCGATCGCCGGGACACAGGTGGTGATCGCGAAAACGCAGACGGCGGCGACGGCGCGGGCGTAGGGCACGGGGTGGCCGCCGGTCCACCGGTGGGTGAGGGCGTGCAGCCGGGCGGCCTTCTGCGGAGTGGGGTTCTTGGCCTGCTGACGGGCCAGGAACGTGGCGAGGTGGTCGGCCGACTCG
The DNA here is from genome assembly GCF_013364155.1 of Streptomyces sp. NA02950. Taxonomy (NCBI): domain Bacteria; kingdom Bacillati; phylum Actinomycetota; class Actinomycetes; order Kitasatosporales; family Streptomycetaceae; genus Streptomyces; species Streptomyces sp. NA02950. The sequence goes on along the minus strand of NZ_CP054916.1, from coordinate 9,011,682 downwards.
GTGTCGTGGGCCGCCGCCTCGGCGTCCGCCCGCATCTCCATCAGCGTCACCACCAGCCGTCGGGCACGGCTGTTGGCGTAGAGGCCGCCGGTGAGGGCGAGGACGAAGGCCGTCATGGAGACGATGGTCTGGCCGGAGGTCTCCACCGGTGTGACACGGAGGGCCGCCACGGAGTCGAAGCACACGGCCAGCTTCCCCACCGCCGGTACATGGCGCAGATAGCGGCGCCGCATCGGATCGCGGTGGCGCAGATGGGAGATCTCGTGGCGGAGGAGTACCGCCCCGACCGGGCTTCGAAGGAGGGTGCGCCAGCTCTGCGGAATGGTGACGTGGACCGTGGGCCTGCGGACGTTGAGCGAGAAGGCGTGGTAGAGCAAGACACCAGCCACGGCGACGAGGGCCACGGCCGTGACCGCGACGGGGACGATCACGACGTCGTCGTCGACCGGCAGTGTCATCCGGTCGCCCAGCAGGGCGAGGGCGAGTCCGGTGGCGGCGCCGACTGCGCACACGGACTTACGGCGCTGGAATCGGATCCCCCAGTCCTCCATCCGGCCGAGGAAGCCCGGTGAGGGCTGCGGGATGTGCAGCACCTTGAGTCTCGACACCGGGGACCAGGTGGAGACCGCCTGGAGCTGCGCGGTGTCCAGCCCGGCCGCGTGAAAGGTGTCCCGGATGCGTTTCCAGCCCTTCTCCGTCCAGTTGATCTCACTCAGTCCCTCCTCCGCCTCACGGCCGCTGAGGGAGTCCGAACGCCACTCGTTGACCAGCGGGAGGAGGAACAGCGCGGCGAGGGCCACCGCGGCGAGCAGCGCGGTCCCGCCGATCGCGCCGGGCACGCTCAGCGGGTCGTCGCCGGTGACCATCACGCTGGCACCGGTGGCGGGCGCGGCGCACACCGGGCCGAGGAGGATCAGCCAGCACATCCGCTCCGCGCGGCGCAGCCGGTGGACCGGGGACACGGTGGTCATGGCGGGCGCTACCCGGCGTTGTCCCCACCGCCTCCGGATCCGGGTGCGGGTTCGGATTCGGGTGCGGATGCGCCTGTGGGTTCCGCCGCGGAGCGGACGAGCGCTTCCGCCTGGATCCGTACGACGGCCCGTACCGTCTCCGGGTCCACCTCCGGGGGCAGTGGCAGCTCCACCGTCACCCGCTGGGCGAGTGCCACGGTGCCGTCCGCGCCGTCGTCCTCCGCGCCGTCATCGCCCTCCCCGGCATCGCCACCGCGCAGACAGCGTGTGAGGTAGCCGAGGGCGTCCCGCAGCCCGTGCTCGATGGCCATGTCGGTCGCCGTCGACAGCACCTTGAAGGCGATCTGGCCGAGCACCGACAGCCCGATGGTGAGATACACATGGGTGTCGACGGCCGGTGCCCCGCTGGTGTCGTCGAAGAACTCCCCCGCCCCCGGCACCCGCCGACCGGCGCGCAGTTCCTCCGCGAACTCCTCGAAGAGCTCCTGGTGCTCCTCCTCGGCGACGGCGAGCGCGGACGCGTCGACCATCGTGAGGATCCGCTCGATCGTGGTGTCACTGAGCCCCGTCATGTCCGTCATGCATCCCCCCCGGTGCGCCACGCCACGGACGGGCGCGCGCGACATGATGACGGTAGCCCGATCGAAGGAGACGATGTGATGACTTACGGCAAATAGGTGAACTCACCGAGCCTTTCGTGTATGGCCCGCCGGGACGGCCCACCGCGTCTGGCGCATGATCGTTCCAGCGCGGCCGAGAGCGGATCACACGTCAGGAAGCGGATATGGCAGTCACCAGATGGTTCTTCGAGCCCGGTCACACGGGCGCCGAGTTCAAGGCGCGGCACATGATGGTCACGTATGTGCGCGGGCAGTTCAAGAACATCGAGGGGTTCCTCGAGGTGGACCCGGAGAGCCCGGAGAACGCCCGGGTGGCGGCGACCATCGACGCCACCCAGGTGTACACCGGCCAGCCGCAGCGGGACGCGCATCTGCGCAGCGCGGACTTCTTCGACGTCGAGAACCATCCGACGTGGACCTACTCCGGCACCGGTGTCACCCAGCTGAGCGAGACCGAGTTCGATGTCGACGGGGAGCTCACGGTGCGCGGGGTCACCCGCCCCGTGCCGCTGCGGGTGACCTATCTGGGGCAGTGGGACACGCCCTGGTGGGAGGGGGACACGAATCTCGGACCGCGTCGGCGCGCGGGCTTCCTCGCCACCGCCCGGGTCAATCGGCATGACTTCGGGGTGTCCTGGAACGACACGGTGGACCGGGGCGGTGTGGTGGTCAGCGACATGGTCGACCTCACCATCGACATCGAGGCGGTGCTCGACCCCGCGGGTCCGCGCTCCTGAGGTTCCGGAGGGTCAGCTCCCGTCGGCCGTACGGCGGGAGGCGCCCCGGCGCGTGGCCGCGCGACGTGGGGCCTTGCGGGTACGCGTCCACTCCAGGAGCTGTCGCTCGGTCCAGGTGGTGATGATCCGCTCCTTCGGCACCTCGCACTCCGCCGCCCGGGTGCATCCGTTGATCTGCCAGCCGAGCTGACCGGGTGCGTGGGCGTCGGTGTCGATCGAGAAGAACGTCCCCGCCGCGACGGCCTCCCGGAGCAGCCGCCGCGGCGGATCCAGCCGCTCGGGGCGGCAGTTGATCTCCACGGCGGTACCCGACTCGGCACAGGCGCCGAACACCTCGGCCGGGTCGAACACGGACTCCGGGCGTTTGCCGCCGAGCAGCCGCCCGGTGCAGTGGCCCAGCACATCGACATGGGGATCGCGGACCGCTGCCACCATCCGGCGGGTCATCGCGCGGGCGTCCATCCGCAGCTTGGAGTGGACGGAGGCGACGACCACATCCAGCCGGTCCAGCAGCTCCGGCTCCTGGTCGAGGGAGCCGTCCGGAAGGATGTCGACCTCGATACCGGTGAGCAGCCGGAACGGGGCCAGGGCCGCGCGCAGTCCGGCCACCACCTCGAGCTGTGCGCGCAGCCGTTCCGGCGACAGCCCATTGGCCACGGTCAGCCGTGGCGAGTGGTCGGTCAGCACCGCCCAGTCGTGTCCCAGCCGCGCGGCCGTACGGGCCATCAGCTCGATCGGTGAGCCGCCGTCGGACCAGTCGGAGTGCAGATGGCAGTCGCCGCGCAGCGCATCGCGCAGTGCGGCCGCCGCGGGGTCGGGTTCCCGCACGGCCTCGGCCTCGGCTTCGAGACCGGCCAGGTACGTCGGCACCTCGCCGCGCAGCGACTCCCGCACCACTTGCGAGGTCTTGGGGCCGATGCCCTTGAGCGAGGTGAGTGTGCCCGCCTCGGCGCGCCGCCGTACCTCCTCCGGGGACAGCTCGGCCAGGACCGCTTCGGCGGTGCGAAAGGCGCGTACCCGGTAGGTCGGCGCCTGGGCACGCTCCAGGAGGAACGCGATCCGGTCCAAGGCGGTCAGCGGATCCATCGCGCGCCCCTTCCGGCCGTCGCCCGCTCCTCGTCGCTCCGGTGGTGGTTCCGGTGGTCCCGCCTCACGCCCGGCGGTCGGGCCGGCGGCCGGGGGGCTGGCGCGGTTCGGGGCGGGCTGTCTGCTCGGGGACCTCGCAGGTCTTGGGCGATGTGTCGGAGACGGTGATGGCCCGGCCGTAGTGCCGGATCTCCATCGGGGCGCCCTCGACCAGGGAGTAGGTGACGGAGGTGTTGGTGATCTCCACCCTCAGCCGCCGTCGCAGCACCTGCACGGTGAAGGCGAGGCGGGCCAGCTTCTCCGGCAGTTTGGGCGCGAACTCCAGACTGCCCGCGAAGTGGCGCATTCCGCCGAACCCGGCGACCAGCGCGATCCACGTGCCCGCGAGCGAGGCGATGTGCAGACCGTTGCGGGTGTTGTGCTCCAGGTCCTTCAGATCCATCAGCGCCGCCTCGCCCAAGTAGTCGTAGGCCAGGCGCAGATGGCCGACCTCGGCGGCGATGACGGCCTGGCAGCAGGCCGACAGGGAGGAGTCGCGGACGGTCAGGGGCTCGTAGTAGGCGAAGTTGCGGGCCTTCTGCTCCTCGGTGAAGCACTCGCCGCGCAGATACATCGCCAGCACCAGATCGGCCTGTTTGACCACCTGTCTGCGGTACAGCTCGAAGTAGGGGAAGTGGAGCATCAACGGGTAGTCGTCGGAGCGGGTGTTCTGGAAGTCCCACTCCTGGTGGCCGGTGAAGCCGGTGTGCTGCTCATGGACGCCGAGGGTCTTGTTGTAGGGGATGGTCATGGACTCGGCGGCGTCCCGCCAGGCGGCGGCCTCCTCGTCGTCGACGCCCAGCGCCGCGCCCTTGGCGGGATGGCGCTCCACGACGTCCGCCGCGCACCGCAGGTTCGACTGGGCCATGAGGTTGGTGTAGACGTTGTCGTCGCAGAGGGCGCTGTACTCGTCGGGGCCTGTCACCCCGTCGACGTGGAAGCGGCCGTGGTGGTCGTGGTGGCCCAGGGAGCGCCACAGCCGGGCGGTCTCCACCAGCAGTTCCACGGCGGTCTCGCGTTCGAACTCCTCGTCGCCGGTGGCGGCGACGTAACGCACCACGGCGTCGGCGACATCGGCGTTGACGTGGAAGGCCGCCGTACCGGCGGGCCAGTAGGCGGAGCATTCGGAGCCGTCGATGGTGCGCCAGGGGAAGGCGGCGCCCTCGTGGCCGAGCTGGCGGGCCCGGTCGCGGGCCGCAGTCAGGGTGGACTGACGCCAGCGCAGCGCCTCCGCCACGGACTCGGGAAAGGTGTAGGTGAGCAGGGGCAGAACGAAGGTGTCGGTGTCCCAGAAGGAGTGTCCGTCGTAGCCGGAGCCGGTGAGGCCCTTGGCGGGGATGGCACGTTCCTCGGCGCGGGCGCCCGCCTGGAGGACGTGGAAGAGGGCGAAGCGGACCGCCTGCTGGATCTCGGCGTCGCCCTCGACCTCCACATCGGCGCGGTCCCAGAAGTCCTCCAGCCAGGCGCGCTGCTGATGGACCAGTCCGCGCCAGCCGGTGCTGGTGGCCCCGGCCAGTGCCGCTTCGACCTGGTCCCGTACGGCGGGCAGGGAGCGCACGCTCGACCACCCGTAGGCGACCAGTTTCTCCAGCCGCAGGATCTCGCCCGGTTCGAGGACGGAGGTCACGGTCAGCCGGGCCAGGTCGTCGCTGCTCTCGCTGGAGTGGCGGGTGGGCGGCGGCCCGGTGATCAGATGGTCGGCGGCGGCAGCGACCCGCAGACGGCTGGCGTCGGTGCAGTGGATCAGCCGCAGTCGCTTGTCATTGGCGTCGTTCTCCTCGGGCAGCAGCGGGGACTCCAGGGCCTGGGCCACCCGGGGGTCTTCCGCGTGGCTGGGCAGCTGTTCATTGGCGACCAGCTCGGACTGGACGACAACGCGGATCCGCGCGTCCAGCGCCTCCACCTCGTAGGCCACGGCGGCGATGGCCCGCTGGGTGAGGGAGACCAGCCGGGTGGAGCGCACCCGGACGCTGGTGCCCGAGGGAGAGGTCCATTCGCAGCTGCGGTGCAGCACGCCGCCGCGCAGATCGAGGACGCGCTCGTGGGAACGCAGCCGTCCGTAGCGCAGATCGAAGGGCTCGTCGTCCACCAGCAGCCGGATGATCTTGCCATTGGTGACGTTGATCATGGTCTGACCGGCCTCGGGGTAGCCGTATCCGGCCTCGGCGTAGGGCAGCGGGCGCCGCTCGTAGACCCCGTTGAGGTAGGAGCCGGGCAGACCGTGGGGCTCGCCCTCGTCCAGGTTGGCGCGCCAGCCGACATGGCCGTTGGAGAGCGCGAAGACCGATTCGCTCTGGGGCAGGACATCCAGGTGGAGCTCGGTCTCCCGCATCAGCCAGGGGTCGACGGCATACGAGGAGTCGGTGATCACGAGGCGTCCTCCTCCAGCAGTTCGGCGAGATCCCGGACCACGGTGTCGGCGCCGTGGTCGCGCAGCGCATCCGCCTGGCCGACCCGGTCCACGCCCACCACATGGCCGAACCGGCCGGCGCGCCCGGCTTCCATGCCGGCGAGGGCGTCCTCGAAGACGGCGGCCGCGTCCGGGGCGGTGTGCAGTTCGCGGGCGGCCTCGAGAAAGGTGTCGGGGTGGGGTTTGCCCGGCAGTTTGCGCTCGGCGGCGACCACACCGTCGATCCGCACTTCGAAGAGGTGCTCGATACCGGCGGCTATCAGCACATCGCGGCAGTTGGCGCTGGAGGAGACGACCGCGGTCCGCAGCCCCGCGGCGCGCACCGCCTCGACGAAGCGCACCGATCCGGGGTACGCCTCGACGCCCTCTTCCCGGATCTTGGCCAGGACCAGGGCGTTCTTGCGGTTGCCGAGACCGTGGACGGTGTCCTTGCCGGGCGGGTCGTCGGCCGCGCCCTCGGGGAGGTCGATGCCCCGGGAGGCCAGGAAGGTGCGGACGCCGTCGGCGCGCGGGCGGCCGTCCACGTACTCGTCGTAGTCGGCGGCCCGGTCGAAGGGGCGGTAGGAGGGGCCGTCGCGGCGCTCGAGGAATTCGTCGAACGTCTGCTTCCACGCCGCCGCGTGCACCACGGCGGTCCGGGTCAGCACCCCGTCGAGGTCGAACAGGCAGGCCCGGATGCCCGTCGGAAGGCAGGGCTTTGTCATGGCCCCCGATTCCCCCGCGGACGCCGGAATATGCGAGGTGTACGGGAATATGCGGGCGGGCGCCCTCGAGGCCGCACACCGCGTCCCCGTACCAGCCGGGGACGCGGTGTGCGGCCGGCGGCGGTACGCCCCTCACCTGCTTGGACGTCGGCGGGTGCCGGTGGGTGGCGGCGGTGACAACCTTGGGCCACGGCCCGCCGTGGTCCGGGCAGCGGCCGCAGTCCCCCGCACCGCCGGAGTTCACCGCTGGAGGAAACCGTGGCCAGTGGCCCGACCCACCGATCCCTCACGCGCCGCCACGCCGCGGTCCGGGCCGCCGCGGCCC